>JANQES010000020.1 GCA_028278205.1 Rhodothermales bacterium
GCCAACCCCGCCCGCGACTTCCCCCGCTACGCTGACCTCTATCTTCAGGGCAAACTCGACCTCGACCGGCTGATCACGAAAACATACACCCTCGATCAGATCAACGAAGCCTACGCCGATCTCCTGGCCGGTAAGCTGGCGCGCGTCGTCGTGGTGTTTTGAGAGATTGTCTTCATTAAAAAAATCGAAGGCTGTGTTCCGATTGGCAATTCTCTAGCGCAGTAGTCAATACATGGTTCTGAAATGAAGACGATGTGAAGAGAGCAATACAGAGCCTCTTGATCAAGGATGGGCTCTCGCAGCATGATGTCTTCTTGCAGAACAATGTTTTTATGGATTCGAGTGAAATCACCTCCTTGCTACGAATCCCTCTCTACTCCAAAAAACCTGAGGACAAGATCATGAAAATGAGAATGCAATGCCGTCTACCCTTCTTCACCGCCATGATTCTTGGCGTCATCCTCATGGCTTTCACGCCGGCACACACCGGGGTGAGTCTCAAGACGATGAAGAACAACATGCTGGATGATCTCGACGGCACCGTCAATGGCTACGCCTTTGTCATCAAGAAAGGGTCTACGACGCGGACCGGGGCCGACGGTTGGGCCAGGCGGCCCGTCGATGGCGGCACGGCTATGACCGTCAACACGCGCTCGTTTATTGCGTCGGTCACAAAGACCATCACCGCCGTGGCTACCCTGCAACTTCTTGAGGCCAACGACCTGACCGTCACCCACAAGATTGCGCCATGGCTTCCCAACGATTGGGTGAAAGGACCGGGCATCGGGCAGTTGACCTTCAAAGACTTGATGCAGCACAAAACAGGTTTCAAAGAAATCTTCAACAGCCTGAGCCACGAAGAAAAGCAAAACTGGGGCAACGACTGGGACGGGCTCAAGTGGATCGTGGAAAACGGCGCTATTCCCGGATCGTCCAGTTCTTACAAGAATGCCAATTTTGCCCTGCTCCGGGTCATTATTCCCAAACTGTGGAAAGCCTCCGGCGCCGACGATGCAGACTTCGTCGAACTCACGAGCGGCAACAACGGGTTGTTGTACGTGCTCTATGTGACCAACCACATCTTCGAACCCAGCGGTATTGCACCGGGCGCCTCATGCACGGCCAGCGAGGGATTCAAACCCCAGGCGATGGGCTACGATGTCGCCGATCCCGATGAAGCCGGAATCATGTCTGAGACGAGCTGGCCCAACTGTGGCGGGCACGCCGGGTTGCGCCTCTCGGCCCGGGATCTGGTCAGGTTTATGTACCACCTTGACCAGGGCGACCTGCTCTCGCCGCAGGCGCGCTTCGCGATGGATGTCTTCCGTCTCGGGTGGAACCAGAACTCCAACACCAACTCGAACGGGCGCAAAAACAAATGGTGGCATGGCGGCTCGTGGAACCAGTCCAGCAACCGGGGCTATCGAGCCTGCGTCATGAAATTCCCCCAGGACGATGTAGTGGCCTCGCTCGTCATCAACTCCCGCACGGAAGGTAAAGGCGCCTGCGGCATCCTGAAAGACGCCTACGATAACGCGCTCTGAGGACGCGCTCTTTCTTTACCCTGCATCGATGCCCCGGATCAGCCGCCTGCTGGTCCGGGGTATTTTCTCAGACCGGCCAGTCAGTCGGACGTTGCATCTGCTTGATCTTCAAAGACCAGCGCGTAGATATCCTGCAACGGGATGGCGAGGCCGAACGAGTCGCTTTGCACTACTGCATCCAACCCCATCACCCCCTGGAGTATCCACGTCTCGCCACGGCGTATATACTGCATCACCAGGGGTTGCGACGACGACACAATCCAGTATTCCTTCAGACTCTCCAGGCCTGTGTAGGCCAACAGCTTGAATTCCAGGTCACGCTCCAGGGTCGAGGCCGAGAGCACCTCAACGAGCAGGTCGGGGTTGAGCAGAGTGCGAGGGCGGGTATCAGCGTAGACGGGTTCATTACAGACGAAAACTACGTCCGGATAGACGTATCGCTCGCCTACCTGCACCCGCTGATCACCCACAGCGCCCCGGCATCCTTCAGGGCGTAGCCGTCGTCCGAGTTCCAGGGCGAGGTTGAAGGCAATCTGGTTGTGTTCAGGCTCTGCGCCAGCCATCGCGAAGACTTGCCCGTCCCAATATTCATGTTTGATCGGGGAATCAGCGTCGAACGTCAGGTAGGCGTCAGGAGAGATGGAGGTATCCGGCTGCATGCGTTCGTCGATTGGATGTGCGGAGTCCCGAAATGCGTACGCGGCACTGCGGCAAAGGTGCCACGCGCTTCAAAATACAACCCACCCTGAATCTTCAATTTGCCTGCGTGAATCTTCAATTTCAGGTTTTGCGTTGAAACGCTACCTTCTTCGTGCTCTATCCCTGCCATTCAGCATCCCACCTCGTTCATGTCTTGGAAGTCGTTCTTTGTTGCCATTGTGGCGTTTGTCACTCTTTTGATGCCCTTGCGTGCCTGGGCGCAAGATGATGCGCGTCTCGACACGTCGCGGGTCTATGCCCTGGAAGCCGTCGTCGTGACGGCGGATCGGTCGGCGAGTTTGCTGGCCTCGTCTACGGCGTCGGTGTCGGTGTTGCGGGCGGCGGAGGTGCGGCGGCTGCCCGGCGTGGCGGGCCTAGCCGACGTGCTGCGGCAGACGCCCGGCTTTGCTTTCCTGAGCCTCGACGGCCTCGGCTTCGACCCGCAGGCGACGGTGCGGGGCTTCTACGGCGGCGGCGAGGCCGAGTACGTGGTGGTGCTGCTCAACGGGCGCCCGATCAACAACATGGAAACCGGGCT
Organism: Rhodothermales bacterium; assembly: GCA_028278205.1. GTDB lineage: Bacteria > Bacteroidota > Rhodothermia > Rhodothermales > Bin80 > JANQES01. The sequence goes on from JANQES010000020.1 coordinate 2,782, forward strand.
GGTCAACTGGAATCAGATCCCGCTCTCGGGCATCGAGTCGATTGAGGTGATGCGAGGCGGCGCCTCGTCGCTCTACGGCGATGCGGCCATCGGCGGGGTGGTCAACGTGGTGACGGCGCAGGGCACGACGCCGGCGGCGCGGTTTTCGCTGGCCGGCGGCACGCACAACTCGTTCCTGGGCGAGGCATCCATCAACAACACCTGGAACGGGCGCGCGTTTTCGATCTTCGGTAATCTTCAACGGACCGACGGTTTCCGCGACCACGCTGAGCGCCTCACCGGCAGCGCAGGCGCCACGCTGGCGCTCGTGAACCGGCCCGGCGGTGCGCTCACGCTTTCGACGCTCAACCACTGGCGTAATTACGACGATCCTGGCCCGCTGACGGCGGCGCAACTGGCGGAGTCGCGCTCGCAAGAATCCACGTTCTATCGCTTCGACAACACCGACGAGCAGACGTACCGCCTGACGCTCGACGGGCGGGCGGCGTTGCGTCCGTCGGTACATCTTTCCGGATCGCTCACGGGCGAATATCGCCGGGTGGACGTGGTGCGCACCCTGCCGCTGAGCGCGTTCTTTGCCGACACCAAAAACCGCGTGCTCGACACCAGCCGCCTCTTCGCTTCAGCCCAACTGACGGCGGAGTCGCTGCTGGCCCTCGACGACAAGCTCGTCCTCGGCGTCGATGCCTCGCTGGGCCAACTCGACAGCGAGTATTACACGATCGTCACCGGCACCGACTCGACCTATACTTTTGCCACCGGTGCGCGCGGCGACCTCGATACCAAAGGCAAGGGCGAGCGCAACACCCTGGCCGCATTCGTCCAGTACGACGTGCATCCGATGCCGCGGGTGCGCCTGACGCTGGGCAGCCGGCTCGACGTGATCGACGATTCGTATGAGCCGGAGGCGCTCGATCTGGGCGAACCATCTTCGGCTATGCATACGGCCTTCAGCCCCAAAGCCGGCGTCAACGTGCGCTACGTGCAGTCGGCGCGGCACGTGGGCAACTGGTATGCCAACATGGCGCGTTCGTTCAAGACGGCCACGCTCGATCAACTCTACGATCAGCGTAAGATCCCTGTGCCCTTCCCGCCCTTCGGCATCACCATCTCGAACGACGAACTCGACCCGCAGCGCGGCTTGAGCTTCGAAACGGGGTTCTACCATCGCGCTGAACTCACACCGGGCCGTCTGGCCGGCGAACTCTCGCTGTCGGTCTATCAGATGGATATGACCGACGAGTTAGACTTCGACATCGAGACGTTCCGGTTCGTCAACATCGGCAAGAGCCGGCATCGGGGGGTCGAGGCCGGGCTGAAGCTCTACGCAGGCGAGCAGGCCTCGGCCTTTTTCAACTACACGCTTCAGAACGTCACCTCCCGCGCCGGCGAAAACAAGGGCAACTACGTCAAAGCCATCCCGCGTGACTATCTCAGCGCCGGTTTCAGCGCGGCGCATCCGTCCGGCCTGAGCCTGAGCGCCGCCGCCAATGCCGCGCGGCGTATGTTCCTCGACGACGCCAACACCATCATCCTGGACAACTACACCACCGTCGATGCACGCGCAGCTTACACGCTGCGCGCGATGACACTGGCCCTCGAAGCCTTCAACCTCTTCGACGAGACCTACAGCACCACGGGCTTTCCCGATCCTGCCGGGTCAGACATCATCTTTTTCTATCCCGCCGCCGGACGCACGCTGCGCCTGGGCCTGAGCGTGACGTTGTGAGAAACTGTCGGATTTGACCAGAATCAGAATAAAATTGATTAGCTCGGCTGGAATTACTATCCCTGGACGCGGGACTTTGTTTGAAGGGGTTTTTCTTACCGGTGTCAGTCGGGCTATGCCCTCGTGTTGGCTCGTGTGGGTTTTCTGGTTTCTAGTTTCTAGTTTCCGGTTGATCACCTTGAGAACAAGAAACCAGAAACGCGTAACCCGAAACCAGAAACGCCTCATGAGCACGCGCCTCTTTACCATCGTCAACCTCGCCGTAGCGGCGTTCTTTGCGCTCTTTGCCATCGTACAATACAACGATCCGGACCCGCTGCTGTGGATGATCGTCTACGCGCTGGCTGCGTTGGCCTGCGTGCTGCATCACCTGAAACGTCTGCCGCCCGAAGCTGCCGGCGGCTACGGCGTGCTGGTGCTACTGCTGGGGCTCTACCTCGCCTTTCGCGTCATCAGCCAGCGCCAGTTTTTCTTCGACGAAGAAGGCCGCGAGATGATGGGTTCGCTCTTGATTTTTATCTGGATGACGGTGCTCTGGTGGCGCGGCAAAAAGCAGGAGATGGAGTGATTATTGTAACCGCGGATGGACGCAGATAAACGCGGATAGGGGAGGGGAGCTTGATACGAACCTGCTCTCTCCTATCTGCGCCCATCCGCGCCCATCTGCGGTTGCAATTAGCGTTCAGAAGACCCGACGACGATTTGTGGCACGGCGCGTACTTGATTGTTGATGTCGGCGATGCGTGTCGAGACGAGGGTGTTGTAGGTTTCGACGGCCATCGCGGTCTCTTCCTGCAACTCCTCGATGCGTCCTAGCTGCGACTGCGTCGGCACCGCCGTGGCGCCGTTGATGGCAAACATCAGCGAGCGGATCTCCTCGCGCAGCCGGGGCCGCTGGCGGTAGCTCATGGCCGGCGGTGGGCGTTTCAACTCACTATAGAACGCATCGATCTCTTCAAGCGCCTCGTCGATGGCCGTCAACACATCGGCAGCTTCGGGCAGGGGAGTGGTGTCGCCCGGATTCGCCTGACCGTCGGAGGCGCCGCCCGGCATCTGTTTGAGCTTCTTTTTCAGATCCTTCAACTGCTCCGTCAGCATCTCTGAACCGTTGATGAGGCCGTGGACTTCCGAGAGCAGGCCGCGCAATTCGAGCAGCGCCGCGTCCTGCGCTGCGTAGTCGCTCGCCATAAGATGAGCCCGTGGGTCCGGCCGGACGGTGATCGATGTGGCGTGCTCCTGCCCGGCGGCTTTCAGCGTGGCGGTGTACTGGCCCGGCGGCACGAACGGGCGGAACGTCCCACCTCGGAAGCCGCCGCCGGTGGGTGTGTTGAGCGGTGTTGCGCCTTCATAGCGCAAATCCCAGACGATGCGGTTGACGCCCGCCGAGGCCGTCGAATCGGTCAGTTCGCGCACCGTCTCGCCCGACGCGTCGGCAATCGTCAGCGTCACCGGGTCTTCAGCGGCCTCGGCCAGGTAAAAGTTGACGTACGCGCCGTATTCGGGATTATCCGATTTGTAACGGCGTTGGCCTTGCGACTCGATCCGTGTGTTGAGGTGCCAGCGTGTGGCCGTCCGCGTATCGAAAAGATGCACGGCGTTGCCCTGCGCTGCGGCCAGATCCTGAAGTGGGCGGATGTCGTCGAGGATCCACGCGCCGCGTCCGTGCGTGCCGACGATGAGGTCGCCCTCGCGTGCCTGCACCCGCAGATCGCGCACCGACGCCGGCGGCAGGTTGTTGCGAATCGAGGTCCAGTTTGCGCCCTTATCCCACGACGCATAGACGCCGTGCTCCATGCCGATGTAGAGCAGATCGGGATTGCGCGGGTCCTGGCGGATGACCTTCACATAGTCGCCTTCCGGCAGGCCGTTGGTGATTTTCGTCCACGTCTGCCCGTAATCCGTCGTCATGAACGCATAAGGCCGGAAGTCATCCATCCGATGCTGATCGACGGCGACGAAGGCTGTCCCGGCGTCGTGCTCAGAGGCGTGTATCTTGGCAACCCACGAGAATTCGGGCAGTCCGTCCACGTTATCCGTCACCTCCGTCCACGTCCCTCCATCATCGCGCGAGACGTGGATCTTGCCGTCGTCCGTCCCCACCCACAACACCCCGCGTTCGACGGGCGACTCGGCAATCGTCAGGATCGTGCAGTGGAACTCCGCCGCCGTGTTGTCTTGATAGATTTCGCCGCCGGACGTGCGTTGTTTGCTCTTGTCATTGGTCGTCAAATCCGGGCTGATTTCTTCCCAGGTGTGACCTTTATCGGATGTCTTAAAAACGACGTTGCCGCCGAAGTAGACTGTGTTCGGATCGTGGGGCGAAATCAGGATCGGCGAATCCCAGTTGAAGCGATATTTGTGATCTTCGATGGCATCGCCCGCCGAGCCGGTGATTTTCGGGTAGGGATGGATGTTGCGGACGTTGCCGAGGCGGCTATCGACGTGGAAAATGACACCGCCTTGCAGGTTGGCATAGGCTTCGTGTTCGCTGCCGGGGATGGGGATGGCGTAGTAGCCGTCGCCGCCGGCGAGGCCGTACCAGTCGCGTTTCATGATGCCCGTGCCGCCGCGTAGCGAGTTGCTCGGGCCGCACCATGTGCCGTTGTCTTGAAGGCCGCCGCAGACGTGATACGGATCGCGGTCATCCACGTAAAGCTGGTAAAATTGCGACAGTTCGACGTTGTTGACGATGTCGAACGTCTCGCCGGCATCAAACGAGTGCTGCCACCCGCCGTCGCTGCCGCTGAGCAGCCGGTCCGAGTTCATCGGATCGATCCAGAACGCCTGATGATCGCCGTGGACGTTCCGGGCGATACGCGCGAACGTCTTGCCGCCGTCGGTCGATTTAAACAGCCCGCCGGAGAGCGAGTAGACGTGATCCGGATTGTTCGGATCGACGCGGATGTCGCTGTAATAGAACGGGCGGAAGTTGATGTTTGGATTGTCGTTGACCATGCGCCAGCGCGCGCCCCGGTCGTCCGAGCGGAAGAGCGTGCCGCCTTCTTTGAATTCGGTGATCAGATAGACGATGTTCGGGCTGCTCTGCGCGATGCCCAGGCCGATGCGCGTCATCGGGCCGTCGGGCAATCCCCGTGTGATTTTTTCCCACGTCTCGCCGCCGTCCATCGACCGATAGGGCGCCGTCTGTTTGCCGCCGTCGTCGAAGCGCCAGGGGCGGCGGCGGAAGGTCCACATCCCCGCGTAGAGGATGCGCGGGTTGGCTTCTTCCATCACCAATTCCGAGCAGCCGGTGTCTTCGTCGAAGTAGAGCACCTTTCTCCAGGATTGGCCGCCGTCGGTGGTTTTGAAGACGCCGCGTTCTTCGTTCGGCCCCCATTCATGCCCCAGCGCGCAGACGAGCGCCACATCCGGATCGTCGGGGTGGACGACGATGCGTTTGATGCGTTCGGAGTCGTCGAGGCCGAGGTGCGTCCACGTCATCCCGCCGTCGAGCGAGCGATAGACGCCGTTGCCGTAGCCGACGCTGTTGCGCGGATCGCCCTCGCCGCTGCCGAGCCAGATCACGTTCGGATCCGACGGTGCCAGCGTGATGGCGCCGACCGAGTAGGCCCGCTGATCGGTAAAGAGCGCCTCCATCGTCGTGCCGCCGTTGGTGGTCTTAAAGACGCCGCCGTCGGCCCCGGCCACGTAATACGTGCTCGGATCGCCCGGCACACCGGCGATGTCGGTGACGCGCCCGCCCATGTTGGCCGGCCCAATCGCCCGCCATTTCATCGATTTGAGGGCGTCGGCTTGTGTCATTTGCGCCTGCGCCCCCGGGGGCAGGCTCATTCCCAGGAGGAGGACAAACAGCGCTGCCAGCAGCGCAGCGCGATGAGTGGGGTGCATGGCGATACCTCCAGGTGCATTGGTGGCAGTGGGGGAGAGGGTTTATACCATAGGGAAAAATCCATTATCATTCAAAGAGTGGACGTTTCGCGATGTTACAGATGTGCCTCTCAGCTTCTCTTTCAGCAAGTCAAAGAGCACGCTTTCAGCAAATATGTTGAAAGTCCTTTGCTTTCAATCCCAAGCTTTCAATCCTGAGCTCGTCCCATTTTGAAACGAGCTCACAATCCCGAGCTCGGGTCATCGGCATGATTGTCGTCGTAGTGGATCACGGATCCTTTTTGCTTCACAGGTCTTCTTGTTAAAGATCGATAAATGGGGTAATATTGTAATGATTTTACCCCCTTTAGCTAATCATTACCCCCTTTATCCCTGACAGCCTGGTGAAATCGTTGGACGTTCGCTACCTGACCGCAATCCGATTCTCCACGGATGAGTTGTCGGCGTTGACCAAAATCGGGGAGTACAAGGGCATGCAGGAATTGTTTGCCGAGCAGGCGCCAGAGGTGCTTGAGGCGCTGCGGCAGCATGCGCTCATCGAGTCGAGCGAATCGTCGAATCGCCTGGAGCAGATCGAAGCGCCGCGTGCCCGGATTGAGGCGCTCGTGGCGCAGCGAACTACGCCGAAGAATCGATCAGAGCAAGAGATCGCCGGGTATCGGGATGCGTTGGCCTTGATTCATGAGTCAGCGGAGCACATGCCGTTTTCCATCAACGTCGTCAAGCAACTCCATGGATTGGTCTATCGCTACCATGCGAGTGAAGGAGGCCGATGGAAAATGACAGACAACGACATCGTAGAGAAGAACCCCGACGGCACCATACAGCGCGTCCGTTTCCAGACCGTCCGGGTGATTGAAACGCCACAGGCTATGGATGATCTCGTGGCTCGCTACGGTGTCGCCGCGCAACGCATGAGCGTAGAGCCCCTCGTGCTGGTTCCATTGGCAATCCTGGATTTTTTGTGCATCCACCCGTTCCGCGACGGCAACGGACGCGTGGCACGGCTGCTGACGCTCTTGGTGCTCTATCATTTCGATTACTGGGTGGGCCGATACGTCAGCCTGGAACGCATCATTGAGGAGTCGAAAGAAAGTTACTATGAAACGTTGGAGGCGAGTTCGCAAGGCTGGCACAAAGGCCAGCACGACGCCCACCCCTGGTTGAATTATTTCTGGGGCGTGCTTCTGCGTGCTTATCGCGAATTTGAGGAACGCGCCCGACGCGTCGGCACGGGCACGAAGACTGAGCAGATTCGACAGGCCGTCACGCAGAAAATCGCGCCGTTTGCGATTTCCGAGCTTGAAACCGAGTTACCACACGTGAGCTACGACATGATTCGTCTCGTCCTACGCCAACTCCGCGACGAAGGACTCATCGAATCAATTGGCAAAGGCCGAGGGGCGAAGTGGCGGAGGATAGCCGAGTAGGTTAGCCAGTATTTCTACCTATTCCATCCCCTCCTTCTCATACAACACCTCGCCGCCGACAATCGTGTAGAGCACCTCTGTCGTCGGGATCTCATCTTCGGGGATGGTCATGATGTCTTTTGAGAGGATGGTGATGTCGGCGAGTTTGCCGGGGGTGAGCGAGCCTTTGAGGTCTTCTTCGAAGGCGGCGTAGGCGTTGTTGAGCGTGTAGGATTGTAGCGCCTGCTCGCGCGAGAGGCGTTGGTCCGGGAAGAAGACCGAGCCGTCGGCGAGCTTGCGCGAGACGGTGGCGTAGTAGCTGGCGATGGGGTCTATGTCTTCGACCGGCGCGTCGGTGCCGTTGGTGACGACGGCGCCGGTGTTCCACAGTTTTTGCCACACGTACGCGCCTTCTTCGGCCCGCTTTGCGCCCAGGCGTTTGTAGACCCACGGCGCATCCGAGGTGCAATGGATGCCCTGCATCGAGGCGATGACGCCGAGGCTGCCGAAGCGCGGGATATCGTCGGGGTGGAGGTGTTGGGAGTGTTCGATGCGCCAGCGCAGATCCTGCTGATCCGGCGCGGTCTGGAACGCCTTCTCGAAGAGGTCGAGCACCTCGCGGTTGGCGCGGTCGCCGATGGCGTGGACGTTGACCTGATAGCCGTGTTCGAGCGCCAGTTCCGTCGTCTTGGCGATCTCGATGGGGTCGGCGGTGTTGAGGCCGGCGCTGGTGGGCATGTCTTCGTAGGGTTCGAGCAGCCACGCCCCGTGCGAGCCCAACGCGCCGTCAATCGACCACTTGATCGACCGAACCGTCAGCGCATTATTGCCATAGCCGACCATCCGATAGTCCGCCATTTTCGCTTCGAGCGCGTTGTTCCCGGAACGAATCATCACGTAGAGGCGGACGGGCAGGTTGCCTTCGTCGGCCAGTTGTTTGAACAGGTCGATGGTGCCGAAGCCTGAGCCGGCGTCCTGAAACGAGGTGACGCCTTTCGAGAGGGCTTCTTCGGCGGCCAGCCGCGCCATGGTGCGTTGTTCTTCTTCCAACTCTTCCACGGTCATCGACATGCGGGCCTTGGAGAGCGCCGCGCCGACGAGGCGTTGGGCCGTCTCGCGCAGCAGCCCCGTCGGCTCGCCGCGCGCGTCGTGGACGATCTCGCCGCCGTCGGGGTTGGGCGTCTCGGCACTGACGCTGCCCTGGCGCATGGCCTCTTCGTTAGCAAAGGCGGCGTGGCCGCTGGCGTGCGTCAGATAGACCGGGTTGTCGGGCGAGGCTTCGCTGAGGCTGTGATGCGTCGGCACGCCGTCCACACTGCCTTCGGGCGTCGAATCCCATTTTTCCTGATGCCAGCCGCGTCCGGTGATCCACTCGCCCGGCTCGGCCTCCTCGGCGGCCTCAGCCACCATCGCCACGATTTCTTCCCAACTCTTGACTTTCGTCAGATCCAGAATCATCCGCGCCCGCCCCAGGCCCATATAATGCCCGTGGCCCTCGATGAAACCGGGAATAGCGAGTTTGCCGTCGAGGTCGATCACCTGCGTCGCGTCTCCGATATAGCCGGCGATCTCATCACTGCTGCCGACGGCTGCGATGGTATCGCCCATCACGGCCAGCGCTTCTGCTTCAGGCAGGAGCGAATCGACCGTGACGATCTTGCCGTTGGTCAGGACGAGATCGGCGGCGAGGCCGGCGTTCTGAGGTTCCGTCGGTTCATCACATCCCGCCAGTAAGCCGGCGGCCAGCACGAGGCTCAGGGTGAGGCAGGCGGCGAAGTTTTTCCAGGTGTTCATGGGGTGGTCTCTTTTGATGGGTGGGGGAGGAGATGAATTTTGGATTTTGGATTGCGGATTTTGGATTGTTTTTTCTCGCACCCAATCCAAAATCTAAAATCAGCTTTCGATCAGTCTCGAAAGATCCAGTCCCAGTACGTAGCGGCGCGGTTCATCACGCGGTCGAGGTCGTCCGGGAGGAGGAAGCCTTCATCGATGAGGGTGTTGGCCTCGGTCTTGACGCGGGCGAGGTACGCGGTCCTGCCGGCGTAGAGCGAGGCGATGCTCGGGCGCGCGTCGCCGCGACGCTGTTGCTCGGCATCGGTGCGGGGCAGGGGGCTGTAGCTGCCGAAGAAATCGGTCAGTTCGCCGTTGCCGCCGGGCAGGCTCGCGCGTAGGTGCCAGGGCGTGTAGGTGGCCAGCGGCACGCGTAGCTCTACGTTGCGTACGCCCGCGACCTCGTTGCCGAAGTCATCGACCTGCGAGACGAGCGTGGGGAACGTTTCGTCCAGCACTGGCGGCTGATGATCGACGATGCCGTCGTGCCAGCGCGGGCCGTAGTCGGCGCGGTAGGCCGTGTGCATGACCTCCGGGAAGGGCAACCCCGGAATCGACGGAAACGACACCTCGGAGAACGGCGCGAGCGTGTCGTCGTCGCGGCGCGGATAGGCGCTCGGCGGTGGCGTTTTGTCGTCCTCGACCCACTCGACCAGCCGCGCCAGCAGCGCCCGGTAGTTGACGCTGAAATCCAGCGGGTTGCCGCGATAGGCGGGCGCCTCGCCGATCTGCGTTCCGGGCGGCGGCGGGAAGCGCCAGGCAAAATGCTGCCCGCCGGACAGGTGGTAGATGCGCTCGGTCTCCAGCGGCTCCACATCCGCCGTGCCGTCGGGCGTCGTGTGGATCAGGGCGGCGGCGCGGCCCCAGTACTCGTAGCCCGTGTTGATGTAAAACGTCTTCGGCGCGTGCTCCGGGTTGTGCAGGTGCGCCAGCAGGCCGTCCGAGCGTCCCTGATCGGTCTGAACGCGGCTGGTGAAGGGGAAAATGTCTGTCGGGTAAAAGAAGGCCGAGTAGCGGTGGGCGTCGCGCGAGGGTTGGGCAAAGCGATGGTTGAAACTGCCGCGCCCGGCCCCGGCAGTGATGATCATCAACCCGTCGTAGACCCTGCGCCCGGCTTCGTCGGTGTTGAAGCCTTGATAGAGGAAATGACGCAGAAAGCGCCCCGTCTGCGAGACCCCGGCGGCCAGGCCGTAGCGTACGGGAAAGACGCTGGCGTCGTCATACTTGGCGTACGAAATCACGTCGCGGATGGCCGCCAGGCCGAGCCCGACGAGCGCCGGGTCTTTCGCCTGGTAGACCAGTTCGTAGAGTTTGCCGGCCTCGAATCCGCCATCGAGACGGATCGTCATTTCATCGCCGAGGGCCGTGTTGGTTTTTTTGATCACAAACTCCCACTGATCGCGGGGGATGATCCGGCGCGGCGCGTCTCGTCCGTCGCGGACGGTGAGGACGTTGTCGGGATGATCGCGGTCGGCGACGAGGTAGGGGATGTGGTTGCGATGGCTGGCCGGCAGTTCATCCGCCGGTTCATCGACCGTCCAATCACTACGGACGAGCCCGATGATGGCCGAGCCGTCGAGGTTTTTAGCGCGCGGGACATGCAGGCGCAGGATGTTCTCGCGCAGCGGCACGTCATACTGCCAGCCGATCCAGACGACCGTCAGGCCCATCCGCATCAACAACTCATCGCCGAACGGGGCGTCGTTGGTGGCGCGGTTGAAGTAGCGCGGCGAGAACCGCCCGCCCCGGTTGCTTACCTCCACGAGCGCCACGCCGCGCCCTCTGGCAGGATCGACCGGCTTGAGCGCGATGAAGTTGGCCCGGGCTTCGACGAGGCCGTCGGCGTTGCGGGGGGCCAGCCCCAGATCCACGAGGCGCGCGTTCATGGGGTTGGCCGGGTCGAAGCCGAAGGTGATGCGTCCCCGGATGACCTCGTAGGGGCCGTAGTCGCCGAAAGTCTTTCCGCCGAGCACCGGCTCGCGCGTCTCGACGTCTAGGCGGAGCACTTCGGCGCGGGCAACCGGCGCGAGCGTCATCAAAAGGAGCAGGGTCAGGAGGAGGCGAAGGCGAGGCATGAGCAGGCAGGGCAGGTGGGTCGAGGAAGGGCTCCTCAATTTCGATGTGACGAAGGGAGAACGCAAGTTCTGGGTGCTTCGCTTTTTGTGCTTTGATCTTTTTTGATAAGCTAATCTTGGCATTAAAGCATGAAAAATCAAAGACTAAGAATGAAAAATATGAACACACCGGGACCTTTGAGGGGTAGATCGATGTAGAGGGGGCTTTGCGCAGAAGTAACGCGGATTCTCTTTAGGAATCCGGGCAACAGACGATCCGAAGCGTATGGTAGTCAGAGCGACAAATAGACGATGGCGGCAGCCCCGGCGGGGATATGCCGAGCGGAAGGGCCTCTTCCCGGAGCATGTGCCCTATGTGCCTGATGGCACGCAGCGACGCTACGGCGCGGCCTCTGAGACCGGTCCCGGCACCGTCTTCGACATAGCCACCTACAACGTTCATCGGTGGTCGGGCGCGCGGGGTGGGCTTCGGTGGGAGCCCGGCCTGGCAGCCTCGGTCATCGCCGACCTCGACGCCGACGTGCTGGCGCTGCAAGAGGTCTTGCGCCCCGCCGACGGTCCCGATCCGCTCGAACGTCTCGCCGCCGACCTGCGCCTCCACTATGCCTTTGCCCCGACGCGTCGCCACCGCCTCGGCGTGCTCGGCAATGCCATCCTCGCGCGCTGGCCGATGAAAACGTTCGCCACGATCGACCTGAGCTTTGGCCGGCTCGAACCGCGCTCGGCTATCGCGGCACAGTTCGACGGCAGCCATCCCGTCGCTATCGTAGCCACCCATCTGGCCATCGTAGACCGGGTGCGCCGCTGGCAGGTCCGCACGTTGTTGGAGCATCCGGACCTCCAGGGCTCGGTCGTGCTCCTGGGCGACATGAACGCGTGGCGACGCTGCCCGGCCACCCGAACGCTCGACGACGAGTTCACTGAACTCCACCACAACCGCGACTGGCCGGCGAGTTTTCCTGCCGCGCGCCCCGTGCTGGCCCTCGACCGCATCTACGCCCGTGGCGCGCAGGTTACGGGGCTCGACGCCTATGCCGCCGTCACTGCCCTGCAAGGCTCCGACCACCTCCCCGTTCACGCCACCATCAGGCTTTGTGGCGAATAGCGAATGGGGAATGGCGAATAGCGAGTGGCCAATGGGGAATGGGGGAGATCAATAAGACATCCCTATTTGCCCTTCCCCACTGGCCATTCGCCACTGGCCATTCCCCTCTTTACACCGGTCTTTTGCCCTGGAAATACTGATAGAGCCGAGGCTCGTCTTGACAGGTTCCCCGATTCTGCGGGCGCAAGGGGTATGGATTAGAGCACGGTCCTTTGCACGACAAATAATCGTCGATGGCATAGAGGTAATGCTCGGCGAGGAGGTGCCCCCAGGCGTCGAGGCGTTCGTAGGCCGGGCCGTCGATATCCACCGGAGCTTCTTCGTTGAGGGGATCGAAGAGCGGCGAGAGGATGCCGAGGCGGGCCACCAGATCGCACTCGTTGGCGAAGTGTTCGAGCCAGGGGTACGGCTCACCGTCCGAATCATCGATGTACTTCATCCGGTCGGCGCAGTTGGCGAAGGTGTAGATCTCCAGCTTCTTCAGCGGGTGTTTCTTCCCGGCGTCTTTTTTGAATTCCTTGACGTAACTGTAGAAGCTGAGAAAGTCTTCTGCCAGCATGCTGCGCAAGGCTTGCATCGGCTCGTTCGTGACTTTGCCTACCATCTCGTCCAGAAGCCGGTTCATGCCTGCGTAAACCTCCGGAGAAATGCCGTTGCGGTCCGGGCTCGTTTCCTGTGTTGAGGCCTTCCCGTCTGTTTCTTTCGCTTTTTCGGACGCTGTCTCCAGGGCCAGCACCCGCCCGATGGCGCGCAGTACGTTGGCCGCGATAATCGTTCCCTGCGAATAGGCCAGAACGACAACCTTGTCCAACGCCGGCTCTCGCAACGCGCTCAAGATAGCCTGCGTCGCTTTAAGCGCCGGTTCGGTCATGGTGCCCGGTCTTTCGGGGCGAGGCCGCGTCTTAAACGCTTTGCCGACGGCGCATTCGTAGAGATCCAGCGGGAAAGAGGCTGTCGGGTTATGGATGACCGTGAGGGGGCGATGAAACATCCGGCTCAGCAACACCGCGTTCAGCCGCGTGATCTCATCATTCCACAGGATGCCGTTGATGTAAAACCACCGTTCTCTGGGGAAGGATGTGACGCTGTCGTACGGATCCGGCTGTTGGAAAAACGTCGTAGGCCGCCAGACCAGTTCGTGGATGACCGGGGGCAAGAACGTCCGCGCGAGATCCGGCGGTTCCTGTGAAAAGGCGGGAAGGGCCATGTCTTTGAACCACGCTGCCATGCGCAGCGGTCTCCACAGGTCGAGCATCGTCAGTTCAGAATATTCCCGGTGCGGAATGAACCACGTATACGGCAGCCCAAAGATCGACTTGTCGTAGCGATGCGGCCAGAACAAGGCTCTGAGGCTGATGTGAAACAGGTTGCGAAGGTTGTTCTCTGAACAGGTTTGCCCGTAGAGGGTGCCAGTTTGCCCTTTTTGATGGGCGATGCCGTTTGTCTCATTGACTCCTGCACCATTTTTGGTTGAAGTCGGTGTTTCTTTTGCCATGATTCTTTGCACGTTTTGGAGAGATGAAAATCGATTTGACGGGGGACGTACTGCTGCACATTCACACCGGATAACTTCGGCTTCAAGCGGGCGAACCCGGCATGATGTGTAAGGGAAAGGCGGAACGTGATGTGCGAGATTTCCGGGGCCGTGTCAGGGAGCGCAATTGATTTTTTAGACAGGTCGCCCCTTTTCACCAGATCTGTTTCTCCCACCCTTCATCGATTTCCCAGACGTCCATCACATCCAGATCGCAAACTATTGCATGATAAAGCAGGTCGAGCGCCAGCGCCGGTAAGAATTGTTTGACGGCTTTCTCGATCAGGTAAGATCGGGCCTGTGTCGTAGCGGTCTGGTCGAGTTTGGCGTCGAGGCCATAGAGGCCGAACCGGCGGGCCTCCTCCGGCGTGGTGAAGAGGCGGGGTGTGCCTGCTTCGTCCAGTCGAAGCTGCTTGCCCGGCGGTAAGCTTTTGTTGATAAACGCCATCAGGGCAGGCCAATCGTTGCGATGGAATTGATATTCACCGGACGCTTGTAGGTAAATTTTAGAGACGACATCCGGTTTGTAATAGTCGACGAGAGTCCGGCCGTAGGTGTACTGCTTTCGGCTGTAGGCAAGCCGATCAAAGATTTTAGAGGGAGTTTTGTTGGGAGGGATCGTCTGTGTTTCACCGCCGCAATCCAGCCCGAAGAGACTTTCGAATTCGCCGAGACCGAGTTCGACAGGGTCGCCGTCTTCGAGGAGGATGAGGTATTTGAAAGAGAAGCCGGCTGTTCCCGTTTTTGCTTTTCTGGCCAGCCAGACGACATTGCTGGGCTGATCAGGAAAGTAGGTGCGGTGAAAATGAGCAGTGCCCGATAAAGAACGGCCCATAACGTAGCCTCTGTTGAATCAGGTGGAGTGTACGCGCAGACGGGGCACTCGCCCTCTTTGTTTCTTGCCGGCGAACCCTTCTGTAAACGCCTTCCGTAGTGTGGTTGTCTTTCTTGATGAAGCCTTTCAGGCACACGTCCCTGCTCTTCCCGTCAATCGCCCCCGGATCGATGCTCAAGAACTATCTCAAGATTGCCGTGCGTACGCTGCGCAAGCATCCGGCCTACGCCGTCATCAACGTCGCCGGGTTGGCTGTCGGCATGGCGTGCTTCATGCTGATCATGCTGTGTCTAGGTGAACATCTGTTTCGAATCACAGGCGAGGCAGGTATTTCTTCCAGGGCGAGTCATGCCTTTAGTGCGCTTCAGTCAGGCGATGCGCGAGCCAAAAACGCGTAATAAGGCCGCTTCCATACGCGGGTCGTCGCCAAAGTAGATCACCACCAGATCTTTCTTTCGATAGAGGTGCGGCGAGTTTCTCGCGTCGCGGTTCTTATCGAGGAGCGTCACGTCGGTGAGGGCGTCGCCGTCGGTGGGGTATTTGAAGACCTGCAAGGCGCCGCCGCTCGTGGGCGTGTATTCATAGCCGGGCACCGACATCGTCGGCGAGATGAAGGGGCCGTGGTCGAGAAGCTGCACGTGGCTTTCCCGGAGATACTCGGCCAGCGATTCGGCGTCGGTGACGGTCTCCGGGTCGACGTCGGTTTTTAAACGGGCGCAGGCGGCGCTTGCCAGTGCCATCAGCACCAACGCCGTGGCGAGGACGATACGGTTTAGCATGGCGGTTTCTCTTTCAGCTTGTATTCCTGCTTTTTTATTCGAACGCACAACCGGGCCGGATGTGTCATAGATAGGCTCTTAAGTACAATGACATTCGGCGCATAGCGACTGACGAAATATTTTCGGATTTTGAGGGAGAAGAGAAACCCTCCTAATGCAGTTTCAAGGAGTCTTTTGTGCGATCCCGATGGGACGTAGTCTCCCACAACATTGCGGCGTCGAAGGGCGAGGAGTGAAGGGCGAGGAGCGCGGTTCGAAAATCGCCCTTCGCTCCTCGCCCTCCGAACGCGATGTGTTTTGAAGAAGCCTTGCGCAAGAGATGGCTTGAAACTGCACTAAACAGACCATCACCATGGCCGAAACACAAACCGTCACGCACTATCGCTGGGACGACATGCCCATCGAGACCGTCACGCCGCTTCTGGGGCGGCGGCTGATCACCGGCGAGCGGATGATGCTCGCGCACGTCTACCTTAAAAAGGGATCCATCGTCCCGTTGCATCATCACGATAACGAGCAGCTTACCTACGTCCTCGAAGGCACGCTCAAGTTCTGGATCGGATCGGAAGACGGCGAGGAGGTGCTCGTGCGCGGCGGCGAGGTGCTCGTCATCCCCTCGAACGTGCCGCACAAAGCCGAGGCCCTCGAAGACACCCTCGACGTAGACATCTTCTGCCCGCCCCGCCAGGATTGGCTCGATAAGACGGATGATTACTTGCGTCAGGGGTAGCCTTGGGGTCATTTACTCGCTGTGCTCGTGTCATTTGTTCGCTTCGCTCACGTCAAGTGCGCCTTCGGCGCGTCATTCATTGTCATCGGTCAAACGTGACAACCAATGACGCACGCGAAGCGTGCAAATGACCACGAATGACGCGAACGAAATGAGTACATGACCTTCATCGAAGATGAAGAAAACCCTCCACCTCTTCGTTGCCAGTCTCGCCGTCGTCTTCGCGCTGGGGCCGCGGGCGTCGGTCGATCTGACGATCCAGCCGGTTGTGAAAAATCCCCTTAATAGACATGAGTCATCCCGAATTTTAGAGCCCCGTAGGGGCGTCCTGTTTGTAGTGCAAAGCTTTTAAAAATAAATAAATCCGTAGGAGCGACCTGTTCAAAAGAATCCGCTGCATCGGCGTTGAACAGGTCGCCCCTACGGGGCTCATTTTTAGGAAAGGGCCGTTTTCTACAAACAGATCGTCCCTACGGGGCTCTAAAATTCGGGATGACTCATGTTTTCAGGTTTTGATGTAGAATTGCCCAAAAACGAAAAACGTGCAGCGTTTTTCGTTAAGCACTCAACCCGAAGCCCCGGCGCTGCGAGGGCGTGGGCGCAGACGGGTTTTTGAGTTGTTTTACGAGCGTGTCGATGGCCGCTTCGATGGCGGGATAGTCTCGCTGGATGGCTTCGGCCAGCGTAGCCAGGGCTACCGGGTTGGCCTCGCTGTTTTTGCACAATTTCTCCAGGTCGGCGCACTGGGCCGAGAAGGTGAAGCATCCGATCATGGCACTGCTCGACTTGAGCGAGTGGGCGGCTTTACCCACCTGCACCGCATCGCCCTGATGGCTGGCGGCGGCGATGTCGGCCAGCAACTCCGGCGAGTTGCTGCGGTAGCTCTCCAACAGATCCAGCATGAATTCAACGTCGTCATCTCCGGCATACTCACGGAGTGTATCGAGCATATCGTTGAGCATGGTATTTTCGTTCGTCGAAGGTTCTTGGGTTGAGGTCGGGGTGCCCGCGTCGTCCTGTCGTGTTTTCCAGTCGGCGGCGTGTTCGAGCGCCTCGGCGAGTTCTTTCGGACGCACCGGCTTGCTGAGGTAGTAGTCCATGCCGGCGTTCATGGCGCGCTGGCGGTCTTCGACCGTCGCGTTGGCGGTCAGGCCGATGATGTAGGGGCGGTCGGGGGTGTCGTAGCGATTCAGGAGCGAGCGGGTGGCTTCGAGGCCGTCCATTTCGGGCATCTGCACGTCCATCAGCACCACGTCGAAGCGCATGCGCTCAAACATTTCGAGCACTTCGAGGCCGTTGGAGGCCACGTCGGCGCGGTAGCCCATGCGTTCGAGCAAATGGAGGGCTACTTTCTGGTTGACGAGGTTGTCTTCGGCCAGCAAGATCCTGAGCGGCAGGCGCACGCCCATCGATTCGTCGAAGGCCGAGGCCGGGCGGGCCGGGGCTTTTTTCTTGCGCGGGACCCCCTCTAGCGTCTCTAGAAAAACATCCATAAGCTGCTGTTTTTTAACAGGTTTATTCAGGCAAGCAGCCAGGGGCGAATCTTTCGTGTCGAGGGTGTTGCCTATCGAGGTGAGCATGACCATCGGCGGTGGCGCTTCCAACTCGGCCAGGTGGCGGGCCAGCATCAGGCCGTTCATTTCGGGCATGTGCATGTCGAGCACGACGATGTCGAAGGCGGCCCCTTCCTGGCGCCAGCGGAGCGCTTCTTTGGGCGAGCCCGTGGCGCGGATGATCATGCCGGCGTTCTCCAACTGACGCGTCAGGATGTACAGGTTGGTGATGTTATCATCGACGATGAGCACGCGTTTGTCGAAGAGTTCTTTGGGCGCGGGGCTGTGGCCGATGCGGCTATGGCTGGCGGCGGCGTCGGCAGCGAGGGTAAAGTGGAAGATCGAGCCTTCGCCGGGGGTGCTTTCGGCCCAGATGTCGCCGCCCATCAACTGGCAGAGTTTTTTGCAGATCGCCAGACCCAGGCCGGTGCCGCCGTATTGCCGCGTGGTCGAGGCGTCGGCTTGCGTGAAGGCGTCGAAGAGCGAGTCGAGCTTATCGGCGGCGATGCCGATGCCGGTGTCGTGGATCGAAACATGCAGCATGTAGCGCCCCGGCTTGATAGCTTCGGCATCGACGTGGACGACGATCTCGCCCTTATGGGTAAACTTGAGCGCATTCGAGAGCAAGTTGACCAGCACCTGCCGCACCCGCGTCACGTCGCCGATGATAGAGGTTGGCACCTCGGGTTCGACGAAATACGCCAGTTCCAGGTGTTTTTCCGACGCTTTCGGCGCGAACAAATCGAGGGCTTCTTCGACGCAGGTGGTCACTTCGAACGGTGCCACTTCGAGGTTGAGGCGCCCGGCTTCGATCTTCGAAAAGTCGAGGACCTCGTTGATGATCGTCAGCAGGCTGTCGCCGCTGGTGCGGATGACGTTGACGAACTCGCGTTGCTGGCTGCTAAGTTCGGTGTCGAGCAGCAGACTGGTCATGCCGATGACGCCGTTCATGGGGGTGCGGATCTCGTGGCTCATCGAGGCCAGAAACTGGCTCTTGGCGCGGGTGGCGGCCTGGGCGTCTTCGAGGTAGCGGCGGATGTCTCCGACCATCTTGTTGAAGGCCGTGCCGAGCTGGCCCACCTCGTCGTGCGAGGCGATGTTGACGCGCAAGTTGAGGTCGCCAGCGCCAACGCGTTCGGCGGCGTGGACGAGCGAGCGCACCGGGCGCGAAAGGCTCCGCGCCAGCCACAAGGCGGCTATCGTGCCCAGCACCATCACAATCAGGCTCAGCATCAGCGCCGTCAACCGCACCTTCCCCATGCTTTGCCGGATGCTCTCGGTCGAACGCCCGACGACGACTTCGCCCTTCAACTCTTCCGTGTTGATCGACGCGCGCCGGATCAGCACGTCGTTGTCTTCGTGCGCCTGCGCGCCCAGGTCTACGTCTTTCGGATACGACCCCCAGTTCTCGCCCTGATCGCTGACGACGGCGACGAACTCCAGGTCGGGGTTAAAGCGGGCAAAATCGATGGCGCGTTGCACGGCGGTGAAGTCGTCGTTCTCCAGACCGATCTGCACGCCGAGAGCCACCGTGACGGCCAGCGAATGGGTGGCTTCGGCAAAACTGTCGCGGATTTGCTGCTGCTGGCGGGCGGGGAAGAAAAAACACAAAAACAACGAAAGCACCGAGACAATGCTGACGACGGCAAAGAGGATTTTATTCTGAAACGTAAGACGCATAGGTTCTTTACTGAGCCGTGCCGGAGTCTGTGCCGTTCAGCCTTGCCTGCGAGTTTTCGTTTTGTGTGAGGATTTGGATTTTGGATTGTTGACATCGACCGGATCCAACAGCCGGAAAAGTTGCGACAGGAAGGAACATGCCGGCTTTTTAGGTTGGCGAATCCACTCAGGATGAGACCAATCCAAAATCCGAAATCCAAAATCCGAAATGGGTCTCCTCCATACACTGGTCGAGTGAAGCAGTGTTGTCATGACTCTGCGGAAACCGTGATCAAAAATCCTGACTCGTTGCGATGACTTTGACGTCGTAGGGCAACAGGCGCGCGGATCCGCCTCATCGCGCCTCGTTTTTCGCACGGATCGTACCACACTCGGCCTTTGGGGCGCTTCGTGCCATGTTAACTTTGTGTAGAGGATTCTTTGACGCCTGTAGGAGCCTGAGCCGTTTTCCGTAAAAAGAGGCAAAAATGTCCCTTTTTTGATGATTTTAGGGGATTCCAGGTGCTGTTTTGTTCTTCGATTAGATCGGTTTAAACGCCCCCTTGTAGTCTGCCCATGGTGGCAGCCTGAAGGAATGGGGAATTTCCCCACAGGCAACTGGGAGGAGGCCCCAGGCGTGGTAGGCGTTTTTTCCGTTGGAGCAGCGTCGGGGGAGGTGGAGACGGAAAGATTTGCCGTTGTTTGGTTAACCGCAGAGGACGCCGAGAAAACCCACATTTCTGCGATCTCTGCGTGCTCTGCGGTAATAAATTGAGATGCATTGGTGAGGTGATGACCCCTATATTGGCGCCTCCACGCCTTCCGCCATCATGCGTGCCACATCCATGAAATACCTTCTCGTCTTCCTGGTGCTCTTCGCTGCCGCCTGCACGAGCGATGTGCCCGTCGAACCCACCGCCGCCGATGCGCCCAACCTCGGCGTGTCGGCGTGGTCGCGCGACGTGGTCTGGTATCAGATCTTCGTCGAACGCTTCCGCAACGGCGATCCGTCGAATGATCCCACGCTGCACGACATCGAAGGCGCGTGGCGAGACGCGCGGCCTGCCGGCTGGCAACCCACACCCTGGACGCACGACTGGTACCGCCAAGAAGACTGGGCCGAAGCCACCGGCGAAGATTTCTATTTCACAGCCCAGATCCGCCGCTACGGCGGCGACCTGCAAGGCGTCCTCGATAAGCTCGATTACCTGCAAGATCTCGGCGTCACGGCGTTCTATTTCAATCCCATCAACGACGCCCCTTCGCTCCACAAATACGACGCCCGCAGCTATCGCCACATCGACCGCAACTTCGGCCCCGACCCGCAAGGCGACGAGACCATCGCCGCCGCTGAGGATCCCCTCGACCCCGCCACCTGGCAGTGGACTGCCGCCGACAGCCTCTTCCTCGTCCTCGTCGATGAAATCCACCGGCGCGGCATGCGGATCATTCTCGATTATTCGTGGAATCACACCGGCATCACGTTCTGGGCCTGGAAAGACATCCTCGAAAAGCAACAGGATTCGCCCTACGCCGGCTGGTATGAAATCAACCAGTTCGACGACCCCGCCACGCCCGATACCAACGAGTTCGACTACGACGGCTGGCTCGGCGTCAAGACGTTGCCGGAGTTGAAAAAAGTAGGGCGGCCTGAGGGGATGCGCCACGGCGCCATCGAAGGCAATCTGGTTGATCCGGTCAAGCAGCACGTCTTTGCGGTCACCCGCCGATGGCTCGATCCCAACGGCGACGGCGATCCTTCAGACGGCATCGACGGCTTCCGGCTCGACGTGGCGGAGATGGTGCCGCTGGGTTTCTGGCGCGACTACCGCCGCTTCGTCCGAAGCATCAACCCGGAGGCGTATCTCGTCGGCGAGGTGTGGTGGGAAAAATGGCCCGACCGCATGATGGACCCCACACCCTGGCTTCAGGGCGACGTCTTCGACGCGGTGATGAACTATCGCTGGTACATGCCCACGCGCAGCTTCTTTGCCGGCGCTCCGCCCAACCTGACGGCCTCCGGGTACGTCGCTCACCTCGACTCCGTCGAAGCCGGCATCGATCCGGCGTTCCAGAAGGCGATGATGAACCTGACAGCCAGCCACGACTCGCCCCGCTTTGGCACGTCGGTCTACAATCCCGGCCTTTATAAATATGAGGTTCATCCCCGGGGCAATCCGGATTACAAGATCGACCGGCCCGACGCCCGCGCGCGGCAGATCCAGCGGATGATCCTCGTGCAGCAGTTCACCTACCCCGGTGCGCCGCACATCTGGAACGGCGATGAGGTGGGCATGTGGGGCGCCGACGACCCGGACGTCCGCAAACCCCTCGTCTGGGACGACCTCACCTACGAAGACGAAACCGCGCATCCCTTCGGACGGCCCCGCCGCCGCGATGCCGTCGCTCCGGACACGGCGCTTTTTCGGGTCTACAAAAACCTCATCGCCCTGCGCAAAGCGCACCTCCGCCTCTTCGTAGACGGCACGCTGACCTACCGCCTCACCGACGACACCCACGGCCTGCTCGCCTACGAACGCGCCCTCGACGACGCCCGCGCCGTCGTCGCCTTCAACAAATCAGACCAACCCCAACCCCTCACCTTCGACGCCCAAAACGGCACCTATCAGGCCGCTTTCCCCACCGGAGAATCCATCGACGTGACCGGCGGTTCGATGACGATTGACTTGCCGCCGAGGACGGCGGGGGTGTGGATCAAAGAGTAATTTTCCAAAATCGCGTGCGATTTTGGAATTTTGACAGCAACGCGGCTGGAATAAAGCCGCCCAATCTGAGGGAGAGCCATGGGAGCCTTAACCGTTCGTCTTCCTGAGTCGCTTCATCGACAAGTGAAGATGCTTGCTGCCAGAGAAGGCATCTCGATCAATCAATTTGTGATGCTGGCTACGGCGGAGAAAGCGGCGCTGCTCAATGAACAGCGCCGCCAAATTGCTATGCTGGAAGAACGCGGCCATCGGGCCGAAGCTGCCCTTTTGGCTTCCGGAAAAACAGTCCAGGAGCGCATGCAAGAACTTCTCAATCGCGCGCCCGACGTAGAGCCGGAACCAGAAGACCAGTTGCCCGAAGGCGTTTAGGGTTCATTTCGAAGCATAGGCCCTGGCCTTCGCGGCGCAAATAAAAATCTGCTTCTTTTGATTTGCCGATCTCGCTCGTACGTGTAGCTGTGTGTGACCATGCGGGCGTCGGAAAACAGACGATCATAATGTCTTCCATCCAGATAAATAGGATCGATAATTTTTCCCATGATGCCCCGTTGGTGTGATAGCACACAGTTAAAAATAGAGGATCCTCACGCAAGTTCCGCCGGCCTCCCGCTGATGACGGCGCGCGTGTGGATCCAGAGTCAATTTTCAAAAATCGTCCGCGATTTTTGAAGGCCACTCCATCAAAATGTGCGTCTCGGTGCGGTCGAATTCTTGAAAGCCGAGCCGCTGGTAGAAGGCGACGGCGCGGTTCTGGTGGAACACGCCGAGTTTCACCGGGACGCCGCGTGCCGCCGCTTGCGCGCACACACCTCGCAGAAAGGCCGTGCCGATTCCTTGACCCTGATACGCCGGGTGGATCACCAACTCGCGGACGTGTACGTAATCGCCCTTGAACTCGACGCCCGCATAGCCGCACGGCACGCCGTCGCGTAGAATGATCTCGCGATCTTGCCCCTCCCAACTTCGCTCGAAGTACGCATCCTGCATCTCTTCATCCCACGCGCCGAACTGCCGGATCACCACGTCGCGGTAGGCGCCGTGATGGGCTTCTCTCGCGAAGGCAGCATCGGCTGCGACGGCAGGGCGGGTGGTGAAGGGCATGGGCGTTTGGTGTCATCTCAGAGGAGTTTTTTGGAATATAGAATAGACCTGTTGCGCGATAAAGCGTGACTTTCCATGGACCATACCGGTCCCAGGGTGTTCTTTGACTAGATGCTCACCGCCAGCAGATCGATCCCG
>JANQES010000028.1 GCA_028278205.1 Rhodothermales bacterium
CAACCTGTGGTGGGATTTCGGAGCGGGTAATGATCCGAGCGCGTTTGTGGATCCGGGTCTGGCCAACCAGCAGGCGATCATCGACTACTTGGTAGCCAACGGCAACGTCGTCGCCGATCCGATGCTGGCCGGCATCGAGCGGAGCACCACTCCCAGCGGCGGCCTCGACCCGCGCCCGACCGGCGCCAGCCCGGCCTTCACCTCGGCGCTGGCGGCGTATCCGAACGATCCGTTCTTCACGCCGACGAACTACATGGGCGCCTTCGGACGCAATAACTGGCTGCTCGGCTGGACCGCGCTCGACGATCTGGGCTACCTCGGCGACATCGCCGCCGGCCAGACCGTCGCCGTCGAAGAGGTCGATACCGAGGTTCCCTCGACCATCGCGCTGGGCCAGAACTACCCCAACCCATTCAATCCGACGACGACTATCGAGTTTGGCATCGAACGCGCGCAGGCCGTGCGCCTGGCCATTTACGACCTGCTGGGCCGCGAGGTGGCTGTGCTCGTCGATGGGCAGCAGCCCGCCGGCACCTTCCGCGTGACCTTCGACGCGACAGACTTCGCCTCGGGCCTCTACCTCTACCGGCTCAACACCGACAGCGGCATCATCACCAAGAAGATGCTTCTTATCAAATAGCGTCTGGCGACGCCATTTGATAAATGTTTGGCGCGCGGGGCCCTCATTCGAGAGCCCCGCGCTTTCATTTTTTGGATTTTCGATGCTCGAAAATCCAAACAGTTTAACTTTCCCGTAACCGTCAAGTAATGTCGGAGGCTTTTTTTGAGGGCATCTCAGGTCAACGCTTCTGCTCATGTTTGCCCTGCCTTCTTCGACGAGCCCGGTGCCTTTGCGGGCAATGCCCTCCGTGGGCGGCGCGCGGCTGGCGGTGAACTATTCGGCAGCCGCTGCCGAGTTGGTGCGGGCAGGCGTCGTGGATGTCGATCTGTTTAAATGCCCCGACTGGGAGCCGGTGCTGGAGGCCGCGCAACGCCAGCGGCCCGTCTACGTGCATTTCCCGCTCGCGGCAGGCCGCTGCACCGGCGACGTGGCCGGCCTCGACGCCATCACCGAATGCCTCCGGCTGACGGGCACGCCGTTCGTCAACACGAGCCTCGACCCGCAGATTGTGCCGCAATCCGGGATGATGGGCAGCCTCTTCGAAGCCATCCAGCGCGCGCTGCAGGACGTCCGGACGCTGGCGGCCTGCTTCGGCACAGACCGCATCGTCGTCGAAAATGTGCCCCATGCGCACGACGACGCGATGCACGCGGCGCTGGCTGCCGAGCCGACGTTCATCCGGCAGGTGGTCGAAGAAACGGGGTGCGGCTTGCTGCTTAACCTGGCGCACGCGCGCCGGGCCGCGCGGTCTCTGGCGATGGACGCGCGCCTGTACCTCTCCCTCCTGCCCGTCAAGTCGCTGCGGGCGTTGCACGTGACGGGCGTGCCCGGCCCGAACGATCAAACGCGCAGCCCCATGCCCATGACCGATACCGACTGGGACCTCTTCAACTGGGTCATGGACCAGATACACAACGGCGCGTGGCCGGCCCCGCGTGTCATCGCCCTCGACTACGGCGGCGCCGGACCCTGGTTCGAAGCCCGGATGGACGCGGCGGTGCTGGCGCATCAGATCGGATGCATGCAACAAACCGTGGAACACCTGACCGGGCGGGCGGCCTTTCCGATAAGCTAAAACCGGCCTCGTTCGCCGGATTTCTACATAGATCGGTTACCGGGGCGCCGGGTTCTCAGCAGGGAGCCCGGCGTTTCTTTTAACGATTCGATGATCTATTGGTAATGCTCTGATAACGGTTCGGTAATGCAGAAAGACGGCTTTGTGCGTTGAATCATTTTCGGAAAGCAGCCTCCTGTTTTGTCCATCGCGCTATGGATTTTTACCTCCTCGCCGTCGTCGTCCTGTTTGCGCTGGCCGTCTCCGACCTCATGGTGGGCGTGAGCAACGACGCGGTCAACTTTCTCAACTCGGCCATTGGCTCGAAGGTGGCTTCGCGCCGCGCCATCATGGTGGTGGCCAGCCTGGGCATCTTCATCGGGGCCACCTTTTCGAGCGGGATGATGGAGATCGCCCGCAAAGGCATCTTCAACCCCGAACACTTCTTCCTGGCCGAAATCATGGTCATCTTCCTGGCCGTGATGATCACCGACGTGATCCTGCTGGACCTGTTCAACACGTTCGGCATGCCCACCTCCACGACCGTCTCGATTGTGTTCGAGTTGTTGGGCGCCGCCGTCGTGGTCTCGCTCATCAAGATTGCGGCAGCGGGCGAAGGCCTCGGCGCGTTGGGGCAATATATCAACACCGAAAAGGCACTCTTGATCATCGGCGGCATCGTGCTCTCGGTGGTCGTCGCCTTTACGATAGGCGTGATCGTGCAGTACGTCTCGCGGTTGCTCTTCAGCTTCGGCTACGAGAAGCGGATGAAACGCGTCGGGGCGATCTGGGCCGGGTTTGCGCTGACGGCTCTGTCGTATTTCCTGGTGATCAAAGGCCTCAAAGGCGCCTCGTTTGTCTCGGATGAATTCCTGGTCTGGGTCAACGCCAACACGACGGGGATCCTGCTGGTGCTCTTCGTCGCCTGCACCCTCGTGGCGCAGGGGCTGATCTGGTTGAAAGTCAACATCCTGCGCCTGATCGTGATGCTGGGCACCTTCGCCCTGGCGATGGCGTTTGCGGGCAACGATCTGGTCAATTTCATCGGCGTGCCCATCGCCGGGTTCGAATCCTTCATGACCTGGACAAACTCCGGCATCGCCGCCGACGCCTTCGCCATGGACGCGCTGACCGAGCCGGTGCGCACCGATTCGCTGCTGCTGCTGGCCGCCGGCACGATCATGGTCGTGACGCTCTGGTTCTCGAAAAAAGCCCGTTCGGTCACCGAGACCGAAGTCAACCTGGGACGACAGGACGAAGGGCTCGAACGGTTTACGCCCAACGGCCTCTCGCGCATGATCGTGCGCATCTCGCGCGACGGCGGGCGGCTGCTCACGGCCTTGATCCCGCGCCGCTGGCTGCGCGCCGCCGAAGCCAACTTCACCTACACCGAACGCCCGCTGGATCCGGACCCGCCCGCCTTCGACCTCGTGCGCGCCTCGGTAAACCTGACCGTGGCCAGCATGCTCATTGCCCTGGCCACGTCGCTCAAGCTGCCACTTTCGACCACCTACGTCTCGTTCATGGTGGCCATGGGCACCTCGCTCTCGGACCGGGCGTGGGACCGCGAAAGCGCCGTCTACCGGGTCGCGGGTGTGCTGAGCGTCATCGGCGGGTGGTTTTTGACGGCGGTGGTGGCCTTCTCGGTGTCGGGGCTTTTCGCGCTGTTGATCCACTCGTTTGGCATTGTGGCCCTGCTTGCCTTGCTCGGCGTGGCGGCCTGCTCGATTTTCAGAAGTATCGTCGTTCATCGAAGAAGAGAGCGCGAGAAAGAGGAACGCCTGCGTGCAACTTCGCGCGTCGAGCGGTTGACCCACGACGCCGCCACGGAAGAAACGACGCAAGGCATCGCCGGCGCCTTGCGCGCGATCCGGCAGGGCTACGAGGATGCGCTGGACGGCCTGCTCGAAGAGGATCTGGGCAAACTCCGGCAGGCCCGGCACGCCATCAAGACCCTGAAAAAGCAGAACGAACTCCTCCGGTCGAACCTCCACCATTACATCCAGCGCATCGATGAACCCAACGGCGATGGCAGCCGGATGTATCTCATGTTCTACGACATGGTGCAAGACATCGTGCAGTCGTCTGAGTTTATCGTTCGGGCCTGCGACGCGCACGTTCAAAACAGCCATAAGCCCCCCACCCCGGAGCAGCGGGACGCCCTGATCGCGATACGCGATCAGGTGGGCGCTTATTTGCGCGCGGTGGAAGTGAAAATCCAACGGAAAGCGTTTGCAGAGATTACCGAAACGCTCGACGAAAAAGATCGCCTCCTCCGTCAACTCGGCGCCTTGTTTGACCGGCACGTCGAAGGCGTCAGAGCGCAGGCGTACGGCGCGAAAAACACTGGCCTTTTCATCAGCCTCTTGCTCGAATCGAAAGATCTGGCCGCCATCGCAGCGCGTTTTCTTAAATTCTACCACCGGCATCTCGTCCCCACGCCCGTTGTGGTTTTGCAAGATTAGTTTTTTCAGGGCGCGGATGTAACATGCCGGGTGTTCGGGCAACCCAAGCGCATCGTCCCGCTCAGGTCGGGTTCAAGGTTGGTTACTTTGAACCTTGAACCTTCTCAAGGCAAGCCCGCCCCCATTCGAAGCCCTTTCTCATCGACATGCAACGCATGCACCCGGCCCTGCAAGTAGCCGGCCTGCTCTTCGTGCTGATGCTCTTTTTTGTGAGCCTCGAATTGATGGGCAGTTCGTTTAAACTGATGGGGCAGGGCTTTGCCGAAACCCTGCTTCAGACCACCTCCAACCCCTTCATCGGGCTCTTCATCGGCATCCTGGCTACGTCGCTTATTCAGAGTTCCTCGACCGTCACCTCGATGATTGTGGGCCTCGTAGCCGGCGGCGGGCTCACCGTCAGTGGCGCGATCCCCATTATTATGGGCGCCAACGTAGGCACCAGCGTTACCAACACCCTCGTCTCGCTCGGCCACATCGCCCGTAAGGACGAGTTCGAACGTGCCATGGGCGCCGCCACCGTGCACGACTTTTTTAACCTGCTCAGCGTAGCCATCTTCTTCCCCCTGGAACTGGCTACCGGATTCCTCGCGCGCGCGGCCAACGTGCTGGCGACAGGGCTCTCCGACCTCGGCGGCGCCGCCTTGTTCAGCCCGGTCCAAGCCGTCACCAAGCCTATCGCCGGTTGGGTGATCGACCTGGCGCAAACCAACGGGGCGATTGTGCTCCTGCTGGGCGTTGTCTTGCTCTTCGTCTCGCTGCGTTATCTGGTCCTTTTTTTGAAAGCGTTGATGTTGGGACGCTCCGAACGGTTGATCAACAAATACCTCTTCGGCCCGGCACCGCTGGCGCTGATGTTCGGGACCCTCGTGACGATGATGGTGCAAAGCTCGTCGATCACCACGTCGATCACGGTGCCGCTGGTAGGAGCAGGGATCTTGACCGTGACGCAGATCTTCCCCTTCGTGCTGGGGGCCAACATCGGCACGACGGTGACGGCGCTGCTGGCGGCGCTGGTGCTGGCCGGCAGCGGCAACGCAGCCGGGACGGCAGCCCTGCAAGTGGCCTTCGCACACCTCTGCTTTAACGCCGGCGGCGTGCTCCTCATCCTGCCCATCAAGCAAGTCCGGGAGATCCCGATCCGGATGGCGGAAAAGCTGGGGACGCTGGTCGTGAAGAACCGCGCCTATGCTTTCGGCTACGTCGTGGCGATTTTTTTCTTGATTCCGCTGCTGGTTATCTTCGCCACGCGCAACCTCGATACGTCTTCTTTTTACAGCGGCGAGCCGGCAGTTCAGATCGAACAGGTTGAAGAGTGAGGCCTCGCCAAAACCGCGATAATTACCTGAAAAAATACGATTTCGCTTTTCCTTACACCGCGTCTTCCGCTCTGCCCTACATCATCTTTCAGGATTCCCTTACACAAAGAATAAGCCATCTTCCGCTACCCAAAATCCCTTCTATGACAGACTCCTGGTTATTAACAATTTGGTAATATTGAGGTAACGCATGAGTAATGTTTTGTTAACAAATTGCGGCTCGTTAACAATTCGGTAACGATACGTTAACACGTCTTCCCCCCGGACGACGGGGGGTCTCCTGTCATTGATGATCCTGGGATATGAAATTCCGCTTTCTGGGCTTGCTCGCAGGCCTGTTCGTGCTGCTTAACGCCGCGCCGGCCTTCGGGCAAGGCTCGTTCAAAGGCTACATGTTCGGCGACGCCTACTACCTGGCCTCGCACGACGACGGGGTCAACGAAGACACCGAAGACGCCATCGAAGGGGCTAACGGCCTCTGGTTCCGCCGCATCTACCTGACTTTCGATTGGACGTTCAACGAGGCGTGGTCGGCCCGGCTGCGTACCGAGATGGGTTCGCCGGGCGATTTTGTTACCGCAACCAGTCTGGTCCCCTTTGCCAAAGATGCCTATGTGCGCTGGAAGAACGGCAACCACCAGATCACCCTCGGCATATCGGGGACGCCTACCTGGGGAGTGATCGAAGACTTCTGGGGCTACCGTTCGGTGGAAAAAACCTTGCTGGACCTGCAACGCATCGCTTCCTCGCGCGACGTCGGCGTGGCGTTTAAAGGGAGCTTCGACGACGCCAAAAAATTCCGGTATAACCTGATGCTCGGCAACGGCAACAGCGTCCGGAACGAAAACAACGAAGGCAAGAAGGTCTTGTTGTCGCTCGGCTTTTTCCCCAACGACGCCATCATCGTCGAAGGCTACGTCGATTATGACGACCGGCCCGGCGAGACCAACCGGTTTACGGCGCAGGGTTTCATTGGCTATCAGCAGGAGAAAGGCCGCATCGGGGCGCAGTACTTCTACCAGAGCCGGGATCGGGGAAACGAAAACAGCATCGAGTTGAGCGGCGTCTCGGTCTTCGGCGCGGTGAACCTGTCGGAAAAAGCCAACGCCTTTGCCCGCTACGACCTGATGATGGACACCGACGACGACATGGTGGCCAACCCGGATGCCGGCAGGATTTCCTATGTGCCTTTCAACCCGGCGGCGGAATCGTCGAGCATGGTTTTGGCCGGCATCGACTTTATGCCGCACTCGCAGGTACACCTGATGCCCAACATCCAGGCCGTCTTCTACGGCGGCGACGACAGCCCGGACACCACCATCTTACCCCGTCTTACTTTTTGGATCATCTTCAAGTAAAACAGGGGGCTTCTCGCACGAAAAGCACGTAACTTGACCCCAATGGAGGAAGAGGCAGGCGCCCCACCGATGGGCCTGCTTCTTCCTCCCTGTTATCTCTTCAACATCCCACCAGGGAGGAGGCAAATGACCATGCAGCTTCTTGCAAAGAACACCCAGCGTTTTTGGCTTGCGCTCTTCATCGTCATGCTGCTGGCCGGTTGCGGCGGACGCGGTGAAGGCGGCAGCTCCGGACGCGTCGTGCTGGAAAACAAAGGCTCCGACACGCTCGTCAACGTGGCGCAAGCCTGGGCCGAGGCCTACCGCGAGGTCAACCCCAACCTGGCGATCGCCGTCACCGGCGGCGGTTCGGGCACGGGCATCGCGGCGCTGATCAACGGCACCGTCCACATCGCCAACGCCAGCCGTTCGATGAAAGACAGCGAGAAAGAACTGGTGCGCGAAAAAGGCCATGAGCCCATCGAGTTCATTGTCGGTTACGACGCGCTGGCCGTTTACGTCCACCAGGACAACCCGCTCACGGAGACCACCATCGCGCAACTGGCCGAGATCTACGGCGAAGGCGGCCCCACCGAGACGTGGACGCAACTCGGTATCGAGGTGCCGGGCTGCGCCAACCAGGAGATCATCCGCGTCAGCCGTCAGAACAACTCGGGCACGTACGTCTACTTCCGCGAGGCAGTGCTGGGCAAACAACGCGACTATAAGCTCGGCTCGCGCGACATGCACGGCTCGAAAGACGTGGTAGACCTCGTCGAGAAGACGCCCTGCGCCATCGGCTACAGCGGCCTGGCCTACGCCACCGACCACATCAAGATGCTGGGCGTCTCGACCGTCGCAGGCGAAGCCGCCGTGTCGCCCTCGACGGCGACGGCCATCGATCGGACCTATCCGATTGCGCGCCCGCTGTTCATGTACACCCTCGGCCAGCCCACCGGCAACGTCAAGGAATATCTCGACTGGGTGCTCAGCGACGAAGGCCAGTGCATCATCCACGAAAAAGGCTATGCGCCGGTGCGCGCGATCAACTGCGACGGCGGCGACACGACTGCTGAAGCAACGGAATAAGGCTATGGTGTTCGAGTGTTATAGTGTTTGAGTGTTTTAGTTGATGCTCTTGAACAAACACTCAAACACTATAACACTATAACACTTCAACACCATAACGAGCGAAGCGAGCAACAACCATGAGTCAATTCTATGAGGAACGCCTTGAGCGTGACCTGAACAGCCTCCGCCAACGCGTGGCCGAGGTGGCGGCGCAGGTGGAGCAGGCGCTCAAAGATGCGCTTCAGGCGATCCTCCACCAGGATAAACACCTGGCCAACCAGACGGTCCTGGGCGATCTGCCCATCAACCGGGCCATCCGGGCCATCGATAAGTCGTGCCATTTCTTTGTGGCGCGGCACCTGCCTAGCGCCGGGCACCTGCGTTTTATCTCGTCGGTCTTGCGCATGATCATCGCCCTGGAACGCATCGGCGATTATGCGGTGACGATGGCGCGCGAAGCCAAAGTGCTCTCCAAACCGCTCGACGACGAGATCAAGCGGGATCTCAAGCGGATGGCCGACGAAGCCTTCCACATGCTGCATCAGGCCATCGAAGCCTTCAACGACCGCAACGCCGAACTGGCGAAAGGCACCATGGACTATGCTTATCAGGTGGATCACACCTTCTCCGACGCCTTCGATCTGCTGGTGAACAAGGGCGAAGAAGACGCCTATTCGGTCGTTGATCTCTTCGGCATTCTCATCATTTTCAACCGGCTCGAACGCGTCAGCGATCAGGCCAAGAACATCTGCGAAGAGACCGTCTTTGCCGTCACCGGCGAGACCAAGAAGCCGAAGGTTTACCGGGTGCTGTTCCTCGACGAGACCGACGACTGCCGGTGCAAGATGGCTGTGGCTATCGCAAGCAAGGCGTTTCCGAAGGGCGGCAGCTACACCAGCGCCGGGCTGCATCCAGCCGCCGAGGTCGATCTGGCCTGCATCGCGTTCATGGCCGAGCACGGGCACGAACTCAACGGCTCGCCGCCCCGGCGTTTCGAAGAGATCCCGGAGGATTGGAAAGACAACCACGTCGTCGTCAGCCTCGAAGGCCCCGTCGAGCATTATGTGCCGGAGGTGCCGTTTCACACGATTGCGCTGGAATGGGAGGTCTCGCAGCCTGCCGCAGCCGGCGCAAGCGAGGAAGAACAACGCGCGGCTTTCGAAGCGATCTTCCGGCAGTTGGCTGCCAAGATCGGCGATCTGATGGAGACCCTACACGGCGAAGAGGCGTCCTGACATGGCAGACCAAAAACAGGAACAGCCCATGCAGGCCGCCACGTCGATCGACGCCATAGACAAGCGCAACCTGGACTGGTTTCTCGACAAGGGCGTGCAGGTGCTCATTTTTATCGGCGGCATCTCAGCCATCATCTTTGTGCTGGGCATCTTCGTGTTCATCACCAAAGAGGGCTTTGACTTCGTCCTGAGCCGGTTCGATCTGGCGGAATTCTTCACGTCGCCGAACTGGCGGCCTACCTCGTCGGCCAACCCGACCTACGGGGCGCTGGCGCTGATCGTCGGCACGGCCAGCGTCACGGGCACGGCCATGATCGTGGCGATTCCGTTTTCGCTGGGCGCGGCCATTTACATCGGCGAGTTTGCCACGGGCAAGACGCGCGAGGCGCTCAAGATTCTGGTCGAACTCCTGGCGGCCATCCCGTCGGTGGTGTGGGGCTTCATCGGGCTGAGCATCATGAATGCCCTGATCATCGACCTGTTCAACGTGCCCATCGGGTTGAACATTTTCAACGCGGGGGTCATCCTCGGGTTGATGGCCGCGCCGATTATGACGACGATTGCCGAGGACGCGCTCAAAGCCGTGCCGGACGAATACCGCGCCGCCGCCGAAGCCATGGGCGCTACGCGCTGGCAGGTGATCCGCAAGGTCGTGCTGCCGGCAGCCAAGAACGGGCTCGTGGCCGCCGTGCTGCTGGGCGTCGGGCGCGGCTTCGGCGAGACGATGGCCGTGCTGATGGCCACGGGCCACTCCGTCCAGATCCCCGACAGCATCTTCGACTCGGTGCGCGCGCTCACGGCCACCATTGCCGCCGAACTCGGCGAGACCGCCGTCGGCTCCGACCACTACGGCGCCCTCTTTACGCTGGGCATCTTCCTGTTCATCGTCACCTTCCTGATCAACCTCACCGCCGACCTGGTGGTGAGAGGAATCAAGAAAAAATAGTCATGCGTCATGGGTCATGAGTCATGGGATCTGTTGACCAGCCCATCACTCATGACCCATGACCCGTGACCCATGACCCTAAAGTATGTTTGTCGCAACCGACCTTAACCGGCAAAATGACAAGATCCAACAGCGATGGCGGATCTTGTTCATGGTGATGACGCTGCTGCTGATTCTGCCGGTGCTGATCATCCTGCTGCTGCTCATCATACGCGGCGGCCCGATGATTTCGTGGACGTTTCTGTTCGAATTTCCGGAACAGGGAATGACGGCCGGCGGGATCTTTCCGGCGCTACTCGGCACCATCTTCCTGGTGTCGGTGGCGCTGATTGCTTCGGTGCCGCTGGGCATCGCCGCCGCGCTCTACCTCAGCGAATATGCCGGCGACAACTGGCTCACGCGCGTCATCAACCTGGCCATCATCAACCTGGCGGGCGTGCCGTCGATTGTGCATGCGCTCTTCGGCGTGGGGGCGTTCGTGATCTTTTTCGGCTTCGGCACGAGCATCCTGGCGGCCAGCCTCACGCTGGCTATTATGACGCTGCCGGTGGTCATCGTCGCCACGAAAGAGTCGTTGCAGGCGGTGCCGCAGGCGTTTCGCGAGGCGTGCTGGAGCATGGGCGCCACGCGCTGGCAGACCATCCGCCGCATCGTCATCCCCAACGCGGTCAGCGGCATCCTCACCGGCATCATCCTCGAAGTCTCGCGCACGGCAGGCGAGACGGCGCCCATCATGTTTACCGGCGCGGCGTTCTTCCTGCCCTTCCTGCCCGAGAGCGTTTTCGACTCTACGATGGCGCTGTCGCTGCATCTGTACGTGATCTCGACGCAGGTGCCGGGCGTGCCCGAAGCCCTGCCTTACGGCGTGGCGTTGCTGCTCATTGCCATCGTGCTGGTGATGAACGCCATTTCCATCGCCTTCCGTGTTTACTTGAGAGGGAAGAAGAAATGGTAGAACCAGCCGTCAACACGCCCGGAGCGCAGGCCGCTTCCGGCAACGGGCGCAACGTCGTCGAGATCAAGAATCTGTCGATTTCCTACAGCGGGCAGACGGCGCTTGAGGGCGTCAACCTGACCGTGCGCGAGGGCGAGATCTTCGGCATCATCGGCCCGGCGGGCAGCGGCAAGACGTCGTTCCTCAAAGCCATCAACCGCATGGATCTCTTCAGCACGGCCATGGAGGTCAAAGGAGGGATTCGGTTTCTGGGCCGCGACGTGAAGGACTGGCGCAACGTCTATGCCCTGCGCAGCCGCGTGGGTGTGGTCTTTCCGCTGCCGGTGGGCCTGCCCCTGAGCGTCTACGACAACGTGGCGCTGGCGCCGCGCCTGCGAGGCGTCAAGAAAAAAGCCGACCTCGATATCATCGTCGAGCGATGCCTGCAACGCGCCGCGTTGTGGGACGAAGTCAAAGACCGGCTCGACTCGCTGGGCAGCCTGCTCTCGGGCGGGCAACAACAACGCCTGACCATCGCCCGGTCGCTCTCGCAAGACCCCGACCTGCTGATGCTCGACGAGTTCTCCATCGCCGTCGATCCGGTCACGACGATGCGCATCGAAGACGTGCTCAAAGAACTGCGCAAGGAAATCACCATCATCCTGGTGACCAACCTCGTCCAGCAAGCCCGCCGCCTGGCCGACCGCACGGCCTTCTTCCTCAACGGCGAATGCGTCGAAATCGGCGAGACTGAGGCGCTTTTCACCGGCACCGTCAAAGACCAGCGCACGCTCGATTACATCGAGGGGCGGTTTGGGTAAATCAAATAATCTGATTGCGACCTTGCCGTAGAGACGAACCATGTAACGTCTCGTGGCATGTACAACCACGATAAATCCATGGAAACACCTGCAACCGGCACCACGAACGGCCTGGCGATTCGCACCGAAAAGCTGAGCCTCTGGTACGGCACCTTCCAGGCACTCTTCGACGTCGATTTCGACGTCAAGCAGGGCATCATCACGGCGCTCATCGGGCCGAGTGGGTGCGGCAAGTCTACGCTGCTGCGGTGCGTCAACCGCATCAACGAACGCCTGGGCTACGTCCGCACCGAGGGCAAAGTCGACGTGATGGGCCTCAACGTCTACGCGCCGGACGTCGAACTGGCGCAGTTGCGCAAGCAGGTGGGGATGGTCTTTCAGCGGCCCAACCCGTTGCCCATTTCGATCCGAGACAACATCCTCTTCGGCTACCACCTGCACGTGCCCGGGAGCAAGAAACAACCCAAAGCCGAAAAAGAGCAGATCGTCGAAGAGGCCCTGCGACAGGTGCTGCTCTGGGATCAGGTCAAAGACCGGCTCGACCGCAAGGCTACCGGGTTGTCGTTGGAAGAGCAGCAAAAACTCTGCATCGCCCGGCTCTTGCCGGTCAAGCCTGCCGTGTTGTTGATGGACGAGCCGTGCTCGGCCCTCGACCCCAAAGCCACCGAAGCCGTCGAGGAACTCATCTGGCAGTTGCGCGGCACCTATTCCATCCTGATCGTCACGCACAACATGGCCCAGGCTCGCCGCGCCAGCGACGAATGCGCCTTCATGCTGATGGGCAAACTCGTCGAGCATACCAAGACCGAAGAGATGTTCGTGACCCCGGCCAACCAGCAAACCGCCGACTACATCGAAGGGCGCTACGGATGAGCACGTGCGGAAGAAAGATTACAATTTCTTAAAATTCAAATGATTAGACGGCTGTACCTTGTTAACCATCATCCGGAGACCGTTTCGTAGCGAGACGATCCGTGATCGGTAGTACCTATGACCAAAGCTCTAACAGTAGACGAGGAAATAAAAGCGGTCTTCGACACGCTGACCGAGATGTTCGACCGGGTCGATGAACTCCTGGCCGACGCCGTCAATGCCGTCTTTCAAGGCGATGCCACCCTGGCCCAGCACGTGCGGGACGAAGACGCCAAAGTCGATGCGCTGGAATTAAAGATCGACTGGGCGTGCGAGCGGATCCTGGCCGGCCATCATCTCGGCGGAAACGACCTGCGCAAGATCCTCACGGCCATCAAGATCAACAAAGATCTCGAACGCATCGGCGATCATTGCAAGACCGTCGCCAAGAGCGTTCGGTATCTCGGCTGCTCGGCGCAGTGGCGCTCGCAGACACACATCATGGAAATGGCCGACGTGGTGCGCTCGATCCTGCGCAAGGCCCGCGAGACGTTCACTCAACAAGACCGCCTGCTCGCCCGCAAAGTGCTCGCCCTCGACCGGCAAGTAGACCGCGAACACAAAACCGTCATCGCCACGGTCGTGGCGTTGTGCAAGAGCCATCCGGAAGAGGCCGAGGCGTTCGTCCATCTGGTGCTGATGAGCAAAGCCCTCGAACGCATCGCCGATCACGCCCGCAACATCGCCCGCAGCGCCGTCTTCTTCATCGAAGGCGTAGACATCCGCCACAAACACCTCCACCGCCCCGACGGCAGCACACTCGAACCGGGCTTTTCAACTTGATGAGGGATTCGAGAGGCGGGATGATTCCCACCGATTCGGCATCAGGCCCTTTCTTAACAGTAGAGCAACATTAGCTTAACGAACTTAACGTTAGAGCAACATTAGCTTAACGAATTGACTATGCTTTGCTAACAACCAATTTATCGCTTGATAATATGCTGGGGTCAGGTAATCGTTCAATAAAACGATGCAGGTCAACCCCATGCAGTGGTTCATACGGTCCCTCGTCCCGTCGATGCTGATCCTGATTATGGTGATCGGCGGCTGCGACTCAACCTCTGTGGCCGCGCCTGAGCTAAACCCACCCATTCTGCTGCGGCCAATCGACGCGCAAAGCGTGATCGTCGACAATCCGGTCTCGTTCAGTTGGGGCGCCGTAGACGGCGCCGCCCGGTATCAGTGTGAGGTTCGGTACTCTGACGATGAAGATGCCGGAGTCATCACCGAATTCACCGACAAGACCTCCGCGAGCCTGACCTTCACACAACCGGGCGTCTATGCCTGGCGCGTACGCGCACGCAACGGCAACGACGACGCCGGCTACTGGAGCGAGATGTGGGAAATCGTCGTGCAAGGCAAAGGAGACGACGCCGTCGATCTGTGATTCGATATTGCGTACTTCGTAGTACGTATTGGAAGCCTCCTACGAAGTACGAAGTACGCAATATCCCCTTCACCATCCCATCCGCGCCCGTAGCGAGGTGATGTGCGCGGCGTGGTGACGACCGTGCCAGGCATAGAGCGCCAGCAGATCGTCGATCGTCATGGGGCCGTATTCGGGGTGTTGGATGGTGCGCGCACAGTCTGCCGCCGAGAGCGAGCGCAACAGCAGCAACCACCGCGTGTGAACCGCTTCGAGCAACGCCAGCGACACCTCGATAGAGGCGGTGCGGGCGTCGAGGAGTTCGGCCCAGGCTTTTTCGTCGTAGGCTTTGATGGGCGGATCGTCTTCGGTGAGCGCCCAGCGGAACCGCACGTAGGCGTTGAGGTGGCTGTCGGGCACGTGATGGATGACCTGCCGGACGGTCCATCCATCGGGCCGGTAGGGCGTGTCGAGTTGTTCGTCGGAGAGACCGGCCACGGCGGCGCGCAAGACAGCAGGCGCCGCCGCAATCTCATCAATCCAGTGCTGCCGGTGGGCGTCGGTAACTTCAGCAGGCTTATTAACTCTGCCGATGGGATAGCGCAGATCGTCGGACATGATGCGGGTTTCGGGTTGCGAAGAATACACGGCCCAAGATAAGAAATGTGGTCGTCAGGATTGGGGAGAATGCCAGGCTGAACGGTGTTTACGTTGCCGAAGCGGATCGGATGGTATGGGAAGGGTTCTGATTTTGGATTTTGGATTTTGGATTGGTCTCCAGCCGCACCCAATCCGAAATCCAAAATCTAAAATCTAAAATTGAGATCCTCCCACACAAAAAAACTCCCGGCTCTCCGACTCAAACCGGCGCCCGCAAGACGACCTTCGTGCCCTTGCCGGGTGTGCTCGTGATCTCTAGCTGCCCCTTGACGTGCTCGGCCCGCGTTTGCATGAGCACCTGCCCGTTGCCCGGCTTGACTGTCGCCGCATCGAACCCCACCCCGTCATCTTCGACACACAGCGTCAGCGTCCCCTGTTGATACGTCACCTCGACGGCTACACGCGAGGCCTGGGCGTGCTTGATGACGTTTTGGAGGATCTCTTTGTAGAGGAAGTAGACGTTCTGCCGGAAGTCCATACCCACCCGCACCGAGGGCGGCGGCTCCGGGCTGTGAAACGTGTGCATCTTCTCGCCGGCGAGCATATCGGTGGTCAGGTCTTCCAGGGCCGAGATCAGCTTGTCGAGCCGGTCGTAGCGGGCGTTGACCACCCAGCTCGTCTCGCGGATGGCCAGGGCCGAGTCGCGGGCAAGCCGGACGATATCGGCGAGGGTCTTCCCCGTGTTCGGGCCGGCGGCTTCGCGGGCGATGATGCCCTCGCCTTTGAGCGCGATGGCGCTCAGGTTGGCGCTGACGTCGTCGTGGAGCCGCCCCGCGATGCGCATTCGCAACTGTTCGATGCGCCGCAGCGTGCGCATCCGGTACTGGTAAAACCCCGCCAGCGCCCCGGCGATGAACAACACGATTATCCCATAAAACCACCACCGCTGCCAGAACGGCGGCGGAATCGTGACGGGAAGCGTCAGGCCGGTCTTGTTCCAGACGCCTTCGCTGTTGCGCGCCTGCACACGCAAGGTATATCTGTCAGGCGGCACATTCGTATAATTGGCGAAGTTCTGCGGCCCGCCATCCACCCAGTCCTCAAACCCGTCGAGTTTGTAGCGATACTGATTCTGCGCGACGTTGGTAAAATCGAGCGCTGCGAAGGTAAAAGAGAAGAAATTTTCGTCATAGTCCAGTTTGATAGCCTGCGCGGTGAACGGCGACGAGTGCAGCGGAAACGGCTCATTCTTGACCCTGAAATCCGTCAAGACGACCGGCGGGGGCTGTGTATCGAGCCCGACGGCGCGCGGGTCGAAGACGTTGAATCCGTTGGCGCCGCCCATGTACAGCACGCCGGAGGCCGTCTTCAACGACGCCCCCACGTGGAAGCTGGCGCTCTGGATGCCGTCTCTCGTCGTATAGTTGATGAACGTCTCGGTTTGCGGATCGAAGCGCGAGAGGCCGTTGTTCGTCGCCAGCCAGAGGAACCCGTCGTCGTCGATGAGCACACCGGCTACGACGTTGTGCGGGAGGCCGTCGTCGGTGAGATAGGCCGTAAACTGCTCGCTCGCGGGATCGAAGCGGTTGACGCCCCCACCGGCGGTACCGAGCCAGAGCGCACCGCTCGTGTCTTCCTGGATGGAGAAAACGCCGTTACTGCGGATACTGGCGGGATCCTGAGCATCGTAGCGGTACTGCGTGAACTGCTTTGTGAGCGGATCGAAACGATTCAGACCACCGATGCCTGTGCCGATACCGATGCCTGTGCCGATCCATAGGGTGCCGGCCCGATCCTGAAAGATCGTTGTAACTTCGTCACTGCCCAGACTGAGGGAATCGGTGGAATCGTAGGAGAAACGCTCAAAAGAGCCGGTCTGCGCGTCAAAACGGTTGAGGCCTCCCCGCGTCGTCCCCACCCACATAACGCCCTCGCGATCTTCAAAAAGCGAACGGACCTCATCGTGGCTCAGGCTGGTAGCATCGGTAGAATTATGGACGTAGCGGGTGAACCGGCCCGTGCGCGGATCGAGCACATTCAAACCGCCGCCGAGTGTCCCGACCCAGAGGCGACCCCTGCGGTCTTCTTGCAAGGCAAAGACGCCGTCGTGGCTCAGGCTGTTGGGATTGCCGGGTTCGTGCCGGTAGTGGGTGAAAAGCCGCGTCTCAGGATCGAACCGGTTGAGCCCACCCTCCCAGGTGCCGATCCAGATGATGCCGTTTCGACTTTCATAAAGCGATACGACGCGGTTGTGGCTGAGCGTGTTAGGATCATCGGGATCCGACGCATAATGCACAAAAGCGGTCGTACGCGGAGAAAGACGGTTTAAACCGCCCCAGGTGCCGAGCCACAACTGGCCGGATCGATCTTCGAAAAAACTGAAGACTCTGTTGTGCCACAGGCTCTTCGGATTTTGGACGTCGTGTACGAAACGAGTGGCCGACCCCGTTGCCGGGTCGTACCGCAGCGCCCCGCCATCCACCGTGCCGATCCAGAGCGATCCGGCCCCATCCTCGTAGAGCCTGAGGATGGAGCGTCGTTCATCCGGCGTGGCATACGAGACCGGTTCGAAAGCGTGGTCGCCCGGCCGTAGCCGGTACAACATGCTATCCATCGTGCCGGCCCATAACGTTCCGTGACGGTCTTCGATGAGAGCGCGGATGTGTGGGTATGGATCACGGCGACCGGCGCTCTCAAGCACGTAGGGGCTGAACCGGCCTGTGGCCGCATCAAAACGATGCAACCCCTTCAAGGTGCCGGCCCAGAGACGACCATCACGATCTTCCAACATCACCTTGACCGCATCGCTTTTCAGACCGGAATCACGGTGGAAGGATGTAATCTCACCCGTGCGAGGCTCCAGGCGGAACGCCCCGTAGTTCGTGCCGGCCCACACGTTCCCGGCACGATCCGCCGTGATCGTCCACACCGTGCCGGTCTGCCGGCTGCTATCGGTCCCGATGAGGTCATACTGAACGAACCGGTCGCCTTCCCGGTCGAACCGGTCCAGTTTACCGGATAAGGTGCCGACCCAGAGGGTGCTATCGGGCGCTTCGTAGAGCGCCTGGATCTGGTTGCCCGATATGCTCGTGGAGTCGGCAGGGTCGTGCGCGTAGACCGTGAAGGTATAGCCGTCAAACCGATTCAACCCGTCCCCGACCGTGCCGAACCACATAAACCCCTGATAATCCTGCACCACACTCAGGATGGTGTAGCCCGAGAGGCCGTCTGCCACGCTGTATCGCTCGAAGCGTTCGGCGTACCGTTGGGCGTGGGCACTACCGGCGCCCACGAGGAGCAAGATCAGCCCGGCGAGCCCGGCAAGACACGCCAGGCTCGACCGGAGGAAGGCGAGAGTCAGCATCATGGGGTGAGGTACAACGACGCCGGCACCGTGCGCCGTTGATGGAACATGCAGTACGAAAGCGGAAGGGCGTCGAGCGCCCTGTTTCCGCGCGCCGGGGAAATTACCCGTAGCAGTTCGTGGTGTTGGTAAACATGGGGTTGCCTGCCTGGCCGGTGGCTATCTGCTCAAAGATATCCGCTCTTGGGGGCGGGCAGGGTACCAGAATTGTCAGGCCTTTATCAGGAGTCAGGTAGGTGTTACCCGTTTCCTCCGCCTCTTCCGTGTTCTCCAAGGTATGCAGGTAGATCTTGAAATTTGAGCCGGCCAGGGGCCCATACCGTTCCAGATAGGCGCTGAAATAGTCACCGGCCAGTTCCGAGTTTTCCTCGCCCACTAGTTGTGATCGCAAGCCCTTGCGCTCGGCTTCGTCTTGAGCCTCGGGTTTGGGTCGCATCCCCGGACGAGGACCCCTTCTGCCTTGACCTCTGGACGGGAACCGAGGCGAGGGTAGGGGTGGAGGCAGGCAAGGGAAGCTGTTTAGTTCTTCATCGTGCCAGATCTCGGCGATCACTCTGGGGACCGCCCCCATCAACGACGCATACAGGCCACTCCGAAGCTGCCACCCTCTCCCCTGCTCCTTCATCATGGCAGGCACAAAAGACTCGATGGTGAGCCCGTCATCGTCTTCATCGGCACGGGATCGTTTTGGTTCTGTTGCCTCATGAAAAAGGCAGGGGGCATCGGCGCTAAAAGGACCCACGTTCAACGCCTGCACGTCATCCCGCATCATAGGCAGGTTGACCGACGGCGTAGCCACCGGCCGGTCCCGGTAATTACGAAAGATGGCATGCACCCGCTTCTCCCCCGGTTTTTCTACCAACGGCAGATCGATCCCTTTATCGCTGATGATAAACTCGAAATTATATCCCCAGATGCGGTTCACCTCCATGGCCTCGAAGGCAGCGATAAGACGATCGAATACGTTTCCCGGCGCATTCTGATCGTATACGCTCCCCGGCTCACTCCGGGTGCTGGCCCGAAAAAGCGCGAGGTCGTGCAGGATCAGCTTCTTGAACTGCCCCTTCGTCTTCGCTTCTCGAACCTCCCGCTTCGCTTCTCGGGCCTTTCGCTGCCCCCGGACTTTTACATACTCATAATCTCGAAGCGCTGACTCGGGCACGTTGTACTGCCATATTCTACCGATAATCCGGGGATAGACGGCGCCCCAGAAAAAGTCGAGGTCATTGGTGTTGAGCGTCCATGATGCCATAATTTCCTCCAAAACGTTGTAGTGAATGCGGTTCAGGTAAGCCGTTCGCGGTAGGCTTTGGCAATAGCCTCGGCGCGTGAATGCACGTGCAGCTTCTCGTAAATGTGGCGAATGTGCGAGTCGATGGTGTGGGGACTCAGGCACAACGCATCGGCAATCTCCTGCTTCGAGTGGCCGTCTACTAATTCTTTGAGCACCTCCCGCTCGCGCTCGGTCAACTCGTAATCCCACCGGGGGGCGTTGAACTGGCTGAACATGTTGAGCACGCGGCGGGCCACCTTCGGATTCATCGCCGCGCCGCCCTCTCGCACCTGCGCGATGGCATCGAGGATGACGTCGCGGGACGATGCTTTGAGCAGGTAGCCCGAAGCGCCTGCGCAGATGGCCTTGAAGATCCGGTCGTTGTCTTCGTGGATGGTCAGCATGATGACCTGCGTGTGCGGCGCGATGGCTTTGATCTGCCGCACCCCTTCGATGCCGCTCATCCCCGGCAAGCCGATATCGACGAGGAAGACGTCCGGGGCAAACGAGCGGTTGAGCGCGGCGAGGGCCTCCTCGCACTGCGCAAACGCCTCGGCGCAGTGAAGGCCCTCGCGGCTGTTGATCATATCCTGCACCGTGAGGCGATAATCCTCATTGTCCTCAATAATCCAGACCGTGACGGCCTCCTGGTGCGACGGCGATGCTGCACTGGGTTCGTTCATGATTCCTGCCATGGTTAGATCTTGCATTTATCGTAACACATTAAGAAACACGCTTTAAGATTACAACCTGCACACCTCCATCCGCATCACGCGGGTTCGTGATTTCGCCTCACGCAGCAACGCGATATCGAGATCGGCGCGCCCGCAAAATCCCGCGAACGCGTGATGCGCTATCACGAACCCGCGTCATCTCAAAGCCACATCGACAACGTAGGTTATTTCCGCAAGCTGCCCAAACCGCGCGTCTGACATCGCTTGCACGCGCCGGGCCGATGCCTGGCAAACAGATTCGAACGAAACAACAATCCAGTTAAAAACCTTGAGGTGTATCATGAAAACTCACGCGAATGCAACAGCACGGTGGTTTGTTATTGTTCTCCTGGGGCTGGCGTCCTGGCTGGCCGGGGATGTACAGCGCGCCGCTGCTCAGGACTTTCCAGCCGATTATGCCTCGGCGTCTTGCAATAACAAATGCGTGCTGGGCGCGACCTTTGTTAATCTTGACACGATTGTCTGTGAAAACTTTGGCGGGGCAACAAGTACCC
Source organism: Rhodothermales bacterium (assembly GCA_028278205.1). Taxonomy (GTDB): domain Bacteria; phylum Bacteroidota; class Rhodothermia; order Rhodothermales; family Bin80; genus JANQES01. The sequence goes on from JANQES010000028.1 coordinate 20,545, forward strand.
AGGGGGTGAAGGTATGGGCCGTCACCGACTTCGCAGGGCGCCGCACGCCCAACTACAGCGTGTGGGGGACCGACGGCACCGGCCAAAAGTTCGCGTGCCCGTTTAACGACACGTCGGCACGGGGTGCGATCTTCAACGTGCGCTTGAAGGGGACGAAGTTTAACGATGAACTCCGGTTCAATTACCAGAACGGCACGGCCTATCTCAAAGGTCAGATTCTCATGGGGACCATCTACGGTAAAGGCGGCGATGACGTCATCGTAGGGTCTCCAGAAGACAACGGGCAGTACGAGGAGTATCTCTTTGGGGAAGGTGGAGCGGACCGGATCGAGGCGCTCGCAGGCGATGATTTCATTGACGGCGGCAACGGCGGTGACACGATCCTGGGCGGTGACGGTAACGACACCATCGAAGGGGAGGCAGGCGGCGATACGATCAAGGGCGGCCAGGGCCAAGACGTCATTCGCGGCGGCAACGGAGACGATACGCTGCGCGGCGGTGAAGGGAGAGACACCATTGAGGGCGGCGCAGGCAGCGATACCATCTACGGCGGGGAGAGACAAGACACGATCTATGGGGGCCGGGGCGCTGACACCCTGCATGGGGACGATGGAAACGATACCCTCTACGGCGATAACGGGCAAGACGTCCTGCACGGCGACGCTGGGAACGATACCCTCGAAGGCGGCGCCGGGAAAGATACCCTCTACGGCGGCGACAACGACGATACCCTCGACGGAGGCCTCAAAGCCGACACCCTGGTCGGAGGCCGCGGCAATGATATCCTGCGCGGCGATAACGGGCACGACGTCCTGCGCGGCGGCAGGGGCACCGACACACTGCGCGGCGGCGAGGGCAACGACATCCTCTGTTCCGGCCCCGGCACCGGCGCCGAAACCCTGGCCGGCGGCAACGGCGACGACGCCCTCTGGGTCGATCCCGCTAACCCGACGCCCAACGTAACCGCTACCGCGTCTGACGTGTGCGGCCCCTCGGACCACGCCGCCGCCTTCGGCTCTTGCCAGGTTACGCTCACACAGCCGCCGCCGGGGTGCGGCAACCAGCAGAATGTCCTGCTCATCATTGGCGACGACCTCGGCGTTGACAAGGTAGCCGTCTATGCCCGTGAGGATTATCCCATCTATGAGCAGACCGCATCGCACATCCCGAGCACACCCTACATCGACCAGCTTGCTGAGGCCGGGGTGCGCTTTACCAATGCCTGGGCCAATCCCGTTTGCTCGCCGACGCGGGCCGGTATCTACACCGGCAGGCACGCCTTCCGGCACGGCATCGGCACGCCGGTCTCGAGCGGCGACCAGAACGCCTACCTGGACCCTGACGAAACCACCATTGCCGAGGTGCTGGCAACAGCCTCCACACCGGCAACGCGTTACACGACGGGCCTCTTCGGCAAGTGGCACCTCGGAGATCCAACCCTACGCTCCTCTCAAGCACCGGCTCCCACAGACCAGGGATGGGACTACTTCGCCGGCACCTTTGAAGGACACCTGGAAAATGGATATACGAACTGGACGAAGCATGTCTATGATGCCACGGGGTCCACGCTGCAAACGTCGAAGATTACGTACCCCCTGGATCCAACAAATCCTGATGTCGACTACGCCACCAAAGTGACCGTCGAGGATGCCCTGGCGTGGATCAACCAGCAAACCGGCCCCTGGATGGCGACGGTGGCCTTCCACGCGCCTCATTCGGCCGGGCCTATTTACGATGATTTTCTGGAAGCACCACCCGCTAGTTTGGACTGCTACAAGGAGTCAATACCGCCTTTCGCCGGGACAGGCATACCCTCACGCGTCACTACATCCACCGAAATAAGAACGCACCGGGCCATGATCGAATGCCTGGACTACTACATCGGTGAGTTGATCAATGGCATTGACGATCTGGAAAACACCACCATCATCTTCGTTGGCGATAATGGCACCCAGAAAGAAATCACCGGTTCAAAGGGAACACCCCAAACGCTTGTAGAAGGCGTTTTCAATGATAATCGGGGCAAAGGCACCCTCTATGAAAGTGGCGTTCGGGTGCCGTTCATCGTCGCTGACGGTTATGCCTGGGTTCATAAAACCGGGCGCAGCAACCTGACGGCGCAGGGTCAAATTGCTTCTCCGGGTGAACCCGCCAATGCGCCGGTCCATACCGTAGACATCTTTGCCTCGGTGGCAGAGATCGCCGGGGTAAACGCCCCCACGGGCGAGGATTCTCACAGTTTCCTCCCCTATCTCAGCGATCCCAAAGCCACCGGCCTGTACGGCTGTGCCTATACAGAATATTTCCGCTCAAACGCCACATTCCCAAATTCGGATAGAATACTGGCAATCCGGGACGCCGAGCACAAATTGATCATCGGTTACAATGCCGCTGGATCGGGATTCGACTATCCTGATCAGAACTTCTTGTACTATAATCTGGTGCAGGATCGCTTTGAGCAAACGAATACGCCCGTGCAGAATCCTACCCGGGGGGCGAGTTCTCTTTCGCCGGAGCAACAAGCCCTGTGGAATGAAGTGCTCAGGCTGCATGGGAATTTGAGCAGCACCGCAGCAGGTTGTTCAAACCCGCCTCCGCGTCCATAGCTGCTGGTCCGGGGCGTTGCGCAGATAATCTACCCCAGCGCTTTCTGCTCGCCGGGCACGTTTTCCAGGTATTCGTCCAGCCGATCCCAGCCGGCCAGGATGTGTTTGACGGCGCGATGCGGGCTGAGGAAGAAATGATCTTTACCCAGAATCTCGACGAATTGAGAGCGCAGCGCCACATCACGCGCATCGCCTTTGACGCTGGTCATGTACAGGTCGATGCCGCGCACGCGTAGCGTCTGGGCCACGAACGTCAGCACCCCGACCGCCGTCATGTCGAGGTCGTTCATCGTGCTGGCGTCGATGACCACGGCGCGGACGGCCGAGGCGTCGTCGAGGCTATGTTGGTGGATGAAATCCTTCAGATACTCGGCATTGGCGAAGGAAAACGAGGCATCCACGCGAAGCATCAGAATCCCGTCGATGGGCTTCGCTTTGGTGTTTCGATGGATGTCTCGGAAGGAACGGGTGCCCGGCAGATGCCCCAGGATGGCGATGTTGGGCCGGCTGATGCGATACATAATCGCCACGACGGAGGCGACGACGCCGATGAGGATGCCTTGTAGAATGCCCAGGAAGAACGTCGCCAGAAACGTCAGGATGGCAAGGGCGCCGTCGATGCGTTTAGCCTTGAGCAGGTAGCGCAACTCGTGCAGTTCGAGCAACCCGAAGGCCGCCACCATGATGATGGCCGCCAAAACGGGGATGGGTAGAAAGTAGAACAGCGGCGTCAGAAACAGCAACGTCAGCGCAATCAGCCCGGCGGCTACGGCGTTAGCCAGCGGCGTCTGCGCCCCGGCGCCTTCGTTAACCGCCGTCCGCGAAAAGCTGCCGGAGATGGGAATGCCCCGGAAAAAACTCCCAAAAAAATTGGCCGCCCCGATGGCGAACAACTCCCGGTTCGGGCGGATCCAGTACCGATGGCGGGCAGCGAAGACTTTACCCAGCGATACCACGCTCAGAAACTGCACCAGCACCAGCGCCAGCGCCGTCGGCAAAAGATCGCGGACCGTCCCGGCATCGACGCTCGACAGGCTCGGCGTAGGCAGCCCCATCGGAATCGCGCCGACGACGGCCACGCCCTGCCGGTCGATCCCCAACCACCACACCACGAGCGTGCCCAGCACGACGGCCACGAGCGGACCCGGTATCAGCCGCCGCCACCGCCGCAGACCGACCAGAAGCGCCACGCCGCCGGCGCCCAACACCAGGCTCCACGGCTGAATCTCGCCCACGCGCTTTATTGCCCCCCACAACACCACAAACACCTGCTGAGAACGCGGCAAATCGACCCCGAGCAGGTTGCCGAGCTGGCTAAACGCGATGATGAGCGCCGCCGCCGACGTAAACCCGATGATCACAGGTCGCGAGAGCAGGTTGACGACGAAGCCCAGGCGCACCACGCCCATCAGCATCTGAATCCCTCCCACCATCAACGCCAGCAAGATCGCCAGTTCGACGTACCGCGCCGAGCCGGCCTCGGCCAAGGCGCCGAGCCCCACCCCCACGATGACCATGTCGATAGCCACAGCGCCGACGGCCAGATGCCGCGAAGTGCCGAAAAAGGGATACACCACCAGCGGCATCAACGATGCATAGAGGCCGTAGATGGGCGGCAAGCCCGCCAGCATCGCATAGGCCATCCCCTGCGGAATCAGCATCACACCCACCGTCAACCCGGCCACGAGGTCGCCCCGCAGCGCCGGCACCGTGTAGCCGGGCAGCCAGGAGGCGATGGGGAAGATGCGTTTTAGCATAGGGATGCTGATTTTGGATTTTGGATTTTGGATTTTAGATTTTGGATTGTTTACTTCCACCCAATTCAATAATCGAATAAACCACAACGGTTGGACCCGCTAAGGCTTATTCGTTTGTTTTGACGGCTCGGTAAACGACCAATCCAAAATCCAAAGTAATCACTTAGGTAGCGGGCTGGATCAAGACATAGTCCGGTTCTTGCAACGCCCGCGATAGTTCTTTGAAGACATGCTTGCCCTGTTTGCGCGCCGTC
>JANQES010000034.1 GCA_028278205.1 Rhodothermales bacterium
ATAAAAATGATAGCGAATGGCGAATAGCGAATCGGGGGCGCATTCCCTATTGCCCTACCCTATTGGCCACTCGCCACTCCCCATTCGCTACCGTGCCTGAAGCCCTTTGACGGCGCCGACGGCCAGCCGGTAGACGGCCCGGAGCGTGGTCTTGTCCGGGTCGGCATCGGCCGGGTAGGAGGCGAGGCCGAGGGCGGCGGCTTTCTCGTAGCGAAACATCACCGCCAGCGCCGCCGCCAGTTCTTCGCTCGTCGGGCCGTCGGGCACGGTCAGCGGATGGCCCATGACCTCCGGCGGGTCGAGCACGTCGAGGTCGATGTGGATGTAGATGAGGTCCGTCAGGCGGCTCAGACGCTCCATCTGGGTGTGGATGTTGCCGGAGAGCGTGCGGACGTCGTCGACGGTGATGTGTTCGATGAGGGAGCGGTCGATGCGGTCTTGTTCGAGCGGGTCGGTGTCTCGGACGCAGGCCATGACGATGTAGCGTTCCGGCAGGGCGGGGTCGAGGCCGGATTGTTGGCGCATGCGCGTCAGGGCGTGGCCTGCCGAGACGGCCACGGGCATGCCGCCAAGCATACCGCTGAGGGTGGTCTCGGGCGTGTTATAGTCACCATGCGCTCGGTGTCTGTCTCCGGCCCGGCCCGGTCGCCTCCGTAGGGATTCACCACGAGGGCGACGCGGAGCTTTCCATCGGCAGCCCGGTACTTTTGCGCCTGCGCCGTGGCCGGGATCAGCAGCAAGAAGGTGAGGAAGAAGTAGCGGTTCATGTGCGTTCGTAAAACATGAGACGAGCAAAGCGACTCACGAAGTAAACGTAAAACGTAAGGGTGCTTCTAAAAAGGTTTTTGCGAGCACCCTTACGTTTCACGTTTTACGTTTTAAAAGAAAGACGACTATCGGCCCGCCATCGTCATTCTGTGAGGGATCTTGCGGATTTTGATACTCCGGAAGTGGACTTCGTCGCCGTGGTCTTGCAAGAGGATGTGGCCTTGCTCCCAGTGCCCGAAGCCTTCCCACTTGACGTATTTGCTGCGCGTCACGAGCGCGTCGAAGGCCTGGGTGCCGCGTTCGTATTCGAGCACTTTGCGGTTGTTGAGCCAGTGCTCGACGTGCGCGCCGCTGAAGACGCTTTTCTCGGTCCGGTTGCGGTTGAGCCACTCGTCCACGCGGGTGCCTTTGACGATGAGCCGGGCGCGGTTCCACTCGCCGGGCGGGTTGACGATCTTGTTCTTATGCGCCGGGATGAGGTCGTAGAGCGAGGCGACCGTTCGGTTGCCGCCGGCGCCCATCTTGGCATCCGGGTGCTTCTCATCGTCGAGGAGTTGATATTCGAGGCCGATGGCCGAGGCATCGCTGCCGTAGCTCTCGGTGATGAAATACTTGATGCCGCTGTTGGCGCCTTCGGTGAGCTTGAAATCGAGGCTCAACTCGAACATATCATATTCACCCATCGTCACGATGTCGCCGCCGTGGGCCGACTCGGCGCCGCCCGAGGCTTCGACGATCAACACGCCGTTTTCGATGCGCCATCCTCTTTCGGGGAAGGCCTCTTTGCCCGCGCCGCGCCAGCCGTTGGTGGTCTTGCCGTCGAAGAGTAGTTTCCAGCCCTGCGCCTCTTCCTGCGGCGAGAGATGGTTCGGAATCAGGTTGACCACAGCGATGTTGGTCCACGGGCTGCGCACCAGGTTCTCCGTCTTGATCTTCACATTGCGCCAGCGAATCTCCTTGCCCGCCATCGACTCATTGCTGATGCTATGCACTTGCAGCGCGATGAAGCCCTCGGCAGTCATGTCGTCGATGAGGTCGGCGCAGGGCACGCCGTTGATCCAGGTGCGGATGGACGGCCCGATGGCTTCGATGTAATAGTGGTTCCACGTGCCGTTTTTGAAGGCTTTGCGGCATTTCTGGTTCAACTCCATCGGATAGAGCCAGCCCCGGCGCGCTTCGTCGTAGATCCCGCCGCTCCAGGCCCGCTCCGCCGGATCGATCTCGACCTGATAGCCGTGGACGCGCCCGTTGCGGTAGTCCTCCTTGCTCTCGCTGCGGATCTGAATGCCTGAGTTGATGGCCGGATCGACCATCACCTCCACGCTGAGGAAGAAATCGCCATAGGTTTTCTCGGTGGCGAGGAAGGTGTTGGGCGTACCCATCTTCGTCGTGCCGACGATTTCGCCGTTGTCGATGGTGTAGGCGGCTTCGCCGTTGAGGCGGGTCCAGCCGGTGAAGTCGGAGCCGTTGAAGAGGTCGTGCCAGCCGTTGTCCTGGGCATAGGCCGTGCCGGCGGCCAGGATCATCCCCAGCAGGAGCGTGGCTATCGTGATGTGCGGTTTCATAGCGGTGGGTGTCGTGTTGACGTTGAGGCGGGGGCGTCATTCCGAGAAAATACCAACTCTTACGATAAGAGACGCGGAGGGCTTTCGAAACCCTTCAAGTCTTCGAAAAGGGGATTTTTTAGTAATTATCTGATGATGCCACGAAGGCACGAAGACACGAAGAGGCTATCGTTAGGGCAAATCATCTTCGTGTCTTCGTGCCTTTGTGGCAAATAAAAAAGCTATCCCGCAAGCCCATCAAGCTGGCGGCGGAGGTCGGCGACGGCCTCAGCGTCGGTGGTCGAAAAGCGGTCTTCCGGGGCGCGGAACGATCCGCCGAAGGTGACGTGGGGCCGCGCCTGCGTCGAGGCGTCGGCGCGCGTCGTCGTCAGCGAGGCGTGGATCTGGGTGCATCCGGTGCGGGCCAGGACGTCGGCGAGGGTGAAACGGTTGATGCCGCCGCCGGGCAGGATCTCGATGCGCCCGGCAGCCTGCTGCACGTAGCGGGCGATGTTGGCGGCGCCGTTGTACGCGCTGGCTTGCTGGCCGGCCGTCAGCACACGCGTCACACCCAGATCAATCAGCCGTTCGAGCGTGTCTTCGGGATCGGGCACGACGTCGAAAGCCCGGTGAAAGACCGCCTCCCGGCCTTCGGTTTGCGCGATGAGGCGTCGGCAGCGAGGTTCGTCGAGCCTACCGTCTTCGGTGAGGATCCCGAAGGCGATGCCGTCGGCGCCGTGTTCGAGGGCGAACTCGACGTCGCGTTGCATCGCTGCAAAGTCGCGCTCGCTGTAGCAAAAGCCGCCGGGGCGAGGCCGGATCATGACGATGATCGGGATATCGAGGACGGCTCTGGCTTCGATCAACACGCCGGGCGAAGGCGTCAGGCCGCCGAGAGCCAACGCCGCGTTTAACTCGATGCGGTGCGCGCCGCCTTCCTGCGCGGCGAGGCAATCATCCACCGACGCGGTGCAGATTTCCAGAGTCATAAATTTTGTGTCTTTGTGCCTTTGTGGCGTATGATTCATCCGGGCAAGAACCCCGCCCACAACGTTCTGAAATCTCCAGAAACAATACAAGAAAAGGCCGGCACTATGAAGACGCTGCAACAGATCGGTTGGATCATAGGAAGCCTGGTGGTACTGTGCGGAACTGTGGCTTCGTGCAATGGGCAAGGAGGGCTCGGCATGTTCGAAGGACAAACCAACGTCGGCGAGGCGCCGCTGGGAGGCAGCGTGGCCTATGATGCCGGCGCGGCGGTGTATCGCATCACCGGCAGCGGCGAGGATATCTACGGCGAAAGCGATGCCTTCTACTACGTCTGGCGCAAAGCCGAAGGCGACGTGGTTTTAACCGCCGACGTCGCTTTCGAGGGAACGGGGGGGCATCAATATCGCAAAGCCGGCTGGATGATACGCGGCGGCCTCGAACCGGACGCGCCGTATGCCGACGCTCTGGTCCACGGCGACGGCTTGATCGCGCTGCAATACCGCGAGACCGCCGGCGGGCCGACGCAGGAAGTCCTGGCAGCCACGCGCGCGCCGGCCACGATACGCCTGGAGCGGACGGGCGACCTGTTTACGCTCTTCGTGGCGTCTGAGGGCGAGGATTTTCAGCCCGTCGGTAGCATTTCGGTGGATTTGCCTGATACGGTGTATGCCGGGCTGGCCGTCTGTGCGCGCGACGAAAACGTGCAGGAGACCGCCGCGTTTTCGAACGTCGGCTTCGAATCGATAGGCGTTGTTGCGGAGGAAGATCGCGTGGTGGAGAGCACCCTCGAAATCGTCACAGTCGATACGGGCGCCCGGCGGATCGTGCGGCGCGCGCGTGAACATTTCGAAGCGCCCAACTGGTCGCCGGACGGCGCGGAACTGGTTTATAACAGCGAAGGCCGGCTCTATCGCATCCCCGTCGAAGGCGGCGAACCGCAGCAGATCGATACGGGTTTTGCGGATCGCTGCAACAACGATCACGGCTTCTCGCCCGACGGCACGCAACTCGTCATCAGCCATAGTCCCGAAGGCGGCTCGTCGATGATCTACACGTTGCCGAGTGAGGGCGGAACGCCGCGTCTCGTCACCGAGCAGGGGCCGTCCTACTGGCACGGCTGGTCGCCCGACGGCAAGACGCTCGTCTATTGCGCCCGGCGCAACGGCGAATACGACGTCTACGCCATCCCCGTCGAAGGCGGCGCCGAAACCCGCCTGACCGACGCGCCCGGCCTCGACGACGGCCCGGAGTATTCACCCGACGGCGGCACCATCTTTTTCAACTCGGTGCGCACCGGCCAGATGAAAATATGGCGCATGAACCCCGACGGCTCCAATCAAGAACAACTCTCCCCGGACGACGACTACGGCGACTGGTTCGCACACCCCTCGCCCGACGGCCAGCAACTCGTCTTTCTCTCCTACGACAAAAGCGTCGAAGGCCACCCGCCCAACAAAAACGTACTGCTGCGCCTGATGCCCATCGACGGCGGCGAACCCCGCGTGCTGGCAACGCTCTTCGGCGGCCAGGGCACCATCAACGTGCCGTCCTGGTCGCCCGATAGCAAGGAGGTGGCTTTTGTGAGTTATCGCCTCGTGGCGCCTTGAACGTGCTGATTTTGGATTTTAGATTTTGGATTTTGGATTGGGAAATTACCGAGCCCCTTTTAGCAAAAGAGAACGCCGCGACGGTCGAGACCGCTGCGGCGTTCTCTTTTGAGATGAGGATGCCGGATGAGACCAATCCAAAATCTAAAATCCAAAATCCAAAATTCCCTACTCCCCTTCATACTCCGGATTCAACGCCGTCGGCACCGGCGCGTTGAGCGAATCGCGCCAGGCTTGCATCAGCGTGTGCAGTTTCTGCGTTTTGTCCGGCATCGTCTCAGCGAGGTTGTTTTGCTCGCCGGGGTCGTCGCGCAGGTTGTAGAGTTCGAGGCGATTGTCTTCGAAGAATTCGATGAGCTTGAAATCGCCCTGACGGACGGCGGCGGCGGGTGTGGTGCGCCAGGGTCCGGGCGTGTCACGATAGCGTTCGAGATAGGCCGGGAAGTGCCAGTGGAGGGCACGCGGTGGCGGCGGCGTGGCGTCGGAGAGCAGCGGCCACAGGCTGACGCCGTCGAACGCTTGGTTGGAAGGCAGTGGGGTGCCGGTCATCTCCAGCAGCGTCGGGTAGAGGTCGGTGCCGATGACGGGCGTGTCGTCGCGGCGCGCTTCGGGAAGCAGGCCCGGCGCGTAGATGGCCAGGGGCACGCGGATGCCGCCTTCGTAGAGCATCCCCTTCGCCCCGCGCAGCGGCGCCATCGACGTAGCCGGTCCGTAGCCGCCGTTGTCCGAGAAAAAGAGGACGATGGTGTTGTTTGCCAGGCTTCGTTCTTCGAGCAGGCGCATCACGCGGCCCACACTTTCGTCCACACTTTCGATCATCGCTGCGTAGGTGGGGTTGTTGTGCGCCTCGTCGCCGGGCTTCTGGCGGTATTTTTCGATAATTACCTCTTTGGCTTGAATCGGGGTGTGGACGGCGTAGTGGGCGAAATACAGGAAAAAAGGCTGATCCGCGTGCAGTTCGATGAAGCCGAGGGCTTCGTCGGTCAGCCGGTCGGTCAGGTATTCGCCGTCACGCCCGCTCGGCTGGAGGTCTGCCAGGGTATAATTGCCTCGCTGATACGGATAGAAGTAGCCCGGCGGGCTGCCCCGGTGGTTTCCGGCCACATTCACGTCGAAGCCCTGATCTATGGGCAGGTGGCCGTCTCCGCCGAGGTGCCATTTGCCCACGTGCGCCGTCGCATAGCCTGCCGCTTTCAGGGCCTCGGCCAGCGTGACGAAGCTGGTGTCGAGCGTGGTCGTATTCGGCGTGGGGATCAGCTTGCGATGCCGGGATTCTCCGCGCGCCGAACTGGCGACGGTGTAGATGCCGTGCCGGGGCGTGTACTGGCCGGTCATCAGCGAGGCGCGGCTCGGCGCACAGTTGGGGGCGTTGGCGTAGGCGTTGGTAAAGACAATCCCGCCCTCCGCCAGCCGGTCGATGTTCGGCGTCTCGTAATACGCGCTGCCCATGAACCCGACGTCGCGCCAGCCCAGGTCATCGATGTAGAAAAGGACGATGTTGGGCGGGGCGGGCCTTTCTTCAGCACACCTGAGGCCTAAGACCAGGGCGAGCGTCAGGGCGATGCTGGATGATATGATGCGGGGGCAGAGGCGCATGATGGTGTTGAATATCGAATATCGATCAGGGAATGTTGAATGTCGAATGTACTGTCGGATCCTTCAACAATCGACATTCGCTATTCGATATTGGACATTCAAAAAGAAGGTTTCTCAACGATCATCACCATTCCACTCCGGATTCGGTGTTGGCATGCGAGCGTCTACGGCTTCGCGCCAGGCGTGGAGGGCGTCGCGGAGTTCGGCGGCTTTGTCCGGCATCGTGGCGGCCAGGTCCGTCGTCTCGCCGAGGTCGTCGTCGAGGTTGAAGAGTTCGACGCGGTCGTCTTCGAACCATTCGATCAGTTTGAAGGTGCCCGCGCGGATGGCGCCGGTGGGTCTGTTGCCGGAGCCGTGGTAATGCGGAAAGTGCCAGTAGAGCGTATCGCGTTCGAGGGAGTCGTCTCCGGCGAGCAGCGGCGCGAGGCTCAGGCCGTCGCGGTGCTGATCGGGTCGTAGCGGCAGGCCGGCCATCTCCAGCAGCGTCGGGTAGAGATCTGTGCTCGTCGCGGGGGTGTGGTTGAGGCTGCCGGGCTGCGCCACGCCCGGTCCTTTGACGATGAACGGGACGCGGATGCCGCCTTCGTAGAGCAATCCTTTACCGGCGCGCAGCGGGCGGTTGGACGTCGGCGCCCAGGCCCGGTCTCGGCTGAGCGTGCTCAGACCGCCGTTGTCCGAGACGAAAACGACGACGGTGTTATCGGCCAGGCCGAGCGCATCGAGCGCGTCGAGCACGCGGCCCACGCTCTCGTCGGTGCTCTCGATCATCCCGGCATAGACGGCGTGGTCTTGCCGCTGCCGTGTCGTGCCGAGCGTGCCTTCGGGCAGAAAAGCCGGCTCGTCGGTGGGCGGCAGCGCCTCGGTTTTGGCCTCGTACTTGTGCGTGAGCGTGTCTTTCGATTGCAGCGGCGTGTGGACGGCGTAGTGCGAGAGGACGAGCAAAAACGCGCTGTCGCGGTGCGCCTCCAGAAACTCCACCGCCACGTCGGTCAGCCGGTCGGTGAGGTAGGCGTCGTCGGGGTCGCCGTTGAGGTCGGGGACGTTGGTGAGGGCGAAGTTGGGGTTTTCGTACGGCGGGAAATACGAGCCGGGCTGGCCGGCATAGTTGACGGTCTTGATGAAATCGAACCCCTGATCATCGGGCATAAACCCTTCTTTGCCGAGGTGCCATTTGCCAATGTAGCCGGTGGCATAACCCGCCTCGCGAAACGCCTCGCCAACGGTAATCTCTTCGAGCGGCAACTGGCGGACGTACTCGGCCTGAAGCAACGGCCCTTTTTGCTCGCCGCCGATCCAGTTGGTCAGGTGCAGCCGGGCGGGGTGTTTGCCCGTCATCAGGCTGGCCCGCGTGGGCGAGCAGACCGAGCTGGCCGTGTAAAACTCCGTAAAGCGCACCCCCTCCGCCGCCAGCCGGTCGATGTGGGGCGTTTCGTAAAACGTGCTGCCGTAGACGCCGGTATCGAGCCACCCCAGGTCGTCGATGAGGATGACGACGACGTTGGGCGGCGTCTCCGGCGCCTCACGCTGGCACCCGGCGGCGAGGGCGGCCAGCGCCAGGATGATCAAATAGCGACGCGGTCTTTGCATGGCGCGTTTCTCCAAAAAATGATCTTGGAATCACGCAAAGAGACGAACATTTTTCGCCAATCTCAAGGTTTTTAGGCATGAAAATGCGCAGGTTTGCTTAGCAATTTTATTTCGGGAGTGCGCGTGATTTGAACATTTTATTTCGGGAGTGAGAGCATGAAGAGGCTTTTACCGGATCCCCAGGGCCGTTCACGTCATTAACAACACACCGGCGCTCACACCAGCTACAAGGCATCATCATGGAAAGCACTATCACCTCGGCCTGGCAGCGCGTTCTCGAAGACCCCGCCTTCCGCGATCTGCCCTATAAGGTCGAAACCACCGAAACAGGGCAGATCATTTTGAGTCCTCACAAGCCCAGGCATAGCCATGCCCAGACGCGCATCACAGATCTCATGCGCGACCATGCTAAAGAGCCTGGTGAGCGAGCCGTTGAATTTGCCGTCGAGACACGCAAGGGCGTAAAGGTGCCCGGCGTGATCTGGATTTCGCAAGAACGCCTGGACGCGTTACCCGACGGCGTGGAGGCGAGCCCCGTCGCGCCGGAGGTTTGTGTCGAGGTGCTCTACAGCGCCAATACGGCAGTGCAGATGGAAGAAAAGCGCCGTCTCTACTTCGAACACGGCGCGCAGGAAGTCTGGATTTGCGATGAGGATGGGCGGATGACGTTCTACGTGGCCGGCGATGAGGAGCCTGTCGCACGGTCACTTATCCTGCCCGGGTTTCCGCCAAACATCAACGAGGACGCAAGCTAAATCGATCATTTCTCAAGATTCCGACCTATGAAACCGAAGGTTCACGCCAGTAAAGCGCGCCTGCTGCTATTCCTTGTCCTGGTGTTTTTTGTTGGATGTCAACCGAAACCGCAGGATGTTGCGCGCACTGCCGCGCCTGCGTTGCGGGTGAAGGTGTTGACGTACAACGTGCTCGGCGGGCGCAACACCGACGGCACGCGTGATCTGAACCGAATCGCCGAGGTCATCAACACGCTCGATCCCGACGTCGTGGCGCTTCAGGAGGTGGATCGTAAGACAGGCCGGCTCAACGGCGTCGATCTGGCTGCTGAACTGGCGGTGCTCACGGGCATGGACGCCGTCTTCGGACGCGCGATGTACTACGATGGCGGCGAATACGGCGAGGCGATCCTGTCACGATTTTCCATCGTCGATACGACCAATCACCCGTTGCCGCATCAGCCGGACAGCGAGCCGAGGGCGGCGTTGGCGGCTACTCTCCAATTCCCCAATTCGGATCAGACGTTCGTTTTTATCGGGACACACCTGGATCATTTGCGATCTCCCCAGGACCGCATCGCCCAGGCGACGGAGATCAATGCGATTCTTCAGCATTACGACGATCAGCCCGTCATTCTTGCCGGCGATCTGAACGCCGAGGTTGGCAGTGAACCGATGAACATTCTGGAAGAGCGTTGGACGGATATCTGGATTGGTGAGGAGGATGGATTTACGTTCCCCTCCGACGCTCCTCGGAAACGGATCGACTACATTTTGTATCGTCCTGATGATCGCTGGTCCGTCGCGCGGGGCTATCGGGGGATTGATATCAAGGAGGCAGATACAGTGTGGCGGGCGCTGCTCAACCTGGCTTCCGATCATCTCCCGCTGATGGCGGAATTTGAGCTTCAGGTACCGTGACGTTCAACAGGGGGCAATGATGCGAATTAAGGGTTGATCAGAACGCCAACAGCCTGAACAAAAAAAGCCCGGCGCTTTTGACAGCGCCGGGCTCTTTATGGGTAGCATTCCAAAGAACAGATTGCTCTATTTATCTCCGGTAGTAGTGGTCGTGTAACGCGGCGACGGTGACGTGCCGCACCCTGTCCGAGGCTTCCTCCTCGACGATCCGTTGCAACTTCTGCATCGTGCTTTCATCGCCGATGGCGTGCAGCGCGGCCAGGGCCATGATGCGGAAGGCCTCCTGATCGTGATGCTGGTAGATGCCCAGCAGGCGAGCAGCGGCGTCGTTGAGTTTCACCTTCTCGCCGTGATGCGTGGCGAAAAAGATGATGTTCTGCAACGCCGTCTCCTGAACCTGCTCGTAGGGGACGTCTACCGACAGGGTGAGTTGACGCCCCAGGGCATTCCACCACGTCGCGCTCCGGTGTTCGTAGGAGTCGGCGATGTACTGGTTGATCAGGGGCACGTCCTGGGTCACGGGCACCTGTGCATTGGCGCGCGCAGGAAACAGCAGACTCAGGATGAACATGAGCAGATACATACCGATGTACTTCATCGTATCCACCTCCTTCTTTTCGAGCCTTTGCAGGCTCTTGATGATGGGAAGTGCCGTACGGGGGCTTCCGCCGCGTACGCATCCCCAGGGTGAGGCCGGCACAGATTGCCCATGCTCCGGCCTCGCGGGTTGAGGCGGCATGGTACGCAGG
Organism: Rhodothermales bacterium; assembly: GCA_028278205.1. GTDB lineage: Bacteria > Bacteroidota > Rhodothermia > Rhodothermales > Bin80 > JANQES01. Next base: position 10,497 of record JANQES010000034.1, read on the forward strand.
TTTCGGTTTAAGTTGCAGGTTGGTGTTTGTCCGGAAGTGCTTTCATTTACAATGATTTAATCTGGAAGGGCTTTCTTTGCGATTCCTTAATAAATGGCGTTTCAGGATTGCAGATGGAGCGCGTGCCGATTTGCACAAAAGGAAGCTGACGCGGCATATGCTGTTTAACCGCAGAGCGCGCAGAGAAGGCGCAGAGGGCACAAAGAAAGACCGTTCTCTGCGCCTTCTCTGCATTCTTTACGGTTAGATTGCCTCTTTTGGGGATTAGCGCAGGTTTTTTATCCATGACACGAGCATTGCGACTGACGATGTAAAATCCGTAACATCCGTGTGCCCTTGCGCAAACAAGAACACAGTCCCCAATCGATGACGACGAAGAAAAAACTCGGCCACGTCGAATACCAGGATGTCGATGATGCCTATTTCGATAAGCGTGGGTTGCGCCGTCATGCGCGGGTGTGGTCGTTGTGGGCGCTGGGCGTCGGCGCGGTGATTTCAGGCGATTTTTTCGGGTGGAACTTCGGATTGGCTGCCGGGGGGTTCGGCGGGCTCTTAATCGCCACGGTGGTCATCACGGTGATGTATGTGGGGCTGTGCTACAGCATCGGCGAGATGTCTCCGGCGCTGCCGCATACGGGCGGGGCCTACTCGTTCGGACGCTCGGCGATGGGGCCGTGGGGCGGCTTCGTCACCGGCCTGGGCGAGACGATGGAATACGTCATCACGCCCGCCGTCATCGTCGTCGGCATCGGGGGGTATCTGGGGGCGGTGTTCGAGACGCCGGAGTCGTTCGCGCCGGTGTGGTGGCTCATCATGTATTTGATTTTTGTGGGCTTGAACGTGGCGGGCGTCGAGACTTCGTTTCGCTTCACCGTCTTCATCACGTTCCTGGCGCTGGCTATCCTGGCGGTTTTTTACGTGGGCGCGATCCCGCATTTTTCGCTGGACTGGGCGCTCAACATCGAGCCGGAGGCGGGCGGCAGCCGGTGGCTTCCGAAAGGCTGGATGGGCATCGCCGCGGCCTTGCCGTTTGCCATCTGGTTCTACCTGGCCATCGAAGAGTTGCCGCTGGCGGCGGAGGAGGCGCACGACCCGCAACGCGACATGCCGCGCGGCCTGCTCTACGGCCTGCTGACGCTCATCGTGACGGGCTTCCTGGTGCTCTTCCTCAACGCCGGCATCGCCCCCGGCGCAGAGGCCGTCGGCGCCTCCGACGAACCGCTGTTCCTCGGCTTCCAGACCATCTTCGGCGATGGCATCGGCGCGAAGCTGCTGGCGTTGATCGCCGTGGCGGGGCTCATCGCCAGCTTTCACACCATCATCTTTGCTTACGGGCGCAACATCTACTCGCTCTCGCGGGCCGGCTACTTCCCGAAGTGGCTCTCGGTGACGCACGGCACGCGCAAGACGCCGCACGTGGCGCTCGTGGCCGGGGCGGTGCTCGGCTATCTGGTGGCGCTGGGCATCTATATGCTGCCGCAAGACAGCCCCGTCGGCGCCGTCCTGCTCAACATGGCGGTCTTCGGCGCGCTGATCTCCTACATCATGCAACTGATGGCGTTCGTGCTGCTGCGGATCAACCTGCCGCTGATCGAGCGGCCTTTCGTCAGCCCCGTCGGCGTGCCCGGCGCGGTCGTGGCGCTCGTCATCTGCGCGGCGGCGTTGCTGTTTCTGTTTCTCAATCCGGATTACAACAAGGGCGTCCTCGGCGCAGCGGTCTGGTATTTCCTGGGCCTGCTCTATTTCGGCGTCTACGCGCGCAAACGCCTGGTGAAAGCGCCGGAGGAGGCGTTTGCAGAATCGGTGAGGAAGTAGCTCGCTGTGCTCGCTGTCATTTGCTTTGCGTCATTTGCTTCGCGTCATTTAGCTCGCTTCGCTCGCTGTCAATCGTTGTTTGGAATCATCGCTTTGCTTATCTAGGACAATGAATGACGCGCCGCAGGCGCACTTGACGCGAACGAAGTGAGCCAATGACACGAGCAACGCGAGTAAATGACCCCACGAACCATGGCTGGAACTTTAGACCTGGAAACACTACGCTCCCTCATCGCCGACGGCGAGATCGACACGGTGCTCGTGTGCATGACCGATATGCAGGGCCGGCTCATCGGCAAGCGGGTGACGGGGCATTTCTTCCTCGATCACGTCATCCACGAGATGCACGTCTGCGATTATTTGCTCACGGTCGATATGGAGATGGAGCCGGTGCCGGGCTTCGAGGCCGCCTCCTGGGATCTCGGCTACGGCGACTTCGGCATCCGCCCCGACCTCGACACGCTGCGCCGCATCCCCTGGCTGCCCGGCACCGCCCTCGTCCTCGGCGACGCCGTCGATCATCACGGCGAAGAACTGCCGCATTCGCCCCGGACGATCCTCAAACGGCAACTCGCAAAGGCCCGCGAGGCCGGGTACGTCGCCAAGATGGGGTCGGAGTTGGAGTTTTACGTGTTCGACGAGACGTTCGAATCGGCGCGGGGGAAGGACTATAAACAACTCAAGACCGCCGGGTGGTACATCGAAGATTATCACATTTTTCAGACCACCAAAGAGGAGCCGCTCATCCGCGCGGTGCGCAACGGGATGGACGGCGCGGGCGTGCCCGTCGAGTTTTCGAAAGGCGAATGGGGGCCGGGGCAGGAGGAGATCAACCTGCGCTACGCCGAGGCGCTGGAAATGGCCGACCGCCACGTCATCTACAAAAACGGCGTCAAAGAGATCGCCTATCTGCACGGCAAGGCCGTCACGTTCATGGCAAAGTGGCGCGAAGACCTCGCCGGCAACAGTTGTCACCTGCACTCGTCGCTGTGGGATGTTGAAGACGACACGGCGCTTTTCTACGACGAGACGGTGCCCGGCGGCATGTCGGATCTGTTCCGCCGGTACCTGGCCGGGCAACTGGCGCTGGCCCGCGACATGACGTATTTCTTCGCGCCCTACATCAACTCGTACAAACGCTTTCAGGCCGGCTCGTTCGCGCCGACGAAAGCCGTCTGGAGCCGCGACAACCGCACCGCCGGCTTCCGCGTCATCGGCTCCGGGCCGTCTACGCGCGTCGAATGCCGCATCCCCGGCGCCGACGCCAACCCGTATCTCGCTTTCGCCGCCACCATGGCTGCCGGGCTCCACGGCATCGAGAACGAACTCGACCTGGAGGCGATGTTCGACGGCAATGCCTACGGCGCTGCCGACATCCGCGAGGTGCCCAAGACGCTCCGCGAAGCCCTCGCCGCCCTCGACGCCTCCGAGGCGTTGCGCGCCGCCCTCGGCGACGCCGTCGTCGACCACTACCTCCACGCCGGACGCTGGGAACAGGCCGAATACGACCGCCGCGTGACGGACTGGGAACGCATCCGCTTCTTCGAAAGGGCTTAAATTTTTAGATTTTGGCTCGCCAAAATCTAAATAGGGTGAAATCTATCTTTGGGTTCATGCGCCTCGGTCAGGCGGGCGGTATCATGATACCCGGACAGGTATGTTTTCTGACGCCGCCGGGCCGGGCTCATGATGACCAGATTATGGATAGCGTCGATGGGCTTCCTCATCGTGATAGGGAGCCCGGCAGCCGCACGCGCGCAATACCCGCTCAAGCTCTTCTCTTCAGACATCCACGGCGGACAATATTTCGGGGCGTCGGTAGCCATTATTTGCCTGGCCGCGAGGTCGCCACGCTCGCCGAGGCATTTCTTCCCGCCGGAACCCATGCATTTGTCCTGGATGCGCACGATCTTTCGAGCGGCGTGTACGTCTACCGCGTACAGGCCGGATCGTACGCCCAGACGAGACGGTTGGTCGTTCTCAAGTAGGCAAGACCATGTTTTGCGGTAATCCTGATGGTATCACGCTGTATCTCCGCTGGCGTTGGTTATGGGTCATGAGTCACGGGTCATGAGAAAAACCCCATGACCTGTGACTCATGACCGATGCCGAGCGTGCTACGAGCGCAACGGCGTAAAATACCGCATAACTTTTCCCCACCTGCTTATTTCTCATGGATCCCTGAATTATGGCCGCCGTGTTTCAAACCATCACCCCCGTCGACGGCAGCGTGTACGTCGAGCGGGCCTACGCTACCGACGCTGAGATTGCGCAGACGCTGACGGCTGCACGGCAGGCGCAGGCGGCGTGGAAGCAGATTTCTGTGGCCGAGCGCGCCCAATACTGCACGCGGTTCGTCGATGAATTTGTGGGTCGGAAGCAGGTGATCGCCGAGGAGATAAGCTGGCAGATGGGGCGGCCCGTAGCGCATGCGCCGGGCGAGGCGCGGGGCCTGGCCGAGCGCGCCCGGTATATGATCTCGATTGCCGAGGAGGCGCTGGGCGACGTCGATCCAGGGCCGAAGACGGGCTTTACGCGGCTGATCCGCCGGGAGCCGCTGGGCGTGGTGCTGACCCTGGCGCCGTGGAATTATCCCTACCTGACGGCGGTCAACTCGATCATTCCGGCCCTCATGGCGGGCAACGCGGTGATTCTCAAACACTCGTCGCAGACGCCGCTGTGCGCCGAGCGCTTTGCCGAGGCGTTTGCCGCCGCCGGGCTGCCCGACAGCGTCTTTCAATACCTCCACCTGACGCACGACGCCACCGACGCGCTCATCCGAAGCCCCGAAATCGATTTTGTGGCCTTCACCGGATCGGTGGCCGGCGGGCGGGCGGTGCAACGCGCCGCGTCGACGCGGTTCATCGGCGTCGGGCTCGAACTCGGCGGCAAAGACCCGGCTTACGTTCGCCCCGATGCGCCGTTCGACCACACCGTCGAAAACCTCGTAGACGGCGCGTTCTACAACGCCGGGCAGAGTTGCTGCGGCATCGAACGCATCTACATCCACGAGGCCGTCTACGACTGTTTCGTCGAGGCCTTCGTCGAACAAACCCGCGCCTATCGTCTCGGCAACCCGCTCGATCCCGAAACCACGCTCGGCCCCGTCGTCCGGACGAGCGCTGCCGATTTCGTGCGCGGTCAGGTGGAAGAGGCCGTCCGGCAGGGCGCGCGGGCGCTGATCGATCCGGCGTCGTTTCCGGCGGCACAGGCGGGCACGTCCTACCTCGCCCCCCAGGTGCTCGTCGAGGTCGATCACACGATGCGCTTCATGACTGAAGAGACGTTCGGCCCGGCCATCGGCCTGATGAAAGTGACCTCCGACGATGAGGCCGTCGCGCTGATGAACGACAGCCCTTACGGCCTGACCGCCTCGATCTGGACCGCCGACGAAGCCGTCGCCCTGGCCCTGGGCGACCGCGTCGAGACGGGAACCTTGTTCATGAACCGCTGCGACTACCTCGACCCGGCCCTGGCCTGGACCGGCGTCAAAGACTCAGGCCGCGGCTGCACCCTCTCGACGGTCGGCTACGAACACCTGACGCGGCCCAAATCTTTCCACTTTAGGATTTTGGAGTGAATCCAAAAAGCAGAGGATAACACCATGAACGCTGAAGGGATCCAGCGCTTGATTGACGCCGCGCATGAAGCAGGCGGCGGGGATGTGACGGTGCCGGCAGGCACACACACGCTGGAGACGGCCCTTCAACTCAAGCCGACGGTCAACCTGCGGGGCGAGGGGAACCAGAGCAAGCTCGTCACGGAAAAGGCTGACACGAACTTCATCGAACTAATCCCCGACGCCGACGGGGTTGTTCGAGACAGCGCCATCAGCGGGCTCTTTTTGAAGGGACCGGGCCAGAGCCTGGATATCACCGAGGACGTTTCGGTTAATGCTACCAAAGGCTGCGGGATCATACTCCCCAGCAGGGAAGTCCAGATTCGAGAAGTCCATAATATCGTCATTGAGCAATGCCGCATCGAGAATGCCAGCGGCTGCGGTATTCGATTTGGAACGCCCAGGGATATTTTCATAGAAAATATCACAGTCAAAGACTGTCATCTCCTCCAGAATAGAAGACCGCCCGAGTCACGCAGTTCGGTCGGTCCGGTCGGTCCGGATTCTTACAAAGACATCTACTTCTACGGCACCCGCTTCGAGAACGTCCACGTCGAAGGCAATACCTGTGTCTTCACGCCCAACGCGTCGAGCCGCTACGGCAACGATTCGGGCATCGCCTTCGTCCACAACAACAACAGCGACAAGGGATCCGTCAAGAATGCCCGCCTCATCAGCAATGTGTGTACCGGGCATCGCCGGCACGGCCTCGTCACCAACTACGGCAACATGGCGGCGTTCGACGTCGAAGCGCGCGGCAACGAATGCCGGGACAACCGGTGGGCCGGTCTCTATGTCAACACGAATTATAAAAAGGTGACGGAGGGAAACCTCGTCATCCAGGGCAATACGTGCGCGCACAACGGCTACGGCGGCGTGGGAGATCCGAAGGCTCCCGACCGGTCCATCCGAGGCGGCATCGTGCTCAATGGATGCTTCAACTCAGACATAAGCAACAACCGCTGCAACCAAAATGGTCATCCTTCTTCGAGCTTTACCGGCAAGGACTCCAGCCGACGGTTCGCGGCGGGCATCCGGGTGCGAGGCCGCAACCTCACCCTGAAAGGCAATGAAACGCGGCACAACAAGGGCGGATGTATCGCGAGGTGGGGCCTTTACGAAAACGTCGAGATCGAGAACAAAGCCTTCTTGCTGTCCTGTTTGTTTTGGAGACTCTCCGGCTGATTGACGGCGACGCCTTTCGTCGTCTTTGCGCCGGATAATCCGTATGTTTTGAACCATGCACGACACGCTACACTCTTCACGTTCCTCAGACGCGTCATGACGACGGATCCTCGACAGCAACACGGCGACTGGAGCTTCCCCACCGCTATTCGCTTCGGCGCGGGGCGTATCGTTGAGCTGGCAGAGGTCTGTCAGGGGCTGGAGATGACGAGGCCGTTGTTCGTTACCGATGCGGGGTTGATGGGCTTGTCGATGGTTCGGGAGGCGGTAGCTCGTAGTGAAGACGCCGGGGTGCCGATGATTATTTTTTCCGATGTCAAATCGAACCCGGTTGAGGGTAATGTCGCTGATGGTCTGACCGTTTACCGCGCGGGCGGCTGCGACGGCGTGATCGCCTTCGGCGGCGGCAGCGTGATGGATGTCGCCAAGGTCATCGCCTTGATGGCGGGGCAGGCGGGGTCTTTGTGGGATTATGAGGACGATTGGAAGCAGATCCCTGGCGAGACCATCGCGCCTGTCATCGCGGTGCCGACGACGGCGGGCACCGGCTCGGAAGTCGGGCGGGCCGCCGTGATTACGGATGAGGCGACGCAGGTCAAAAAGATCCTCCTGCATCCCGGCATGATGCCCCGCGCCGTCATCGCCGATCCGGCCTTGACGCTGGGCCTGCCCCCGTTTCTGACGGCAGCCACCGGCATGGACGCGCTGGCCCATAGCCTGGAGGCTCTCTGCGCGCCGTTCCATCACCCCATGGCCGACGGCATCGCCCTCGAAGGCATCCGGCTCGTCCACGCGTGGTTGCCCGAAGCCGTGCGCAACGGCGCCAACCTCGAAGCCCGCGCTCACATGTTGGCGGCGGCGACGATGGGGGCCGTCGCGTTTCAAAAGGGCCTCGGCGCCATCCATTCCCTCAGCCACCCCGTCGGTGCGATCTACGACACCCACCACGGCCTCACTAACGCCGTCTTCATGCCCTACGTCCTGGCCTTCAACCGCCCCGCCATCGACGAAAAAATGACGCACCTCGCCCGCTACCTCGGCCTGCCCGATCCCGGCTTCGACGCCGTCCTCCACTGGATCCTCGACCTCCGTCGCATCCTCGACGTCCCCCACACCCTCCACGACCTCGGCATCCCCGCCGACCGCCTCGACGACCTCGCCGCCATGGCCGCCGCCGACCCCTGCACGCCGGAGAACCCGGTGCCGGTCGGCAAGGCTGAGCTGAGGCAGCTTTACGAGGATGCGTTTGAAGGGCGTCTGGCTATGCCGTGAAGAATCTAAGCAAGGCTGGATCCGTTCAAACAAGAACACATGCACTCATCGACGAGGAGTAGACTCATGGATCCCACATTTTTGCGCGCCGAAGAATTAGGCGTTCGTTTAGAGATGGTCGCCGGCCTGCCCATCTGGGAGCCGCATCCCGTTTATAAGCATCAAAAGGCCGTTGATCGTATTCGCGCGACGATCCGGAAAACGTCTACTTCTCCCGATGTCGGACAGGAAGATTGCCAGTGTATTCACACGGCTGATGTGTATGTAAGCTTCCCCGATGGATCATTAAAAAGGCCGGACATTTCTATGTTTTGTAGAGAGCCGGACGAGGACGAGGAAGCCATCAAGCTAGTGCCGGAGGCCGTCATTGAAGTGATTAGCAAGGGTTACGAAGCCAAAGATCTAGAGATCGGTCCGCAGTTCTACCTCTCGCAAGGCGTCAAAGACGTTGTCGTGTTCAATCCTTACACGCTCGTCGTGCTGCATGTGCGGCGGGATCAGGTGCAGCGTCACGTCTCGCCCGTAGATCTCACGTTTGCCTGCGGGTGCCAGTGTACGGTGTGAAGGTCGTGAACTGTGTGACTCTCTCTTTCCCCCTTTCTCCCTCTCACCTCTCGTCATCAAACCCCCGTCTCCGTCCCACAAACAAACGTCTCAATTCCCATCGCCTGGAACATCGCTACCTTCGCCGCCAGCGCCTTTTTCGCGCCCTCGGCGTCCGGCGCATAGGCTACCTGGATGTGGTTCGACTTGTGCCGCGCCATCATCTGATCGCGCGAGACGCCGTAGGTGACGGCGTGCATGATGGGCCATTGCGGCGTCGTCAACTGCCACCGGCGTTCGGTCTCTTCACGTGGCACTTCGACGACTTTTGCGCGCCCGACGTCGGCTTTGAGACGGTTGTCTTCGACGTAGATGCGGCTCCAGACGACCTCGCCCGGCTTGCTGATGCCTTTGACGGTGCCGCCGCCGAGGCGGAAATACATCGGCGGCTGCCGCTCGCTCGACGCCCCGGCATAGCCGCCGGCAAAGTGGTTCGGCGGCACGGCGCCGGAGATCTCAAAGACCCACACGTAGTCGTCGCCGTAGGGATCGCCCCAGCGGAGGTCGTGCAGCGTCGTTTCGGGGTCGTAGCCGAGGCGCGTCCAGACGCAGTTGGTCACAAGCGCATCGAGGCCGGCGCATTCGTCGACTTCGTTGAAGTGGGGCAGGGGGGCGTTGGGGTAGAGTTCACGGCTGCCGTCGCGCGAGAAGACGGGCGGGCGTTCGGTGTTGTTGAGCAGCCCCTCGGCGAGGTCGGAGGCAGGCAGAAGATCTTTGAGGCCCTGCTGGTACTGGATGCCGATGAGATCGCAGCCGAAGTCGTCGGCGATGCGGACGGCGGCGGTGTACATCTTGCACTGCTGAAGCACCTGCTGCTCGGTCAGGTCGTCCTCTTCGACCGCGCCGAAGTGGAACGTCATGCCGCGTGCGGTGATCCAGTCGAGGCAGGCCCGTGCTTCGTCGTCCGAGACTTGCGTGGCTTCGTAATAGAGGGCGCTCTGGCTGAGGCGTTCTTTGAAGACGCCGGTGGGGTTGAGCAGGTGATCCGGGATGATGGCGTTGAACATGCCCATGCACCCCTCGTCGAAGACGCCCATGATGGCTTTGTCGCGTTTCAGGGCGGATGCCAGTTCATCGCCCAGTGCGACGGCGTCGGCGGGCAGCGACAGGCCGGCGGCGGGGCGGACGTGGCTGGTGTCGTGCGCGACGCTGCCGGTGGTCAGCCACGAACGCAAGCCGTTCTTGAACAGGTCGTCGGTGAAATCCTCGCTCCAGAGGGTGCTGTAGTGTACGCCCGCTTTCGTCAGCGAGCCGTTCATGTTGAGCATGCCGACGAGGCCGGGCCAGGTGCCGCTCCAGTTGGCGAGGGTCAGGATCGGTGCGCGGTGCGTGGTCAGGCCGTGGAGGACGTGGTGCGAGTATTGCCACGCCGCAAAGACGATCACCAGCGGTTGCTCCGGATCGATCTGCCGGAAGACTTCGCGACCGTGTTTCTGGCTGTCGATGAAGCCGTGTTTTTTTTCGGGATCGACCGGATGGCCGCGCGCGACCCGGTAGCCCTCGGCCTCGATAGCTTTTGTGACGGCGGCTTCGACCTTCTCCTGCTCCGGCCAGCACTTCCGATTGGCCGACAGCCGCAAATCGCCGTTGGCGATCAGCGTAACGGTTTTTTCGCTCATGGGGGATGCGGTTCTTGAGGGGATAAGCTGCTTGCCTCAATATAAAATCTTCCTATGTGAACAAGGTGCGAAAGCCTTCCTGGCGGAAATGCTCGTCGTGGGTCAGTATGTCGGTTTCATATGATGTTTGACTCATTACTTCGCTACCAGCAAAACAAAAAGTCCCCCTTCGAAGGGGGTGCCCCGACGAAGGAGGGGCGGGGGATGTTTGGGGGGTCTGCAGAAACCGTTTAGCCAGCCGCGCCAACATCCCCCTGCGGTGCTCCGCCTTCGCTGCGCACCGCTGTCCCCCTTCGAAGGGGGAATCACGCGGCAAGCGATCCCCGAAGTTGTTTTTTCAATGAGCAGATGAATATTTCTTGGGTGTGCCGTAAATATAATGATCGTGTTCGAGTGCCCCGTCCTCGGGCAACTTTTCCCACTCCTCTTCAGGAATGTCCTTGAAGAGATCCAAGGCCACTTCCCAGATCGGTCGGTGCTCCTCTTGCTCCTCAGCCTGCGACTCATCGCTGGGAGCCTGGCGCTCTTCGCGTTCTTGAAGGAGGCGTAGCGCTTCGGCGACGACGGCTTCGGCGCTTTCGTATTGGCCGCTGGCAACTTTGTCGTGGATCAGCTTTTCGAGTTTGGGGCTCAGGGAAATCGTCATGGCTGTAACTCCCGATTTTCAAGGGGTAAAGAGCTTATAGCATACCACTTCGTTAAGTTCCTACGGTTTGATCAAGAGCCGCTTGCATTGTATTCTGTGCGCGCACCCACTCATCCAAGCTCGGAGGCATCCATCATGAAACGCGCTCGCTGGGGGGCGACGGGGCCGCTTTGGGCCGTCGCTCTGGTTTTGACGGCTACGGCAGGCTATGCCCAGGTGACGACCAAAACGTTCGGCGATCTCGCCGAAGGACCCTATAACCGCCTCGTGATTCGCGGCGCGATGGTGCTGCCCGGCCACGGCGGCCCGCCCGTCGGACCCTACGACATCGTCATCGAAGGCAACCGCATCGCCCGGATGATCCCGTTCGACCCCGTCACGGCGGGGCGGCGCGGCGACACACAGCGGCCCACCGGCGACCGCGTCATCAATGCCGAGGGGATGTATGTGATGCCGGGGATGATCGACCTGCACATGCACCTGCGCCAGGAGCCGATGCCGCTGGAGTACGTCTACTACCTCAAGCTGGCCCACGGCGTCACGGCGATGGTGCCGGCGCCGGATCGGGGGCTCGAAAACGGCATGGACGAGGCCCGCCGCAGCGAAACCAACGACATCCTCGCGCCGCGCATGTATCCGATCTGGGGCTGGGGCTCCGGCACCGACCACGACCGCGCTTTCCTCGAAAATCCGGAGAATGCCCTGCAAATCGCCCAGGAGATGCGCGAGATGGGCATGCACGTCGTCAGTGTGGGGCCGTTGGGGTGGAATCAAGAATTGCTCGGCGCGGTGTGCAAGGCCGTCGAAGACGTGGGCGGCATCACCACGTATCACATCCCGCCGAGCACCACGTCGGTGACGCAGGCCGTCGATGCGGCGCGGCTGGGGGTGACGATGATCGAGCATCACTACGCCTACGCCGAATCATCGCTCGACCGCCAGGTGCAGGATTATCCGCGCGATTACAGCTATAACGACGAAAACGCCCGCTTCCGCCATGCCGGCAAAGTATGGAGCGAGGCCAACAAAGAACGCCTCCTCACCGAAGTGGCCGACTCGCTGGTGGCCTACGGCGCGACGATGCTGCCCACACGCGTCGTCTACGAAGCCAACCGCGACATCATCCGCGCGCAAAGCCTGCCCTGGCACGAAAAATACACCCATCAAGCCCTGATCAACTGGAACCTGCCCAACCCGGCCTACCACGGCTCGTATCACTACAATTGGACCTCGGACGATGAGTATTACTGGTACTACGCCTTCGACCTCTGGGGCGATCTGATCTATGAATTCAACAAACGCGGCGGGCGCGTCGCCTACGGCACCGACGACAATTACATCTGGGCCACGCCGGGCTTCTCGAATATCCGCGAGTTGCAACTGCTGCGCGAATCGGGAATGCACACGCTCGAAGTGCTCAAAGCCGCCACCTACAACAGCGCCAAAACACTCCGCCAACCCGACCTCGGCCTCGTGCGCCCCGGCTTCCTGGCCGACCTCGTCCTCATCGACGGCAGCCCGCTTTATAACCTGCGTTTCATGTATTCCTTCGGCGCTCTCACGCTCGACGCCGAGGGCAGCATGTACCGCACCGGCGGCATCGTCCACACCATCAAAGACGGCATCGTCACCGACAACAGACGCCTCATGGAGGAAGTCGAGCGGATGGTCTCCGAATCCAAACAAGGCATCGGCGCCAACCCCGTCAGCGAACCCTTCACCATCATCACACCAAGGAATGAGTAGGGGCGATTTTGGATTTTAGATTTTGGATTGGGTGGTTTCCGATTAGTTTTTAGCAATCGAAAAAGCCGCGACGGTTGATATCGCTGCGGCTTTTTCGTTTGAGAAAAGGGTGCGGGATGAGACCAATCCAAAATCTAAAATCCAAAATCCCTACACCATTTCCGCCCGGTCGCCGCGGACGTAGCGGACGACGTCCGTCACGTCGATGATCAGCGAGATGGCGTTGATGAGCATCACGGCGCGGAGCCATAGGCCGTAGGCGTCGGCGGCGGGGATGGCGTCGAGGCGGGTGACGAGGTAGACGAGCAAGAGGAACCACGGGAAATGCCCCGCGCCGAGGATGCGCGTGAAGCCGTACTCTTTCGTCAAGACCATCATCACCGCCGCGTTTGCCAGGAAGACGATGAGCGTCACGTCGGCTTCGATGCGGCCCAGGAAAAACAGCGGCACGATGCCGTTGGCAATCACCAGGAGCGCCACCCAGAGTTGGGCGTAGAGGGGCATCTTGCGCAGGCCCCGCATAAAGTCGCGGAAGGCTAGGATCATTGGTTTTTGTGTGTTTTAGTGTTATCGTGTTTTAGTGACTTGAATAGACGAACTATAACACTAAAACACCATAACACTCCAACACTACTCCACTAATGGACCTGCACCTGACCCCGGAAGATCGCGCGATGCTCGATGGCGAGCGAGGCCTGGCGGTGCAGATGGCGATGCGGATTCTGGCGCGGATGGTGCCCGTCTACGGCGCCGACCGGCTGCTCGACATCACCGCTGCGCACATCGATAGCGCGCTTTTCCAGGGCGACGCCACGCTCGACTATGCCGAACGCCTGGCCGGCCTCGGCGCAAAAGTCGTCGTCCCGACCACGCTCAACGTCAGCGGCGTCGATGAGCACGGCTGGCGGGCGTGGGCCGTGCCGCCCGAATGGGCCGAGAAAGCCCGCCGGCAGATGGTCGCCTATCAATCGATGGGCTGCCAGCCGACGTGGACGTGCGCGCCCTATCAGGCGGCGGCGCGTCCCGTGTTCGGCCAGCAGATCGCCTGGGGCGAGTCGAGCGCTATCGTCTTTGCCAACTCGGTCCTCGGCGCCCGCACCGAACGCTATCCCGACCTGCTCGATATTTGCGCGGCTATCACCGGGCGGGCGCCGGCGGCGGGATTGCATCTCGAAGAGAACCGGGCCGGGCAGTTGCTCTTCCGTCTCACCGGCGTGCCCCGCGCGCTTCAGGAAGACGACAGCTTTTACCCCGTTCTGGGGCACCTCGTCGGCAAACACGCGCAGGATCAGATTCCGGTGCTCGATGGGCTCGACGTCGAGCCGGAAGAAGATCAACTCAAAGCCCTCGGCGCGGCGATGGCTTCGTCCGGGGCGGTGGCGTTGTATCACCTTGTCGGCATCACGCCCGAGGCGCCCACGCGCGAGGCCGCCTTCCACGGACGCGCGCCCTCCGAGATCATCGACGTGACGCCGGAGACGCTCCGCGCCGCCCGCCGCGAACTGAGCACCGCCGACGGCGCAAAGCTCGACATGGTCGTCCTCGGCAGCCCGCATTTTTCGCTGGCCGAATTCAAAAAACTCGCGCCCCTGCTCGAAGGCCGCCGCTGCCACCCCGGCGTATCCTTCCTCGTAACCTCCAGCCGCACGGTAAAAGCGCTGGCTGCCCAGGCCGGCTATCTCGATCCCCTCGAACGCTTCGGCGGCACCGTCACCGTCGATACCTGCATCATTACCACGCCGATGCTGCCGCCGGAAATTCAGGTGATCATGACCAACTCGGCCAAGTATGCCTATTATGCGCCGGGCCTGCTGGGCACAGAAATGGTTTTTGGACGGCTCGAAGACTGCATCCGCTCAGCCATCTCCGGCAAAGTCGAACGAGACGAAACGTGGTGATTTTGGATTGGGAAATTGCCGAGCCCTTTTTAATCATCGAAAAAGCCGCAACCGTCGAGACCGCTGTGGCTTTTTCGATAGCAAAGAGAATGCTGAATGAACCCAATCCAAAATCCGACGATTCTGCACGGCAAGGTGCTCGTGGCAGGCGAAGCGGAGGGCGCGGCGTTGGTGGGCCGCGAGCCGCTGAGCTTCTGGGGCGGCTACGACCAGCACACCGGCGAGATCATCGACCGGCGGCATCCGCTCTCGGGCGCTATGGCTGCCGGCTGCATCCTCGTCGTCCCCGCGTCGCGCGGTTCGAGCACGACCACGGCGGTGTTGCTCGAAGCCATCTGCCTCGGCACCGCGCCCGCCGCCATTCTCACCGCCACCCCCGACACCTACCTGACGCTCGCCTCCATCGTCGCCGAAGAATTGTATCAAAAGCCCCTGCCTATCATCGCCCTCGATCCTGAAGATTTTGCCCTGCTTGAGACCGGGCAGCGGCTGCGTGTTTTGGCAGATGGAAGGGTGGAGGTTGCTGGGGCGTTATCGTCTTGATGAACCGGGTATGGAACAGAATTGATATCCAATGCTTTAACACAACAATCATGTTGTGTTGGTAGATGCCGAAGTAATGATCCCGCCGTTCAATAAAAACGGTCTTTTGCCCGCTGGTGTCCATTGGGCAACCTGGGCTGAATTTTGCCAACAGACGCGCTGCTCAGAAAGCGAAATATCTGGGTGAACTTTTTCCTGCCCAGGTGCAGGCCGAGAGCAGGTTTCCCTATCGGATCTTCCTCGATTTTTTCCAGACCGACAAGGATACCGGAAATCCCAAGGGCATCGTTGCCATAGACCTCAGGGGGTGGTGATCATGATCAAGAATGACCGGCAGTACCGTATCACCAGGGCGCAAGCAGAGAAGTTTGCGACGGCGCTGGCTGACTTAGAACAGTCCGCCGAGACGGATGAGGTGCATCCGCTCCTCAGGAAGGCACAGGAAGATGCGCTGCGCAGCCAGTATGAAGACCTTCGTGCCCAACTCGACGAGTATGAAGCCTTGCAATCCGGCAAGCATACCGTTCTAGAGGTACCTTCCTTTGATGCCTTGCCACTCGCGCTCATCCAGGCACGAATCGCGCTGGGTTTGAGTCAAAAAGATCTGGCTGAACGATTGGGACTCAAGGAACAACAAATCCAGCGTTATGAGGCCACCGAGTATACGGCGGCGAGCCTGAAGCGGGTAAAGGAAGTGATAGACGCCCTCGGCCTCAAGGTGCGCGAGGAGATAGTACTGCCTGCACGAAATCAGGGATGAACGATTACGCCGCGCGGTGGGCGAGCGTCGTCAGGTAGGCTTCGAAGTCGGCTTTCCACTGGCCGAGGGCGGCTTCGTAGGCGGCTTCGAGTTGCGCTATGGTTTCGTCGTGTTGCGCCCTGGCTTTCTCGTAGATGCCGCGGGCATAGTCGCGGTCTTCGTTCCAGGCTTTGCGGTCTTTTTCGAAGCGCCTCAGCGCAGCGTCCTGCTTCTTGATGCGGCGCGACGAGAGCAGCTTGTCGAGCGTCGAGAGTTCGACGACATATTTGGGATCGTCCTCGCGGGGCGGCTCGCCGGGGTCGGGTTCTTGCGGGGCCGGCGGCAGGACGGGTTTTTCGGGCAGGGCGGTGGCAAAGCCCAGCCGGTCTCCCAGCGCCGCCCATTCCTGATGGCCGCCGTTGGCGAGGGTTTTGACGGATATATTCGATAACGTGTCCAGGGCCTGTTGTGCTTCCTGTTTCATCGTCGATGTCTCGGTTTAGCGATGGGTGAGAGGGCCGTTATTCGAACCCACCCTCAAATTGATGCACGGCGGCGGGATTTTTTTTCGAGCCTTCATGGTTGATCGTACTTCGTCGTGCGTACTGCGTATAAAAGGCACCCCGACGCAATACGAACTACGCAATACCGATACCCCCATGCCCACCCGCATCCTCTGGCCGCAGCGGCGGTTCGTGTTCGATTTTCCTGTAGAACTCTATCCTGAGTTGATGGAAAGGTTACGCGGCACCCCGGCGCGTGTCGAAGATCGCATCCAGTCCTTCCCCGCTGACATCCTGACGCGCCGCGACGGCGAGCGGTGGTCCATCCAGGAAAACGTAGGCCACCTCGTCGATACCGAAGCACTCTTCCAGGGGCGCCTCGACGACTTCGACGCCGGCCTCGCCACGCTCCGCGCCGCCGACATGACCAACCGCAAAACATTCGACGCCCGCCACAACGATCAGCCGCTCGTGACCATCCTCCTGGCCCTCCGCCGCGAACGCAGCGCCCTCATCAGCCGCCTCGAACGCCTCAGCCCCGACCAGTTCGCCCGCACCGCCCTCCACCCCCGCCTCCAAAAGCCAATGCGCCTCGTCGATATGATGCTCTTCCACGCCGAACACGATGACTACCACCTCGCCCGGATGACGGAACTGGCTTCCGATTTTGGATTTTAGATTTTGGATTAATCCAAAATTCTCTCACCCGTACGCCTCCACCAACTGCCTACACGCCTGCTCCAACACCGGCATCTCTTTGGCGTAGCAGAAGCGCAGGAAGTAGCGGCCTCGTTCGGGCTCTTGGAAGAACGAGTGGCCGGGGACGGTGGCGACGCCGGCTTGCTGGACGAGCGTGCGGCTGGCCGTGGCGGCGTCGTCGAAGCCGGGGCGGGTGTGGGCCAGGGGTTCGAAGCTGGCGAGGACGTAGTAGGCGCCCTGCGGCCACGCCACGTCGAAGCCGATTCGTTCGAGCGTCTCGCACATGAGTTGGCGTTTGGCGTTGTAGGCGTCCATCATTTCGGTGAAATACGTCTCCGCCATCTCGAAGGCCTCGGCCACGCCGTATTGCAGGGGGGCCGGGGCGCAGATGTAAAACAGATCGTTGAGCAGCCCCATCTTTTCGATGACCGGCGGTGGCGCTACCGCATAGCCGAGGCGCCAGCCTGTCATGTTGTATGTTTTTGAAAAACCCGAGAGCGTGATGGTTCGCTCGTAGGCGCCCGGCAGCGAGGCCAGCGAGACGTGCTCGTGGCCGTCGTAGAGCATGTATTCGTAGATCTCGTCGGTGATGGCGAAGAGATCGTGTTTTTGCATCAGCGCCAGGAGCTGTTCGAGGTCGGCGCGGGTCCAGACCTTGCCGGTGGGGTTGTTGGGCGTGGTGATGACGAGCGCCTTGGTCTTCGGCGTGATGGCGCGTTCGAGGGCGTCGAAATCGATAGCCCAGTCGGGCGGCTGGGTAGAAACGTATTTCAGATCGACCCCGACGATGTCGAGGAGGTTACGATGATACCCATAGAAGGGCTCGAAGAGGATGACCTCGTCGTCGGGTTCGAGCAAGGCAAAAATGGCCGCCACAAACGCCCCCGTCGAGCCGACGCTGACCATCACCTCTTCGTCGTTGGCGGCGGGAATTTTGTTGTAGGAACGCGTTTTTTCGAGGATGGCGGCGCGCAGGCGGCGGATGCCCGCGTAATTGGTATAGATAGAATGGTTGTCGGCGATGGCTTGCCGGGCGCCCGCTTTGATAGGCTCCGGGGTGGGCAGGTCGCAGATGCCCTGGCCCAGGTTAATCCCCTGGACGGCATTGACCATCTTGGTTATGGCACGAATATCGCTTTGAGCCAGAGCGTCCGTGCGCCGGGCAAGTGGTTTCATCAGGTTGTTCCTCTGAAAGACAGGCAGTGCAGTGGATCAAGCGTTCCAAGGTAACACATACGAGACGAAGGCACAGCAGGCGCTGGCCCTTGCGCCGCGCTATACTCCTGCCGCCCCGTTCGGGATCCGCCTCAAGCAGTGGCTGCCGTCGCTCTTCCTGTTGCCGCTGTGCATCTACTTCCTGCTCAACCACGGCGATGGCACCTTTCTCGACCCGCTCACGGTGCTCATCCACGAAGCCGGCCACCTGTGCTTCTTCTTCCTCGGCGATTTCCTCCACGCGGCAGGCGGCACGCTCATGCAGATCGCCTTGCCGGCGACGCTGGCGTTCCATTTCTGGCAATATCACTCGCCGTTGGGCATCCAGGTGTCGCTTTTGTGGCTCGGCCAAAACTTCCTTGGCGTCAGCGTTTACGTCGCTGATGCCCGCGTGCAGGGGCTCGACATGATCCTCAACCGCAAGCACGATTGGTCGTACCTGCTCGGCCAGCTAGGCTTGCTCGAATACGATCAGGTGTTCGCTTTCCTCTGCTGCTTTTTCGCGATGCTGACGTTTATAGCCCTGCTGGCGTTGCCTCGCTTCATGAAGACCGAATGATGAATGGAGTCCTCCATGATGGCTCGTTTCGCCTCCCTCCAGCCTTTTTTCAAGGTCATCATCCAATCGACCCGCTATTGCGAACTCTGCGTGCTCAGCGGTAATCTCGTCGTCGAGGCGTCGCCGGAAGATGCTTCCCAGCCTCGGAACGTCCGGTCTGCTCAGCGCACCGCTACGAGCATCTCGCGCTTGCCCGGCGGCCCCGATCGTTTGCCGGTGCGGAAACCAACGGCTTCGAGGCCGCGCCGGACCGATCCTTTGGCCGAATAAGTCGCCAGCTTGCCACCGGGGCGCATCACCTCAAAAAGGCGTCCCAGGAAGTCCGGGGTCCACAATTCCGGGTTGGCGTCCGGGCTGAAGGCGTCCAGATAGACGGCGTCGAAGGCGAGGTTGGGCAGGGGCGCTATGGTGGCGTCGCCCACGATCAGGTCTAGCAAGAGGATCTCGGAGAATCGACGGCCGTGAATGCCGAACGGTGGTGGTTCGGGAAGCGCGCGTCGCCACGCCACGAGCGCATCGCGGAGGGCGAGGGCATCGAGGCGAGGGCCATGGTTGAGGCCGGCCAGGACGCCGGCAGGCAGCACGTCTTTTTCCAGGGCGACGTAGTGCAGCGGGGCCTGGGACGCAGCAGCCCGGTGCGCCGTCAGCAGAAAGTTCAACCCGGTCCCAAAACCGACTTCCAGCACGCGGGTCGAGAGGCCTTGCGCGAGGCGTTCGTCCACGCCGGCGCCTTCGAGAAAGACGTGGCGGGCTTCCGCCAGCGCGCCGTGTTTGGAGTGATAGGTCTGGCCGTACGCCGGGCTGTAGAGCGTATCGAAGCCGTCGGCGGTGAGTTCGGGCGTGGGGGTGTTTGGGGATGACATCGCAGCAAGGTGTTGCACGATCCAGGGAGGATTTCATTTATTAAGGATAAAGATCCCCCAAAGAAAAGCCCTGTAGTGTTTATGGTCGAGGCGTTTATGCAAGAGGCCGTCGAGATGGCTATCGAGAACGTGCGTGCCGGGCGTGGCGGTCCGTTTGCGGCCCTCGTCGTCAAAGACGGCGAAATCGTTGCGCGGGGCACCAACCTCGTCACGTCGTCGCAGGATCCGACGGCGCACGCCGAGGTCGTCGCCATCCGCCGGGCCTGCCGCTCGCTCAACACCTTCCAACTCGACGACTGCGACCTCTATACCTCGTGCGAGCCGTGCCCGATGTGTCTGGGCGCGATCTACTGGGCGCGGCTGCACCGTGTCTTCTACGCCGGCACCCGCGAAGACGCCGCCGCCGCCGGCTTCGACGATCATTTCATCTATGACGAAATCGCCCTCTCACCCGCCGATCGCCACATCACGATGATCCCGCTGATGCGCGACGAAGCCCAGCGCGCCTTCGACGCCTGGACCAATCACGAAGGCCGGATTGAGTATTAAGGCGCTCGCGTTGCTCGCTGTCATTCGTGGTCATTTACTCGCGTTGCTCGTGTCATTGGGCTCCCTTCGGTCGCCGTCAATTGCGCCTTCGGCGCGTCATTGATTGTCTTTGTTCGAGCATGACAATAAATGACGGCGAGCGCCAGTGAGCCAACTGACGTGAGCGCAGCGAACAAATGACGCGAAGCAACTGACGCGAGCGAAGCGAGCTACCCACTCATCCCCAACTCATTCATCAGGTGCATGATCGTCTCGCGGAGGCCTTCTTCGAGGGGGCGGGGGGCGTAGCCGAGTTCGCGGCGGGCTTTGGAATTGTCGCCGAGGTAGGTCGAGCCGGCAGTCACGCGTAAGCTCTCCGACGTGTAGCTCGGCGGCAGCGGCAGCGCCTTCTCGACGACGCCCATCAGCGCCGCCATGCCGCGCAACACCGGTGGGCCGACGCGGATGCGCGGCGCCTTCTTGCCCGCGATCTTCGCGACGATCTCAAACGTTTCTTCGAGCGTATGGCACGAGCCTGCGATGATGTAGCTCTGGCCGGGGCGACCTTTTTCCATCGCCAGGATGTGGCCTTGCGCGACGTCGTCTACGTGCGCCCAGCAGAACGCCGTTTCTTTCGGCAGCATCGGCAGGCGGCCTTTGAGGAATTGGGTGAATGTTTCGGCGATCATGCTCTTGTCGCCCGGCCCGTAGACGGCGCCTGGCTGCACGATGACCAGCGGCAGGCCCGCCCGCATCATCGGTTCGGCCACCTCGTAATGCGCCTCCCACTTCGTCCGGTCGTACACGCTCAGGTGGTCGCCGTCGAAGCGATACGTCTCATCGACCATCTTGCGCTGGGTGTTCGAAAACACCGCTAGCGAGCTGGTATAGACGCCTCTGGGGATCTGCAAGTCGCGCATCAACTCCAACACATTACGCGTGCCCTCGACGTTGATGCGCTGCGCCGGGCTCTTGCCTTTGACGCCCACCTTGTACCACGCCGCGAGATGGAAGACGCCGTCGACGCCGGTCATCGGCGCGATCATGCTTGAGCGGACGGTGATGTCGCCCTCGGCAATCGTGACGCCGAGGGCGGCGAGGTATTTGGCTTTGTGCGGCGAGCGCACCAGCGCCACCACCTCGTGCCCGGCTTTCACCAGGTGCTGCGCCACACGCTCGCCGATAAAGCCCGTCGCGCCGGTGATGAAGTATTTCATGGAGATGGGTTGTCTGGGGAGGATCGTTCGAAGTGCAAATTAAAGAAGGAAGCGGGATGTTCCTTGCGAAGATCTGGTGTGTGGAACCGATAGTTAAGAAGTACGTCAAAAATAACGTACGTTAAATTTGACGTACGTCAGAATCAACGTATAAAACCGGCGAGGCGATGAGAGCCAACCCGGGCGGGCAGCTTTCTCCGAATGAAGTAGTCGGGCGCGACCGGCTCATTGCACAGCTTTGGGACATCCTGGAGCGGCAAAGCGTGGTGTTGACATCGGAACGGCGGATTGGCAAGACGCAGGTTGTTAAAAAGATGGAAGCGGAAGCCTCGGACGAAATATTCGTGGTTTATCGTGATCTAGCAGCCTGTCGGACTTTCCGGTCAGGATTTGTTAAACTGCACCTGTAATGTAAGGCCAACCTATCCGCAAAATCGATGGCTAGCCCTTTTGTCC
>JANQES010000140.1 GCA_028278205.1 Rhodothermales bacterium
AGATCGTGCCGCCGTCGGCCTGTTCGAATTTGCCGATTTTGCGGGCGTGCGCGCCGGTGAACGAGCCTTTTTCGTGGCCGAAGAACTCGCTCTCCATCAAATCGCGCGGGATGGCGGCGCAGTTGACCACGACGAACGGCCCGTGCTTGCGTCCCGAATTGTAATGGATCGCCTTGGCGACGAGTTCTTTGCCGGTGCCGCTCTCGCCCTGGATGGCCACGGTCAGGTCGCCGCGCAGGGCTTTCTGCATCAGGCGATAGATCTTCTTCATGGGCGGGCTGTCGCCGATGAGGCCTTCGATGCCGTAGCGCCGCGAGACCTCGCCGCGCAGCGTATCGAGTTCGCGCCGCATCGAGACCGTCTCCATGATGTTCTTGACGAGGATGTCGAGCTTGACGAACTCGTCCTGGCCTTTGGTGATGTAGTCGTAGGCGCCGAGCTTCATCGCCTCGACGGCGGTCTCGACGACACCCTGGGCCGAAACCATCACCACGGGGATGTCTGACGACTGCTCGCGGATGCGCCGCAGGGCCTCGATGCCGCCGATGCCGGGCATCATGATGTCGAGCAGGACGAGGTCCGGCTGTTTGTCCAGATTTTCGAGCACCTCTTCCCCGCTGCGATAGACCTGGACGTCGTAGTCCGGATTTTTATCCAGCCTATAGCTGAGCAGGCGCGCGTAGTGACGATCATCGTCAACGACGAAGATGCGGAATTTCATGGATACTCCTGGTGATGATGACAGTGGAAACCGGCACGCCGACACGACGCTTTGCTCCCTATAATCGGCCAAGATCACGCAAAGTATAACCCTAATCGGCAAAAAGTATCAAATTGATAATGAGTTGCGGGGATGAGCAGAGGGGGTATTTTCGGGCGTTGTGCGTTGTAGGGCGGTTGGCATGAGTCACTGGTCACTGGTCATGGGTCACTAGGAAAAACACCAGTGACCAGCGACTAATGACCAGTGACCCGCGCCAACGGTTGCGCAAGGCGCCGGCATCCTCTAACGGCCACCCCGCCTCAAATCAACAAAAGTCCCAACCCGCCGATAGCGAAGCAGTAGTAAGCGAAGTATTGGAGGTTGCCGCGCCGCACGAAGTCGAGCACCAGCTTGATGGCCAGCACGCCCGAGGCGTAGGCCATCAGCGTCCCGACGGTCAGCGGCAGCCAGCCGATGGTGACGCCGCCATCGAGCATCTCCAGGCTTTTGAGCAACGTCGCGCCCAGAACCACCGGCAGCAGCATCAGAAACGAAAAGTTGGCGGCTTTCTCCGGCGCCACGTTCTGATAGAGCGCCGTGCAGATCGTCGCGCCCGACCGCGAGATGCCCGGAATCATCGCCGCCGACTGCGCCACGCCGATGACAAACGCTTTGAGCGGCGAGAGCCGCCCGTTCGGATTTTTGCGCAGGACCGTCAGCAGCAGGAGCAGGCCCGTCACCAACAGCATGCCGCAGACCAGGCGCGGGCTCCCGAAGGCCGCCTCCAGCGGATCTTTGAACAACACGTAGACGACGCCCGTGGGGATCAGCGTAACGAGGATGAACAGTGCGAACCGGAGCCCTTCGCTTTCCTGGTAGCGCGTGCCGAACTCCGCCGGGTGCGCCGCCGCGCGAAACACCTCGGCGGTGATGTCGAAGATGCGCCGCCAGTAGACGGTGATGATGCTCAAGACCGTGCCGAAATGGACGAACACCTCGAACGTGACGTCGCCCGCGCCGGCGGTGTCGAGCCCGAGCACGTACTGGCCCAGCACCAGATGGCCGGACGAGGAGACCGGCAAAAACTCCGTCAGTCCTTGCACCAGCCCCAGGATGGCCGCTTCCCACCAGGTCATTCCGATTTTGGATTGGGGATTGGGGATTTTGGATTTGTGAAGGGCGGAAGATACGACGCAGCGGGCTTTGTTTTTTCGAGAAGAAGGATGCGATAGGGCAATCGCATCTAAATCTGTTGTAAGACCTTGAGCAAATATCGCTCATCCCAGCCCGCACGCAGCCTTTTGGTGCCTACACCACGCTTGAGGCTC
>JANQES010000024.1 GCA_028278205.1 Rhodothermales bacterium
ACGGCGCGCAAACAGGGCAAGCATGTCTTCAAAGAACTATCGCGGGCGTTGCAAGAACCGGACTATGTCTTGATCCAGCCCGCTACCTAAGTGATTACAAAAGATGATATAGGCCGCCGTAAACACGATGCCGACGATCATCCCGCTGATGGCACCGTATTTGTTCATCCGTTTGGTAAAGATGCCCAGGATGATGGCCGGGAAAAACGAAGCCGCCGCCAGCCCGAAGGCAAACGCCACGACCTGCGCCACAAAGCCCGGCGGGTTGATGCCGAAGTACCCGGCGATGCACACGGCAATGCCAGCAGTAACACGCGCCGTGCGAAGCTCGGTATGTTCGCTGATCCTGGGATTGATACCTTTCTTCAACAGATCGTGCGCCACCGACGTCGAGATCACCAGCAGCAGACCCGCTGCCGTCGAGAGCGCGGCAGCCAGCCCGCCGGCAGCCACCAGCCCGATGACCCAGTTGGGCAACCCGGCGATCTCCGGATTCGCCAGCACCATAATGTCGCGGTCGATGATCAGTTCATTCTCGACGGGCGATGCCGGCCCGACGTACTGAATCAGGCCGTCGCCGTTTTTGTCTTCGAAGGTGATCAGGCCGGTCGCTTCCCAGTTCGTGAACCAGGGCGGCACCTCGGCGTAGGGCGCATTCGAGACGGTGTTCAGGAGGTTGGTGCGAGCAAAAGCGGCCACAGCGGGCGCGCAGGTGTAGAGCAGCGCGATGAAGACGAGCGCCCACCCGGCGCTGCTGCGCGCGGCAGAGACCTTCGGCACCGTGTAGAACCGCACGATAACGTGAGGCAGCCCGGCGGTGCCCACCATCAACGCCGCCGTGATGAAAAACACGTCGAGCGTCCCTTTGCGGCCATCGGTGTAGGCGTCGAAGCCGAGTTCACGGCTGAGGCCGTCGAGCTTGTCGAGCAGGAACGCGCCGGAGCCGTCGGCCATCGTATCGCCGAAACCGATCTGCGGGATCACGCTGCCGGTCATCAGCATCGAGATGAAGATAGCCGGCACGAGGTAGGCGAAGATGAGCACGCAATACTGGGCCACCTGCGTATACGTGATGCCCTTCATCCCGCCCAGCACCGCGTAGAAAAACACGATCCCCATGCCGATGAGCACGCCGAGGTTGATGTCGATCTCCAGAAACCGCGAGAAGACGATGCCCACCCCCCGCATCTGCCCGGCCACGTAGGTGAACGAGACGAAGATGGCGCACACGACGGCCACGAAACGCGCCGTCTGCGAATAGTACCGGTCGCCCACGAAGTCGGGCACGGTGAACTTGCCGAATTTGCGCAGATACGGCGCCAGCAGCAGGGCCAGCAGCACGTAGCCGCCCGTCCACCCCATCAGATAGACGCTGCCATCGCGCCCCATGAACGAGATCAGCCCGGCCATCGAGATGAACGAGGCGGCGCTCATCCAATCGGCGGCGGTCGCCATGCCGTTGATGACTGGCGGCACCCGCCCTCCGGCCACATAAAACTCCCCGGTCGAACTCGCCCGCGACCAGATCGCCACGCCGATGTAAAGGGCAAACGAGATGCCGACCAAGACGAAGGTCCAGGCTTGTACGGTCATGATAGGCAGGGGCGTGTGGTCCGGGGATTTGAAAGCCTGAAGATAAGCGCAGCGAGGAAAGGGAGAAAGGGTGAGCGGGAGAAAGGAGGATTTTAATGGGGAATGGCGAACGGGGAATGGTCTTTCTTTGCCCCTATTGGCCCTTGGCCATTCCCTATTCGCCAAAAAACCCGAAGCGGCCACTGCGAGCTTACGGGCTCGTAGTGACCGCTCCGGGTCTACCTTTTCCAAAAAATCCCCAGATTTTTTGGAATATTATTTCATCAAGATGATGCTCTTGGTGAAGGTGCCGGCTTCAGTTTCCAGGCGCGTGAAGTAGGTGCCGCTGGGCAGTTGGTGCGCCGCGAAGCGAGCCTCGTGACTGCCCGAGCTCATGTGCCCATCGACAAGCACCTGCACCTGCTGACCGAGCGCGTTGTAGACCGTCAGGCGCACCCGCTGGCTGCTCGGAAGCTGGAAGCTGATGGTCGTTTCGGGGTTGAACGGGTTCGGGTAGTTGCCCGTGAGCGCGGGCTTCTCCTGCATTTTGTTCGACGAGTTCATCGAAGCTTCCGAGCCGATGAGACCGGTCGTCGTCGTGGCGACGTTGCCGCCTTTGCCACCGCCGCAGACCGTGTGCGGGAAAGGCTCAGCGCTCCAGGTGACGTCGTCGTTGGCAACCGTGACTTCGTTGAGCGCGCCACCGGCGTTGAGGAAGCCCACCGTGGGGGCACCGCTCATGTCGGCACCGTTCTGCAGCGCTGTCAGAACCTGCGTCGGCGTCAACGTCGGGTCGGCGGCGATCATCATGGCCACCACAGCGGTCACGTGCGGCGCGGCGAACGAGGTGCCGTCAACCTCTTTCCAGGTGCCGTCCGACTTGGCGACGATGATGTTTTCGCCGGGGGCGATGATGTCTACGCCCGTGTCCGCCGAGGTGCTGATAAAGTCGAGGCTCGAGTTGCCGGCGGCCACGGCGATGACACCGCTGACGTTGGCCGGGAACGCGGCGTCTTTGTTCGAAGCGCCAGCCGCGTAGTTGCCCGCCGCAGCGACCACCGTGATGCCGGCGTCGAGCGCAGCGTTGACGGCGTCTTCGACGACCGGCGAGTAGGCCATGCGCAGGCTCAGGTTGATCACGTCGGCGCCGTCGGCGATGCTCTGGTGGATGGCCAGGGCCACGTCGATGCTGCTGGGCGCATAGTCGCCGGCGTTGTAGGAGTAGACTTCCGGCATGTTGTTGTTGAGCATGGACGAACGCCCGTAGCAGCCGTTCGAGTTCCAGGAGCCGAGCAGGCCGCCGGCGCCGTCGTTGTCGTCGTTCTTGTCCGCGAGCAGGCTGACGACGTTGAGGCCGTGGTCCACCGGCGAGCCGCTGGTCGAAGCGACGAGCTTGTGCGTGACGGTCAGGCCGTCGATGTCGTCGCTGCTCTGCGACGAGGTGCCCACGCCGCTGTCGATGACCGAAATCTTGACAGCTTTCTGCGCGGTGACGTTGGGATGCCAGACAGCTTTCGAGAGAATCGTCGTCTCCAGGTTCCACTGATCGTCATAGTAAGGATCATTGGGGAAGCTATAAGGCGTCGTGGTAGACGGAGCGACGTAGGTGGGGTCGTCGAAGGCGCCGACGTTCGGGATCTCGGCCAGGCCGAGGGTTTCAATCAAGGCGGTGCCGTCGCTGAGCGTGTCAGTCGTGATGATGTCGAAGAAGTCCTGGACCGGATCGGTCGAGCTGGCCGGCATCGTGACGAGGTCAACACCGAGCGTGCTGTCAAAAACGATGGTCATGCCGTGCATGTTGATCAGATGATCGCGCGTGTCCTGGTAGCCGCCGCTGCCGCCGCTACCGCCGCCGCCGCTGCCGCCGTTGTTGCCCTCATCCTGATACGCACCCATGATGATATCATGCGTGGTAGCCGACTGGTAGACATTGCCCTGGTTGTCATCGACCATCCAGGTGGTGCTACCGGACTTGCTGGCGGACTGGACCGCCTCCTGCACATCGTAGCCGGTGTTGGTGATGGTGATCTGGCCGCCCTGCATCTGGACAGTGACCTGGGCCTGAGCCGGCCCGTAGGAGAGAACGAGTAAGAGCGTGGCGAGCGCGAAGGCGCTAAGGTTGTAGTTACGCATACCGTTAACGGGTGGGTCTATAGTTGCAAGAATTGGTGAACGCGCTGCAACTCTTCACACGAGCTCACTTTCCCCTGTGATAACACAGCCTGCCTGCCATTGTTAAGCAAATTGGAAAAGAAGCAGTTGCTTAGCGAAAAAAGTGCTAGTGGAAGCATTTCCTTCTGTGCAACTGCATGGTAATAAATTTTTTAGCTCCTGAAAATGGGGAAGCACCCTCTTTGCTTATGGGAAGGTTCCCCATACTGCTAAACCGATGTGTATCCCGCGATGGCTTATCCATTCAATTATTTAATTAATTCCTTAATAAAACAAGAAATAAACTAAAACATCCTGGACAGAATTCATCACGAAACGGTTTGTCCATAAAAAATCCCCGATAAAGAAAGGGTGCCCGCCGGAGCAACGGGCACCCTATTCTTTTAGTGTAATATTTATAACGCTTACAACGGATCGCCCATGATGGTGAACGGCGCCCAGTAGAACGGATGCTGCGTAGCCGCATTGCGGATAAACTGCCGCTGCACCTCGGCCAGGGCCTTCGCTTTGCCGCCCGGCCCCAGCGCCCGATAGAACGACGTCATGAAGTCGCTGCTGATCCGGTCATTGATGGGCCAGAGGCTGGCCATGACGGTCGGGGTGCCGGCAGCCAGGAAGGCCTGGTTGAGCCCCACCCATTCCTCGCCGTTGGGGATCTCCGAGACCAACCCGCCACTGAGGCCCGTCTCACACGCGCTCAGCGTCACGAGATAGGCGTTGAGTTTCATGCGGCCAATGGCTTCGACGTCCAGTTCCTTACCGTCGTAGAGTTCGAGGTGCGAACGCCACGGGGCGTTGGGCACAAACCGCCCGTGGGTGGCAAAGTGCAGGATGTCGAACTGCCCGGCGTTCTCGGTGAGGTTCTCCTGGGTGGCGTTCTCGCCCACGAGGGCGTAGCGCCGCTGCGCGCCCCCGGCGATAGCCGCCACTTCCCGGCGCGCTCCCGGCAGGCTGCCGTCCGGGTCAGCCAGCAGCAACATCGATTCCCAGCGCCGGGTGTTGCGGTCGCGGCTGAGTTTGAGAATACTGGCCGATGGCGTCACAGAAAGCGTGTAGTCTTCGATGAGGAACCGCCCGCTGGCATCTTGCAACGTGGCGAAGGGCAGGTAATAGAGCGCACCCTCGGGCACGATGTGCAGGTGCGTCACCGACGACGGCAGCGCCTCGACGACCGGCGCAACCAGATCTTGATAGAGTTGCCCGGACAACAATTCCCAGTCTTCGCCCGGCCCGGCTTCGGCGGTGCCGAGGCGTTCGCGGAACGTTCGGATGGTCTGGGTCAGGGCATCGCTCTGGATCGAGAGTTCTTTTTTGATGACCTGATCCGGCAAGACAATGTAGGCCACCGAGGCTTCTTCTTCCCGGCCCCGCGTGCCCAGCCGCCGCAGATCGTAGAGGATCATCGCTTCACCGTCTTCCAGCGTGGCGCGGGCCGCGTCTTCCGGAAGCGGGTTGAAGGTGAACATCGGACGCTCGGCGACCAGATTCGCCTGCACTTGCTGGTACATCGAGTCGGTGCGTTCATATTCACGACGCAACTGCGCCGAGCGCACCGCGAGGTAGCCCGTCGAATCGTCGTTGAGCGGTTCCGCCGAGATTTCCTGAGCGATGGCGCGCAGACGCCGGTCCAGTTCGATGGCCTTGTCGGTTGACTGGCTCATGTCGGGTTTTTGCTCGCGCTGCGCGGTGTAGAGCAAGTCTACCAGGCTTCGGCTACGCGCCCTTTCCATAAAGTGGAACGCTTCCTGGTCGCGGCCCTGGTTTTCGAGGAAGGAGGCGAAATATTCGTAGACCCGCGCCTTATTTTGCACGTAGGTGGCCCGGTTGTCCGCCGAAGCCAGATCGCCACGGACCGACTCGATCAAGCGGATCGCTCTGGTAAAGGCCACTTCGGCCTCTGCAAGGTTGCCCAGGCACCACTGGGTCATCGCTTTGCCAAAGAGGGCATACCAGTTAAAGTCGGGGACGGCCATCTGTTCGTTGGCCGTCTCGGCCCGGCGGAAATGCTGGAGCGCCGCCTGGCACTCTCCCTGGCTAAAGGCGATGTCGCCGAGGCCTAAGGCTACCCGATACTGCACCCAGAACAAGGCCGGCGCCGCGCGCACAGCTTCGTTGAAGAGAACTTCAGCCTCTTCGTAGGCCGCCATGTCGAGCAACGTCCAGGCTTTGGCAATGAGGATTTCAGCCTGAGTCAACCCTTTGACCTGGTCCAGAGCCAGGGCCAGATCATAGTAGCGCAGGGCTTGCTGGGTGTCGTTGACGCGGGAATAGGTGCGCGCAAGGCCCATATACGCTTCGGCCATCCGAAACTGATTACCAGTCTGCTCGACGGTTTCGAGCATGTTTTCGAAGTAGACCTTGGCCGTGATAGGATCGCGAAGGTTGAGCGCCGTCAGGCCGAGCTTGAAAAAGCTTTCACGAGCCCGATGAGAGGATTTTGCCTGGCGGGCCAACTCCACACTGCGCGAATAGTGTTCATTGGCTTCATCATAATTGCCGTAGAGCCGTTCGGAGTCGCCCAGGGCCATGCGGGTAACGATCTCCTGGTCTGTGAGCTGGTATTGCCTGGCCAGCGAGAGCGCTTCCTCGCCTATTTCGCTCACCGCCTTATACCGCCCCATTTGAAGCCGCACCCGCGCCAACGACACGAGCGCGTTGACCTTTACGATGACCGTCCGGTTCGCTTCTGCCTCTTCGATAGCCTGTTCAAGCACCCGTTCGGCCTCGCTGAAGCGCATCATTCTGCTGAGCAACAACCCGTGAAGGGCCACCACTTCGGCGTGCTGGGTAGGCACATGCTCGGCGTAGAGCACGTCGGCAGCGCGAACCAGCGGCACAGCCTCGTCAAAACGATTCTGTTGGACGTAGATGTTGGCCAGTCGCCAGAGGTTGTAGCCTTCGGTGGTTTCGTCGGCCAGTTCGCGGCTTTGCTTGAGCGCTTCGGTGATGAGGCCCTCGGCCTGTTTCATATCGCCGCTGCGCTGATAGAGCGTCCAGCCCAGGTTGCCGCGAAGGATAAGTTCTTGTTGGAGGTCGTGCTGAACCTTGGCAGCCTCAAGACCCCGCGCGAGGGCCTGTTCGAGCAAGTCGGGCTTACCCGTAAAGAAGTAGATGCGTCCGAATTCGCGATAGATCAGCGGATCGTTGGATGCCAGTTCCGCCGAGCGCGTCAGCATGGCTTCGCCCACTTCCCAGTCGCTGCGCAGCACTGCGGCATACCCCAGCCCGAAAGCCGCGCCTACCGCCGTCGAGTCGATACCGAGTTGATGTTGCCAGATGGCTTCGATGGTGCTGACGGCGTCGGGCCAGGTCTCACTGACGATGAGCCGGGCCAGCGTCGGGTCGAGTTCGGGTGCCCGCGCCAGTTGTTGCCAGGGTGTGATGGCTTCGTTCTGGTCGAGGCGCAAGAGGGCGGCCTCTTTGTAAAGCCGGCTCAGCGGCGTGGGCGGCTGGATATTGATCAGCGCGTCGCGGCACGGCTCGACGGTGTTGGTCTCCAGACAAATCCGAGCCAGCCGCAAATACAACGGCGACAAATGCGGATGTTCTTTGAGCAGTTCCAGCCCGGTAGCCAGCGCCGCATCGGGGCTCCGGCTGATCGAGCCGACCCAGTCCCAATAGATGCGCTGGTCAGGCGGCATGCGCTCCTCAGCCCGCATCGACAGCAACCCGATGATCCCCAGGCTGACCACCGTCAGCGCGAGCAGGCCTAAACCGAATTGCCGGGTATGGAGGCGTAGCCACCGGAGCATGAGAACGTCCTGATGGATGTAGAAGCTATTTAGCAATTGTTCGTGACCAAAGAAAGTCCGTACGCTATAACTTTACACGCAGAACGCCTTGAAGCAGACCCCTCTTTTCCCTTTAAAACGTCCTCCCGGCCCGCGACCCGCCACATGCTCACGTTGTGGCTCTCAGACGCGCGGCCTGTGTACCAGATGCCCAACGTGACCAGCACGACCATCGCGCCGGTCACGTTGGACCTTCTGTTCAGGGTTTCGATATGTCGGCAACAAGCAAACATTCGGTAGTCCTATGCGTGCGTGTAATCGTTTACCTTCCCCAATTACTTAAGTAAAACCAGCTTTTTTGCCTGGACGCCGGAGGGCGTTTCGACACGGTAAAAGTAGGTTCCACTGGGTAGCGTACCGGCATCGAAGACCACCTCGTGCCGGCCGGCTGCTTGCTGGGCATCAACCAGGCGGCGTACTTCGCGGCCCAGCACGTCGTAGATGCTCAGTCGTACCTGCTCGGCCTGCGGCAGCGAATAGGTAATCGTCGTTGCGGGGTTAAACGGGTTGGGATAGTTATCGAGTTCGAACCGGTGGGTCTCGTCGAGCACCGCCTCGTCTGCCGGCGACTCCTCCAGCACGCGCTCGGCGGCCGAAGCCTCTCCGGCTACGTTTATGGGGAAGTTAATCTGGTCGTGCGTAATGATACCGCCCGTAAGCCCCACGAGCGGCAACTCAGGCACCCCGCCGTAGACGTTGCCGTCGGAGTGCCACGCGATGTTGATCGTCAAAAGCGACGGCTCGGTCATCGGGCAGAAGTTGAGGGTCCGTTCGATGCTGGCTTTTCCGTTTTTGTCGCCGATCATTACGTTGGGCACGCCGCCGAGGGCCACCGGCATGATGGCATCGGGTTCGCCGTTTTCGTCGGTGTCGAGGCCGAAGACGCCCCAGAGCGTGTAGACGCCGTTGACGATCACGTTGCGGACGCGTACCCGGATGTTTGCCTTGCCGTTAGGACGGCACTTGATGAACAACCGCCCTTGGGCTGCCAGCCATTCATCGAGCGTGATATCCTCGTTGGGGACCGATTTGCTCGGCGCAAAGCCGGGCACGTCGAGCACCGACGGCACCTGCGCCCGGCCCCCGGCCCCATCGACGATGATGGCCACATCACGAAAGGGCACGTTGAGCATGTCCGGATCTACTTCCACAGGATGTATCATCGCCAGAATGTTCGGATCGACGCCCGTGGCCACGAGGGTGTTGCCGGGCGTGCTCGGTGTCAGGTCGAACGGCTCGACGCCGCCTTCATTGTACCCGAAGACGAAGTTGAATCCGCCGGGGCCGAAGGGGGCGCCGAGATCCCAGACAGGCTGGCCGAGCAGCCGGTTGGCACCCGTAACCGCCACGCCCTCAATGTTGGCGACCATGCCGCCTTGCGGGGTAAACATTGTTGATACAAACGGCGCTACCGCCAGCAACACGGCGGGCGCCACGACAGTGAGTGTGATAAGAGCAATACGCTTCCTCATCCTCTCCTCCTGGGAATACGTTGCGGGGATACGAATACCAGCCTTTTCGAACGCTGAACGGGTCAGTATGACGAAAGGCCGGCAGCAGGAGGGGAAGGTTCAACCCTTCCCATCGACGTGTTCGTACGACACTCCGAACACGTTAACGCAGAAGGTAGCCCTAAATCGAGCCCGGAAAAATGGGAAGCAACCCCCTTTTGCTATGGGGAAATCCCCCAATGAATCATATACTTAACGTAAGAAGGAACGCTGGAGATAAGGAGATGATTAAGGACGGGTACCCAATCCCCTGGCTTTGTCGTGGTATGGGAGGTGGTACTGCGTATTGCGTATTGGGGATACGCAGTACGCAATACAAAATAATCGCTAGCTCTCATCCTCATCTACTCTAAACCTTTTATCCAGCCGGTTCATCAATATAACATACGTAAAGATCAAAATAACAAACACATAGATCGATCCCTGTTGCGCAAACCAGAAGCCCAGTTTAAACCCGCCGATACGAATCGTGTCGAGTTCATCGACGAAGAGGATGCCAAAGCCGAAAGACACCACAAACCAGACAGCCAGCAACACCGCGAGATACCGCAGGTTCTTTCTCCAATAGCGACGCCGTGCCGTGTTTTCAGCCATAGTTTCACGTTTCAGAATCACGTTTCCCCATCCCGCCCTTCGCCATCCAGCGCGGCCAGGGCCGGCTTCCAGTGTTCATCCCGAAAATACACGGTGCGCGTCGGGAAGGCAATTTCGAGGCCCTGTTCTTCGACGAGTTGCATGATTCGCAGCAAGACATCCTCCTGCGTTTCCATAAAATCGGTAAAGGCCGTAGAGAGGGTAAAGCCCTGGACGAAGACATTTAAGCTGGAGTCGCCCAATTCTTTGAAATAGACCAGGTTCGATTCCGGATCGAGCGCCGGAGTGGTCGCCAGCAGGGCGCGGACGCCTTCGAGGAAGGCCTGCATCTGGGCCGGCGTCGTCTCGTAACCAAGCCCGACGATAAACCGAAGGCGGCGCATAGGCCGCTTCGAATGGTTGACGATGGCCGTATTGGTGAACGTCTGGTTGGGCACCGTAGCGAGCGATTTGTCGAAACGGCGAATCCGCGTCGTGCGCATGCCTACCTCTTCGACGACCCCCTCAACCCCGCCGAACTCGACCCAGTCGCCGACGTGGAACGGCTGATCGGTGAAGACGACGACCGAGCCGAAGAAGTTGGCGACGGTGTCTTTAGCCGCCAGCGCCAGGGCCAACCCGCCGATGCCCAGGCTGGCGATGAGGCTCGCCACCGAGTAACCCATCTTATCGACGACGACGACGGCCACGATGATGGCAAGAAACACCTTGAACGTCTTGCGCAAGAGCGGCACGAGTTGATCGTCGAGGCGCGTGTCGGTCTTTTCGGCGGCCCGGTCGGCAGCCCGCGCCAGCACGTCGAGCAGCCGAAAAGCCACCCAGGTAGCCGCCACCGCCAACGCCGCCATCAGCCCGTTAATCACAAACTTGCGGACGTTGGTCGGCTCCTCCGGCAGTTGCAGCACGAACGCCACGGCGAACCACAACAGCACTTGCATCACCAGCGCCACGGGCTTGGGCACCAGTTCGACGAGGTCGTCGTCCCACTGCACCCGCGTCTTACCGACGCGCTTTTTGAGCACACCGCCAAAGATCCACTGGACGACGCGGCGACTCAACATCCCCAGAAAAACGAGCATGAGGGCCAGCAGCAGCCGCCACACTTCAACGCCCCAGAGCACCGTCTCCCCGAGAAAACCACTTTCGATGAATTGATTCATAGCGCTTTGCTAATTACGTCGAAATAAGCCCTGCTCGTTTTGCTTCTCAGGAGGGTCATGAGTCATGGGTCATGAGTCATGGGGTTCTCACCCATTACCGTCCGCTAAAACAGGCAAGACGTATTTCGGCTTAAATCGTATCGATGTTAGCCAGCCGATTCAACGATAAGATCCCCAATACGCTCCCCTTTAATGAATTTTGACAGGGAAATCCATCAAAGATCCTCGACTTCCGAATACCCGATGACGTTTTACCAAAACTAAACGTCAAAATTCATTATCCGAATGCCCTGGCGGATGATCGAGGCGGCTTCGGGGCCGTAGTTGAAGAGCACGTCGAGAGCGGTCATGCCGGGTTCGAAGCCGTCGAAGGCCTGGCGATAGTGGGGATGTTCGTAATGGAGCACCTGGAGCGGCGTCCCGGCCTGCGCGTCGAAGGCCGCCGAAGCCGCCGGCGCCAGCAACGTGGTCGGCCCGGCTTGATCGATGAGGCTTTTAAGATCATCAGGCGGCCCGGCCAGCGTCGAGGCGCGGACGAGCGTCGCCGGCAAGTCCATCAGGGTGTGGATCAGTTCGACGGTGGCGCACGTCAGGTCGGCCAGGATCGTCCAGCGGCGCGTGAAAAGCGGCGCGAAGGCTTCTTCGTAAAAGTCGAAAAAAGGCGTGGGGCGATAGTTATATTCAAAGGCCTTCCAGTGTCTTTTCTGCCACGCCTCGACCTGCCGGATCCGAACCTCGCAAACAGGCCGTCCATGCTGGCGCCCTTTCAACGGGATCGACACCCACTGCCACCCCTGCGGATTGCGCACCTTCGTCCGATTCTGAAACGACTGCCGGCTATATTGAAACGTGTCGGCCAGCACAAACCGATCAACAGCCCCCATCAAGGCGGCGTATTCGAGACGCGGAAAATATTCGGGCGGGCGAACGGCGATCAAGACAACACGAGACCTGAAAGATTCGGAGATCCAGAGAACGCTCCCCCCGAGAACGGCTCACAGGGGTAGGTTTTTGGCATCGAGGCAGCAGGACAAGTTCCCCTCCTGGACAGGAGGGGAACTTGAACCGCCACGTCGAAGAGAACTTAACAACCCTGCCTGTGCTCAGGGAAAGAGTTGTTTTGGCCACGAGGACGCGGGGAAGATAATAAGATCGCGGATTTCCCGATCTCGTACCCCAAATCCCGTATTCCGAATCAGTGAATAACGGAGCCCAGTGATCCTTCACCGGGTGGCGGCGAAGTTGTGACCTACCTGCAACATATCGACAACGATGAATCTCAAAAGCCCCCGACGCCGTTGGACGGGCGCATTGTGAACATTCCAACGTCAACCATGAACGTCTCCCACGTCGCCACAGCCCCGGAGCGAGACTTCACCGGGCAGTTGTTCAGCATCGCTTTCTGGACCTTCGTAGGCTCCATCGGCTTCAGCATCGCCGGCACGTTGCTGCTGAAGTTGGCGCCCTCGTTGATGGAAATCTTCGGCCCCTACTATCCGCAACTCGTCAAGACGCCGACGTGGACCTACATGACGTTGCTGCCGATCCTGCCGGTGCTGATGTACGGCCGGTCGTTGGGCTGGCGGACGATGGCGTTTTTTGTGATCTGGGGCAGCATCATCGGCGGGCTAAGCGAATTCATCGGCACGACGACGGGGTTTCCGTTCGGCGAATATGCCTATACGAGATGGCTGGGGCCGAAGCTGATGGGACACGTGCCCTATTTCATCCCGCCCTCCTGGTTCGCCATGTCGATCATTTCGCTCGATCTGGCCCGGCGCATCGCGCGGCATCGCTGGAAACGCATCCTGCTGGCAACGCTCTTCATGACGCTCTGGGACGTCTCGCTCGACCCGGCGATGAGCCGCGCCTTTCCGTTCTGGACGTATCCCAACGGCGGCTTTTTCTTCGGCATGCCGGCCTCGAACTGGGCGGGATGGTTGCTCGTAAGTTTCATCATCGCCGCCGGTTACGAGTGGCTCGGTGGGGGGCTGCGCACAACACACCGATGGGCGCCCTGGGTCTACCTGCTCAACTGCGCCTTTCCGCTGTCGATCAGCCTGCTCTACGGTCTGTATGCGGCCTTCGCCATCGGTGGCGTCGCCACAGCCCTGCCGCTGATGCTCGTCTGGCGCCGGGCTGAGTTAAAGGAATAGTCATTTACTCGCTTGGCTCGTGTCATTCGCGAACACCATGAGCAATCTACCAACACGGATAGAGACCGACCGCCACGTCTGGCAGGCGTTTCAGCATCATTCGCGCACGTTCTCGTTGGCGACGCGGCTGTTGCCTGCTCCGGTCCGGATGCCCGTCGCCATGCTCTACCTGTTCTGCCGCACCGTCGATACCATCGCCGACGACCACGTGCTGGAGATCGGGCCGGACCGGGCGCTCGACGAAGTGTACGCGCTCAAAAACAAACTCGACGCCACCCTCGACGCGCGCCCGCCCGATGCCTTCATGTGGCAACGCCTTTTTGAGATCCACCGGCAGTTCGGCTTGAATCCGGAGCCCATGTATGAATTGATTGACGGCGCGGTGTGGGATCTCGAAGGACGCCCGGTAGCATCGCGCCAGGATCTCATCGACTATTCGAACCTCGTCGGAGGCAGCATCGGGGCGATGATGTTGCCGTTTCTGCTGAACGATCCGTCCGATTATGCCCGCGCCGAGCCGGCGGCCCGTGCCCTCGGCATCGCCATGCAGATCACCAACATCACCCGCGACGTGGGCGAGGATCTCCGACGGCTGGATCGTGTCTATCTGCCGCGCACCTGGCTCGCCGCCTACGGCCTGACCCGCGAAGACCTGCGCCACCCCCCCCTGCCAACATCCTATCCGCGCCTGCTGGAAGACGTGATGGAGACCGCCGAAACGCTATTCCGCGAAGGCATGGCCGGCATCGACTTGCTCCCCAGGCGCGCGCAAATCGGCATCCGGTCTGCCGCCCGCATGTATCGCGAGATCCTCAACGAAGTGCGCGCGCGCGGCTACGACAACCTCACCCAACGCGCCTTCGTCCCTTTCCGCCGCAAGTGCCTCCGGATCGTTTATGACGGCTATGAACGCCGAAAAGCCAGCCTTCGAACGATGACGAGTGAGAGTACGGAAACGCCACTGGCTACTGATTTTGGATTTTAGATTTTGGATTTTGGATTTTGAGGTGGCGGCTGCTACTGATAATGGCACGCGGATGACGCGGATTAGACGGATTTACACGGATCTGATTTGTCGTCAGGAACAGGATGAACCCAGACAGCTCTGGGCGCAACAACTCGACCGGGGACTATCCTGTCCCTGACGACAAAAATCCGCGAAAATCCGTACCATCCGCGTCATCCGCGTGCCATTTCAAGTAGAAGTGGCACCCAATCCAAAATCCAAAATCTAAAATCCAAAATGAACCTCGCTGCACCCCTTGTGGGACGGATGATGAAACGCGCCTTGCAGCGGGCTTTCCGTCGTGTCTGCTGGGTGGGTGCGTTGCCGAGTTTACCGCCGGGCGTGCCGGTGGTGCTCTATGCCAATCATCACAATTTTTACGACGGCTATCTGGCGTGGCTGCTCACCCAACACGTGCTGCGCCGCCCGTCGCTGACGTGGATGGCCGAGTGGGATAAATATCCGTTTTTCGGCGCCGTCGGCGCGTTGCCTTTTCCGCCGGACGACGCCCGGCGCCGGGCTGCGACGCTGCGCCACACCATCCGCCGCTTCCGCGCCGAACCCGACACCATCCTCGTCTATTTTCCCGAAGGCCAGTTGCACCGCCCCGAAGACGGCATCCTGCCCTTCGACACCGACGCCTTCGCCCGCCTCGACCGGATGCTGCCCGAAAAACTCTGGTGGCCTATCGGCATCCACGTCTCCTGGTGGGGCGAAGCCTTGCCCACCGCCTTACTCGGCGGCGGCGAGCCCTATCCGACGGCGTCGGGGCAGGAACCCGCACGCCTCGATGCCGTTTGGCACGCCGTTCGCTCGGCAGAACCGCAGCACACCCACCCCCTGCTCGACGGGCGCCGCAGCCCCGACGAGAACTGGGATCTGTCGTTCTTAAGCCACTTCTTCGAGCCTCGCGTATGATGCTGTTTGGGATCCTCTTTGCCGCCACTGTTGTGATGAATGCTCCCGCGTCGGGCCACCCTGCCCCCCCCGACACTGCCCTCGTCGACTCGACGCAGATCTATTACGCCGAGCAAAACGTCGAGGCGCTCAAGCGCCTGTATGAGCAAACCGACAACCGCGAGGTGGCGCTGCTCTGCCGCTACCGCCTCTATCCGCTGACGCAGGATCCGGTCTATCTCGAAAACCTGCCTCTCGATCTGAAAGCAGCAACGGCGCGCGAACTGGCGGTGCTCTCCGGCCTCTGGGGCTACCGCGTGATGGAATCGTCGGTTTTCAAAGTGCCCACCTACGGCAAACGCGCCACCCGCCTGATGGATCGGGCCAAAGCCCTCGACCCGACGGAACCGTTCGTACTGTTGATCGACGGCCAATCGCTCTTGTTTCGTCCCAAGATCTTCGGTGGCAACAAGCAAGAAGCCCTCGATCAGTTCAATCAACTCTACGAGGCCCTCCCCAATCACTCTTCTTCCGGCATCTCGGCGATAGAGGCCGGCCTGTGGGTGTGGTATACGCGCACGAAGATGAAAGACGAAACGGCCGACGCGCTCCGGTCGGAATTGCTGGCGCAAAACCCGCCGCCGCTCTACAAAGCCTTCCTGCTCGATCCGCCGTAGGTTGAGTGTTTTAGTGTTTTGGTGTTATGGTGTTTTGGTGTTATCGTCTTTTGGTGAATTATGAGAACTAAAACACTCAAACACCAAAACACTTGAACACTAAAAAACCCTCTCCCCTCACCCCCGGCGACACGGTGGCCGTCCTCGCGCCGAGCAGCCCGCCGAAGAAACCGGGGCAGATCGAAGCCGGTATCGCCCGCCTCGAAAGCCTCGGCTACCGCGTCGAACGCGGGCGCCCGAGGCTCACGCCACGCGGCTACCTCGCCGGGCCGGACGCCGAACGCCTCGACGAATTCAACCGCTACCTGCGCCGCGACGACGTGAAGGCGCTCTTTTGCGTGCGCGGCGGCTACGGCGCCCTCCGCCTGCTGCCCCACCTCGATTATGCCGCCGCCCGCCAACATCCCAAGCTCCTCGTCGGCTATAGCGACGTTACGGCGTTGCATCTGGCTCTCTATAAAAATGCCGGATGGCGCGGCCTCTCCGGCCCCCTGGTGGTGGAATGGGGCGATCTGGATGCCGAATCGGTGGCGCAGTTTCAGGCGATGGTGCAAGGCCGGGCGCCGCAGTCGCTTACCGGGCCGCGCGGCGAGAGGCTCACCGCCCTGCGCTCCGGCACCGCCGAAGGCGTCCTGCTCGGCGGCAACCTCACGATGCTCGTCCGGCTGCTGGGCACGCCCTACCTGCCGCCGCTCGACGGCGCGTTGCTCTTCCTCGAAGACGTCGGCGAGCAGCCCTATCGGATCGATGCGCTGCTGGCACAACTCAAACTCGCGGGTATCCTCGACCGCCTCGGCGGGCTCATCCTGGGCGCGTTCACCGCGTGGCAACCCGATCACGACCGCCCTACCCTCACCCCGGCTGAAGTCTTTTTCGATTATTTACACGACGCCCCCTACCCCGTCGCCACCGGCCTCGTCTACGGCCATTTCACCAACAAAAGCACCATCCCGGTGGGCGTCCGGGCAAGGCTTGAAGTGACCGAAGACAACGCCGCCTTTTCGACTCTGGAGCCTGTGGTAGCGTAGCTCCTCGCATGCACCTGAAAAGTCCCGTAGGGACAACCTGTATTTACAGGCCTATGAGTCATCCCGATTTTTGCAGCCCCGTAGGGGCGTCCTGTTTGTAGTACATCGTGTAGAGCCGGGCAGATAGGTAACACTTCAGACCGGCAACATAGGTAACACTTTTTACGGTCTAACTTTGAAGTCGCGCTCGTCGAGACGCGCCAGCAACACCTCGTAAAAATACACACTCCAGAGACCATCAGCCACCTCTTCGAGCGCGATCCACTCGTTCGACAACGCCTGGCTGAGGAACACCTGACGCTGCTTGAAGCGGAACATACCCGCCGTCGAGACCCGACGCACTTCATAATGACCTGCATAAGCCGGTTCCGCAAGCTGCTCCGGGAAGGCACGGGCCGACTGGGCATAGACCGAAGCCGGCACCGCCCCACCGAGCGCTTCGTGCGGTCGCTCGTGGTTGAACTCCTGCTGGAAGGCATCGAACCGTTCCTGTTGCTGCGTCATCTCGTGCTCGGGCGGGCGCGTCGTCTCGGCCTTGAGCGTGCGATGCATCCGCTCGTGCCGACCGTTCTGCTGGGGCTTGCCCGGCGCGATGCGTTGCCGAGAGATGCCCAGTTTGATCCACCATACCGACAAACGAGACAGCCCCCAGAGCGCGTTTGTGGCAAAGGGCCTGCCGTTGTCAGTGCGGATCGCCTCGGGCAGGCCCCGCTCCTTGAAGAGCCGCTCAAAGACTGCAAAAGCCCCTTTTTGCTGCGTTGAGGGCAAGGCTCGGCAGGCCAGAAGATACCGCGAGTGGGCATCGGTGACCGTCAACGGGTAGCAGTACACGCCGTTTTGCAGACGGAACTCCCCCTTGAAGTCGGCTCCCCAAACTTGGTTGGGCGCGGTCGTCACGAGTGTGCCTGCTCCCGGATGCTTGGTCTTGCGAGGGCGGCGTTTGCCCTCGACGAGACCGTGTCGTTTGAGCAGGGCCCCGACGGTGCTCGCAGCCGGGAAGCTCACGTCCGGATACCGGGGACGCAGGTAGTCGATGAGCTTGCGCGGTCCCCAGCGCGGATGGCTGCGCCGGGTCTCAAGCAGCAAGGCCTCGATGTCCTCGGCCGTTCGATGGGGGCAGTAGTGGGGGGCTCGACTCTGGTCTTTGAGCCCGTCGAGGCCCTGTTCGTGGTAACGGTCGAGCCACTTGTATCCGGTCTTGCGCGAGACGCCGAAGCGGGCGCAGAGTTCGGTCATGGTGTAGAGGCCATCCTCATAGGCGAGGACGAAGCGGGTGCGTTGTTTCATGGGATCGGTCTGGTTCCAGGGCATAGCGCATCGGGGTTAGTGGAGGGCTATGCCAGTGAACGAAACTGTTACCCATGTTGCCGGTCTATTTTGTTACCTATCTACCCGGTCCGTACCTCGTATTTCCTCTAAAAAAATAGCTCCGTAGGAGCGGCCTGTTCAAAAGAATCCGCTGCATCGGCTTTGAACAGGTCGCCCCTACGGGGCTTTTTTTAGGAAGGGGCTGTTTTCTACAAACAGGACGTCCCTACGGGGCTTCTCCACAAGTCAGGGTCGAAGGCATCCTCTCATCCCCTTTTTCGAAAATCGTGCAGCGATTTTCGAAACGACTTTCGAAGCGAATTTCGAAATGTCTTTAAATCCTTTCTCGCCTTTGGGTTGTACTATGCCACCGGATAATTCCGAATGTGAAAACAGGACTGCATGAAGCCTATCGATACGGAGGCGCCGATGCGTCTGGCCGTTTTTGCCTCGGGCGGCGGCACCAACTTTCAGGCCATCCTGGACGCCGTCGAAAGCGGTTCGCTGCTCATCACGGTGGCGCTGTGCCTGAGCAATACGACGAAAGCCGGTGCGCTGGCCCGCGCCGAACGGCACAGCGTCCCCACCGCCGTGCTCAACCCGCGCGATTTCGAGGTGGAGGCAACGTACGTGGAGGCGTTGATGAATGTGCTCGACGAACACGGCGTCAACTTCATCGCATTAGCAGGGTATCTGCGCAAAATACCGGCGGCGGTGGTGACGGCTTTTCGGAGGCGGATGCTCAACATTCATCCGGCGTTGCTGCCGGCTTTCGGCGGGAAGGGGCTGTACGGACAGCGCGTACACAAAGCTGTGCTCGAATACGGCGCCCGCTGGTCCGGCGCCACGGTTCATCTGGTCGATGAAGAGTACGACACCGGCCCTATCGTGCTGCAAGAACCCGTCCCCGTGCTGCCCGGCGATACGCCGGAGACGCTCGCCGCGCGGACGCTAAGGGTCGAACATCGTCTCTACCCGCAAGCCCTCCGGCTCTTCGCCGAAGGCCGCGTGACCGTCGAGGGACGGATCGTTCAGATCGAAGAGGCGCCTGCCGCTTCCCCCGAAATCCCCTTTTCAAATTCCTGATTGCCCAATCCCAAACCCCATGATCGAAGTCAAAGACCTTCCTCCTCCGCCCGATCAGGTCCGGGTGCGCCGCGCGCTGCTTTCGGTGTATGACAAAGCCGGCCTTGTCGAATTTGGCCGGAAGCTGGCTGAACAAGGTGTCGAACTGGTTTCGTCGGGTGGGACGGCCCGTGTGCTGCGCGAAGCCGGCCTCGCCGTCGAAGATGTCTCGAACGTTACCGGCTTTCCCGAAATCCTCGGAGGCCGTGTCAAGACGTTGCATCCGGCGGTGCATGGCGGGCTGCTGGCGCGGCGCAACGACCCCGATGACCTCGCCGAACTCGACGCCCACGCCATCGCCCCGTTCGACCTCGTGGTGGTCAACCTCTATCCGTTTTCCGACACTATCGCCCGCGCGGGCGTTACCGAGGCCGAAGCGGTCGAAAATATCGACATCGGCGGGCCGGGGATGGTGCGGGCTGCGGCCAAAAACTTTGCCTTCGTCGCGGTGGTGACGTCGCCGGATGATTATAACGCCGTACTCGAAGAAATGGCCGCCAACGACGCGCAGGTTTCGATGGCGATGCGGCGCCGGCTGGCTCACGCCGCCTTCGAACACACCGCCTCCTACGACCGCGCCATCGCCGACTACTTCGCCGGCACCAACGGCCACGCCGGGGCCGAAGACACGATGCCCGAAACGCTCGACCTGTCGCTGCCGCGCGTGCAGACGCTGCGCTACGGCGAAAACCCGCATCAGCAGGCCGCGCTCTACGGAGACACCGAGCGGTTCTTCGAAAAACTCCACGGCAAAGCGCTGTCTTTCAACAACTTGATCGATCTCAGCGCCGCGCTCATGCTCATCGATGAGTTTGCCGACGACGACCCGGCGTGCGCCATCCTCAAGCATACTAACCCGTGCGGCGTGGCCGTCGCCGAGACGCTCGAAGCGGCCTATCATCAGGCTTTCGCCACCGACCGGCAGTCGCCCTTCGGCGGCATCGTGGTGGTCAACCGCCCGCTCGACCGCGCCACCGCCGAAGCCATCAATAGCATCTTCACCGAAATCATCATCGCCCCCGACTTTGAAGAGGGCGTGCTCGATTTCTTGATGAAAAAGAAAAACCGCCGGCTGATCCGTAAAAAAGCGCCCGCTCGCCAGGGCGAACGCCTCGACGCGCGGACGGTGCTCGGCGGGATCCTGGCGCAGGAGCGCGACCCCGTCCTGCCCGATCCGCAGACGCAGCGCGGGCGTTACGACATTGTCACTGAGCGCGCGCCGGTCGACGCCGAATGGAAAGACCTCGACTTTGCCTGGCGCGTGGTCAAACACGTCAAGAGCAACGCCATCGTCTATGCCCGAGACCGCGCGACGCTCGGCATCGGCGCCGGCCAGATGAGCCGTATCGATTCGTCTGAAATTGCAGTACTTAAAGGCAAGAAATCGGAACTCGATTTTGCCGGATCCGTAGTCGCTTCAGACGCCTTCTTCCCCTTTGCGGACGGCCTCGTAGCAGCGGCGGAGAGCGGCGCGCGCGCGGCCATCCAGCCGGGCGGATCGATCCGCGACGAAGAGGTCATCGCCGCCGCCAACGAACACGGCATGGCGATGGTCTTCACGGGAAAACGGCATTTTCGGCATTAACGGTTTTTCGTCGTATCTTCTGCGGAATGGGGGCGGTCTGTTTGAACGGACCTGCCCTTGATCCATCACATGCTGCCCTTGCATCGCGTGGGGGTGTTATAGTGTTAAGGTGTTCCAGGATTGAGTTCTGTTGACCTCATCCCAACTAAAACACTTTAACACTATAACACTAAACACCTGAACACTGTCGCGCCGGGCAGATGCATGGATCGCCTTGACATAAAGCGATCTACCTGAACAACATACATGGGCTTTTTCAGATTCTCGTCGGATGTCGCCATCGACCTCGGCACGGCCAATACCCTGATCTACATCAAAGGCAAGGGTATCGTCCTCAACGAGCCGAGCATCGTGGCCGTCAGCCGCAACACCCGCAAACCGATAGCCATCGGGCACGAAGCGCTCCAGATGCACGAGCGCACGCATAAAGAGATCGAGACCGTACGCCCCCTCAAAGACGGTGTCATCGCTGACTTCGAGGTGGCCGAACAGCTTATCCGGGGGTTGATTCAGAAAGTGCAGAAAAGCTGGTTCACCTCGATCCGGCAGATGGTTGTCTGCATCCCCAGCGGTATCACCGAAGTCGAAAAACGCGCCGTCCGCGATAGCGCTGAACACGCC
Source organism: Rhodothermales bacterium (assembly GCA_028278205.1). GTDB lineage: Bacteria > Bacteroidota > Rhodothermia > Rhodothermales > Bin80 > JANQES01. The sequence goes on from JANQES010000024.1 coordinate 21,204, forward strand.
GGCGCCAAGCAGGTCTACCTCATCGCCGAACCGATGGCCGCCGCTATCGGCATCGGCCTCGACGTCGAAGAACCCGTCGGCAACATGATCGTCGACATCGGCGGCGGGACCACCGAGATCGCCGTGATTGCGCTCTCGGGCATCGTCATCGACGAGTCGATCCGGGTGGGCGGCGACGAGATCGACGAGGCGATCCTGCAATATTTCAAACGGCATCACAACCTGCTCATCGGCAACCGGACGTCCGAGCGCATCAAGTGCGAAGTGGGCAGCGCCGTCGAACTGAGCCCGGAGTTGGAAATCTCGGTCAAAGGCCGCGACCTCGTCAGCGGCATTCCGAAAGTCCGGACGATCTCGTCGGAAGACGTGCGCGAAGCCCTGGGCGATGCCGTCGGGCAGATTACCGCCGCCGTGCTGCGTTGCCTGGAACGCACGCCGCCCGAACTGGGCTCGGACATCCTGGAGCGCGGCATCATGCTCACCGGCGGCGGGGCGATGCTCAAAGGGATGGACACGACCATCCGCAACCGGGTCGAACTGCCCGTCTACGTGGCCGAAGACCCTTTGACGGCGGTCGTCCGGGGCACGGGCAAAGTGTTAGAAAACGTCGAAGCTTACAAACGGGTGTTGATGTGAGAGATACTGCGTAGTGCGTACTTCGTATTGCTTATTGTTTGAGAAATACGAAGTACGTTTCGATAGCATGTAAACCATTGGGACGAGCGCCAAGGATAGCAATTATCACCTTGTTCGCCCCCAAGAAACCATGCCATTCCGTCTCTGGGATCGTATTCGTGATTGGGTCATCCTCGCGGCTCTGCTGCTTAGCTCGGTCGTGCTGATGCTGGCGCAGAACGACCCGATGCTTCGGGGGCTGCGCGGCGCCTCGCTGGAGATCACCAGTTGGGTCGAGGCGCGCTTTGCCTGGGTGGGCCAGTTCTTTCGCGCTATCGACGAGAACGAAGTCCTCCGCCGCGACAACATCGAACTGTCGAGCCAGCTTGCGCGGCTGCGCGAGGCCCAGCTCGAAAACGAACGGCTGAAACGGCTGCTGGTCTTCCATCAAGACAGTTCGTATCAGAAAATTGCAGCCCGGATCATCCGCAAAGACATCTACGGACAGGAAAATTTCTTGACGCTCGACGTCGGGCGGGCCGACGGCGTGGCACCGGGCATGCCGGTGGTCGATGAAAAAGGCATTCTGGGCATGGTGGTTTTTATCAGTGAGCACTACAGCCGCGTCTTGCCCTACCTCAATACCGAATTTCACGTCGCCGCCAAGATTCAACCCTTACAGGCCGACGGCATGATTAGCTGGCCGGGCAGCCGTCCCAACATGCTGGTGCTCGAAAACATCGTCAAGACCGAACCCGTTGAGAAAGGGCAACTTGTCGTCACCAGTTTGTCCAGCAGCATTTTCCCACCGGGCTATCTGGTTGGAGAAATCGACTCGGTAGCGAACCGTCCCGGCGAAAACTTGTTAGAGATCCACGTGCGGCCGGCTTCCCCACTCAGCACGGCACAGCACGCCTTCGTGATCTTGCAACAACCTGACCTGGAACAGGAACGGCTGGAAGTACAATCATTGCGATAGGGAAATGGCAAATGAGCAAATGAGGCAAATGGGCAAATGAGCAATCCAGCTTTTATTTGCCATTTGCAGATTTGCCATTTGCAAATTTGCCTACGTAGCGCTAAAAAACCCAACTGGGAGGTTATCTCAGACGTTATTTAGCATTTTCTTAATTATACTCTTATCTTACCCGCAGAGCGCGCGGAGTATCAGGCGTGTCGGGCCTCTTCCCCACCGGCCCGGCGGCGTCTTCCGAGCGTTCTCCCAACCATCATGAGCCATCATACTGCCCCCAAAACGCTTGCGCTCGGCCTCGTGTTGTGCGTGTGGCTGTGCCCGGCGTCGCTCTCGGCCCAATCCGCCGGCAGCGCGCAAGCCGACCTCCAACGCGCCATCGACGAAGCCCTCGACGACGCGGCGTTCTCCAACGGATGGTGGGGCGCCATGGTCGTGGATCTCACCACGGGCACGACGCTCTACCGCCGAAACGTCGACCGCAGCTTCGTGCCGGCTTCGAATACGAAGCTCTACACGACGGCGGCGGTCCTCGATCAGCTCGGGCCTTCGTATCGATACCGCACGGAGGTTTTCATCGACGGGCCGATCAACAACGGCGTCCTGGAGGGCAACGTGATCGTGCGCGGATCGGGCGACCCCGTCATCGGCGGGCGCTTTTATAACGGCGACCGCGTGGCCGTCTTCCGCGCCTGGGCCGATTCGCTGCGCGCCCTCGGCATCACCCGCATCAACGGCGACCTCGTCGGCGACGACAACGTCTTCGACGACACCCCCCTGGGCTATGGCTGGAGTTGGGACGACGAAACCTACTGGTATGCGGCCCAGGTAAGCGGCCTCTCGTTTAATGACAACAACGTCGATTTCGCCATTGAAGCCCGCAGGCCGGGCCAATCGGCTCGGGTCTCGTGGGAGCCTTTCAACACCGATTACGTCCGCGTGGTCAACAAGACGATCACGATCTCTGCCGATAGTTCGCTCGACGAAGGCTACAGCCGCGCGCGCGGCACCAATACCATCGAACTGTCGAGCCGGGTGCCTGCCGGAAGGACGGACTTCGAATCGCTCTCCCTGAAAAATCCGACGCGGTTTTTCGTCCACGTCTTGCGCGAGACGCTTTTGCGCCAGGGCCTGGTCGTCGATGGCGATCCGGTTGACGTAGATGATCTATCGATTAAGCCCGATTATGCGGCGGGTCGGTACCAGCGGGTGGCCGCCCATCGATCGCCGCCGCTGGCCGAGATCGCGAAGGTCATCAACAAACGAAGCCAGAATCTCTACGCCGAGCAGGTGCTGCGCACGCTGGCCGCCGAACGCCCTATCGAAGACGACGACGACGACCTGGCGCCGGGCTCCGCTGCGATGGGCCTCGAAAGAGCCATGGCGACGTTCGTTAAAGCCGGCATAGACACCAGCCGGATTCAGCTTGTCGACGGCTCCGGGCTTTCGCGGATGAATCTGGTGACGCCGGCGATGACGATGGCCTTGCTTCGGTACATGGCCACTCACCCCGACGCCTCGGTACGCGATGCCTACGTCGAATCGATGGCGGTGGGAGGCCGGGACGGGACGTTGCAGTTTCGCTTCCGGCGCGGGCCTGCCAGCGGGGGCAAGGTGAAAGCAAAAACCGGCACGCTCGGTAACGTCAGCGCCCTGAGCGGCTACATACCCTCGGCCAGCGGCGCCGATCTGGCTTTTGTGTTGATGTGCAACCACTACACGACCAGCGGGCGGAGCGTACGCAGGGTTCAAGACCGCGTCGTAAGCCTGCTGGCGGCCTACAAGCCGTGACCCGAAAAAGGGCTTTTTTCGGCTTTTTTAAAAACATCCTCAAATAAAATTCCGCTTTAAGGAAACGTCAGACCCCGCATCTGGCGTATAAGGTGATCTTGGCATCATGAGAGCAAGTTGTCATTATATAGATGGACAAGCTTTACGCGCCCCTCCTGCACGGCACGACAGTTGTCGGGGTTCGGTATGGGGGGAAAGTAGCGTTGGGCTCCGACGGCCAGGCCACGCTGGGAGCAACCGTGATGAAACACAAGGCGCAGAAAGTGCGCCGGCTTCACAACGGGAAGATCCTGGCCGGCTTCGCCGGAGCTACCGCCGACGCCTTTACCTTGTTTGAACGGTTTGAAGAGAAGCTTCAACAATACGGGGGAAACGTAACGCGCTCGGCCGTCGAGTTGGCTAAAGACTGGCGGACGGATCGTTACCTGCGGCGCCTGGAGGCGCTGCTGGCCGTCGGCGCCCCGGAACGGTTGTTGCTTATCAGCGGCAGCGGCGATGTCATCGAGCCTGATGACGACATTGTTGCTATCGGCTCGGGCGGGGCTTATGCCCTGGCCGCTGCTCGCGCTCTCGTGCATCATGCCGGCGGTTTGACGGCTAAGGCCATCGTTGAAGAAGCCTTGAACATTGCCGCCGACATTTGCATTTATACGAATCATTTTGCAACAGTGCTCGAAATTGATGCAGTCGATGCATCTGCTTAACACGGCCATAAACGGACCCGTCCATACATGAGCGTTTTCGTTTTGCTCATAACATCAACCCTTTCAATTAACGACCATGCTCTATTCAGCTGCTGAATCTGAAAAGTCGCGAACCGCAGAACACCGTGCCGCTGTGTTCGTCGATTACGAGAATCTCTTCAGCCACCTTTATAGCCGGACCGGCCCGCGCGCCCGCCCGGACGAACTCATCAGCGAACTGCTCGATGAACTCAGACGGTACCTGCTCGAAGAAACGCGCACGCAGACGGCGATGATTACCGCCTATGCCGACTTCTCGGAGATGCACGGCAATGGGCAATACATCCAGCGCGGGCTTTACCTCCACGGCATCGAGCCGCGCTTTGTGCCGGCTTCGCTGCAACGCAACGCCGCCGAGATCCAACTCTGCGTCGATGCCATCGAGGTGCTTTACAACCGTCCGGAGATTCGCACCATCGTCATCGTCACCGGCGACCGGCCTTATCTGCCGTTGGTGCAACAGTTCAAACGGCACGGCTGCCGGGCGGTCATCGCCACGTTCATGCCGCCGCCGTCTACCGATCAGCTTCCCTACGTCGAAGACGACGTGTTTCTCAACGCGCACAACCTGCTCAGCGAAGGCTCGCGCCGGTCGTTGGCTTCGACGAGCGCCGTGCATCGGGGCACCAGTTCGTATTCGTCGGCCCCGGCGCCGTCGTATCCTACGGGCCGGCCCCATCCGGTTGAATACCGCGAGATCTCGCATTCGGGCGCGCTGCATGCCCTGGAGATCATCGAAGAACACTTCGGCCAATACGAAGAAGTTTACCTGACGCCGCTCTTGCGTAAACTCTCCGAATTGCTCGACGACGAACAGTACGACCCCAAGTCGCTCATCAGCGAACTCGAAGACGCCGGCGCCGTCTGGCTGGAAAAACGACGCGGCTTCCCCTACGATTATACGGTGCTCATCATCGACACCGACCACCCGGACGTCTCGTCGATCCAAAAGCGCATCTATCGGGCCGAGCCGAGCGAAGCGGCGCCGGCCTATACAGAAGGCTACGCGGAGAAGTATCCGGAAGAGCAGAAATATCCGGAAGATGAAGCGTATCAGGACGACGGCTATGACGAAGAATACGGCGACGACTACGGGGAAGAAGAAGCATATTCGACCAGCGCCGTGGCCGAGGCAGAAGAAGCCGAAGAAGACTATGCCGAGGATTACGTCGATGCCGAGGATTACGTCGACGCTGAGGAAGAAGACGAAGAACGATAGCGCTGCGTAGACGCGCGTATGAACCGGAGAGTCGGAGAGTCGGGAAAAAAGCACGTTCCGACTCTCCGACTCTCCGGTTCATAGAACGGGCTCCCCCAACGAAATGTACGCGAAGTACCTTTCCCATTATGCACGCCGAGCTGACGCCTCGCGAGATCGTCGCGGAGCTAGATAAATATATCATTGGTCAAGACGAGGCAAAGCGCACCGTCGCTATTGCCCTGCGTAATCGGTGGCGTCGTCAGAATGCGCCTGCTGAGATGCAGGACGAGATCATGCCCAGCAATATCATCATGATCGGTCCGACGGGCGTGGGAAAAACAGAGATTGCCCGGCGCCTGGCGCGGCTGGCCGATGCGCCTTTCATCAAGGTAGAGGCCACGAAATTCACCGAAGTCGGCTACGTGGGCCGCGACGTCGATAGCATGATCCGCGATCTGACGGACATCGGCGTCAACATGGTGCGCGAAGAACATCAGGCCGGGGTGCAAGAACGCGCCCGCGAGCTGGCCGAAGAACGCATCCTCGACGCCCTGCTGCCCGACTCGACCCCGCAAAAAAAAGCGCCGCAACTGGTACCGGGACCCGGCTTCGTCATGTCTTCGCCCGATGACGACGAGGCCGGCGAAGACGGCGCCGCAGACACCGCAGACAGCCAGGCCCGCCGCGAACGCACACGCGCCAAATTCCGCGACATGCTGCGCAACGGCTCGCTCGACGACCGCGAGATCGAGGTCGATGTGGCCACCGACCAGTCGCCCATGTTGCAAGTCTTCGGGCCGATGGGGCTCGAAGAAATGGGGATGAACATTCAGGATCTCTTTGGCAACCTCGGCCCCAAGCGCAGCAAAAAGCGCCGCGTGAAGGTGCAGGAAGCCCTCGAAATACTGACCAAAGAGGAAGCGCACAAACTCATCGATATGGACAAAGTCACGCAGGAGGCGCTCGACCGCGTTCAGCAATCCGGCATTGTCTTTATCGACGAGATCGACAAAGTAGCCGCCCGCACGGCCAGCAACCGGAGCGGCCCTGATGTCTCGCGCGAAGGCGTCCAACGAGACCTGCTGCCCATCGTCGAAGGATCGAACGTGACGACGAAGTACGGCATGGTCCGCACCGACCATATCCTCTTCGTCGCCAGCGGCGCCTTTCACGTCTCCAAACCCAGCGACCTCATCCCCGAAATGCAAGGCCGCTTCCCGATTCGCGTCGAACTGCGAAGTCTCAACGAGGAAGACTTCTACAAAATCCTCACGCAGCCCAAGAACGCGCTGCTCAAGCAGTACCAGGCGCTGCTGCAAGCCGAATCCGTCAAAATCTCGTTCACGGATGAGGCCGTCCGCGAGATCGCCCGCACGGCGGCGCAGGTCAACAGCGAGGTGGAAAACATCGGCGCGCGTCGTCTCCAGACGATCATGACTACGCTGCTCGAAGACATCCTCTTCGAAGCCGACGGCTCCGGCCCCAAAAAGCTCAAGGTCGATGCCGATATGGTCGGCGAGAAGCTGCACAGCATCATCGAAAACCGCGACTTGAGCCAGTACATTCTTTAATTTTTTCTGGCGAAAAAATTAAAAACGGCTTGGACTTCAAGACGAGCATCCATCCTCTCGACGACGAGGCAGCCCAGGAACGATGGCGGGCGCTGTGGGAGACTTCTCCGCAGCGCTCTTCTTTTTCGTCGCTGCCGTATGCGCAGGCGGCAGCCGAGGCGTTCGGGCTGCGGTGCGAGATGCATCTGGTGAGCACCGCAGAACGTGATGAAGCCGGCGCGCTGGTCTACTGGCGCAAGCGCGGGCCGTACCGGCAGGGTGTCATTCCCCCCTTCACCCAGTACTCGCCCGTCGTGCTGCGGACGCCGCCGCCGGAGGCCGAGGTCCACGCACGGCGTTCGGCGTTCGAGGCACTCTTGACGGCCCTGGAGTCACATTTCGCTCTTCTTTCTTTTTTCATTGCAATAACGGATATACGCCCGGCGCAGTGGCGAGGCTGGCGCGTCGAGCCGCTCTACACCTACCGCCTCTCGCTCACAGACGACGACCTGATGCAAAGCTGGTCGAGCGCCACCCGGCGTACGTTTCGCAAACACAGCGCAGCCTATCGCGTCGAAGAACAGCCAGACGCTGCGGCGATCATCGATCAATGCGCCGAGAGCTACCGGCGGCATGGTCGCGCCTTCCCCGCCGACCCCGCCCGCCTTCACCCCCTCGTCGAAACGCTGCGCGAGAAAGGCCAGGTCCGCCTCTTCACGGCTACCCATGCCAACGGCACTGCCCCCGATGGCGGCCTCGCCGTCTTGCATGATGGACAAACCGCCCACTACTGGATTGCCGGCAGCGTCCCCGGCCCGGCCATGACGGTGCTGCTGGGCCACACGCTGCCCCACCTCCGCGACGCCGGCCTCCAAACGTTCGACTTCGTCGGCGCCAACACGCCGTCCATCGCCGAGTTTAAGCGCCACTTCGGCCCCACCCTGACGCCGTACTTTCACCTTCAAAAGATCACCCGCCCGGAATTACGGCTGCTTCATCGTTTGCGAAGAGGGTAGGACCATTTTGGATTTTAGATTTTGGATTTTGACACGAGCCGTAGGCGACTGACGAAGTAATTGGTAGATTGCCGTGTCGTCAACTGTGCTCATACCAACACGCGAAGCTTTCTCATTTAGCGGGCCGCTTTTCAAAACATGCAATCCAAAATCCAAAATCCAAAATCTAAAATCAGCATCCTGCTGGCAGCGCTGCTGCTCTACGTGCTGCGGTTTGGGTATGACTACGGCCTCAGCGATCAGGATGAATTTCTCCCCTACCTGCTCCACCGTCTCGACGCCTCGGTGCTGGCGCAGGATTGGTTCGTTGCCGGGCAAGCCACAGTCTTCAGCATCCGCGCGTATTTCGTGACGATGCTCCAGGTTCTGGCGCAGGTGATGCCCATCTGGCTGGCCGTCCTTGGGGTATACGTCGCCGTCTGGTTGGCGACGGCAGGGGCCGTCTATGCGCTCGGCCAGCACATCACGGACAACCGTCTCGCCGCTGCCGGTGCCGTAGTCATCGCCCTCGTTTTGACACCCCAGTGGACGCTCGGCGGCAACGACCTCGTCCATTCGATGCTGGTGCCGAGCATGCTGGGCTGGGCGCTGGGCCTCTGGGGTCTCGTCTTCTTCCTGCGCCGGCAGACCGTACGCGCCGCGCTGCTCGCCGGCCTGGCGACGTGGATCCAGGCCCTCATCGGCCTTCAACTGGCCGGGCTGCTGGGGATGATCTTGCTGTGGCGGCTGGCGCGCGGCGAAGCGCCCCTCCGCCCGCTGCTCGTTTTCGCCGGGGTGTACGGGCTGGCGGCGCTGCCTGCGCTGGGGCCGCTCGTCTATCAGCAACTGGCCGGAGCCGCGCCGGTTGCTGCCGAGGGTACGCCGTCGTTGTTCTACATTCTGGCACAATTTCGCGCGCCGCATCATTACCTCTTCTTTTCGTTTCCGCCGCGCTCGCTGGTTCGTTTTGGCATGCTGGTGGTGTTGGGCGTGATCGGCTTCGTGCTCCTTGCCCGGCGCCGGCGCTTACATCATCGCGTTTTTTTAATACGGTCGATGACCTGCATTGCGGGCCTGTGCCTCGTGGCTTTTGTCTGCACCGAGATCGTCCCCGTGCCGTTTGTGGCCTTTTTGCAATTTTTCAAGACGACGGTGCTAGCGAAGCTTTTGGCGGTGATTGTGATCTGCGGCGCCGCCGTCGCGTGGCTGCCCGATGCCCTCACCCGCCCGTTCGAACGCCTGATGGATTTATCAGCGTGGGGCCTGGGAGCGGTTTTGTTGCTCTGGGCATTGATGATCGGCAGCATCGGTCTGGGCGTCGATGCCGCGCGGGCTAAGATTGGCCCCTTTGTACATGAAGGCACTGCGATAGCGCAGGTCGAGCGGTGGGCGAAGACCGAGACGCCGCGCGAGGCCGTCTTTGCCGTCCCGCCGTCGTGGTCGGGCTTTCGGAGCCGGGCGCAACGCGCCATCGTCGTCAACTTCAAAGCCTTCCCCTACCGCGACAGCCTCAACGCGGTGTGGTTCGAACGATTGACGACGCTGGCCCCGATTACCCTCCCCGACCAGGGCAGCCCCGCCCTCTCAGACAGCCTCGACGCCGCTTTCATGCGGCAGCCGGCTCCAGGACTGCGCCGCCTCGCCGGTCAGTATCCGTTCGATTACGTCGCGCGCAACCGCCCCCTGCCGCCGGCCTCGCCGGCCTTCGAAACCGCCTTTACGGCGGGCGATTGGATCGTTTACAAGATCGATCCCATAACCGGGCCTGCTGAATGAGAGACCGCCTGCGCATCTGGCTCAACCAGCTCTTTTCGACCGACGGCTTTCGCGGTCCGGTGCTGACGTTGCTCTCCGGCACGACGGTGGTGCTGGCGCTTTCGTATCTGGCGCAGCCCATCATCACACGCCTCTACCTGCCCGACGAGTTCGGCGTGGCCGGCTACTTCGTGGCGACGATGACGGTGCTGATTTCATTCACGTCGCTGCGCTACGAAGACGCGCTGATGCTGCCCGACGATGACGAAGAAGCCGCCGTCGTGGCGTGGCTGGCGCTAGCGGTGCTGGCAGGCTTCACCGTCGTGATCAGCATCCTGACGATCTGGCGCGAGCCGATTGCAGACATGCTCAGGATGACCGGCGTCGGCCCCTTTCTGATATGGGTGCCGCCCGCCTTGCTGGCGATGCGCATCGGCAAAGTGGCCGAGTTGTGGTTGATCCGCGCCAAACGATTCCGCCACGTCACCGGCGGCCAGGTTGCCGGCACCACGACGATGGTGACGACGCGCATCGGCGTGGGCCTGCCGCCGATCAATGCCGGCGCGGGCGGTCTCATCGGCGGCTTCCTGGCCGGGCACACGGTGACGATGCTGGTGCTGGCCGGGTCGGCGTTGCGGCATAGCAGGCGTCTTTTCGTCCAGGCGTTTAGCTGGTCGCGCATCGCGAAGGCGGCGCGGCGCTACCGGCGTTTTCCGCTATTTTCGACGCCCTCGGCGCTCATCGGCGCGCTCATCGTCCGGCTTCCTGTTTTTCTGCTGCCGGTGTATTTCGACGAAACCATCGTCGGTCTTTTCATTCTGACGTTCAACGTCCTGTCGATTCCGCTGAGCCACGTCGGCAGCGCGATAGCCCGTGTCTTTTTCATCCACGCCGCCGAAGCCCATCGCGACGAACGCCTGTCCGAAGTCAGCGAAATCGTCCACAAACGGCTGGTGATGCTGGGCTTTTTCCCGACGATTGCGCTGCTGCTGACCGGCCCCGACGTGTTCGACGTGGTCTTCGGATCGGACTGGCGCGAGGCCGGTGTCTACGTTCAATACGTCGGGCCGTGGCTGTTCCTCGGCGCCGTCGCCTCGCCCCTGACGCGGCTCTTCGACGTGCTCGAACGCCAGCGGATGGATTTCGGAACGAGTATCCTGATGTTCGTCGTGATGACGGCAGCCCTGGTCATCGGCGGTCGCACCGGCGACGTGACGACGACGCTGCTTTTGCTCGGCAGCGCGGGCGCGGGCGTGCGGCTGATCCAACTCGCCGTGCTGTTGCGCCTGGCGCGTGTGCCTTACCGCGCCGCCCTCGGCGCCTATGGCCGCTACTTCCTGTTCAGCCTGCCCGGCCTCGCCCTCATCGCCGGCGCGTTGTGGTTGGATTCCGCCTGGATCACCACCATCGCCGCCGCCGTCGCCGGGTTGATCTACGCGGGGCTTGTTTTGTGGAAGGATAAGCTGCTGGCGCTCCGGCCTGAGGAGTAGGTCGAGAGGGAGAAAGGGGGAAAGGGGGATTTTTTGAATGATGAATATCGAACAAGGAATGTCGGATTTCGAAGTTCCAGATCCTTCATCATTCGGAAATCCTTGTTCGATATTCATCATTCAATTGGTGTCTTTCAAGAAGCCCCGTAGGGTCGGCCTGTTTGTAGCACAAAGCTTTAAAAAATAATAAGCTCCCCCCGCCTTCGCGGGGGCAGGCTCCGGAGCGACCTGTTCAAAAGAATCCGCTGCATCGGCGCTGAACAGGTCGCCCTTACGGGGCTCATTTTTAGGTACGGGCCGTTTCTACAAACAGGCCGCCCCTACGGGGCTTGTTCTTTTTTTGGATACTTGGACCTACAAACAGGTCGTCCCTACGGGACTTTTCACCCACTCTCCCTCTCCCCCTTTCTCCCCGAACCGCGCCGAGGAATGACCAACAGCATCCCCACGTAAGCGCACGCCAACGCGATCATCACCAACCCGCCCCAGAACGACACCGGCAACAGGTACGACGCATTGCTCCCATCGGTGGCGATGAGATAGACCCACTCGTCGAGCGCCAGACTTAGCCCCACGCCGAAGACGACGGCGGCGGCATCCAGCCACCGGCTCTCACCCCGAAACAACGTCAGCGGCAGCCCGCCCACGGTGATCAGCAGCAGGCCGGTGAAGAGGTGATGGATGTTATAGCCGGCAACGTTGAAATCGGCGTTGGGCGTGATGAAGAGCCACAGGCGCAGCAGCACGAACGGCACCACGAGCGCGCCGAGCACGAGGAGGATGCGACGTTTATGGATGGCTTCGCTCATGATCAGGAAGAGACAAAAAGCGCCCGGTGATCGTTGAGCGCCTGCACCGCGTTGTCGAACGTCGGCTGGAGCCGTGCGATATGATAAAACTCGTTCCAGAGCAGCGCAAGCATCTCCGGCACGTGTTTCCAGGGAAGTTGGAGTTTGATAATTTGATGCTTTTCGAATTGCTTTTTTTCCTTTTTAGTGCTTTGCTCAATCATGTCTTTTTGAATCTCTAAAATAACCTCTTCAAAGGGGCGATACGGCGGACTGTCTGTATCACTCCGCAAGTCAATCAAGAAAAAGCCCTCCTGGTGATGCAGGTACGAGTTCTGCGCGCGGGGCGCCGTCACCAGAATCAACCGCGCATATTGATCCCGCTGAGGAGTTCCACAGTGCTCGCTTTCTTGCCTGATGGTTTCCGAAGCTTTCACGGATTTAAAAATGAGCGGCAGATGGATGGCCCACACCGCGAGCATCTCCGGTCCCGTCCAGGGCGCAGCATGAATGCTGGGGCATTTCATGGTTTTCCAGGCATCGTAGCAGGCAAAAAAGGTTGCCACCAGGGGATCGAACGTGAAATCCAGAAGCCGCGTGGGGACGCCATGGTGCTGTGCGATGGCAAGCGTTTCAAAGACGGTGTCCCACGGCCACCACGCCATATCCATCGTCGGAGGATGCCCTGGAAGTTCAGGGAGCCGGAAATGCTGCGCGTCGCCGGCGATGGAAAGTCCCACCCGATCCGCGAAGAAAAGAAAGTCGCCCAGGGCGCGTTTTTCGAGGTATTTCTGTTCCTCGATATCGCTGATCAGAGGAGGCGCCTTCCCTTTCGAGGTATAACCAAGCGTGGCAGTTGGACGAAAAGCCGAGGGGATCAACGACCAATCTGCGTCGCGCTGGCCCCGAAAGGCCCACTTCTCCCGGTTAATCCATCCCTCATCTTTGGTGACCTCCAACCGCCAGATTTTATGGTTGAGCCGAAGCCACCGGAGAAATTCGGTAGCACTGCCGGCTGTACGCACGTCGATCTTGTCTTGCATAACACCACCGCGTTTTTTTGCGCCTGAACGCTGCATCTTAAGAGCAAGTAAACCAGTATGATAAAGCGCTAAACCTCTTGCTCGCCGGCTGCTATCCGAGATCGGATCTGTAACTTAAACATCATGAGGGTTAAGATGGAAATTATCCTTGGGATTCTCATCATCATTGTGCTGGTTAGCGTCATCGGTAAGGTGTTGAAATTAGCCTTTAAACTGATCGGGGGCATCATCGTGGTCCTGATCGTTCTGTACCTGGCCGGCGTCCTGGGTCTTGGATGATTTCGTACTGCGTACTGCGTATTGAAAAGCACCCTTACGCACTACGCCTTTCACCCCGGAATATCCCGCCGGCTTACCTGCCGGACGGCCAGGGTGCCGCAGAGGAGGATCACCGCGCCAAGCACGAAGCCGTTTCGGATCAGCAGCGAGCCGTCCTCCATCAACAGTTGCGGATAGTGGTAATAAAACAATGAGAAAAGACGCAAAAAACGAAGATCCGGCGACATCACGACGGCGACGTTGAGGAAATAAAAGAACAGCGTCAGGCCGGAAGCGCGCAACGTCGCTTTGCCGCCTTCGCGCACGTAGGAGGCCATCAACAAGGTGTAGCTGCTGACGGCTGCCATCAACAGCCAGAGGTTGATGCCGATTTCGACCAGTTTGATGAGCGGCATCGATCGGGTTTCCGGATACAGCAACAGGCCCACCGCCGAGCCGGCCCAACAGCCCACCACCAGCATCAACAACGCCAACCCCGATGCCGACCACAACGAAACCGCAACAGTGGGCCGTCGCACGGGCAACGCCAAGAGCAACTCCAGCGTCCCCGTTTCGATCTCCCCGGCCACGTGCCGCGAGGGCAGCAAGATCGCCACGATGCACATCATCACGATCACCAGCGGATGCGCGTAGCCGAAAGCCACAGCGCCGTTCACCGAAAACTGCGCCAGAAACTGTTCGCCGATCACATACTGCACCTGCGGCGGCAACGTCCGGAAGAATTGTTCGATCATCCCCAGCAAATCGGCCCCGATCACCAGCGCGACGATCAACACCTGAAACGTCCCGACCATCAGAAACGCAAAGATCAGCAACGCGCGATGCGACCGAAAAATGTTGGCAATATAATGGCCGCTGATCATGACGACGGCTCCTGATAATAGGCCATAAAAACGTCTTCGAGGTCAGGCTCCGGAAAGACGACGTCTTGCACCGGCAACGCCGCCAACGCCCCCAACACCGTCCGGATGGGTCCCTCGACCAGATAGTCGAACCGCCCGGCCTCTTGAGACAGCAACCGCGCGCCGGGCAGCACCGGCGGTTCATCCGTCTCCTCCAGCACGACCGTCAGGCGACGAGGCCGCTTTTGCTTGAGCGTCTCCAACGATTCGAGCGCCACCAACTGCCCGCCCCGGACGATGGCGATGCGACCACACACCTTCTCGACTTCGGAAAGCACGTGCGACGACAGGAAGATGGTCTTGCCTTTGTCGTGCAGCCTACGCAGGATATCGTAAAACGCCTCCTGCATCAACGGATCCAGCCCCAGCGTGGGTTCGTCGAGGATGGCGAGGTCGGGCTCGTGCTCTAAGGCCAGGACGATGCCCAGCTTCTGCCGGTTGCCGTGCGAGAGGTGTTTGATGGGCTGTTTGAGCGCTTTCTCGGTGAGCTTGAGCGTATCGAGCAGGAAAGGCCGCAGCACCGGCGGGCGGGCGCGATAGCGGGCCATGTAGGCGAGAAACCGCGCGCCGGTCATCGTCAGATATGGATTAAACTCGCCCGGCAGATAGCCGATGCGCTCCCGCAGATCGGCCTTCGGCGCATCGAGCGGGATGCCGAAGACGGCAACGCGCCCGCGATCCGGATGCAGCAGTTGGATCAACAAACGGATCGTCGTGGTTTTGCCGGCGCCGTTGGGGCCGAGAAATCCAAAGATTTCGCCCTCTTCCACCGCAAAACTCACCCCATCGACGCCGACGACTGCCCCGTAGTATTTGGTCAAATCTGAAACGTCGATGACGGGCATGGGTGAAGGCAGAAAGGTGTGTGATTTTTTTGAGACCGGCACCCTGCGCGACCAGGGGTGCGGGTCATGGGATCTTTACTCATGACCCATGACCCGTGACCCATGACCAACGCCAGGCCCGGTGCATAGCGCGACGTAGGGCCATACTACATGCCGTTATCCCTGATGCAAACGCAAAACATCCGGAAGCGGCGTTTCCGGCCCCGGTAGTTCGTTCGTTATCGAAACGATCTGCCAGCAGCCGCCGCGCCGGACGAGCTGAACGCTGTCGATGCCTTGACCCGGCGGATTCGTTGAACCGGGGAAGCGGGTTTCATACAACACCAGTATATGCGCCATCTCGCCAAAAATCACCGGCTTCATGCGGATTATTCGTTCGTCAAAGCCATGCTCTTGGACGAGGTCGCTTTCGATGAAACGGACTAAGAAGTCGATGAAATCGTCGAGCGGCATCACGAGTGTGGTGTCTCGGACCGGCCCTTCGAGCGCCACGACGATCGCCTCGTCGATAAAGAGCGCTCTAACGTCATTCCAATCCGGCACGCCGCCGGCCTCAACCGAGACCTGCCGGTACAACGCGGCAACGACTTGCTCTGGTGTGTTGAGAGCGTCTTTTTCCATCGCACTAGGCCGCCGAGCAGTCGGAGCACCTCGCCGTCGCGTTCGGGAAGACGATCTGGCTGCAATAGGCACAGGACAGGGTCAGGTAATCAGACGACGGATCGGGCGTTTTGTCGTTTTTGGCGTCTGTTTTGGCGTCGTCGTAACTCAGACCGAGGTAATTGATGGCATAGCCGATGGCCGTGGCGCCCGTGCGGTCCGCGCCGCTGATACAGTGGAAATAGATCAGCACCGGCTTGCCGCCTATCGGCGCACCTTGCAGGGTCGTGTGGACAAAGTCGATGAGCCCCATGAAGTTGTAGCTCTGGTTGTTGCCCGGTCCGAGAAACGTGCGGTTACAAGGGCTTGCGCCGCAGGCTTCGATAGGCCACCAGACGAGCGAACCGGGATGCTTGTCCCCGTTTTCGTCGGTGACGGTGCGTCCGTAAAGCGTGGTTGGATTCCAGCCGGGGATCTGGTAGCCGGGGTAGGTCTGGTCGTGCGACAGGACCATCGGGTCGAGCGGCGTATCGCTGGCATCGTTGAAACTGCTGACTTCGGACGCGAAGGAGAGATACTCGCCTGTGTCGTCGAGGATCATGACGACGACCAGGTGGTAATCGCTCAGGCTGAAGGCGGGCTTCTCTAAAAGATTTTGAAACGCGGCCTCCAGGACGCGGTATCCGAACGCATACGCGCCGTTGTTATCTACCAGGGGCACATTGCCTCGAAACAGCAAATTTTCCTGATCAATACCGCCTGCATCGAGGTGAAAAACGCGTTCGGGGATGAACACGGGACCGGCTCCGGGCATAGTACTCCTCAATCAACGAAAAGAGATACGGTTTGCGGGCGGAAAGATAACCCCTTTCCTGGTTTCCTCCTAACCTCTTTTGCGAGTTACGGGATACGGGATGCGAGATACGGGATACGGGATGAAGATGGGTAATCATTAAAGCATGTCTGCAAGTCCCTTAGGGACGACCTGTTTGAGAAAACGTCGTTTTTCCTCTACCTGAGCCCCGTAGGGGCGACCTGTTCAGAGGATGCGGCGTATTCTTTTGAACAGGCCGCTCCTACGGAGCTTTTTGTTTTTTATAAGCTTTGTTCTACAAACAGGACGCCCCTACGGGGCTGAAAAAACGGGATGACTCATGGTCCTTCATAATTCAGGGAGGCTTTGCAAAACCTACGGTATTGTGCCAGCGCACGCAATGCGGGTGTCTTCGAAGGCGCGTTGTCCTCGATGAGGCCCGAAAGGCCCCCGAAAAC
>JANQES010000061.1 GCA_028278205.1 Rhodothermales bacterium
CTCCCTTTCTCCCTCTCTCCCTTTCTC
Organism: Rhodothermales bacterium; assembly: GCA_028278205.1. Lineage (GTDB taxonomy): Bacteria > Bacteroidota > Rhodothermia > Rhodothermales > Bin80 > JANQES01. The sequence continues at coordinate 28 of JANQES010000061.1, forward strand.
CCTCTCTCCCTTTCTCCCTCTCTCCCTTTCTCCCTCTCTCCCTTTCTCCCTCTCTCCCTTTCTCCCTTCACAATCCCTTCATTTTTGGAACAATCGTTGCCTCCCGTCGTCTGGCATATCCTGGATTGCCTATATACACAGCAATTTTTTCCAACATCGCCGGTTCTGAATCGCCTTTTCCGACACGTCTGATGAGATGTTATGGGAAAATACCCCATCTGCAAAGGGGGACGGCCCCTATTTCAGAAAGGATGCCTGCCTCTCATATTGATTAACGTAGCGCCCGGCGCCTCTTCAGGAAGCACTGACGACGTGCGCGCTGGCCGAGAGCAGGGCATTGGATGAGCAGAGGCAGACTCGGCAGCGCGATCGGATCAAGGGCTGTGTAGGCGATAGGATTATTTCTTGCCGTCGGCGGCGCGTCCGCCCGGCATCACCGCAAGCGGTGAGACTGCCATGAACACACCGTCCGACGATCAACATAACCGGGGCCCGCATCCCTCGCGCGACGAAGCGGGCCGGCCTGAAGCTGCGCGGCAACACGCCGACGCGGCGCAGCGAGCCGATCCGGAAGATAATGCCAGTGAATCCATGGCGACACTCGCAGAATCCAATGCCCAGTTGAGAAAAGAAACCCGCGAACGCAGGCAGATTCAGGACGAATTGGAGCGTCTTTTCAACCTCTCGATGGACATGCTCTGCATTGCCGGCTTCGATGGCTTTTTCAAACGCCTCAACCCGGCCCTGCAAAACTTCCTGGGCATCTCTGGCCACGACCTCGCGCGCATCCCCTTTGCCAACTTTATCCACCCGGACGACCTGGCTGCGACGATGGCCGAGTTGGATAACCTCTCCACCGGCGCCCCCACGATCCGCTTCGAAAACCGATACCGGCGCCGAGACGGCGTCTATCGGTGGTTTGAATGGACGGCCCGGCCTGTGCCGGAGAAGGGGCTCATTTACGCCAACGCCCGCGACGTCACCGAGCGCAAAAAGACGCAGGAGGCACTCCGAGAAAGCGAACGCCGCTACCGCACCCTCGTCGAGCACGCCCCGGAAGCCATCGTCATGCTCGACATGGAAAGCGGCAGCTTCGTCGATTGCAACCGGGAGGCCGAAAACCTCTTCGGCATGCCCCGCGAAGAACTGCTGAAGACCAACCCCGTGATGATGAGTCCGGAGTTTCAACCGGACGGGCGGCCTTCGGACCAGGCGGCGTTTGAGGAAATCGGCAAAGCCTTGCAGGGCGATGTGCCCTACTTCGAATGGGTCCATAAAAACGCCCAGGGCCGGGAGGTTCCCTGCGAGATCCGGCTGGTGGGCCTGCCTTCGGCGGGTCGGATACTCGTCTGTGGCAGCATCGTGGACATCTCCGAGCGCCGGAGCGCCGAAGAGCAACTGCACCTGACCCAGTTCATGGTCGATTCTGCCGGAGACGCCATCTTCTGGATGCACGACGATGCGCGCTTCTTGAACGTCAACGAGCAGGCCTGCCGCACCCTCGGCTATAGCCGCGACGAATTGCTCAGCATGAGCGTGCTGGACATCGCCGTGGAGATGACCATGGAGACGTTCGCGCAGGTCTGGCAGGCGGTCAAAGAGAAAACGTCCTACACCTTCGAAGCCGAGCACCGGCGCAAAGACGGGCGCACGTTCCCGGTCGAGATTACGGCCAACTATCTCGAACGTAATGACCAGGAATATCTCTGTGCCTTCGTGCGCGACATCACCGAGCGTAAACACGCCGAAGAGGCCATCGCGCAAAAAGCCCAAGCCCTCGAACGCAGCAACACCGAACTCCAGCAGTTCGCCTACGTCGCCTCGCACGACCTGCAGGAGCCGCTCCGAACTATTAGCAGTTACGTCCAACTGCTTCATAAACGCTACGAAGGCCGACTCGACGCCGACGCCGACGACTTCATCGAGTTCATCGTCAATGCCGCCGAGCGGATGCAGGCGCTCATTCGTGACCTGCTGGCCTATTCTCGCGTTGGGCGGCGCGAGATCAACCGGCAGCCGGTGGACGTGGCCGAGGTGCTCGAACGCACGCTCTCCGGCATCCGGGCTGCGCTCGACGCCGCCGGCGCCGAAGTCACGCACGCCGACTTGCCCACGATCAAGGCCGATCCGATACAGTTGAGCCTGCTCTTTCAGAACCTGATCAGCAACGGCGTCAAGTTCCACGGCGAGGCGGCACCCCGCGTCCACGTCTCGGCCAGGCGCGCGGGCGGCGCGTGGTGCTTTGCCGTCAAAGACAACGGCATCGGCATCAAAGACGTCTATCAAGAACGGATCTTCGAGGTCTTCCGCCGCTTGCACAGCCGCAGCCAGTATGCCGGCACCGGCATCGGTCTGGCCATCTGCAAGAAAATCATCGAACGCCACGGCGGACGCATCTGGGTCGAATCGGAGGTAGGCGCCGGATCGACGTTCTTTTTCACCATCCCTGTTTGAGTGTTTGGGTGTTATAGTGTTTTAGTGTTATGGTGTTATAGTGTTTTAGTGGAAAAAACACTATAAATGCGAATTCAGCGTTGAAATAGAAAGTCGTTAACACTAAACACACACCAGGCTAAACGCCAGCACAAAGCGAGACGTCTGCTAAAGCCCCCCCCCATGTTTGACTGCCTCGGACACCCCATCGAGATATTGCTGATCGAGGATAACCCCAGCGATATCCGGCTGACCCAGGAAGTGCTGAAGGAGAGCAAGCTTCAGAACAACCTGCACGTGGTCGAAGACGGCGAAGAAGCCCTCGACTATCTCTATCATCGCGGCCCCTACGCGCAGGAACCCCAGCCGGACCTGATCCTGCTCGACCTCAACCTGCCCAACCTCGACGGGCGCGAGGTGCTCAGCAAGATCAAGCAAGACGAAGCCCTCAACCACATCCCCGTCGTCGTCTTGACGACCTCCGATGCCGGCGAGGACATCATGCGGAGCTATCAGCTCTATGCCAATTGCTACATCACCAAACCCATCGATCTCGATCAGTTTATCAAGGTCGTCAATGCCATCGAAGACTTCTGGCTAACCATCGTGAAACTCCCTAGACCGTAGACGGAAAAAATTTCCGCCGGGGGGACGAAGTTGCCTTTTTAGCCCCAACAAACAGCCTATGCCACACAGGTCATCCGGCGGGATCGCGCAAACGCTCACGTTTGGAGGCCTTCTCGGAGGCTGCGTGCTCGTGGAATGATTTTTAAGCAGGTAACGCTGAATCAAGCTGCCTGGTCTGTTGCCCTTTTGTGTGCTATGAAGAAACTGGAGAAGCTCCTCGCCGACAACCCCCCTGCAAAGGACGGGATTCAGGTGCTGCTCATTGAGGACAACCCCGCCGACGCGCGGCTCTGTAAAGAATATTTACTCGACGAACCGGCTCAGGCTTACCACCTGACCCACGTCGAGACGATTGCCGATGCGCTGGAGGCCGTCAGCCGGCAGGCGCCGGACGTGATCGTGCTGGATCTCTCGCTGCCCGATGCGCAGGGCCTCGAAGGGCTGGGCCGCATTGCCGAAGCCGCCTCGTCGGTCCCCGTCGTCGTCCATTCCGGCCTCGACGACCGGCTCTTGATCGAAGAAGCTGTCAAACAAGGCGCGCAGGACTACCTCGTCAAAGGCCGCTACGACGCCGACCTGCTCAACCGCGTCATCAGCTACGCCATCGAACGCCAGCAGACCCTCCGCGTGGTCCGGCACAGCGAAAAGCGCCTCCGCTCGATCATCGAACATACCTCCGACGGCGTCGTCATCGTCAGTTCCGACGACAAGGTGGTCTTTGCCAACCCGGCTGCCGAAGCCCTGCTGGGCTCTTCGGAAGATGAACTGCTGGGCAAGCCCTTCCGCTTCGACCTGATCACCGATGAGACGACCGAGCACGATATCGTAAGCAACGGCGGGCGCATCGTCACGGTCGAGATGCGCGCCACGCCGATTCTCTGGGAAGGGCAGTTTGCGTTTCTGGCCTCGCTGCGCGACATCACGGCGCACAAACAACTGCAAGAGCAATTGACCCGCGCCAAAGAGGAAGCCGAAGAACTGGCCCGCCTCAAGTCGTCGTTCCTGGCCAGCATGAGCCACGAACTGCGCACGCCGCTGACGGGCATCATGGGCTTTGCCGATACGCTCATCAACGAACTCGACTACGCGCAACACAAGGATTTTGCCTCAATCATCAAACAAGCCGGCGAGCGCCTGCTGGTGATGATCAACTCGGTGCTGGATATGTCGCAGCTCGAAGCCGGGACGGTCAAGGTCAAGAAACAGCGCATCCGGGTGACGGACGTGGTGCAGGAAGTCCTCGCGCTGCTCGATCCGCTGGCCAAAGAGAAAGGCCTGACGATGGGCCTGACGACCTATGGCACCGAGACGCTGGTACTCGGCGACAAGATCCTCTTGCAACGCATCCTGGACAACCTCGTCGGCAATGCGCTCAAGTTCACCGATGAGGGCAGCGTCGTCGTCGAGATCGATGCCGGCGAGCAGCAGATTTACATCCGGATCAAAGACACCGGAAAAGGCATCGACCCGGCGTTTATGCCCTACCTGTTCGACCAGTTCAGCCAGGAGAGCGACGGGCTGCGGCGTTCGCATCCGGGCAGCGGCCTGGGGCTGGCCATCACCAAAAAACTCGTGACGCTGCTCGGCGGCACGATTGCGGTCGAGAGTGAACTGGGCGCCGGCAGCACGTTTACCGTCACGTTGCCGGGCGTCGAACGGCCTGCCCCGTCGCGGGTGGCCCAACTCGAACCGGCGCGCCCGCCGGCCGATCATCACCGCCCCCGCGTGCTCGTGGCCGAAGACAACAACGAGACGCAACAACTCATCAAACACATCCTCGAACCGCACTACGACGTCACGCTCGTGGCCGACGGCGAATCGGCCCTCGACCTGATCCAAACCACGGCCTACGACGCGCTCTTGCTCGATATTCAGCTAGCGGGCTCGAAGACGGGCGTCGACGTGCTCCACACCGCGCGCGCGCAGACCGAATACGAGAAAACGCCCGCCGTGGCCGTCACCGCCTTCAGCGTCCCCGGCGATCAACCCTATTTCCTCGAAGAGATGGGTTTCGACGGCTACATGCGCAAGCCCTTCACGCGAGATCAATTGCTCCAAACGCTGCAAAAGGCGATGAGCACAACCCCGATTCCCCAAAACGCCTCGACATGGCACGCTGCTTCGTGACGGCGTGTGGACGCATGGACGATTTATGCGGGAATCCGAGCATGATCCAACCCCAAATAGTCCCGTAGGGACGACCTGTTTGTAGCAACGGCGGTATCTTTAAAAAAGCTCCGTAGGAGCGGCCTGTCCAAAAGAAGCCGCTGCATCCGCTTTGAACAGGTCGCCCCTACGGGGCTTATTTTCAGGAAAGGGCTGCTTTCTACAAACAGGACGCCCCTACGGGGCTCGTCGGAAAATCCAGATCACAATCAATCCGCAATTCCTCTTCCAATCCAACATCTGCAATCCGACATCCGCTATCAGCGATATCCGCGTCCATCTGCGATTGCATTATTCATAACGCAGCGAATCGGCAGGGTTCGTGAGGGCGGCGCGGGAGGTGTGGTAGCTCACCGTCAGCAGCGCCACGACGACCACCGCGAGGCCGGGCAAGAGGAAGAGCCACACCGTCAGGTCGATGCGGGCGGCGAAGTTGGCGAGCCAGGTGTCGAGGGCGAAGTAGGCCAGTGGGATCGTCAACACGAGCGCGATGAGGACCAGCTTGCCGAAATCGACCAGGAGCAGCCGGACGATGTTGGCCGCGCTGGCGCCGAGCACCTTGCGCACGCCGATCTCCTTGGTACGCCGCGCCGCCGTAAACGCCGCCAATCCCACCAGCCCCAGGCACGCCACGAAGACGGCGAAGAGCGCAAAAAGCCCGAACAACGTTCCGAACTGCTGATCGGCTTTGTATTGCTCGTCGAAGAAGCGATCCACGAAAAAATAGTCGAACGGATTGCCGGGGAAGACCGTGTCGTAGGTGCTCTGGATGGCGGCCAGCGTCTCGTCGAGGTTGGCCGTGTTGACCTTCAGCGAGTAATACCGCCCGCCCCGCGTCGGCCTGAAGAAGTACGGATCGACTTCCTGCTTGACCGACATCCAGTTGAAGTCCTTCAACACGCCGACCACGGTAAAGGACGTGCTGCCCCCGCCGAGGACGATGCGTTTGCCGAGGGCCTCCGCCGGCGAGGCATAGCCGAACGTCCGCGCGGCGGTTTCGTTGATGAGCATCGCCTCCTCGCGATCGGTGGTTTGATCCTCGGAAAAATTACGCCCGGCGGCAAGCTGCAAACCGTACGTATCGACGAAGTTGTAGTTGATCCAGGTCATATGCACCGTTTCGCGTTCCGAGGCTGCCGCCCCCTCGTTGCGCGCCGTCGTACCCAGGTTGAAGCCCCCGCCCGGCACCGAGGTCGAGGTCGTAATGGCAGTGATGGCTGGATACGCGGCCAGTTCCGCTTTGAGCACCTCGCGCTGCGCCACGAAATCGACATTTTCCTCGACGATGCTGGGCCGTTGGATCACCAGCATCCGGTCGAGGTCCATTCCCAGATCGAACGCGCGCATGTAATCGACCTGCGTGAAGGCGGCGTAGGTGCCGATGAAAAGCGCGATCGACGCGGCAAACTGGAAGACGACGAGCACTTTGCGCAACCCCTGCCGCGAAGCCGCCGTGCCCCGGCGTCCCTTCAACACCGTCACCGGCTTAAACGCCGATAAGATGAACGCCGGATACAGGCTCGACATCACCACGCCCACGACGAAGACACCCAGAAAACTGCCCCAGAACCAGGGATTCGTCCAGATCGACGGCGTGACAGCGGCGCCGGAGAGTTCGTTGAGATACGGCAAGCCGAGCACCGCCAACCCGACGGCCAGCACCAGCGCCAGCCCGTTGATCAACGCCGATTCGAACAAAAACTGAAGCACGACCTGCCCGCGCCGGGCGCCGGCCACCTTGCGCACGCCCACCTCTTTGGCCCGCTCCGCCGCCCGCGCCGTAGAGAGGTTGATGTAGTTGACCCACGCAATCAGCAAGATGAACAGCGCCACGAGGGTGAAAAAATAGACCGTCTTGTAATTGCCCAGCGCCCCCCAGTCTTCGTCGAAATCCGAAAACAGATGAATGTCTGCCAGCGGCTGGAGCGCGACGACCGCCGCCATGTCGGCCTCCTCGTAGGCTTCCCGCTTCGCCTCGTTGATGAGCCCGGCAGCCTTTCGCTCGACGGCCTCCACGTCGGCATCGGGATGCAGGCGCGCGTAGGTGACGAAGTTGGTCCAGCTCCAGCCGTCGGTGTCGTGATACTGGCCGTGATCGTCGTGGAGGATGTCGTCGAGGGGCAGCAGGAAATCGAACTGGAGGTGCGAATTCGCCGGGACGTCGGCCAGTACGCCGGTGATGGTGTAAGCGCCGTCGCCCCAGGCGCGCACGTCGAGCGTTTTTCCGATGGGATCGTCCTCGCCGAAGTAGCGTTGCGCGGCGGATTCTGAAATGAGCAGCGCGAGGGGTTCGGCCAGCGCGGTGGCCGGATCGCCCCGGAGAAACGGAAAAGAGTAGAGATCGAGAAAAGCCGGATCGACGTAGGCGATGCCGTCTTCGCGCAGCGCGTGCCGCTGTCCGGCGGCATCGGAATAGGCGATGGTGCCGGTCGAATAGTTGGGGTGAAACCGCGCCACCGTCCGCACTTCGGGCACGTTCTGCTCCAGCAGCGGCGCCAGCGCCGACCAGCTAAACGCCGACGTGCTGCGCACCTCGCCCCCCTGCGTCCTGGTGATGGTTAATCGATAAAGATTTTCGTGATCGTCGTGGAACGTATCGTAGCTCTTCTCGAAGGCCACGTACTGGAAAATCAGCAGGCAGGCCGCCAGCCCCACGGCCAGCCCGCCCACGTTGAGCGTCGCGTAAAACTTGCGCCGGCCCAGGCCTCGCAGCGCTATTTTCAGATAATTCCGAACCATATCTCCTCCGAAGTAAAGACCGTTGGCAATAAAAGCAGGCGTGGATTTGAGCACTTGCCCCCAGTACCAGCGCAACGCCCGGCCCCGCCCCCGCGACGCCGCGATGCTGCGATAGACCTCCGCAAAATCGCCGATGACCACGTCGCGGTGGTAGGCCGGAAGCAGCCGCCGCAGCACCTGCACCGCCCAGCCGGGTAAGTCGTCCCGGCCTTGTGTTCGTTTCGATGTGCTCATGCCGGTCGTAGTTGTTGCGCCACCAGATCGGGCAACGCCGCCCACATGGCTTCGTGGACGCGCCGCGCCTCGCGCAGCATCGCCAGCCCCTCCGGGGTGATCTTGTAGAGCCGCCGGGGCCGCCCCATCCGCTCCTGCGTAGGCTTGCCGTCTTCGGTCGTCAAATAGCCTTTGCGCACGAGCCGGTCTAACGGCACGTAGATGCCGCCGACGGAATAACGCTTGCCGGTGATGTCCTCGGCTTTTTCGCGGATCGACAGGCCGAAGGCGTCGTCTTGCAGCTTGCAGACGACCAGGAGGAGCATCTCCTCGGTTCTCGTAATCAGGGCCATACGGATTGCGGGCAGATAGTTTCTCTATGATATAGAAAAAGTACGAAGGGCGACGAGGAATTGCAAATTTTTTCTATGAAATAGAATAATTTGTTTTTAGGCCGCGAAGACACGAAGACACAAAGATCCTTTGTGCCTTCGTGGCAAACTCAACCAACTCTTCCGATATTACAATCACCTCGAATTTCACGAGACACTTGCCCCCGATGAATCAGCCCCCATCCCCCGATCACGACGAACAGCGACGGCGGTTTTTGAAATTGCTCTCGGCGGGAGGCGCGGCGGCCCTCCTGCCCGGCTGCGTCGAAGCCGAAGCGCCGGAGGTCGCGCAGGAGGCCTCGGCGTTCTTCAAAGACACCACACCGTTCATCCCCCACGGCGCCAACAACCTGGAGGCGAAGCTCGAAAACATGGGCGGCTTCCTCACGCCCGCCGAGCAGTTCTTCGTCCGCAACAACGCCGCCAGCATCGCCGTGGACGCCGCCGGCTACCGGCTCACGGTGGAGGGCAACGCCGTCGAGACGCCGCTGTCGTTGAGCCTGGACGACCTCGTGCAGATGCCCGGCCGGACGGTCTTTTCGTACGTCGAATGCGGCGGCAACCAGCGCGCGTTTTTCGCTTCGATCCTGGGCCAGCCGGCACGTGGCACGCAGTGGGGACGCGGCGCCGTGGGCATGGCCGTCTGGACGGGCGTGCCGCTGGCCGAGGTGCTCACCCGCGCCGGCCTCCGCGACACCGTCGTGGACGTGCAACTGATCGGGCTCGACACCGATGCGCCCGAAGAGGGATTCCGCCGTCCCATCCCGCTCGAAAAGGCGATGGACCCGGACACGATTCTGGCCTACCGGATGAACGGCGCCGCGCTGCCGCCCGATCACGGCTTTCCGGTGCGCGCCATCGTGCCCGGCTGGGTGGGCAGCACAAATATCAAATGGCTGGGCCGCATCGAGGTGTCGTCGGAGAGGGTCTGGAGCCGCAACAACACCACGTCGTACGTGCTCATCGGCGAGGCGTATCCGCCGGAGGGTGAAGCCCAGGGCAAGGTGGCGACGTTGCAATCGATCAAGAGCGCGCTGGCCTTGCCCTGGCCGGCCACGCTGCCTTCCGGACGCCGGACGATCCGGGGCTATGCCCACTCGCCGCACGCGCCCATCGAAAGCGTCGCCTGGAGCCCGGACGGCGGTCAATCCTGGCAAAACGCCCGTGTGCTCGACCCGGTGATGCGCTATGCCTGGGCACGCTTCGAGTTCGAGTGGGACGCCGCACCCGGCCGGCACACCCTCACCACGCGCGCCACCGATCAGGCCGGCAACATCCAACCGGACGAGATCCCGCCCAACGAGAAAGGCTACCTCTTCAACATGCCGCTGTCGCATCCGGTGACGGTTGCCTAGATCGTTGTTACTTCGTCAGTCGCCTGGCTCATGACAATTGGTAATAAATTATCGATACAGGGAAAGGAAAGGGAGAGAGGGGGAAAGGGCGAAAGGGAGATTAAAGGTTTTTTTGACCTTCTCCCTCTCTCCCTTTCCCCCTCTCTCCCTCTCGCCCTCTCAATCAGCGTGTGCCTGTTAATGACGCTGGGCACCGCCTGCCATCAGACGACCCCGGAAGAACAACAAACGCAGGGCGAGACGCTCTATCAGGCCTATTGCGCCAGTTGCCACGAGATCAACCAGGGCATCGGGCCGAGGCTGACGAAGCAGGTGCTCGCCACGCGCGTCTCGGCCCTGGCGTTGTTTACGTATAATCAAAAGAATATGCCCTATAACGCGGGCAATACGCTCAAAGAAGAGGAATACTGGGCCGTCACCGCCTATCTCCTGGCCCGCGAGGGCTTTTTAGAATCCGCTCTCGTATTGGACGCCGAAAATGCTGAAGGGTTGAGGTTGGAGCAATAAAACGTGAAACGTAAGGGTGCTTGCCTCTGCCTTTCTAATAGCACCCTCACGTTTCACGTTTTACGTTTCACGCTTCACTTCGTCACCGTGACGGTGCGGGAATAGACGGTGACGATGCTTGTGAAGATGTTGATGATCACATCGAGTGCCGATTGTTCGGTTTCGATGGTGTAGTCGCTGGCGCCTTCGGCCATCTCGGCGGTATCGACATCGTTGATGGGCACGAGACCCCACAGGATGTACCACTGCCGTTCTTCGAGGATCTCCTGGCCTTCGCCGCCGTCGCCGACCACGTGGATGTGGGTTGCGCACCCCGACGCCGCCACCATCACGAACAGCAACAACGCGATCATGCTCATGCTGAAGAGTTTACGCATACGTATACCTCCCGTCTGGATTGTGTTGTGTTTTATTTGAGCACTTGAATCGATCCGATGGACGACTCGATGGCTTTGACCTGTTCCGGATACATAGCTCTCGGAACAATATAATCGAACTGGATGACACCGTCTCTGGAAGAAGCAAAGAACAATGTAAATGTAATAAAGTCGTCCGTCTGCACCAGAAACTGGGCCATGCGAATGTCGTCCTTGAGGTAGTCGTCCTGGCGCACCGTCGCGGTGGAGTCCTGATCGGCGAGCAACGCGCTGTAACGCGCCACCTGCTCGCCGAGCGTCCGCGCCTCGGCCCGCCCCACCGCAGCCACGTTGAGCAGCGCATCGGTGGATGCATGCGAAAACATATACTTCGGCTCAACCCCCAGCGGATTACCGGCGACGACGCGGCCAATGCTGTCGATTTTGGCCTCCGAAAGCTGCGTCCACGCCACCGGCGCCTGGAACACAATGCCGAGATCGCGAGCTTCGATGGGGGCTCCCAACTGGCTCGGATCCACATTGAACTGCATCGGCTCGACGCCGAGACGGGAATCGTCACGAGGTTCGCTGCTGCAAGCCGCCAGCAGGCTCACGCTGAAGAGCAGGATCAGGCTGCAAGGCCAGCCGAATAAGCGTTTCTTTGTGATCTGATTTTGGATTTTAGATTTTGGATTTTGGATTGTATTGGGAAAAGCCCACCAATCCAAAATCCAAAATCTAAAATCCAAAATTCTCCCTGGTTGAGGTGAGTTCATCTGGAAATCGCCCAAAGTATGGTTTGTTTTCAACCCGGATTATTTCAAAAACACCAGACGCAGCCCCTGAGGCAGGTCTTTAATAACCGCCTGGTCGCCGTCAATCGGGACGATGTACCGGCCTTGCTCGTCGCGCTGGAGATCGTCCATGCGATAGGCCTGATCGTCCGGCACCAGTTCGACGTCGTACCCTTGCGGCCTATATTTGGTGACCGATCCGGTGGCGACGTCTACGGCCCAGCAGAGCACACACGCCAGATTGATCACGCTGACGGCGTTGAACTCTTTACGCAGCACAAATGTCCGGTCTTCATAGCCGTCGAGGCGGAGCGTCACTTCGGTCTTCGAAACGCCGGGGCGTTTGATGTCGAGCGTGGCGGGGGTGCTTCCTTCTTCGAGGCCGTCGATGTAGATGGTTGCGCCTTCGGGCTCCGAGCGGATGGTCACTTCGTCGTAGGTGCCGGTGAAGATAGTAGCGCATCCGGAGGCAAGAAGGAGGGTAAGCAACAGAGCAGAAAAGATATATAACGAACGCATCGTATTACCTCGTTAACGGTGTAGGTGAGGGTCTGGTGAGGAGAGCCCGTCTTGCGCGAGCCCTCTACCCTGCTGACGCTCTGTAGGCGTGTATAGTAACAGAAAGCGGTCTTTCTGACAACCCATTTGATTGCACCTGGAAAAAACTGGATTTTCCAGCCACGCTCACCACGAAACCCTGAGGCCTCGACATGCTGAACTACATCTGGGGCGGTCTGATCATCTTCAGCCTCGTCTTCGCGCTGGTCTACGACATCCGCGACTTCGCCACCGACACCTACCGCAACGGGCAACCGCTGCCGGTCACGATGACGTTTCCCGACGGCTACCAGGCCGGCGAACGGCGCCAGAACGTCGAGGTGCGTCTCGATCCGGAGGGCTACGGGGTCTTTTACGGCACCAACGAGCGTCCGGCGGCGGTCTACGACGGCGTTTTGATCCAGACCGCCGATGGCCGGCAACTCCGCTTCGCCGAAGATGCTTCCGTGCCCGAACCGCTCGCCACGATCCGCTCTTTTACGTCGAGCCGGGACAACGACCTGCGCGGCACCGTCGGCGGTTTTGCGGTGCAGCCAGGTATTTCGCAGGCCTCGGGCACGGTGCTGTTCAACCCGGTGCGGTGGGTCAAGCTCAACGCCATCGCCGGGGCGGCGCTCGACTTTGCCGAGACCGCCGTGACGATTGCGCTGAGCCTCATCGGCGGCATCGCGTTGTGGATGGGGCTGTTGCAGATTGCCGGGGCCTCGGGCATCCTTTATGCGCTCATCCGGGTGACGCAGCCGCTGATCCGCCCGCTCTTCCCCGAAATCCCCAAAGACCACCCGGCTTTCGGGATGATTGTGTTGAACCTGACGGCCAACATGCTGGGGCTGGGCAATGCCGCCACGCCGCTGGGCATCAAGGCAATGCAAGAGCTACAAACGCTCAACACCACCGAAGACACCGCCACCAACCCGATGGTGATGCTCCTGGCGATGAACACGGCCAGTGTGCAGATCGTCCCGCCGGTGCTACTGGTGGCCATCATGGGCTTGCAGATCAACCAGCTCTTCTTCTCGATCTTGATCACGACCACGCTCTCGCTCATCGTCGCCATCGTTTCGACGAAACTGCTGGGCCGCCTGAAACGCTACCGCGATACGGATCCGAACCGTCCCTCCCAAAACGAGCCAGCGTCTGAAGGCAACCCCTCAACCGAAGCACCGGAGTAGGGGCAGGCCTCGTGCCTGCCCTGTTTCGGGCGACCACAAGGGTCGCCCCTACACCATCCATCCCTACCTCCCATTCCCCACTCGCCATTCCCCAAGACCATGGAAATCCTCCGCCTGATCATCGATTACGTCTCCGCCTTCGTCCTGCCCACCATCATCGTCGGCTTTCCGCTCTACGGGTTGTATAAAAAAGTGCCGGTCTACGAAGTCTTCGTCGAAGGCGCCAAAGAGGGGTTCAACGTCGCGGTGATGATCATCCCCTACCTGATCGCCATCCTCTTCGCCATCGGCATGTTTCGCGCGTCCGGCGCGCTCGACTTTATGATGGAGGGTTTGCGTCCGGTGCTGGCGCTCATCGGCATCCCGGCGGAGGTCATCCCGATGGGCATCATCCGCCCGCTGACCGGCTCCGGCTCTGCCGCCATCGTGCTCGACATGATAGGCGAGTTCGGCGAAGACTCCATCCTCGTCAAAATGGCCGCCACCATGTTCGGCTCGACCGAGACGACGTTCTATGTCATCGCCGTCTACTTCGGCGCCGTCAACGTCAAAAAGACCCGCCACGCCGTGCCCGCCGGCCTCCTGGCCGACTTCTTCGCGATGTTCGCGGCGGTCTACGTCGTGATCTTATTGTTCGGGTGAGTTGCGTATTGCGTACTTCGTATTGCGACACGAGCGAAGCGACTGACGAAGTAAAGGGTGCCTTTCAATACGCAGTACGTCACCAAACCACAATAGAGCTAACAGAGTTGGTGTGACGTGGTAACGATCTTTCCACCACCGAAGTCTTGAACACATAAAAGGTTGCTTCTTTGCCTCGATTCGTTTTCCTTCCGTCAAGCTGTTCCGGCTGACACCCTGTCCTGTTGATCTGTTGTGGAAAACTCAAGCTACTTGTTGCGGCTACATTCTTTATTTTTGGGAGGGTAGCCGCAACCTTTAGCCTGCGGAATCCGGGCGTGATCAACCCGATTGGGGCAATGTCCCGTGGGCAACGGAGCGGCGCCCCCACTTCGCAACGACCATAACCAGGTGTTGGCAGGAGGATTGTATGAGCACATGCAGGATGAAGAAAGACAGCCACGGCCTTTTCGTACGCAGCGTATGGACCGCGCTTTGGCTGGGTGTTTTACTGGGCAGCAGTACGGCCTATGCCCAGGAAATCAAACTGGTAGCCCAGGACGGCACCGACGGCGACGCCTTCGGCATTGCGGTGTCGTTGAGTGGAGGCTGGGGCCTCGTCGGGGCGTCTAACCAAGACGGCGAACGCGGCGCGGCCTACATCTTCGGCAACCAGGGCAATAATAACTGGAGACAGTCGGCGAAACTGACCCCCGACAGCCGCGAACCCGACGACCGATTCGGAGGAGCCGTCTCGCTCGACGGCAACCGCGCCCTCATCGGCGCCAACGGACGCGACGATACAGCCCCCAATGCCGGCGCAGCCTACGTCTACAGGCTCGACAATAGAACGTGGGTCGAAGAAGCCATGCTCACTGCCAGCGACGCCGCCGCCAGCGACCTCTTCGGCAGTTCCGTATCGCTCGATGGCGAACGGGCGCTCATCGGAGCCTATCAAAAAAACGATGAGACCGGCGCGGCCTACGTCTTTCGCCTCGAAAACGGCACGTGGACCGAAGAAGCCAAACTCACCGCCAGCGACGGCGCCGACAACGACTGGTTCGGCTTTTCCGTCTCGCTCGACGGCGACCGGGCGGCTGTCGGGGCCTACCTGGACGATGACGACGGCTCGGGATCCGGCGCGGTCTACATCTTCCGACGCGACGGCAGCACGTGGGTACAGGAAGACAAGCTCACCGCCAGCGATGCCGCCCCCGGCGACCGGTTCGGCGAATCGGTATCACTCAGTGGAGACCGGGTGCTCATCGGCGCCTGGGGCTTTGGCGGCTCCTCCGGCGCGGCCTACGTCTTCCGGCGCGACGGCAACGCGTGGGTCGAAGAAGACAAGCTCACCGCCGACGACGCGCGCACCAACGACCGCTTCAGCGAACGCGCCGTCTCGCTCAGCGGAGACCGCGCACTCATCGGCGCCTGGAGCAACGGCGACAGCGGCCCGGTAACCGGCTCGGCGTACCTCTTCCGCCGCAGCGGCAACGCGTGGGTGCAAGACGGCCCCCGCCTCCTCGGCGGCGACTCAACATCGGGCGACGGCTTCGGCGTATCCGTCTCGGTCGATGGCGAGGCCCTGCTCGTCGGGGCGTTCGGCAATGGGGAAAAAGGCGCCGCCTACGTCTTCGGCCCCACCATGCCGGTGGCCGTCGATGAAGAGGCCGGCGTGCCGGATGCGTTTGCGCTGCACGGCAACTACCCGAACCCGTTCAATCCCTCGACGGAGATCCATTTCGACCTGCCTAAACGGGCGCACGCGACCCTCGTCATCTACAACGCGATGGGCCAGGAAGTGGCGCGGCTCATCGATGGCCCGTTGCAAGCCGGCGTACACACCACCACGTGGGAGGCAGCCGGGATGTCCAGCGGCGCCTACCTCTACCGCCTCACCGCCGGCACCTTCTCCGAGACCAGGGTAATGGTGCTGCTGCGCTAAAAGCTGTTTGACAAAAAAGAGGCCCTTCGGACGAATCCGAAGAGCCTCCAGGGGAGAATTATCTTGCTGGCTTAGAGCGCAAGCACGCTGTTCTCGCTGAAGAACGGCGTCGAAGCCGTGCCGTCGGCCTGTTCTTCATTGCGCCATTCGTTCTCGTCGATGAAGTAGCGAAACTCGACAGTCTCGCCCGGCTTGAACGAGATGCTCGTCGTCCAGACGCCTTTCTTTTTGTTGAACTTCATGGGATGCTTCGTCACGTCCCATTCATTGAAGGTGCCCGCCACGGCGGCGCTCGTTTCGGCGCTCTCAGCCGGCAGTTCAAAGGTCACGCGAACGGATTTGCCTTTCGGGCTCGTTTTCTTCGCGATCATGTGCGTATTCGGGGGTTGGTGGTTGTTTTCATGAATAAAGAACCTGCTTGACGCGCAAACAGATTCTGAGTGAATCGGATGAAAATTACGCAGCTTTACGAGCCTGTCAAAAAGAATATTCATCGCAAGCGCTTCCAAAACTTAGACTTAACACAAACCTAATAGTTGTAACGAACCGTTTTACATTTCCTCAAGCCGGAAGCGCTTCCAATAGCGCTTCCAGCCCCACCGCCAGGGCGCAGAGTTGTAAACGCATCGCCACAGCCAGGTCGAGCGGCTGCACGTCGAAGGGCATGGCCCAGTCCGAAAGGCCTTGAGAATGCGCAGCCTGAAGCGGCAAGGCGGGCAGGCGTTCTTTGAAGGCGAGATAGGCTGCCGGATGCCCGGCCTCATGCGGTTGGTGCTGCGCCACCACAAACAACGGCATCTCGGTGACGAGGCACAGCGGATCGCCCCCGAGGCTGCGGACGAACTCCATCGAACTATCGTGAAAACGCGAAGCCGTGGCCTCGTCTGACAGGGCACGAAAATGCGCGCGCATGGCGGCGCCTTCGGGCGTGGTCGTAAAACCGGGTTCGATGTAGAAAAAGCCTTTCTCGCCCTTTCGATTGTGATCGTGAAGCCGCAAGCCGGCGGCGTGAACAGACTCCGCAAAGCCGTCGCGCAGCGGCTGCGTGCGCCCGGCCCAGTGCCGCTCGATCAGGAGCATCGCCCCCTCCGAAAAAGCCATCCCATGCAGGCTCATGTGAAGCCAGAACGGAGCATATCCGCGCAGATAATCAGCCACCAGGCGGTTTTCCACCCGCATCGCAGGAAAACCGAATTCGAGGTCGCGGCCCGGCAGTTCGCGGTGAACGTGCTGGAGATACGCCGAGAGGTCGGGCCACCCGGCAATCCAGGCCCGGTTGCGCGCCTCGCCGTCGGGGTTGATGTGGGGGACGATGACAAACCGAAAAGCATCCCACAGCGCGGCGTACTCGTCAGGGCGACGCAGGCTTTCGAGGATGAACGTTCGCAGCGTCTCCGGCCCGACGGGCTCATCCGCATGCGCGCCGGCGATGAGGCTGACGGCGCAGGCCCCGGAGCCGAGCACGACCCCGTAGAGAGGCCGCCCCTCTTCGCTCTCGCCCAGCGTCTCGAACGAAGCGATACCTTCCTGCGCCGCGCACGCTTCCTGGATCAACCCGCGTACAGCCTCATTTTCTCGAAATAACACACCGTCGTCCGGCACAAGATCGGCGAGGTCTGGGATGAGCGGTGGCATTGGGTTTCTGGATGCTGGTTTTGGGTTTTTGGTTTCTGGTTTTCAATGCGAATTCAGCGTTGAAATAGAAAGCCGTTGAAAACAAGCTGAAAACAGCGAAAACCATACCTGCCAGGTTTTGAAAACCTGGCAGGTATGGTGGTATGCCCCAAATTCCCCAACCCTTAATTCGCATTTTCAGTTTCGGGTTACTCGTCTTCCACGTTCCACGGGTATCTAGAAACGAGAAACTCGACACGAGCCGAAGGCGGCTGCCGAAGTAAACCAGAAACCCGAAACTCGAACCGCCGCCGTTGCATGGCAAGAGTTTTTTCCGTAATTACAGGACTTTGCATGCCGTGCATCCTCCAACTTCCCACTCACCCCGGAGGTCTTCGATGAACACCCGCACGCGGTGTCTCCTTTTTCTCTTCTGTAGTGCGCTCTTGTTTTCCCCCGAGGTTCGGGCACAGTCACTGGGTGACAATCCACCAGGCCAGAATCCCTTCGCCCGTGTCCAATTCATCCACAGCATGATAGACATCGGCCCCGTCGACATCTACCTCGACGACACCCTCTGGCTCGACGACTTCGACTATCGCGCGGCCACAGCGTTTGAACACATCCCCAACGGATCCTATAAAGTAGACCTCGTCTTCGGCGCCGACACCAGCAACGCGCAGCCCCTCTGGTCGGGCCTCTTGACCCTCCTGACTGAAGAACGGTACGTCTTCGCAGCGTTGGGACAGCAGGGCGAGATACGCGTGATCCTGCGCCAAAACGTACGGGCAGAGCCGGTTACGGGCCTGGCCGAATTCTTCGTTATCCACGGAGCGCCCGACACGGGGCCGCTCGACCTGCGCCTGCGCGATCCGTCTAAAAGCAACGCGGTCGTCAGTCTGGTTTACAACAACATCACCTTCGGCACAGCAGGCATCTACGCCAACCTCTTCCCTGCCGAATATAATTTTGAAGTGACCACCGCCGACAACCGCCACGTAATCGATGTCTATCACTTCAACCTTTCCAATTACGCCGAAGAGCCGCTCGTCTTCATCGCTTCCGGCACAGGCAATTCGACCGGTGAAGGGTTTGCCCTGATCGGGTATGACCACGACGGCAACGCGATCTTTCCGCAAATCACCACGGCGACGGAAGACGCGGCGGTGCCGGAGGCGTTCACGCTGGAGCAGAACTATCCCAATCCGTTCAATCCGGCCACGCAGATCCAATACGCCCTGTCGCAGGCCGCCGACGTCCGCCTGACGGTCTACGATCTGCTCGGTAGGACGGTGCAAACGCTGGTCGAGACCCATCAGCCGCCCGGCTCCTACACGGCGCGGTGGGATGGCCGCAACGACGCCGCCGCCTCGGTCCCCAGCGGCGTCTACCTCTACCGCCTCGAAGCCAACGACGTCGTCAAAACCCGGCGAATGTTGCTAGTGAAGTGATTTTCGTAAAATGAAAAACGGGAAAAGTTAGAGGCCGGCCTCTAACTTTTCCCGTTTTTCATTTTACGAATCTGGATTGAGAATATCGTCGATGCGGGCCTGGATGTCTTGCAGGTGCAGGCGCGTCATGCGGTCGCGGGTGCGGTTTTCGGCGCGGCGGGCGTCGCGGTCGATGGTCTGGAGTTCGCCGCGAACGTAGGCGCGGATGTCGGACTGGCTGACATCGACGTTGGTAAAGCCGAAGCTGGCGAAGAACGACGGCACGGGCGGCGCCTCCTGCGTCATCAGGTATTCGAGGCGTTCGAGGTAGCCGCGCTGGAGGTTCCGCCGGAACGGCCCGATGGCCGCGCCCGTCTGCAACTCGGTCCAGATGTTCTGGCGCAGGTCGGTGAGCAAGTCGGCACAGGTGTAGGTGTCGCCGCCGGTCATCACTTCGGCTTCCATCATCCGGGCCAGCCGTTGCGGGTCGAGCAGGTTGTTGACGGCGCCGACCTGATACCGCCGGATCCGATCCACCGCGCCGACGCCTTCGATGCGGCGCAGCACATCCTGGTTGAGCATCCACTCCGGCGTGGTAAAGACCTGCTCGTTGAGCCACTCCATGGCCGCGCGCTGATGATCGGCGGGCACCATCTCGTAGACCGAACCGTCCTGATCGTACGTCTTGAACGTCTCGTAAAAGCCGCCGACGTTCTGCGTCACGTGGCCGATGTAGCGGTTCCACTGCCCGGCTACCTGGCCGTAGAGTTCGCTTAGATCGTCATAATCCTTGGCGTCCTCCGCCGTCCAATCGACCAGGCTGTTGAGGATCACTTTGAGGTTGGCGACGCCGTAGTTGCTGGCTTTGATGGCGTCGTCGCCGAGGTCTTCGTTTTGCGAACGCGGGTCGATGCGCGGCCCCTGGCGTCCGTAGAAATAGTTGAGATCCCCGGCGCGTTCGACGACCCACTCGTTGAGGATGGCCCGTTCGTCGTCCGGCGAATCGGCATCGGGCAGATAGGTATAGCCCCACTTGGTGACCCACTTGTCATAGATGCCGATGTCGGGCATCAGGTTGGTGACGCCGTCGCCGGGCTGAGCGATGTAGTTGAAGCGGGCATAGTCCATGATCGACGGCGCGGTGCCGTGTGTGGCCGTGAACGTCGGCGAGCGCAGCGAATCGACCGGATAGGCATAGCTCGATCCCCAGTTGTGCGGGTATCCGAGCGTGTGCCCGACCTCGTGGGCCGAGACGAACCGGATCAGCCGCCCCATCACCTCGTCTTTGAACTTGACGCCGCGCGCCTCCGGGTTAACCGCCGCCGTCTGGATGAAAAACCAGTTGCGCAGCAGGTTCATCACGTTATGGAACCAGCCGATGTCGCTCTCCAAGATCTCGCCGGTGCGCGGATCGTGCACGTGCGGGCCGAAAGCGTTCTGGATGTCGGACGAGAAATACCGGATCACCGAATAGCGTACGTCTTCGGGGCTGAACTCCGGATCTTCCTCCGGCGTCGGCGGATCTTTGGCCATGATGGCGTTCTTGAAACCGGCCTCTTCGAAAGCCCGGTTCCAGTCATCGACGCCCTGTTTGATGTACGGGCGCCACTTCATCGGCGTGGCCGGGTCGATGTAGTAGACGATGGGCTTGATGGGCTCAACGAGTTCGCCGCGCGCATAGGCTGCCGGGTCTTTCGGTTCGAGACGCCAGCGGGTGATGTAGCAGCGCTGCTCGGCCTTTTGGGCATCTCGCCCGTAATCGGTCATCCTCACACTGAAGAAGCCCACACGCTTGTCGCACAGGCGCGGTTGCATCGGGTCTTCGGGCAACAGGATCATCGACTGGTTCATCTCCAGCGAGATCGTCGCGCTCGATCCATTCGAGGGCGGCTCCGTGGCCTCGTAACTGAGCACGTGCTTGACCTCGATGTTGCGCGGATAGCTCTTAGCCGAACTGATAAACGTCCGCGTCTTGTCGAGCCGTCGCACCTTGTACCGATCCCGCTGGCTCTTCGGCAAACCCAGCGTCGGGATGTCGTCGGTAAACAGCGAGGTCGTCTCGATGACCGTAGCCGTCGTATCCTCGTTGTAGGCTTCGATCTTGAACGACTTGACGATGGGCTCGAAGTTGGAGTTGAGCACCGCCTGATAGATCGGCTGGTTTTCGTCGGCCACGTTTTCGTAGGAGACGACGCGCAGCAGGATGTTTTTATTCTGCCGCTGCCACCGAAGCACCTGGGTGTTGGACTTCATGCCGCCGTAGTTGATGTTGTTGGCCGTAGCCGCAATACGGCTGACGAGCAACATCTCGACGTCGAGCATCGCGTTGGGGATCTCGTAGTAGACTTTCTCGTCGATGCGATGGACAACGAAGAGGCCGGAGTCGCTGACGGCCTCGTCGGTGATGACCTCGCTGTAGGCTTTCATGCCGTTGTCGTTTTTCTTCTTCGCGTCCGGCTTCTCCGCCGACGCCGCCATTGCGTCGGCGTCGGAGCGCGCCGCCTCC
The DNA here is from genome assembly GCA_028278205.1 of Rhodothermales bacterium. Taxonomy (GTDB): domain Bacteria; phylum Bacteroidota; class Rhodothermia; order Rhodothermales; family Bin80; genus JANQES01. Next base: position 21,456 of record JANQES010000061.1, read on the forward strand.
TTGGCGCCGGTGCATCCGCCCATCAACACGAGTCCGACGAACAGCACAAACAGCAGGTGTAGCTTTGCCATGGCTCTGCTTTACTTGAGTTGGAAGTATCCCAGGGGTGAGTTGAAGTCCGGAAAAGGTACGAAAGAAAGGACTTTTTGTAAGGGGAATTGTTGATGCAGATTGTAACCGCAGATGGGCGCGGATGGACACAGATAGGGCTGCATTCTGCGTGAATCATCCGCGTTTATCTGTGTTCATCTGCGGTTGCAAAATTATCGCGAAAGAATGTTCTGATAAGCCAGCAAACGATCCGTGTTGAGGGTGACGTCGGAGAAATAGACGAGGGCCGTGTAGAGGTTGTCCGGGCGCGGCAGGCGGGCGCGTAGCTGGCGGCGCACGCGTGGATCGGGCGAGGTGTAGCGGTATTCGTACTTGCCCTGTTTGATCAAGAGTTCGCCCTCGTAGCGGCCCAGGTCGGCTTCCCAGGTCAGTTGGTTGGCCAGGTCGAAGTCCCAGCCGTTGAAGCTTCCGGCGATGAAGACGCCGCCGGGCAACGGGGCTTCGTCGGGCGGGACGTAGCGGAAGAGCACCCGCGCATACTCGCCCTGGGTGTCGGCATCGCCCACGAAGCGGTCGGCGTCGGAGATGACGGGCTGGCCGTTCAAGAGCGGCTCGATGCCGCTGCTGGGGAAGCGGGCATAGTCCGGCTCCAACGTGATCAGATACGGCGTCACCGACAGATCCGTCCGCTCGACGCGCCCGCCGATGGTCAGGTTGCTCAGGTCGAGGTAATAGTCGCCTTCCTGGGGTTCGAAGGCGTTTTCGGGTTGCAGGTAGAAGAGCAGGTCGGGTTGCTGTGTCAGCGAGGGGTTGCTGCTGCACCGGGAGCGTTCGAGTTGTCCGTTCTGGACGAAGCAGACGTTGTAATCGAAAATGTTACCGATGAGCGATGAGGGCGGCGTGAAGCTCAAGATGGGCTGCGCCGACGGATAGCCCTGCCCGCCCACCATCACGTTTTCGATGCCGAATTGCAACGTGGCGGCGTTCTCTGCGACGAAGAAAGGCCGTTCGAAGAGCACCTCGTCTTCGCGACCCTGCTCGGTGATGCGAACAATGAAATTGCCGCTGATGCGAAAGCCGATGCTGTTGTTGGGAAAGGTGTAGGTGTAATGCGAATAATTGACCTGCGTATTGCGCGAGATCTGATAATCGAACAGGTCGTCGCGATGGAATGAGGTGAGATATTCGCTGGCGTTGAGGTCGCGTTCCCATTCGCGGTTGGCGTGGTAGAAATAGGCCGAGAGAGGCCGTCCGTTGCTATCCATCAGGTCGAACTCAAGCGTCAGCTTGCGCCCGCCCCGCATCGACACCACGGGCAGTTGGTCTTCCTCTTCGGCATAGAGTTGAATGGTCTGCACCGCATCGACGGGCGCCTGCAAGTTGAGATCGACGCGCGGCGTTTCGGCGCGTTGCGTTCGGACGCGCCGAGGAGTCCGCTCCTCGCCCGTATCCTTCGGCATCGAACAAGCCGCCATCATCAGGAGCGCCACGAGCAGGCACACCCACCACGAAGAAGCACACAAAACCTTGTTCATTACCACCATAGATTTTTTAAAATTCGAACGCGTTCGAATTTTAAAATGAGTAAGCGGCCCCCTGTAACCAGGCCATTTTGGCGTCGAAGTCGTGCAGAAGCGCAGCGGCGTTGAAGGCGCCGGCCTGGCGGAACGCGCGGGCGGCCTGCCGGGCATAGGCTGCCGCCGCATCCGGATGACCGGCCTGATACGACCACCGGGCCAGCCACAGGAGCCGTTGCCATCGAAGCACCGTCTGCCGGTACGCCGACACGGTCTCATCGACGCGCACAGGGGTTGTACGCAAGCGCTCGGCAGCCTGTTCAAATTGACCGGCTTCTGCCCAAAAAAACGCGGCCAACACACCGGCTACCGGCGAGAGAGGGGCCTGCGCGGCCAGCCGGCGGGCACGTTCTTCCGGAGGGCCGCCCGACGTTAAGATGTGCAAAATTTTTTGCTCACCGGCAAGGGATTTCCGCATGACCACCAACGCGATGGCCTCCCACGCAAAGCCGGGCAGCCGTTCAAGCACCACTTCGTAATACGCGCGCGCCTCCTCCAGACGGCCCAGCACCGCATGCGCATCGCCCAGACGCACAGCCAGCGCCGGGGTTAGCCGATCCGCCGACACGGTATCGAGACGGGCCAGGACGTCAGCCGCTGCGCCTTCGGCCAGGCGGAGTTGTGCCCAGGCCGCCTGCGCCGGCGCGTACGCCGGTTGACGCCGGAGGGCGGCTTCAAAATGCCGGAGCGCCTGCGCCGTGTCTTCCACCGCCAGCGCATAGACGCCTTTCCTGAAAAGACGCCGGTACGACGGCACGTAATGCGGACATCGCTTCTCGAAAAGCGACGGAATGCTGAAACGCGCCGACACGAAATCGCCCGTGGCGCGATCTACGACGGGTTGCGCCAGCACCACCTGTTGCCATTCCTGCCCCAGCACCTCGGCGGGTTTACCGTAAACCTCTTCGAAGTTGCCCCACGCATAGACCTGTTTGAGCGGGCCGGGACCGTAGGCGTCGAGCAAGTAGCGCACGAACGAGCCCATCGTGGTGTAGGAGACCGCGCCGCGCCCGGTCCAAAAGCCCAACGGCGACAGGCGCCCGCTCAGATCATCGGCCAGCGACGGCGTTTGTTCGATGCCCGCGGCGAGGCGTTGCATGGCCGCAGCGGCCACCTGTTCGTGGGGCATCGGCAGCCCGTCGGGCGGCTCTACGGCTACTGCCAGCCCCTCGACCAGCCCCACCGACAGCGACGCATTGAGCACGGGCAGCCCGAATTCGCGCGAAAAAACATGCGCCAGTTCGTGGGCGAAGACGCTCTCGTAGGCTGGAAGCAGCACGTGAACCTGCGGCTGGCGCAGCCACACCGGCGCCACGTTGGTCGTCCGCGCGCCCGTCAACCGCGCTTTCGTCTCAGCGTCGGGATAGAGATAACTTCGGATGCGCCCCGGCACGTCGACCTCCAGCCGTTCGGCCAGTTGGGCGTATCGGAATTCGTGGTCTTCGGCCACCCGCTGCACGGCGCCGGCATCGAGCGAGGCCGGATCGTAGTAGATATCGAAATGTGGGGTTTGATGCAGGCCGCCGAGCGCACGTTGTATGTGCCATCCCGCCGCGTTGAACCCCAACGGCACCGCGAAGAGATAGCACACCCCGATGCTCAACACCACGGCGACGATCCCGGCAAAACGCCGCGTGCTCCCCAATGCAGGCTGCCGGAGCCGCCGGCCCACCTGATAGGCCAAAAGCGCCCACAGCAGCGTCAGCCCGCGAAAGATCAAAAGACCGGGGCGGATGACCAGCTCTTCGTCGTAGATCGGCCCGAGCACCCCGCCGAAGACATGGTTGTAAACGTAGAATTGGGGATGAAAGCCGAGGTCGTAGAGCGGCGCCAGCAACACCACGGCCAGCCCGATGAGAACAAAAAGAGTCTTTTTAAACCGCCGCTGTGTGCCGCTGAGGGCATAGGCCAGCGCCACCGCCAGGACAACGCTCACCGGGGCGAAAAGCAGGAAGAAAAGGAGACCCTGCCCGTATCCGCAATTCGGCACCCAGAGCAGCGTGAGCGTCAGCATCAGCCACGGCACCAGCAAAGCCGCCTCCTGCCGCGCCAACACTGCTCGAAAAGACGCCCCCCGCCCAAAAAGCGCGATAGACGATAATCCCGCTGCGAAAAATGCCACCCCCGCCACCACCGCCGACGACTCGGCGTGCAGCAGGTTGAACAGCGGCACACCCCAGAGCAACAGCCCAAGCCCTCCATAAACCAGCACCACCCAGGTCAAGGGAGAACGAATCAGGAAGGGTAGATTATGGAGTGCAGAGTGCAGCTTCATGCAGCCACCGGATCGGATTTTGGATTTTGGATTTTAGATTTTGGATTGGGTGGTTCTCGAATGGTATTCGCTCAATAAAAAAACGTCATGCCCTGTCCAACCGGCGCAGGTTTTTGTCTGTTGAAGAACATCAACAATAACAATCCAAAATCCAAAATCTAAAATCCAAAATCGATCATAAAAAAGACCCGAAGGGTCTTTCAACGCCCTTCGGGTCCGGGTAAAGCGAGCACAGTGCCGATAGCCAGGGCTATCGCATCTGATCATGCTGGATTTCGATGGAGGTCCCCCGCCCGCCACCTCACACATCGCCTTGCCGATGCCGAGGCCGGCGGCCTCATTTCCATGAAAAAAGGACCATACTCGAACGTACGATCCCCAAACGGAACGGCCAGGATTACATATCGGCCTTTTTCTCCTGGATGTCGGTACGCACTTTCTGCGCGAGCGTCTTCACCTCCTGCATAGCCTTGCGGATGCGGGTGCCGGCTGCCTTGTTCTCCTTCTCATAGAACTTTTTGACATCCTCTTCAATTTCATGGATTTTCGCCTTCAGTTCTTCGTAAATGGCTGACATGTCTTAGTCCTCCTTTGGTTTGCGTTACGCGAGATCGAAAACGGACGTGCGAAGGGCGCTATTCCGTTTGCTGCGCGCAAGGTAACTTATGCGAACACAGGTGTCAAGCAAGAGACGGCCATTTTAGTCTTTTTTAGCCGTTTTTACGTGAAAAATCCTCGTTCCCGTCGGTTCATCGCCGCCGAAAAGGCCATTGGCGCTCGTCAGCAGTACCGGAATACCGGCCCGGACTATCGGGCGCGCGGCGGCGGGATCCGGCACGAGACCCGGCGGCAGGGCGTCCAGGCTGAGATGGGGCACAAGGTGCTCGCCCTCAACAACACCGGGCTGGTTGTTTTGGGTAAAAAAGACGACCACCACCTCGTCGAAATCGGAGGCGCGCGCCAGCGCCGCCGTCGCCGCCGGCAGGCTCACCGCGCGGGTCGCTCCAGCATCTTGCACCGACGCGGAGACCACCGGCACGGCGCCTTTTTCGACCAACGCCGCCAGCCAGGCCACACGGCCCGCCGTCACCGCGCCGTCTTCGCCCTGCCGCAGCAATCCGCGGTCGCTGCCTTGAAATCCCACCGCGTGGACGCCTTCTTCGGTGAGCGCCCCGACGATCCGGCGGTTCACCTGCCGCAGCGCGCGTTCGACGAGGGCGGCTTCCCGCGCCATCCGCACCTGGACGAGCCCGTCTTTGCGCTCCGGAAACAGCCCTTCGGCCTCTAAAAGGCGCTCAGCCTCCCCCCCGCTGCCATGAACGAACAGATAGCCGGGCCGCTCGCGCCGCATCCGCCCCATCCGCTGCGCCAGACCCGGCACGAAGAGCAGATCGTCGAGGTGGTAGTCGTCGAGGTAGATGAGGTACATGGTTTGGGGATTCGGGATGCGGGATGCGGGTTACGGGATATGGGATGCGAGATACAAGATGCCATAGAAAATGTATTGATGCATCCTTCGAATCCCAAATCCCATATCTCGCATCCCATATCCCGCTTCTCGCATCCCGAAAAGATATCCACACATCTTGATTCACCCCCCCCTGGAAGCCTTACCTTGATGGGGAGCGCAACACCCCCGTCAATAAATCAGGAACAACAGCAAGCGACCAAAGAACAAAAACCCCCAACATGCCCGACTTCTGCCACCTCCACTGCCACACTTCGTACTCGCTGCTCGACGGCGCAGCCCGCATCAAAACGCTCATCAACCGGGCTGCCGAGATGGACATGAAGGCCCTCGGCATCACCGATCACGGTAATCTCTTCGGCGTGCCGGAGTTTTATACGACGGCCAAAAAGGCGGGCGTGCAGCCGGTGCTGGGGTGCGAGTTTTACGTGACGGCCAGCGGCATGCAAGACCGCAGCGACCGCGTGCGCTACCATCAGGTGCTCTGGGCTAAAAATGAACAGGGCTATCGCAACCTGATACGGCTCTCGTCGCTGTCTTATACCGACGGCTACTACTACAAGCCGCGCATCGACCACGAAGCGCTGCGTCGCTACGGCGAGGGCCTCGTCGCCACGACGTGTTGCCTCCAGGGCGAGGTGCTCCAGACGATCCTCAAAAAAGGCGAAGACGCCGGACGCGCCGTCTTCGAAACGTATCTCGATATTTTCGGCGACGACTATTACATCGAGATCCAGAACCACGGCATCGACGATCAGCTTAAAGTCAACGCTGTGCTCTTGCGATGGGCTAAAGAGTACGGCGTCAAAGTCGTCGCGACGAACGACGTGCATTATGTAGAGCAGGCCGACGCGGCGGCGCAGGATGTGCTGCTGTGCCTGCAAACCGGCAAAGACCTCCTCGATCCCTCGCGGATGCGCTTCGAGAATGACCAGTTCTATCTCAAGAGCACCGAAGAGATGCAGTCCGTCATCGCCGCCGTCGATCCCCTTATCGTCACGGAATCGCTCGTCACGTCGTGCGAGATTGCCGATAAGTGCCAGTTCGATCTGGACATGGGCAAGCTGCTGATGCCCCACTACCCCATCCCCGAAACCTTCGGCGACGACATCGACGGCTACCTGCGGCATCTGGTCTTCGAACGCGCGCAGATGCGCTATCCGGGGATGCCGCAGGATGTCGTCGAGCGGCTCGATCATGAGCTGGGCATCATCAAAAAGATGGGGTATGCCGGCTATTTCCTGATCGTGCAGGACTTCACGACGGCAGCGCGCGACCTGGGCGTCAGCGTGGGGCCGGGTCGAGGATCCGCCGCCGGCAGCGCTGTGGCCTACTGCCTCGGCATCACCAACATCGACCCGCTCCAGTACGACCTGCTCTTCGAACGCTTCCTCAACCCCGAACGCGTCTCGATGCCGGACATCGACATCGACTTCGACGACCGGGGGCGCAGCGCGGTCATCGATTACGTGGTGCAGAAGTACGGGCGCGAGAACGTCTGCCAGATCATCACCTTCGGCACGATGGGCGCGCGGTCGGTCATCCGCGACGTGGCCCGCGTGCTGGGCATCCCCTTGCCCGAAGCCGATCGCATCGCCAAACTCATCCCCGAGGGGCCGAAGGTCAACCTGGCCTCGGCCATGGCCGACGTCAAGGAATTCCGCGCGCTCAAAGACGACCCGAACGCGCAGATCCGCAAACTGATGCACTACGCCGAGGTGCTCGAAGGCTCGGCGCGGCACACGGGCGTCCACGCCGCCGGCGTCATCATCGCCCCCGGCACCGTCAGCGAGTACGTCCCCGTCGCCACAGCCAAAAGCAAAGGCGATCAGGTGCTCACCACGCAGTACGACGGCAACTGGGTCGAGAAATTCGGCCTGTTGAAGATGGACTTCCTCGGCCTCTCGACGCTGACGGTCCTCAAAGACGCCGTCGCGCTGATCAAAGAAAACCACGACCTCGACATCGATCTCGACGCCATCCCGCTCGACGACGCGAAGACGTTCGAACTCTTCCAGCGGGGCGAGACCGTCGCCATCTTCCAGTTTGAATCGGAGGGTATGCGTGAGTGGATGACCAAGCTCAAACCCACGAGCATCGACGACCTGATCGCGATGAACGCGCTCTACCGCCCCGGCCCGATGGACCTGATCCCCAACTACATCAAACGCAAACACGGGCAGGAAAAGATAGAATACTCACATCCGATGTTGGAGCCGGTGCTCAAAAAAACCTTCGGCATCCCGGTCTACCAGGAACAGGTGATGCAGATGGCGCAGGTGATGGCGGGGTATTCTCTCGGCCAAGCAGATATTCTCCGGCGCTGTGTGACGGGTGATACGCTGGTCGTCAATGCCGAAACCGGCGAGCGCATCAAGGTGGAAGATGTTCGCCCTGGCATGGATATTTGGAGCCTCAGTTCAGATTTCCGTTTCAGGCGCACAAAGGTTCAAGAAAAGTTTGACAATGGCATTAAGCCGGTTTATCGCGTCCGCACCCGCAGTGGCCGCTCGATTGAGTTGACGCAAGAACACCCCCTGCTAACCATCCTGGGATGGCGACATCTGGTCGATCTTTCTGTGGGAGATCGTATCGCCGTTCCGACCACGTTGCCTACAACCGGAGAAATGACCCCGCCGGATGAACGGATTAAAGTCATCGCCTACTTACTGGGGGACGGTCATACGCTAGACCGACACCAAAAACCAAAAGCTAATTTTTTCAGTAGCGACCCGGAACTCCTGCAAGATTATCGAGAAGCTGCCGGAAAGCTTGGAGCCACCACGAAGAGCTACACACACAGCAAAACTGGTGTCGTCACGGTAACGTCGAAAGGTGATTCGGGTCAAAGTAATCCCGTGGTCGAGCTAGTCAGAGAAACCGATCTTGCCCATCGCGCAACCGAAAAGCATATTCCGACAGAAGTCTTTCAGTATGCAGAACGCGAATTACGACTGTTCTTAGGCTGTTTGTGGAGCACTGATGGGTCGATTGAGCGCACGCGCATTTCCTATAGTTCTTCCAGCTATGATTTGATCGATGACATTGCGCATTTATTGCTGCGCCTCGGCATCGTAACGATGCGCCGGACTCGGAAAACAACCCATCAGGATAACCATGAATTGCTGATCACTGATCAAGATGATGTGATCCGCTTTGCTGAAGCCATCGGCCCCTATCTATGCACGAGGAAACGGCTCAGTCTGGAATCCTTGCTCAACAAAGTTCGGCAACGTATTCGTTCACATTCAGTCTACAACGTCTCGGCTGAAATTGCCCATCTCATCAAAGAAGCTAAAGTTAGAAGCAGACTTTCTTGGAGAGAAGCTGGTGAAAAGGTCGGCATTCCGGGCAATGTTCTCTCGTCTGGCCTCAACTTAAAGACCCCGCGCCGCGCTCTGAGCCGACATCGTTTACATGCTCTTGGAAGCGCATTTTCTAGTACGACGCTCCTGGATCTTGCGCAGAGTGACGTGCTCTGGGATCCGATTGTCGAAATCGACTACGTCGGAGAAAAGCGTGTCTACGATCTTGCTGTTCCTCCGCACGCCAATTTTGTCGCTGCCGACGTCGTTGTCCATAATTCAATGGGGAAAAAGAAGCAGGAGGAGATGGACAAGCAGCGCGTCATCTTCGTCGAAGGCGCGAAGGAACGGGATGTCGATGAAAAGACCGCGAACGAGGTCTTCGACATGATGGCAAAGTTCGCGGGTTATGGTTTCAACCGCTCACATAGCGCCGCTTATTCCCTCGTCGCTTACCACACAGCCTACCTCAAAGCGCACTACCCCGCCGAGTTTATGGCGGCGGCGATGACCAACGAGATGGGCGATACGAAGAAGCTCGCCGTGGTGCTCGAAGAGGCGCGCAAGCTGCACATGGACCTGCTGCCGCCGTCGATCAACCACAGCCAGGCGCATTTTACTGTCGAAAGCAGCAAGATCCGCTTCGGCCTGGGCGCTATCAAAGGCGTCGGGTTGGGGGCTATCGACGTGATCGTCCAGGCGCGGGAGCAGCATGGGCCGGCGCAGACGCTCTTCGGCCTGACCAAAGAACTCGACATCCGCACCGTCGGCAAGAAAGCCCTGGAGAGCCTGGCCCGCGTCGGCGCGCTCGACGACCTCGAAGGCCACCGCGCCCAACTCGTCGAAGCCATCGACGCGGCGGCGCAGTATGCGTTGAAGATCCAGGCCGATCAGGCTGCCGGGCAAAACTCGCTCTTCGGCGACGCCGCCGCTTCGGGCGTCTCGCTCGAACCCAACCTGCCTATGGTCGATCCGTGGCCGACGGCGCGGCTGCTCAAAGAAGAACGCGAACTCATCGGCTTCTATGTCTCCGGCCACCCGCTCGACGCCTACCGACCCGAAGCCGACGCCTTCGCCACGGCCCAACTCGGCGAGACCGACGCCTTCGCGCAACCAGAGGAAGAGGACGAATACCAGCAAAACGGGCGAAACGGACGCAACGGCTACGACCGTAAAAACAAGCCGCAGCACAGCTTCTGCGGCATCATCACCGAGGTGCAACGCCGCACGACCAGGACGGGCAAACCCATCGCCTTCGCCACGCTCGAAGACTTCACGGGCCAGGGCGAAATGGTCTGCTTCTCGACGGTGCTCGAAAAAATTCAGAACTATCTGAAGGTGGACGAGATCGTGCTGGCGCGCGGCGAGGTGGAAGTGCGCGGCGGCAGCGTCAAGATCCTCACGCGCGACGTGATCCCGATGTGGAAGGTGCGCGAGCAACTCGTCAAATCTATCGTCGTGCGCATCCAGGCTGACCGCGTCGATCTCAAAGCCATCGAGCAATTCCGCGCCCTCTGCGACGACAACCGCGGCCACTGCCGCCTCTACTTCGACCTGCTCGACCCGGCGCTGCCCGAAGGCCGCCAGCGCATCCGCAGCCGCACCTACGTCGTCGATCCTACACCTGATCTGATGCAGGGCGTCACGCGGCTTTTCGGGCAGGAGAATGTGGTGCTGGAGGGGGAAGCGTGAGTGCCTGTGGACGGAGTTTTCGGACGCAGGAGCGTCCGGTTCTGCATTCCCACGGGGACCGTGGGAACGAGAAATGAGAAAGAACTGCTCGGCATTTTAACAGCATTCGACCTACTTTAAACACCACATTTAGCTCGTTCCCACGCTCTGCGTGGGAATGCAGATCGGGACGCTCCCGCGTCCCAAACGTAGGCAATAATCAGCAAACCGGGACGCTCCTGCATCCCTCATGCAAAGGTGAGAGACGATGGGCCGGAGCCGCTACAAGGTCTACGAGAACCACGAAGCCTACTTCCTCACCTGCACGGTCGTCAACTGGCTCCCCGCCTTCATCAACCCGGACGCCGCACAGATCATCCTCGACTCCCTCAGCTTCCTCCAAAAGGAAAAACGGCTATCGCTCTACGCCTACGTCATCATGGAAAACCATCTCCATTTGATGGCCGGAGCAGACAATCTGGAAAAAGAGATTGCCAACTTCAAATCATACACTGCCAGGGAGATCATCGATTTGCTGAAAGCGACGGGGCAACGAGGAATGCTTGAGCAACTGAAATGGCACAAACGCGCCCACAAGCAGGATCGACAGTATCAGTTCTGGCAAGAAGGAAGTCATCCGAAGGAAATCCTGAGTGAGGCGATGCTCCATCAAAAGCTGGATTATATTCATGACAATCCCGTTCGGCGCGGTTACGTTGATGAGCCGGCACACTGGCGGTATTCGAGTGCGCGGAACTATGCGGGGGAGCCGGGGCTTATCGAGGTGACTTTAGCCATTTGAGACGTTTCTGCCTCGATTCTCGGACGCAGGGGTTAGGTTCTGAAGGTGACTTTAGCCTTCTTAAGACGCTCCTGCCTCGATTCTCGGACGCAGGAGCGTCCGGTTCTGCATTCCCACGCAGAGCGTGGGAACGAGTTTAAATGTCCGGGATGTTTTTCTGATCCAGGACCGCGCGCTCCTGATCGGTCAGCGGGCCGTCGGGCGGGATGACTAGCCGGAGGCCGGGCACAAGGCGGTCGGGGTGGTCTAGCTGAGCGCGGTTGGCAAACCAGATCTTCGGCCACCCGCTCGACGTGGTCATCCACGACAGCCTGGGCGCCGGCACGCCGGGCGTCTCCACCCCGCTCGTCTTCGACGCGCCGGGCGCGCAAGAACTCGTAACAGACATCAAGCAGGTTATACGATTACGGAGTGATTCTAAGAAATTACCCCAGGTAATTTCTTAGCCGTAGAGCACCTCCTCCACCGTCTGCCAGCGGGCTTTTTCGATACGCTGGTAGCGTTTCACGAACTGCGACTGGCCGAAGTCGAGAAATTCTTCCGCCGTGATGTCGAAGGGGATGTCGTCGCCGTAGGGTAGGAGCGACTGGCCGATGTTTTGGAGGGCGATCAAGATGAGTTCGTTCATTCGCGTCTCGATGATCGTCCAGATCGGATCGCCGTGTTCGGCGACGAGGCGGGCCAGCAGGAAGACCCCGTAGGCGATGTGGCGCGACTCGTCCCGCTGGATGTTGGCCACGAGGCCGCGCAGGCCGGGCATCAGGTCGTTGCGTTCGAGCATCGTGTAGTAGGCGTGGTAGCCCGTCTCGGCCAGCACCCCCTCGACGATCATCTGGTAGGTGACAGCCGCTTCGGCCAGCGCCTCCGGCGAGTGGTCTACGCGGAGGCGTGCCATCGCGCGCGGCAACACATCGAAAAAGATCCCCCGGTAGGCGTCGCTGAAGTAATGCTCCAGGCCGCCGTGGGTGCCCGTCACTTCTTCGAGGAACCGGCTGAACCCTTCTACGTGCTTGGCTTCCTCCCACAAATACGACGTCAGAAACATCTCATCTTCGATGCAGCCTTCTTCGGCCATCACCTGAAGCAACGGCAACAGGTCGTACGTGACCGACTCTTCCCCGGCCTGAAACTGCGCCGTCAGCCGCAGCAGCAGGTCGCGTTCCCGGTCGTCGAGGCCCTGCCAGTCGGCGACGTCTTGTTCGAAGGAGAGATCCTGCGGATCCCAGATACCAAGTTTTTTAGCTTTGCGCCAGAGTTGCATCGGGAAGAGCCGGGCGTCGAGACCACGCCGGGTGCTTTTGAAGGTCGCGCGATACGTCTCCATTTTTGTTTTTGGTTCTTTAACACGGTGCAAGGAGCTTTGCCAGACGAAAAGGCGTATGCCAAGAACGGAGATCGGAGAACCAAAAACAAAAAACCAAAAACAAAAATGGAGAAGGAGACTGTCCTTTTTGTTTGTACGCATAATTCGGCCCGGTCGCAGATGGCCGAGGGGTTGTTGCGCGCGCACTACGGCGACCGCTACGCGGTTTACAGCGCCGGGACGCAGCCCTCGCGTGTCAACCCGTTTGCCATCGAAGCCATGCGCGACCTCGGCATTGACCTCTCAGACCATCGCTCCGAGCACGTCGATCAATTCGCCCAGACGCCGATGGATTACGTCGTGACGGTCTGCGATTCGGCGCGCGAAAGCTGCCCCTACCTTCCGGCCCGGCTCAAAAACATCCATCACAGCTTCGAAGACCCCTCTTCCGTTGACGGCGCCGACGCCGCCAAACTGGCTGCCTTCCGCCACATCCGCGACGAGATCAAGGTCTGGTTGGATGAGACATTCGGATAATTTTAAAATTCGATGCTCGAATTTTAAAAAATTGGTCGGATGATGCCGTACCCCCGTGTTGATGATGATGGACAGACGGTGACGCTCGATCTTCACGGCGCGCCCGTCGATGAGGCGGTCGATCTGGCCCGGCGGCTAGTGCGCGAGGCGGCCCGGCGCGGGCGGAGCACCGTCAAAATCATCCACGGCGAGTCTACCAGCAGCGGGCTCTATCAGAATCGAACCATCAAGAACGTCCTCTACGACCTGCTCGACCGGAACGTGCTCGATGCGGCTGTCGCGCACGCCTGGCGCGCTGGCGGACACCTCCTGCTCTCGCTCGACATCACAGCAGCCTCCGATCCCCGACCCATCCGCTTGCTCGATGTGACGCAAGGGAAATGAGGAAATGGGCAAATGGGCAAAAAATAGCAATTAGGTTTTCATTTCCGATTTGCTACTTGCCTATTTGCCATTTGCGATTTACCAAAAAACACGCCGATGCGTGGGAAAAAGTAACGTAATTACGTGACCTGATCGTTGTAGAAAAGGCGTATATATAGGTAAAAGATGTTCTTTTTGAGCGTTGTAGGACCCTATAAAAAAACACGATCATGAAAAAGCACACGCCTACTCAACTCGAGGCCTACCTGGACCGCGTGATAGGCCGTATCCGAGAACTCCGGCAACTCAACCTCTCCGCCGAGAGCGGGCTGTATGAGGCGCTGGAAGAAAGCCAGAACTTGATGGCGAGCCTCGCCATCTACCGCCACATGCTTAAAAATGTCGATGCGCAGGAACACTCCGGCGCGTTTGCGCTATAGCATTCCCGGTCTTCACACGCGAAAACAAGCATAGCAAACCCGTCGTATCGACCGCGACATAGCCTGGATCGAAATTCTTGTTTCTTAAAAGAATACGTTCTTGAAAAAGCGCGTGGATGTACGCATCGGCATAACGACGTCTTTCGAGGAGCAGGAGCAACGCCTGCACCACAGCTACGTGCGCGCCGTCGAGGAGGCTGGCGGCCTGCCCGTTATCGTGCCGATGCTCAGCGACGCCGTGGCCATCGAGGCTTTTGCGACGTTGATCGACGGCCTCGTCATTCCGGGCGGGCCGGCCATCACCGACGGGATGATCGGCACACTGCCGGACGATCTCGACGAGCCGGATCCGTTGCGCCTGCGCTCCGACAAACAGATGCTCGAGACGTGCCTGGCCGCCGGCAAACCGATCCTCGGCATCTGCTACGGCATGCAACTGCTCAACGCCGTGGCCGGCGGCACCATTTACGCCGACGTAGAACGCCAGCAGCCGGGCGCGCTCGTCCACAGCCAGAAGCGCGGCGCCGATATGCACGCGGTCGTTCTGGCAGCGGGGTCGCACCTGCACGCCTTGCTCGGCCAGGACCAGATCGAGGTCAATACGCGCCATCTTCAGGCTATCGCGAGCACGGGGGTGGGCTACCGCGTGGCCGCTACGGCGCCCGACGGCGTCGTCGAAGCCATCGAAAATGAAGACGGCACGGTGCTCGGCATGCAATTTCATCCCGAACGGATGGGCGTGTCGATGGAGCCGCTTTTCCGGCATCTGATTACGTGTGCGCGCGCCTGGAACACAACACGTAACGGTCTCGTCAACATACGCACCTAAAATAAAGAGGAAACCCGCGCATGATTTTTGCTATCTTTTTATGCATTCCTCGAATTCTGAGTGTACCTCTTCGAAAGGCTGCGGATTGAATGATGAATGACGCTATGCCACCCATGGATCAGGAACCGCCTGACGCCCCTCGTCAGGAGACCCCCGACGCCCCTGCCTCCGAGCAGGCGATGCCCGAGCACGCGCCCAAGAAATCGCGGCGTTTGCGGTATGGGTTGCTCTTTATTGTGCTCCTTTTGGTGATCGGGCCAGCCGTTCTGGTGGCGCAGACCATGTTAACTGACGTCGAGGAACTGCCTGCCCCGGTGCCCATCACGGTCGAAGAAGTCAAGCCGCCTGCACCGCCCCCCAAAGCAGCCAACGACCTCAAGTTTATCGATAGCCCGCATCACCCCGACCGGCTGTTTCGCCCCTACTTCGGCACCGCGTCTCCCAATCCTTCATCCAAAGATCCAAGACACCGGCTCATCGAGCCGTTCAGGGATTTGCTCACCATTTTCATGAAACGCCAGGGCGAAGACGACAACTTTACCATCCGCGTCTACGACAATCGCGACGGCACGCCGCTGGAAGTCTTCACGCTCACGGAAGAAAGACGAAAATATCAACAAACAAGAACGTTCAACTGGAGAGTCATCGATAAGCTGCGGCGGGCGCACACGAAGCGCCTCGTGGAGAAATACGAACAACTGGGCTATCCGAAAGAAGCCATTTCGGCTAAATGGGGGCGGCGCAATCAGGTGCGTAAAGCCCGCGAGCGCGAAGCGCCGTTCATCCACTACGAGATGCGGCTGGCGCGGTACCTGGGCCTGAGCCTGCTCGCCACCGAAATCGGCACGGTCGAGACCTTCAACCAGGATTCGCTGGTCTCGTCGGTTGGCGCGCGCGGGCGCTACCAGATGATGCCCTACATCATGCGCCAGAGCAACATCCATCACTATAAACTCCAGACCAGCTTTGGCAAAAAGATCGACGTCTACGAAGAGTTGCATCCGCTCTTGACGATGGAGCCGGCCTTTACGCTCTTGCGCAGCTACGTCAACGCCGTCGGTCATGAGATTCCGGGCATTTCGGCCTACCACACCGGCCCCGGCAACATCTTCAAGGTCTACACGATGTTCCTGAACCAGGCCGGAGACCTGCACACGGCCAACACGACGGTGCTCGATGCCTACATCTGGGCGCTCACCGAAGGGTTCGAGACGGTGTCGAGCGGGACGAGCTTCAAAACGCATTCGCAGGGCTACGTGCCGGCGGGCTACGGAGCGCTCCGTGCCGTCGAAGACTTGCCCATCGATACGACGTTGACGCTGGAAGTAGAGCGGCTTCAGCTTAAAGAGGGCGCCTCCGTCTATCTGGGCGAGTTGCTGGCGACGCTGGTCAAGAGCGGCGCGCATCTGCGCTGGGCGCGCGGCACCTCGTCGCTGGGCCTCTACGAACGCTTCCGCCACCTCAACCCGCACTTCGAACTGCCGCCGGCACAGACCGACGGCGGCGTGCCGCCCGAAGGCAACGTGCTCCTCGTCGACGCCATCGACGACGCGCCGGTGCGTTTCTTCCTGCCGCTGCGCGCCTCCGGCATCCTGAAACGCCAGGGCCTCGACATCATCGATGAAGAAGCTTCGTTCCGCTTCGACAACAACACCTTCCGCCTGCCCACCGAGGGCGTGGTGACGGAATGGGATGAATCCTACCGCCGGCTCGTGCGCGAGGCCGGTCGGTTCGGTTTCACGCAGGACCACCGGCGGCGGCTGGGCCGGCTGGCGCAGCAGTTCGAGATGCTCGCCGCTCGAAACCCCTCTCATTATCGCGCGCTCCAACTCTCGATCATCAAGGAACACGAGCGCCTGTGGGCCTACAAAGGCTGGGATGCCGTGGCCGCTGCCGCCGCCTCGATGCAGGGCACCATCAAGCTAACCCCGGTAGACCCGCGCCCGGCAGATACCACGGCCAAACCGCCTGCGCCCGCGCCGGTCCCGATAAAACGCATGACACCGCGTCCCCCTGCCCCGGACACGTCGAGCACGCGGTGAGGTTTTGAGCCGGAGAGCCGGAGAATCGGGGAGCCTGGGATTGTATTGCCTTTCTATGACGACGTGATTGGGCTGGCGCTTTGTGTCACGGCGCAAAAATCGATTGCAATACCTGCAACACCGACGCTGCCGTCACCTGATCCAATGTGCCCAGATGCTTTATCAGTCTCGTCTTGTCTACTGTGCGGATTTGATCCAGTACAATCTGCCCCTTCTTCCCATCAAACACGCATGAAACCCGCGTTGGATAACTCTTTCCTTTCGTAGTCATCGGCGCAATGATCACCGTGCGGATGTGCTTATTCATCTCATCGGGCGAGACCACCACACACGGACGCGTCTTCTTGATCTCACTGCCACGCGTCGGATCGAGCGAGACCAGATATACATCGAATCGCTTGATCTTTTGCTTCAGGGCCATTGCCACTCCGTCTCATCCCATTCAGATTCGATCACATCGGAATCAAGCAAGGCGTCATCACCCTGCTCAGCCATGGTGATGAAGGCCTCTTCCCAACCCCTACGAGGATGAGATGCGGCCTGGATCACAATCCTGTTTTCCTCTACCTTAAGTTCGACTTCCTCCTGGAGCCCGCTTTGCTCAAGGAGGGGCTTCGGGATGCGAACGCCCTGTGAGTTGCCGATTTTAATAATGCGGGTTTTGACGGCCATCGCTCCTATCGTCTAAATGCCAATGTGATTACAATGTAGTCACAAAAGGCAACGCTGTCAACACTTGGAAGATCCTACATTGCGGAAAATAGCGAATCCCATGTCTGTTCTGGCTCATCGTGTGCGCGAGGCGCCGTCGTCGGCGACGGTGCGGATTGCTGATAGGGCGGCGTCGTTGCGCCGGCAGGGCGTGGATGTGCTCGACTTCTCGGCGGGCCGGGCGGCGGAGCATACGCCCGCTTATATTTGCGACGTGGCGGTGCAAGCCCTCCACCAGGGCGATACGCATCAGACGATGGCGCAGGGTAAACCCGAATTTCGCGAAGCCTGTGCGCGCAAGCTCGCCCGTGAAAACGACCTCTCCGTCGATCCTGATACCGGGATCATCGCCACGATGGGGTGCAAGCAAGGGCTGCTCCTGGCGTTGATGGCGACGCTCAATCCCGGCGACGAGATCCTCGTCGAAGATCCCGGCTTCGTGAGCTATCAACCGGCTATCCGGTTCTGCGGCGGCGTGCCGGTGCCGGTGCCGCTGCGCGCCGAAAACGACTTCCGATGGCATCCTGAAAATCTCGAAGCCGCCTGTACCGATCAGACGCGCGCCCTCCTCTTTTGCTCGCCCCACAACCCCACCGGCGTCGTCCACACGCCGGACGACCTCGCCGTCATCGCCGGCCTCGCCCAACGCCGCGACTTGATGGTCATCGCCGATGAGACGTACGAACGGCTGACGTGGGGCGGTCGAAGGCACACGGCCCTTGCCACGCTGCCGGGGATGGCGGAACGGACCATCGGGCTGATGGGCCTCACCAAAAGTTTTTCGATGGGCGGATGGCGCATCGGGTTTGCCTACGCGCCCCGGCCCGTCATCGACAGCATGGTGGTGTTGCAGCAACATCTGATGACGTGCGCCGGCTCATTTGCCCAGACCGGCGGCGCCGCCGCCCTCGGCGATGCCCTCCCGGCGTCCGTCCGCGCGCTGTGGGACGATTGGGAAAAGCGCTGCCGCTACCTCGTCACCGAACTCGACCAGCTACCCGGTCTGGCCTGCGCGATGCCGGAAGGCGGCTTCTACGCCTGGATTGATTGCGCCGAAACCGGCTGGGATTCCGAAGCGCTCGCCGGGCATCTGCTGCAAAACCACCACGTAGCCCTAGTGCCGGGCGCCGCCTTCGGCCCGCGCGGCGAAGGCTACCTCCGCATGACGTGCGTCAAATCCTGGGACGATCTACGCGCAGGCCTCATCCGGCTAAAAACGTGCTTTTCGACACTTTCTTCGCCCATCAAAACATCGTAATCCATCGATGCAATCCTTCCTCCTCGCCGTGGTGTTCATCGTGGCCCTCGCAGGCTGTTCGAGTGCGCCCGCCCTGCAAACGCCCGGCAAACAGACTGCTCCGCCCGGACCGGGTACGCCCGAAGACCGCGCGGCGCTCTTCGATGAGCTGATGGAAAAGACGATGGCCCGCGAAGCCTTTTCGCCCATCAAAAATGAACGCCTCGGCCTCGACATCGAGGCGGCGATGCGGCGCTATCGGGATGAGTTGATCGCGGCGGATACCGAAGAAAAGCTGTTTTACGCGCTCGTCAAAATCAGCAATGCGCGCAAAGACCGGCACCTGAGCGTCAGCCCGGCGGAGGGTGGGCTCTGGCCAGTGTCCTGGGGCCCGCAACCTCTCGATACGCTCGTGGCGCCTTCCACGCTCGCAGCTCCCATCCGTTTTGCTGTCGATTACGGAACGCCCGGCCAGTATTTCGTTTTCGTCGGGGATTATGCGAAAAACTTGAGCGCGTACACCGGATCGACCGAGGTGGCCGTGGGCGATAAACTGCTTGCCGTCAATGATCAACCTTTCGACGATTATCTGGAAACCGCCGCGCCGTACATCCGCCACTCGACCGTCGAGGGATTCTGGTGGAAGTTTGCCGAGCGCATCTCCGAAAAACACTACCGCATGCCGCCCTCTTTCTACCGGGAGCAGGTCTCCTACACCCTCGAACGCGCGGGCGGCACCTCCTACACGATCACGCTCCCCTATCTCGATCCGGCTTCGATTGCGTGGTTCGGGCACGGCGCACCGCACTATCCAGGCTTCCGTCTGATACACGACTGGCAAACTTTCGATTTCTACGCGCATGATGAAAAGCCCGTCATCCTGCTCGACTGGTACGGATTCCGCGAAAATCTGGTCGCCGACGTCGATTCGCTCGTAGCCTATGCCGAAAAGCAGGGCTTGCTCGATCATGCGATTATCATCGATGCGACGCGCGGTCGGGGTGGCTCGCGCGGTCCTTATGCCGTCCAGCGTCTTTCCCCGAAACCGTTCAAGACCACCTTCGGCAACCTGCGTCTGAGCGACATCACGGAAGCCTTCGTCGCCGAACGACGCGTTTTTTTGAAAGAGGGCGCCATCAGCGACAGCGGCGTGCCGGAGACGATGGACGGCGGCGTCTGGCAGGTGACGTGGCTGGAGCAAAACGTGCTGCCGGCGCTGCGTGACGGCCAGGACTATTCCAACAACGTAGCCTTCAAATCGGCGCATGCGCCGCTGTACTCCGACGGCGTGCTCCGGCCTACGCCCGTGCATTTCCGAGGCCCGCTCGTGGCGCTCTTCGGCCCCCACGGCGGCTCACACCTCGACCAGTTCGCCTCGATCATCGTAGACAACCGGCTCGGCCACACCATCGGTATGCCCGCCGGGGGGTACAGCAACACGTGGGAATGGGAAGAGACGCTGGTCTTACCCCTGAGCAAACGACCCATCGCCCGGTACATGTGGTCCATCGGCCACACCATCCGCCCCAACGGCGAAATCCTCGAAGGCAACCCCGCGCAGATGGACGACTTCGTCCCGCAAACCCGCCAAAACTACCCCCGCTACCGCGACCTGCTCGTCGAAAAAGCCCTCGATTATTTTAGATTTTAGATTTTGGATTTTGGATTGTTTATTTCCACGGTTCTCAATAACCGAAAAAGCCGCGACGGTTGGGACCGCTGTGGCTTTTTCTGTTGAGATG
>JANQES010000099.1 GCA_028278205.1 Rhodothermales bacterium
GTTGCGGTTGTACTTCGGGTTGCGTCGTGAGCATCCGTTGTCGTTGGAGGAGGTGGGCGAGCACTTCGGCTTGACGCGAGAGCGGGTGCGCCAGATCAAGGAGAAAGCCTTGAACAAACTCCGCCAGAAGCCGCACCGCGAGACGTTGCAGGTACACGTCGGATAAGACACGGTTACAGGCCCAATCCTCGACAGAGAAAAGGAGCGTGGGAGCATGGAGGATAACACTAATTCTTTCCTCCGTGCTCCCACGTTCCTTTGGCTCTCTCCCTCTCCTTCGTTGCGAGCATTCATGCCACAGCCGCTTTGATAACCGCCTTCATAGAATAGATCGTATTCTTCGCCGCAAAAGGGCCCTTACGCTTTTCTTCTCAGGTAATCTTTCAACACGTCGGATTGCGTTTCTTTTTCGTCGGCGAGCATTTGTCTGAACTCGGCGAGGACTTCCTCCTGGTCCCGGTCTTCGAGCCGGGCGAGGATACGCGCCAGAATTCTCAGGATTACGGTGATCCGGGCCCGGTTGGTGGCCTGGTTAGACAAGACAAAACCGAAGACCTCGGAGAGTTCGAGATCGTGATGTTCGTGGTCGGACATAGGTAGGTTCCTCAGTACGGACGTAGAGAGCGTGGATCCCAGGGGCGCGGTGCAACTTACTCTCCAGGCTGCACCGAAGCAAGGCGTTACGGCGGAAAGGGCGAGTGGGGGAGAGGGAGAGAGGGGGAAAGGGTGATTTTGAATGACTTCATCAGTCGCCTTCGGTTCGTGTCTGAATGTCGAAAGATTTGACAGTTCCTTCGACATTCCCAAATCTCGCTTTTTCCCCTTTCCCCCTCTCCCCCTTTCTCTCATCCAATCAAGGGCCTATCCGCCATACTAAGCTGATTTTTTAGCCCCTGTTGAGCCGTTTCTGATCCAACTTCCGCCTTCTCTGCTGACAGCCAGTTCGCGAGGACGGGCTCGATCAACCCAAATCCATTCGCGAGACGAGTGATTCCATAAAACACATCAAGAACACAAGGTGAAGATCATGAGCTTTCAATTACAGCACAAACGCACACCGTTCCGGCTGGCACTGGGCCGGCGGATCGTGGGATTGACCCTGTTACTCTGTACAACCCTATTCGGCCAGGCGGCAGCGCAGGTGGCCGGCGTCGATGGTTTCTTTCCCGGCTGCATCTATCCCACGGTCAGCGCGGCGATCAACGCGGCGCCGCCCGGGGGGAGGGTGTACGTTCAAGCCGGCGCCTTTCAGACTGAATACCTCAATATCACCAAGAACCTGATCATCGAAGCCGGCAATGCCACCTGTACGGCAGCGGCAGCATCCGCCGCTCCGAAGCCGGTCATCCACTCGCCGGGTGCGGCGGCGCCAACCGTGCGCGTGCATAACGGCAGCCGCGTGTTACTCAGACGGCTGGTTGTTGAAGACGGTGAATATCCGCAGGGCGCCAACCTCTACGTCGAGTCCGGTTCGTGGGCGGATTTGATGGATGTTGACCTGTTATCGGGTCAGGCTAATATCGGGGGCGGCGCCTATGTCGGCGGCACGCTCACGCTGAATCAAGGATCGCTGGTCGAGCACAACACCGCGCAATCGGACGGGGGCGGCATTTACGTCAATTCGGGTACGCTGGTCTTAGACGATAGCGATGTTCGCAACAACACAGCCAACGCCGACGGCGGGGGCATTGCCGCCATCGAGTACAGCAATGTATTTCTCAAAATACAATCGACCGTGGAGACGAATACGGCCGAGGGCAACGGGGGCGGCGTGCATCTGTCGGGAGGCTCCTCGCTCGCTGTCCTGGAGTTCTCTTCCGTTCATTATAACACCGCCCAGGAAAACGGCGGTGGCATCTACAGTAAGGACAGTCGCCTCCACGTCTACGGGTCGTTGGTGAACACTAACGATGCAGACGTTGACGGCGGCGGGATTTACAGCCTGGGATCGATCTTGGAAGTGAACGAGGAGGCGCACGTGCATAGCAATGACGCCGGCGACAACGGCGGCGGGATCTACGTGACCGGCGGCCCGACGGTCGATATCCGGGGCCGGGTGTATTCCAACCTCGTCGGCGGCGATGGGGGCGGGATCTATGCGCTGGATATCGTCGCGGCTTCCATCGACGCCGAACTGTTGACAAACGGCGCCGGCGGCAACGGCGGTGGGATCGCGGCGGACGGCATCGGCACCCTGACGCTGGATGGCCTGGTGCAAGACAACATGGTCTCCGGGAGCGGGGGCGGGGCCTATGTGACCAGTCTCGCGCGTCCTACCAATGCAACCATCGACAGTGATTTCGACAACAATACGGCGGCCAAAGATGGCGGTGGGCTCGCGGTGCAAGCGAAGATAAACCCGCTGATCCTCTCCGGCGATAACTCAACCATTACCAATAACACAGCGGACGGCGACGGGGGCGGTGCAGCCCTGTGGGGGGGCGTCAATGCCCTGGGTTGGGGCGTTGAAATCCTGTTTGCCGACAACACCGCCGGTAGCCTGGGGGGCGGCCTGGCGCTTCGCGGCGCGCAGATCAACACCATTGGCAGGTTAGACTTCGAGCGTAATCGGGCTGAATACGGTGGAGCCCTGGCCCTGGATTGCGGGGGCGGCGCCACGAACATGACCACCGCCTTTGCCGACTGGCGGGATAATGTGGCCATGAGCCATGGCGGCGGCGCGTGGATCGATAACAACTCCAACGTCTCCTGCCGCCTGCACACGATCGTCGTGACCGCCGAGGATAATACGGCCCAATACGACGGCGGCGCCATCGCGGCGAGGGGCCGCGTGGAATTCTCGTCGGTTGAATTCTATGCGCACCGCAACAGCGCCGCCAATGGCCGAGGCGGGGCCATCGCCGCCCTCGATAATAATACCTCCGGTGGGCCAAGGCTGAGTCTGACGGGCGCCAGCAACTTACTCTATTTTGCGCCGAACTCCGTGTGTCCTCACCGAATAATCAACGACACGACGCCCGATCAATACTGCGTCGAACTGCGGGAAAACCATGCCGCAATCGATGGGGCGGCTATTTATATGGAGGAGGGACTGGCGACGATTGATCGGACGGCTTTCCTCGGCAACACGGTGGATGGGCAAGCCGCAGCCGTCATCACCCTTGAGCCGAGCGCCACGACCATGGCAGTTGCCTCCCTCAACGGCGTCATCATCGCCGATCACACCGTCGAGACGCTGGCCGTGGCCCACAGCGGGGCGACCCTGAAAGCCTACCATCTCAGCATCGGCGACAACACCGTCACAACCGCGCTCGATTGGCGCGGGGGATCTGAAGGCCAACTCTTCAACAGCGCCGTGGCCGATGCCCCCGTCTCCATCGACTCAAATACCAACGCCTTCTCCGACGATTGCAACACCATCTTCAGTATGGCCGGAAGCCGGAGCCTGGGCGGCAGCTTCACCGCCGGCTTCACGAGTGCTGACTTCGTAACCGATGCTGCGGGGCGAGGACGCTTCCAGCCGTCGGCGAGTATGATTGATGCGTGCGCAACCGGAAGCCCCTTCGACATGGATAACGGCGTGCGCGCGGACGGTTCGTTCGATCAGGGCGCCTTCGAGTCCGGGGCGGTGCTGCCTGTCTAAGTTCAAGGTTCAAAGTTGCTCAAAACAAACCTTGAACTTCGAACTTTCTACGGCGTGCCCGTGCAGGCGCCCAGGTAATCGCCGTGGGCGATGTGGGCGCCGAGCGAGGGGGCCGGAATAATCGACGTTTGATTGTTATGACAGACCGAGACGGTGCCGCTGCCGGCGGGTGCATCGGCGTCGGCGCCTTCGCGGTCGTCTTCGGTCAGGCCGCCCTGGAAGACGAGCGTTTCGTTGCGACCGCTGCCGTGCAACGCGCTCCGGGCTACCTCTACGCTGATGGTGTTGCGGATGGTGTTGAGGTGCAGGCCGAGCTTGGCGATGGCCTCGGTGCTGTAATGAATCTGCGTGCCGTTGCCGAAGGTCACGTCGAGCAGGCTGGCGGCGCCTTCGACGTAGCAGACCTCCTCGCTGGCATCGATCAACGTCACGAGCACGACGAGGTCTTGCGAGTCGAAAGCCTCGCTGTCTCTATCGGTCACGCCGATCTCGAAGAGGCTCACGGCCTGGCTCGGATCGACGACGAGGTGATCGTTTTCGATGTAATCATCCAGAAATTCTACGACCGAATACTGGCCCATGAAACCGCCGATATTGGGCACGTGCGAGCCGTTTTCGAGCAGATAAATCTGCGGGCCGGCGGTCGAGGAATGCTCTTCCATGTGGATTTCCCAGTCCTCGTTGTTCGTGCCGTCGGTGTCGTCTTTGCGTTTCCACGAGCGCCCGTCGATGCTGATGACCGAGCCGGCGGGGAAGACGCGCTCCGGCTCCCAGAGATACGTCACGCCGCTGTTGCCAGTGTTGACGTTGCCGTCGAGGGCCAGGTCGTAGCTGCCCCAGGGTTCGAAGGCCTCGCCGCCGACGTGGACGCGCGCCGTCACGGGCATGTCGTAGTCGCCGCTCATGGTGATGGCCGCGCCGAGCACTTCGACCTTCACCTTGAACGGCACGTTGACGACCGCCTCGTCGCCGATGATGTCGAAGTCGGGCACGCACTCGGTCGTCTCCGGCCCGCCGTCGAAATCAAAAGCAGCCACGGCGCCGTGAACCGTCGTGTTGGTCAGGTGCATCCGGACCGTGTCTTTCTCCGCCTTGCGGATCATGATCAACCCTTCCCAGTCGAAATCGGGCGAGTAGACGTTCAGGTCGCCGTCTTCGACGATGAGCATGCCGTAGCCGTAGATCGATCCCATGAGATTGAGGTTGCCCATGGCGCGGATGATCTTCGGCGTGCCGGGGCTCGACCCGTTCAACGCGTCAACCAGGCTGCCCTCGGCCACGTTGCCTTCGGGGCCGCCCGTGAGCACCACAGTTTGGGCGTGGTTCCTGGCTTCCTGATACAACGCTTCGAGATCCTCCTCCGAGAACTCGCCGGCCACGCTGCCGGCATAGATCGGATCGCCCGGTTCCGAATCCGTCCCGACACCCAGGACGCGGTCCATGTTGAGCGAACTGGTGATTTCGTTGACGTGCGACTCGGTGGTGATGATACCGCGTGTGGGTTCGCGAAAGCCGCCGCCGGTGCCGCGCGAAGGCATCCGCTGATCGACCCCGGAGATCTGGTAAAAGCCGTATCCGTTGACGAGCACGCCGTCGTCTTCGAGCATGACCGCCGCCGGCAGCGCCGCCGTAAAGAGCACGTTGCCGTCCATGTCGAACTTCGCCTCGCCGCTATGCGCGGTGACGGCCACGTCGAGGTCGCCGTAGATGTCTTTGGTGATTTCCAGGTCGTACGTGCCGTCGCCCATCGGCACGGGGGCGAAGTTTTCCTGGGCGTCCATCAGGTCGCGTTTGATGACGCCCACACCCCGGTCAAAGCCCGATTTGGCGACGTTGCCGGCGATGCCTTTATACTGGTAGTCGCTCTGGTGCTCGTGGATCTTAAAGGTGCTGCGCTGCCCGTTAAAGAGCAGGTAGCTTGCTCCGAAGATGATGGCGACTGCCGCGATGGCCAGTAATCGTCCCATTACGGTTCTGTTTTAAAGGTGTCAGATTTATTGTAAGCCAGGGGGGTTGATCGTCACGCCCCAATGCAAACGGCGATAGCCTTTCAGGTGCGTGTCACTTTCGAAGTCGGGCAGCACGGCGTTGGTCAGGCGCAGGCGCAGGCGCCGCGCCGTGCTGATGTCCGTCGGCGTGTTGCCCGATGTCAGCAGATCCACCTTGAACTGCGTCAGGGTAGGCGTGCTGCCGCCGTTGCGCACAAATTGGGAGCCGCGTCGTTCGTAGCGCCGCACCTGATAGAGCGGCGACTCCTTCCCGTCGATCAGGGCCGTATCGACGACCGAGGCGCCGTAGGCGATGCGGGTGCGCACACCGGAGGCGCCCACGCCCCAGAAGACGAGCGTATCGGTCAGGCCTTCGGCATCGGTGTTGTGCTTGAGGATGCCGTGCTCGACGGGCGAGGTGTCGAAGCCGGCGTTCATCAGGTCGCGTTGCAGGTAGCTGCCCAGGTCCAGCGTGTTCGACTTGGTCATGTAGAGCATCGTGCGCTCGACCGACGAGTGCTGCACGCGTTGCGAGACGTTGAAGAGCATCAGCAGGATAACGCTGCCGACGATGACGGCTACCAGATGGTCATATATCGCGATCATGATCTCTGCCGTTTTTCGTTGATGCCGGAAGTCTTTCTATTGAAGCGAAAACTGCTGCTTCATCTCGATAGCCTTGCGCAGATACCGCCGCTCGGATCCCACCACGGCCTGATCGATGAACAGCGTCACGTCCTTCATCCAGGTGCGGCTCGTCGTTTCATTGCCCGCCGTGTCGATGTAACGGACCGCCGCCGTCACCACAAAGTTGAACCCGAACGGATTATCGAATTCGTCGCGTCCGACTTCGAAGAACACCGTGTCGGGCTGCATGTTGTTGAAGTCGTCGATGTCGTCGCAGACGTCGGGGCAGTCGAGGCCGTCGCCGAAGTTGGCGCTGAGCGTCAGGTCCGAGAGCGAAGCGCTCTGCGGGTTGATGCCAATGGTGGCGGCGTCGAAGGGTTTGGCGGCAATCTGCTCCATCACCTCCGAGCCGACGGCGTGGGCCAACACTTCGAGTTCGACGCTGGCCAGTTCACGCTCGCTCTCGACGAGACCCCGTTGCTGCGAGAACACAAAGAACGTGGTGATCATCAGCGCCACTAAGGCAAGCATGGTTTCTGACATAGCAACCTGCGGTAAGTCGGTAATGGATTTTGACGTTCAACTTCGCTCCTACAGCATCCTCCTTCTCAAGGCCGAAGCCCCTTCAACGATCTTCCCTGTCAAAATTCATTATCACAAAAAACTCTCCATGCGCGCGTTGCGCCGTGATCATCGAGATGCCAAAAAAGTGCTGTACGTAGACCTTGAGCGTGCCCTCCGTTTCAGGATGTCCGCACGGCAGCGCGTTCATTTGGGATCGATTCGTGCCGTCAGAATCTTCTTTTTTCTACGATACGCACCGATTTGCTATCGATGGGGCGGCACGTTATCCTGCCGTCGAGAAGCCTGCGCTGTCCGGACATAATGAATCTGAAAAAAAATCTTTTTTGTTCTTGAGACCGGAAGCGGCGCTGTGGATAAAGTGAGACCAAATGCTGGAGGAGTCTGTCTCAAAAAGCGATGAACCAACAAGAGCCTGATGGCATTTTGGATTTTAGATTTTGGATTTTGGATTGGTCTAATCCGGCACCGTCATCTCAATCGAAAAAGCCGCAATGGCCTCGACCGTCGCGGCTTTTTCGATTATTCAAAACGGATCGGAAGCTACCCAATCCAAAATCTAAAATCACACACAAGCCTGGCAGATGGCCTCCACGTGGCGGTGGTCGGTGCCGCAGCAGCCGCCGAGGACGTTGATGTGGCCGAGCCGGTCGAGGAGGGTGCGGTGTTGAAGGCCGAGTTCATGCGGGTTGCCTTCGTCGAGTTCTTCGGCTTCGTCGAGTTCGGCGTGGCTCAGGCACGAGGCGTTGGCGCGCAGGCCGCGGATGCGCCCTGTCCAGGCCGCGCCGGCAGCGAGTGCGTCTTCAAAATGCGTGGGATGGGCGCAGTTGATCATGTAATAGGCGGGCGCGTTGCCGGTGGCTGCATCTACCTGCTCGATGGCGTCTTTCAAGGTCTGGCCGCTGGGCAGCCTGCCGTCGGTCTCGACGGTGAAAGAGATGGCCACGGGCATGCCGGCAGCCTGGGCCGCCCGCGTGATGCCGATGGCTTCTTCGACGTGTGTCATGGTGATGGCCGCGACCATGTCGGCGTCGGTATCGCTGAAGGTTTCGATCTGGTGGGCGTGGTAGCGTTCGGCCTCTGCTTCGGTCATGATCGAGGCCGGATTGTAGCCGTCGCCCCGGGGGCCGATGCAGCCGCTGATGACCATCGGGGTTGTATCGTTTTCGTATTCGTTCCGGACCGCGCGCAGCAAGGCGATGGCCTTCCGGTTCATCTCGGCCAGCGTCTCGTTCGAGTCGCCGATTTTGGTGCCCCAGTCGGGGTTGGTGCGCCAGGTAGGGCTTTCCAGGATGAAGCCTACGTCGTAGGTGCGGGCCAGCGCGGCGTAGGTGCGATAGTAATTCAGCAGCGTTTCATAGCCTTCGTCATGCCTCATTAAATCATAGGCTGCGAATTCGGGTAAATCGAGCCCTTCGTGGAAAATGAGGGTGGTTTCAAGGCCGCCGTCGGTCAGAAAAAAATCCCCTGAAAGTTGCGGCAAGCTGTTTCGATATCGCGCCATGTTGGGCCTCCGTTTTGCGGTTTTTTGACGTCATTCTGATGCAGAATCAGCCTGAGGTTGTTGCGGCAAAACAAGGATCAAGATTTGAGGCTAAAGTTATTTTTTTAAGGAACTTGTGGCCTCTTTTCCATCCTCTGTTTTCAGCAAGGATTTCTCAGGATTCCATCTTACATGGCGAGAAACGGCCTCGAAACGCCAGGTGCGGTTCGTCGGGTTGCGAAAAAAAATTTTACCAGCGAAGACATCGTCGCATAATTCAATTTGTCATTTTTGTTGAGTTTTTACCGCGTTAGCCGATACTCCGCGCAGGTGTTGTCACTCACAAATGTAGACACTGCTTACTTCACGAAGACCCCCGCGACCTGCTGCCGTCAGCAAAGCTATGGTTAAGGTAGTTTCACAGAACAAAATATATGAGAATCGATGGTTCTGGGTGGTGGGGTTTGCGTTGGTCATCCTGATCAGCGCTGTGGCTGGATTTTATTCTGCCGGCGGCAGCGTAGACGGCACGATAGACGCGGTGAAGTACCGGAACAAGACAACCGTTTCCAGCGATCCGGTAGCGCTTGCCAAGAAGGTCCGCGAAGTCAATATCGCTCGAAGTTTTCAGAAGGTGTTAAAGCTCATCCAGGAAGGGGTGATTCAGCGGCTCGATGAACCCTCCCGCCGCCTCTACGTCAACGATCCGGTCTGGGAGGTGATGGACGCTGGCCGAAAACAATACGTCGCGCAGGTGGTGGCCGAATACCTCGACTGGGTCCACGACAACCATACCGGCCAGGTCTACGTGATGAGTTTCCGCCACGGGGGGCTCGTCGCTTCGATTGGCCGGTCGAACTCGTTCACCCTCTATCGATGAGTTGATGGCGAGATGCGAGATACGGGATATAAAGGTGGTCACTTTGATTGATGGGCTTTTTTGAATGTCGAATATCGAACAAGGATTGATGAATGTCGAAGGATCTGACAGCACCTTCGACATTCGGACACGAGCCGAAGGCGACTGACGAAGTAAATCGATATTCAAAAAAACCGCAATCCATCTGAATAGCGCTATGCCTTTTTAATCCTACATCCCGCATCCCGAAACCCGCATCCCGCATCCCACTAGACGGCATTACCGCGCAAAATGGCTTATACTTGGAATCCCCACTCACTCCATCGACAGGCTGAGCCATGCATACGTTCTTGCGTCTTTTCGTCACGACGGCCCTGGTTTTTGGGGTATTGATGATCCTTCCTGCGGCGGGCGATGCCCAGGCCCAGGACGATCCGAATGTGGTCTACGATCCGGTGCTCTATCAGGCCCTGGACTATCGCCTGATCGGGCCGTACCGGGGCGGGCGCGTGACGGCGGTGGCGGGCATTGCGGATCAGCCCTACACTTTTTACATGGGCGCTACCGGCGGCGGCGTCTGGAAGACCGAAGACGCCGGCCAGACGTGGGGCAACGTCTCGGACGGCTACGTCAAAGCCGGTTCGATTGGCGCCGTGGCGGTGGCGCCGTCGGATCCGAACGTGGTGTATGTGGGGACGGGCTCGGCGGCGCCGCGCGGCAATATTTCGCCGGGCGTGGGGCTCTATAAATCGACTGATGCCGGGGCTACGTGGAAGGCAGTGGGCCTGGAGAAGGCCGGGCAGATCGGCAAAGTCGTCATTCATCCGAAAGATCCGGACCGGGTGTACGTGGCGGCGCTGGGCAACATCTTCGGCCCCAACCCGGAGCGCGGCGTCTTCCGCTCGACCGACGGCGGAGAGACCTGGCAGCACGTCCTCGCCATCAGCGACTCGACGGGCGCCGTCGATCTGGCGATGGATCCCAACAACCCGCGCATTCTCTACGCCGGGATGTGGCGCGCCGAACGCAAACCGTGGACGCTCATCGACGGCGGCACCGAAGGCGGTGTGTATAAATCGACCGATGCGGGCGAGACGTGGACGCGGCTCAAGGGCGGGCTGCCCGGCGGCTTGCTGGGCAAGGTGGGCGTGGCCGTCTCGCCGGCCAACTCGAACCGCGTCTGGGTGTTGCAGGCTACCGCCGAAGAAAAAGACGGCGGCCTCTATCGCTCGGACGACGGCGGCAAGAGCTTCCGGCGCATCAACCGCGAGCATAACCTGAGGCAGCGCGCCTGGTATTACACCTACGTCATCGCCGATCCGCAGGACGAGAACACGGTCTACGTGCTCAACACCGGCATGTATAAATCGATTGACGGCGGCAAGACGTTCGAGCGGATTCGTGTGCCGCACGGCGACAACCACGGCCTGTGGGTCAATCCCCACAACACCGACGTGATGATCAACAGCAACGACGGCGGCGCCAACGTCTCGTTCAACGGCGGGCGCACGTGGTCGAGCCAGTTCAACCAGCCGACCTCCGAACTCTACCGCGTCACGGTCGATAATCAGTTTCCCTATCGCGTCTACGGCGCGCAGCAGGACAACTCGACGATCTCGGTGCCTAGCAGCAGTCCGGGCGGCATCACGCCGCAGCAGCACTGGTACGCCGTCGGCGGCGGCGAGAGCGGCCACATCGCCGTCGATCCGAGAAATCCTGATCTCATCTACGCCGGCAACTACATCGGCCAGATTTCCCGGTTGGACCGGCAGCGCGGGCATCAGCGCAACGTGACGGCCTATCCGCAGATGCACGACGGCGCCGCCCCGCGCGACATCCGCTATCGCTTTCAGTGGAACGCGCCCATCCGCCTCTCGCCGCACAATCCCGACGTGCTCTATCACACCTCGCAGTTCGTCCATCGATCTACCGACGGCGGGCAATCCTGGGAGACCATCAGCCCGGACCTGACGACCGACAACGACGCCTACCACGACATCCCCGGCGGCCCCATCCAGCACGATCACACCGGCGTCGAACTCTATACCACGATCTTTGCTTTCGAAGAATCGCCCCACACGCCGGGCGAACTCTGGGCCGGCACCGACGACGGGCGCGTCCACATTTCTCGCGATAACGGCGGCACGTGGACCGAGATCACGCCCCGGCAGATGCCCGCCGAGGGCACGGTCAACACCATCGACCTCTCGAAGCACACGCCGGGCCGGGCGTTCCTGGCGGTTTATAAATACCGCGAGGCTGACTTCCGGCCCTACCTCTTCCGCACCGACGACTACGGCCAATCCTGGGATCTGCTCACCGACGGCGCCAACGGCATCCCCGCCGATCATTTCACGCGGGTGGTTCGTGAAGATCCGGATCGGAAGGGCTTGCTCTACGCCGGCACGGAGTTCGGCCTCTACGTCTCGTTCGACGACGGGGCGCACTGGCAGTCGCTGCAACGCGATCTGCCCATCACACCTGTGACCGATCTGGCGGTGCATGAGCAAGATCTGGTCGTCGCCACGCAGGGCCGGTCGTTCTGGGTTCTTGACGATCTGACGCCGCTGCATCAACTCACCGAGGAGGTGGCCGCGTCGGCGGTGCATCTTTTCGCGCCGCGCGCGGCCTATCGCACCCAGATGCGTGGCTTCCGGGGCGGCAACGCGCCCGAACCGCGCCCCAACGGCGCCCTTGTTTATTTCTATCTGGCCGAAAAACCCGACACGGCGGCGGCGGTCAGGCTGGAGATCCTCGACGAAAACCAACAAACGGTGCGGGCGTTTTCGACGAAGCCGGATGAGGAGAAGAAGGAGGGCAAGCTCGCCGTGAAAGCGGGGCTGAACCGCTTCGTGTGGGATCTCAACTATCCCGCGCCCAATCTGGTCGAAGGCGCGGTGATGTCGCTGGCTTACACCGGCGGGCCGAAGGCGGCCACGGGCGCCTACCACGCCCGGCTCACCGCCGCCGGCCAGACGCAGACGCAGCCGTTCGAGATCAAAAAAGACCCGCGCTGGCCCTACACCGACGACGACTTGCAGGCGCAGTTCGATCTGACGATGGACGTGCTCGGCAAACTCAACGAGACGCACGACGCCATCCGTACGATCCGCTCGGTGCGCGAGCAGACGAAAGCGCTGGCGGCGCGGGCCGTCAAAGCCGGGCATGCCGAGGCCATCAAGACCGCTTCCAAAGAGATCGGCGAAAAGCTCACGGCGCTCGAAGAAAAGCTGATCCAGACGAAGAGCGAGAGCAGCCAGGACCCCATCAACTTTCCCTCGATGATCGACGATCAGTTCGCCTATCTCTACACCGTCGTCAATGCCCAGG
Source organism: Rhodothermales bacterium (assembly GCA_028278205.1). Lineage (GTDB taxonomy): Bacteria > Bacteroidota > Rhodothermia > Rhodothermales > Bin80 > JANQES01. Next base: position 12,474 of record JANQES010000099.1, read on the forward strand.
ACGCGCGCCCGACCGCCGGTTCCTACCAACGCTTCGACGACCTCAAGGCCGAACTACAACCGCACCTCGATGCGCTCGAATCCATCCTGAAGACCGAGGTGGCGACGTTCAACGCGTTGCTGTCGCAGGAGGGCGTGCCGCACATCGTGCTGCCGGCGCGTTGAGGGGCCGGAGATCGAGAGGGAGAGAGGGAGAAAGGGGGAGAGGGAGTTTCTAATTGTGAATAGTGAATAGCGAATGGCGAATTGTGAAGGAGTCGCCCCATTAACCATTGTCAATTCACTATTCGCTATTGAAATCCTCTTTCGCCCTCTCACCCTTTCACCCTTTCGATCACTAGACCTCTTCTTCTTCGTACTCGTTTGAATCAAGCGATTCGGGCGTGGCTTCCGGTTCTTCCTCGTCTTCAAGCACCTCAGACGAGGGTTTCGCCGAGACTGCGGCGGTTGGCTGCACCGTTTGCTTCGATTCCAGGTCTTTGAGGGTCTTTTCGAGCCGGGCGATAGCCATGTTGCGCCTGTCGATGTCGGCCATCCATTGACGATGTTCATCCGTCAGGATCTCGCTGGCCGAATCGAGCACGGCCATGACGGCGTCTGTGTTGCCGGCGGCGGCCAGTTTGCGCGCCTCTTTCAGGTTCGGAATGAGTTCATCTTCCAGCAAGCGGGTGGTGTTGAAGTACCGTTCCGCATTGCGCTGATCCTGATTGATAGCTTCCCTGTTCGTGATGTAGGCTGCCACCGCCGTGGCAATGATCCCGAGGGCAGCCAGGGCCGCGAACCGAGAATTTTCCGGCGCCAGAAACCCGGACAACGCCATCATGCCGGTGCCCAGCGCTACCGCCCACGTACTCCCGTTGAGCATGGTTTTCGCGGCCTGTCTATGATCGCGGCTTCGCTTCGTGAAATAGTTGATCTGGCTATTGATGAGGTAGCGTCGGAAGTATTCCAGCTTGAGCAGGTCTATCGAAACCTTCGGCGATGCGATGGGCGGCTCCATGGCGACGACGGCCTTGAAGTACTGGATCCGCTGGGATTCGGCCCGGGCGCGTTTGGTCATCCAGGCCTTTAACAAATCGCCCTGGCGGAGCATCAGAAGCCATCGCTGGGCAACGATGACCAGCAGAATACTCAACACCCCCAACCCGATGAAGACGATGCGCTGGATCAAGGCTTGATTGAGGCCCGCTGTCTGATCAGCCGCCGCCGTTTGGCCGGTGAAGAAGACGCCGGCTACGAGCAAAATCGCACCGAGGCACGCGATGGCCAGGACAGACTGATTGGCTCTTTTGGCTGCATTCATGAAACCTGCTTGCGCGTCCCGGGCGTTCTTATCGTCTTCTGTGTATCGCCGGGCCACGAGGTTAATCCGCTCGTCATTAAGAATAGCAGACAGCGCCGGCGCCGTCTCGCTATACTGTTTAGCATGGTCCAGGGGCGCGATCTTCCAGTCGTTCTTATGCTCGGGGCCGATGATGCGTCTGACTTCTTCGATCATTTCATTACCTGTCATGATTTCACCTCCTTCATTTTGAGGGAGCTGTGTCTATATCAACTATTGGCAATCTATAATCAAAGCATTGCCGGCCACTGTTTCAATCGATTTTTTCACGGATCGTTGGGCGCGGTCATGCCGTCGGGTTCGGTGGTGGGTTCAGGCTCGTTCGGTTCGGGTTCCGGCGCCGGCTCGAACGCGTCGCAGGCACCGAGGAGGAAGAGGAGCAGGATGAGCAGGGAGAGGATACGGCGCATGGATCATCCTCTGTGTTTGGTTGACCGGGAAAAGACGCGCAGCGGCCTAGTTCGAAATGGCTATCTCTTTGACGCCATCAAGCTGCGCTGACGCCGAGACATAGCCGATACCGCCCGGATTCGACTGCACGTGCGCGATGACCGCAGCATCAGACGCCACTTCGGGCGGCGGCACCTCCCGCCCACTGAAGATCTGCCGCTGCCAGAAATTTTTGATCGAGCTAACCGAGCGGCCATGGACATCCTTTGTAAAGGTTGCGCGCACCGCCGATTTCGAATCCAGATCGACGGGATCGACGGGGACGCCGTGGTCCCACCTCTTTTTTTTCTTCAACAGAAAGCGAGAAAGGTCATTTTTCGAGATAGAACTCGCCGGGTTGTCGGGATGGACGATCACCCGGTAGCCGATCTCTTGAGCCTGCGCGGGCATGCTGAAAAACCCCATAGCTGCCAGCGCGCAGGCCAGGATCATGAAACGCTTGATTTTCATGAGAACGCTCCCGTTTAACAGGCAAAGTAAACCGGGGTTAATATACTATTTTCTAAAGACAAAGAATGCCACTCAACCCGCCGGCTTTTCAAAGTCATAATCGAGCACGTCGCACACGGGATAGTAGCCGATTTTTTGGTAGATGCTGTTGGAGGTGGGGTTGGCGAGGTTGGTGTAGAGGAAGCAAAACGAGAGGCCCTCGTCGAGCAGGCGCTGGCTCAGCGCAGCGGTGGTGGCCGAGGCGTAGCCGCGCCCGCGTCGCTGCGGCGGCGTGTAGACGTAGCCGACGCGCGCGCCGTGGCGGGTGCGGGCGGTCCAGCCTGCCATCGAGGCCGGGCCGTCGTCGTCCCAGATGAACAGAGCCTGCTTTGCGATCAGGTCCTCGGCTTGCGTTCGGGCATCCGGGCCGGGCAGGCCGGTGTCGTCGCGGAAGGCATCGAGCCATTCCGCCACGCGTTCGATGTCTTTTATTTCGGCGCGGACCATGCGTCCGGGCGGCATGCGTTCCGGCGTCGTCACGGCGTCGAGTTGATAGATCCGCTGGCGCATCCCGGCGCGCGCGCGGGGGCCTTTGGCCTGGCTCCACAAGGCGGCGAAGCGTTTCGTCTCCGGCTCCGGTCCTAGCGCAGCGGGGATCCAATCGTAGAGGCCCGCAAGATCCTGCGCGAGCGCCGGCAAGGCCGCCTCCGGCATCCGCGTCAGGCCCAGCTTGTAAGGCGGCGTGCGGAAGGCGCATCCCACCACTGTGCCGTCTTTTTCAATGGTGGCGAGGTAGATCGGCGGCTCATACGGCGTGGTCGAAACCGTCAACTGGCGAGCGAGGCCGAGGAGGAGGTTATGCTCGGCCTCCGCCTGCAAGAGCCAGTCTTCGGCCCGGCGCAGGAACGCTTCCGCATTGGGATGTCGATGGATTTGGAACACAGTCGGCAAGCTAGACGGGGGTTTAGGCTATTCTCACGGTTGACACGTTGGGCAGCCGTCGGCGCGGGTCACTGGTCATGGGTCACTGGTCACTGGTCACTGGTGGAGGACAAAAAAACCAGTGACCAATGACAGCGAGCGCCAGCGAGCGTAATGACCAGTGACCCACGCCACCCATTTGTACGAAGCGAGACCTCGAAGCATACAGCCCACCTTCTTTTCAGCACTTCACTCCATCCTCTTCGCCGGATAGGTCGAGCCGCCGAGGTAGAAGGTGAGGCCCTGGGGATCGCCATTGGCGTCAACGTCGAATTCTACCGTGCCGGCGGTGTGTTTGAGCGAGAACCGGGTGGGCGAATGCGGGATGAGGTCGAGGAAGAGCGGCCCGTAGAAATTCATCTGAAGCCGGCCCTGTTCGCGGCGAACTTCCCAGATGCCGTATTTACCCACAAAGTGCTCCAACTCCTCCGGCGATATCGTGACGGTGGCTTCGGTGTAGGCGTCTGCCGGTGGTTCGGGTTGATGTTCGGGCAGTTCGCGCAGCCAGATGTTGCGGTAGCGCACCGGGTTGCCGTGATCCTGGAAGGCCAGCGGCAGCTTGTCGGGATGCGGCTGGTAGGGCAGGCTTTGCAGCCAGTTCGTCGGTCCCCAGAGTTCGGCGTTGTTTTGCACGACGAGGCCGTTATGCACGACCGTCAGGCGGGCCGGTTCGAGCAATCCGCCGGACGGGCTGAAGCGAGGCCGGCGGAAGAAGATGTCGTAGGTCTGCCACTGGCCGGGCGGGCGGGCGGCGTTGGCCAGCGGCGGGTATTGCCCGTAGATGGCGGCGGCCTGCCCGTCGGCGTAGGTTTCGTTGTCGTACGAGTCGAGGACCTGCACTTCGTAGAGGCCCATCAGGAAGACGCCGCTGTTGCCCCGTCCCTGGCTTGTGCCTTCGACGGGTGTTGGCGCGGCCCATTCCACGTGCAACTGCACGTCGCCGAAAGCCTGCCTGGTCTGGATGTAGCCGGCGCCGGCCACCGAGATCATCGCGCCGTCTGCCACCTCCCACCGCGTCGGCGTGCCGTCGGTGGCTTGCCACTGCGACAGGTCGCTGCCGTCGAAGAGCACGACGGCATCAGCCGGCGCCGGCACGGGCAGCGACTGTATCGGCGGCGTGACCACCGGCGGGCGAGGGCGGTTCATGTCGTGCTGTTTCCAGGCCGATTGCGCCAGGGCGCCGGCGGCCATCAGCATCGTGCCGAGCAGCACGACGCCGATTGCGGCAAGGGTGCGGTGAAGCGTGTTCATGGGCTTTTGGTTGTTGCTGTGCGTTGTGAAGGTCATGGGTCACGGGTCATGAGTGTCTTATCAAGAACCCATGACAGCAAAACCACCGTCAAGGTAGTTCCAACAGATCTAAAAACGCCCCGACCTCCATCAGCGTGATGTCTTCGCGGTTGCGCAGTTGGCGGAGGAACCAGCCTTTGTGGCCGGCGCCGTAGGTGATCAAAAACCGCTTGCCTTCGCCGCGATGTGCATCGAGGGCGCGGGCGATGTAGGCGTAGTGGGCGGCGTTGATATTGTCCCAGCCGCCCGGCCCCAACTCGTCGTTGAACAACGCCTTGTAGATGCCGAGGCGGATCTGGTAGGCAGCGTCGTAGGCGTCGGTGTGAATCCATCGCGGGTCGTCGGGTTCCCCACCGGCGGCAATGGCCGAGTCGGCGTGGGCGTTGGCGCGCTGGTAGGTGGCCCATTCGGCAGCCCGATCCGGGTCTTCGCTGATCATCCGAAGCCGGGCGCTGCGAAAATCAGCCATCGGCTGCGACCATCCGGCAGTCGGGATGATCTCGAACGTCGAAGGCGGCGGGTCTGGCGGCACGTTGCATCCCATCAGGAGCGAAGCAGCGAGAAGGATCACCGTCGTTCTTTTTGAAAGCATGATTTGGGGGATGAAAGGGTTGCCAGGACCGCGTACGGTGCTCTTCAGCAAAAAACAAGGTTTTCTTCAGGAATACAATCAGCCGGTGTTTTTCTTTATTATTACCGCAGAGTACGCTGAGTTCGCAGAGGATGCTTCCATATTCTCCGCGACCTCTGCGCACCCAGCGGTTCAATCAATCCACGATTAGAAAGGCGATCACTCGGAGGATACCCGATGCGTGCTTTTACGATTATGATGCTGGGCCTCATGATGCTCGCCACGGCGCCCGTTTTGCAGGCGCAGGAGTGGGTGTTGAAGACCTCGAAAGATGTCTTAGAAGCCAACATCGAAGCCACCGGCGGCGTCGAGGCCTGGGCCGGCGTCAAGACGATGAAGATCGAAGCCAACGTAGAGTTCGACTCGCCGATGGGCGGCACGAACAAGGGCACCTACATCGAGCACATCAAACTGCCCGGCTATAGCCATCGCGAATCGACCATCACGGGGGCGATGGGCCAGCAGGCGCAGACGCTCATCACCACGCCGGAGAAGTCGTGGGCGGCAACGGCCATGGGCCGGCGCGACATTGCCCGGCGCAACTGGATCTCGCTGGATGCGCCCAAAGAAGAAATCGCCCTGCTCGCCGATGAGGCGTACAAACTGGCCGCGCTGGAAACCGAGATCGCCGACACCGGGCCGATTTACGTCGTCGCGGTCGAGCACGGCGGCAAGACCTACAAACGGCATTACGACCAGATCTCGCAGATGCTCCTGGCGGCAGAGCGCCCGTCCGCGCAAGGCGGCAAAGAGTGGGTTTATTACAGCGATTATCGCGAGGTGGACGGCCTGAAGGTGCCGCATTCGGTGCGTTCGGAAGGCCGCCTGATGATGCAGCGCGGCGGCGGCAGTCCCGAAGAGTACACCATCGAAGTCAGAAGCACGATTGAAAAAATCGCCTTCAACGTGCCGGTGAGCGATGATTTGTTCAGCGAGAAATAGGGATTAGCACAAACGCTACTTCTTCATTACCTGCCCCGACGTCGGCGCGAGCGAGTGCGAGACGTCCAGATCCAGCATTTTGATCAGGAAGGCGATTTCTTCGGCCTGCGTCTCGCGGCGTTGTTCGGGGGTGAGGCCGTAGCTGTGGCCCGCGCCCCAGGCGATTTTCAGCAGCACCGGGTTGTCGCAGCCTTGCGCGGCCTGCATCGCAGCGGCGAATTTGTAGCCGTGCATCGGCGTGGTGGTGTCATCTTTTTCGCCCACCTGAACCCACGTCGGCGGGTAGCAGGTGCCCTTTTCGAGGTTGTGATAGGGCGAGTAGGCGTAGAGCGTTTTGAAATCGTCCGGGTCGTCCGGATCGCCGTATTCGGGGATCCAGGATTGCGCCGAGCCGAAGCCGGTGTAGCGCACCTGATCCATCGTTGGGAAGTTGATGACGATGGCGCCGAAGAGATCCGGGCGTTGGATCAGGGCGGCGCCGGGCAAGATGCCGCTGGCGCTGCCGCCGTTGGCAATCATCCGCGCGGGCGAGGTGTACTTGTTGTCGATCAACCACTCCGCCGCCGCGATGAAATCGTCGATGCCTTTTTGTTTGTTGCGCCGGGCGCCGGCTTCGTGCCAGGCCTCGCCATACTCGCCGCCGCCGCGAATGCCCGGCACGGCATAGACGCCGCCGAGTTCCATCCACGGAATCATGTGCCATTGCCACGGAAACGCCGACCACGCCCAGGCGCCGTAGCCGTACATAAAGACCGGATTGGTGCCGTCGAGCTTGAGGTCTTTGCGGTGCAGGATAAACATGGGCACCCGCGTGCCGTCCTCGCTTTCAAAAAAGACCTGCTTGCTGACGAAGTCGTCGGGGTTGTGGACGAGTTCGGGCCGGAAGGCGAGGCGCGACTTGCCGGTGCGCGCGTCGAAATGATAATACGTCCCCGGATCGTAGAGTTGAGAGGCGCCGTAGTAGGTTTCGGGACTGTCGGGATTGTCGGCAAAGCCGAACATCGACGGGGCCAGCCGGTCGATCTCGTGCTGAAGCCGCCCCGCGAAATCATACATGCGTGCGATCATCCGCGCATCTTTGACATACCGAACCACCAGCCGCTCGCCGATAACGCTGACGGACTGCATGAACGATTCTGATTCGGGGATGACCTCTTTCCAGTGCGCCGGATCCGGCTTTGCAAGATCGACTTCGACCAGCCGCGCCTGGGGCGCCTCGTGTGTCGTGCGAATCCAGAACCGCGCGCCCTGGTTGCCTTCGAAGGCATAGGTAGCGCCGAGGCCTTCGAACAACTCCTTCACCGTGCCGTAGCGGTCTTTCAGGTCTTTGTAAAAAAGGCGCGGCGCTGTGCCGCTGAACGAGCCGCCGTCTTCCGACGCTTCCAGCAGGAGATACCGTCCGTCGTGTGATACGCGGAGGAAGTAGCTGATCTGCACCTCGTCCGGGCGTTCGTAGATCAGCACGTCGTCGGCCTGCGGCGTGCCGGTTTTGTGGTAATAGACCTGTGCCAGGCCCAGCGGCGCTTGCGGGTCGTCGGGCACCCCATAGCGGGCGTAAAAGAACCCGGCGCCGTCGGGCGTCCAGGCGATGTTGCTGCGCCCGCCGTAGAAGCCGGTGAGGGCTTCCGGCAAGCGCTCGCCGTCGGCCACACGCAGCACGCGCGCCGTCCGCCACCGCGTCTGCCCTTGCGCCGTGTTGTAGGTGAGGAAGCGGCCATCGGGGCTGAACGAACTGACAGAGGCGGATTGCCCGCCGCTGTTGAGCGTCTCCATATCCAGCAGCATCCGGGCCTCTTTCTGGCCGTGTTCGTGGACGTAGAGCTTGCTATAGGCCTTCCCGGGTTCGGTCTTGTAGACGAACGTGTTCGGCCCCTTCACCGTGGGGATGCTCTGCGAGGCATAGCTGCTGATGGCGTCGAGGCGCGCGTGTATCTGTTTTACCAGATGCGGCTCGCCCATCACCTCGGCACGGAGTTCGTCCTGCCCCTTCATCCAGGCGTGGAGTTCTTCCGAGTCCAGATCCTCCATCCACCGATACGGATCGGCCACTTCGATGCCGTGGTAGACATCCACCTGATCGACGCGTCGGGCTTCCGGATAGTCCAATGTTTGCGCCGCCGCCGCCCCGGTCAGGCAGAGGCAAAGGATCAGGCCCAGCATCGCTGCGCCGCATGGGATGTTTCGAAGGCATATCGTCATGATGATTTCCGTGTTTATCTGCGTTTATCTGCGTCCATCTGTGGTTGCATGATCAGCAGCGGCCCTATTCGAGCAGTGCCCACGTCAGAATCTCGAAAGTGCTCGTCCCGCCGTTGCCGGAACGCGCGACGGCTTTGACGAAATAGGGGGCTTCCTTTGTCACCCAGTACCGAAGTCCCGCTCCCGGCTTCGGGCCTACCTCGACGATCCATGTGTCCATCTCATGATCGTTCACGGTCACGGTTTCGCGGCCCACGACGCGGAATTGCATCCACGAGAGACACGGCTCGGAACAGTTTCCGCCCCAGCCAAAACCGGGAGCGACAGCCTCGTAGCCCTCGTTCAAAGGGAACGCTGCTACGAATAGCCCGGCCAGGCCATCGGCAAAGATGGGCTCTGCCAATTCGATATCGAACACGACGTGCTCGCCTTCGGGCGTGAAGGCCGCGGCGCCCTGAAGGCGCCGCCCGTCGAAGTCGAGGTGGCCGATGCCGCCCTGAGGCGCGAGGCTATGAAATTTCTTCTGCTCCAGCGTCTTCGGGTCGGCCACCTGCGTGTTGATGTAGAGCAACACGTCGTCGGGGTTGTACCAGGACTGGGCAAATTTCAGCAGGCGCCCGCTGGTCCCATCGACGAATTCCACGGTTTCTTCCACCGTGTTGCCCGGCTGCGTTTCGCCTTCCGGAGAGGTCCTGGTGCTCTTCCAGGTGATGGTGTAGGGTTGGATGAACGAGCCGTCTATCACCGCATCGCCCACCCGCACCGTGTCGGCGGCGGATGACTGTGCGTGGGCAACTCCCGCTGGCGTAGCAGCCATCAGAAGCAAGAGGCATGAGATGGAATGAAGGAGGCTTCGCATAGTAATTCCTCTAGAATCTGCATGATCTGCGCCTATCCGCGTGTATCTGCGGTTGCAAAGGTAGACTGGAAACGAGGCAATCCGCCCGAAGAAAGCCTGTAATTGTTCTGAGGGTTTTCTGAGGATGCGATTTTCTGAACCCAAAACCGGCAACGCGCGTATCGAGAATCCGTCTAGCTGCTAAAAAATTTTCACCCCGCTCGCCGCGTTCCCACCCCGCTATGGAATATGATGCGAAGGAGCCTTTTTACGTCGGGCGCTGGCTGATTCAGCCCCGGCAGAACCGCATTCGCGGCCCTGAGAAGACCGCGCGCGTCGAACCCAAAGTGATGGACGTGCTGCTGTGCCTGGCCCAGAAGCCGGGCGAAGTCGTCACGCGCGATCATCTCTTAGAGACCGTCTGGGCCGGCACCGTCGTCACCGACGACGTGCTCACGCGTTCGATCTCGGAACTGCGCAAGGTCTTCGAAGACGATCCGCGCAACCCCGGTGTCATCGAGACCATCCCCAAGACGGGCTATCGCCTCATCGCCCCGAAGACGGCGGATCATCGCGGCGACAGCGTGCCGCCTGCCGTGCCCGCGCTCGAACTGGCCCCGTCGATGCCGAAGCCCAACGCGAAACCTGCCCCACGAGCGGCGCCGCGCTGGCCGATCTGGATGACCGGCGGCGCGCTCGTCTTGCTGGTGATTAGCGCCGCCCTCTGGATGCAACGCGCGGCCACGCCGCCTGCGCCGCCGGCCTATCACCCGGTGCCGCTGACGAGTTATCCGGGTCCCGAAGGCCACCCCATCCTCTCGCCCGATGGCAGGCAGGTGGCGTTCTCCTGGCGCGGCCCTGAGGGCGATAACAGCGACGTCTACCTCAAACTCATCGGCTCAGAGACGCCGCTGCGCCTGACCGAAGATCCGGCTTTTGAACACCAGCCGGCCTGGTCGCCCGACGGCAGCGAGGTGGCGTTTATGCGGCGGAGTGAGGAAGGCTGTTGGATTTATCTCGTCGCGGCGCTCGGCGGCCCGGCGCGCAAGCTGGCCTCATGCGGCGCCAGCATCTACGGCGATCTCGCGTGGGCGCCCGACGGGCAGTGGCTGGCTTTCAATGATAAAACGGCCCCGGAAGACGCCTTTGGCATCTTTTTGCTGGCGCCCGCGACGCTCGAAAAGCGCCAGCTCACCACCCCGCCCGCCGACACCTGGGGCGATCACGATCCCGCCTTCTCGCCCGACGGCACGACGCTCAGCTTCACGCGCAGCGTCAGCGAGGGGATGCAGGATGTTTACACCGTCTCCATCGATGGCGGCGAGCCTGCGCGCCTGACTTCGGACAGCCGAAACGTCTACGGCCACGCCTGGACGCCCGACGGCAGGGATCTGCTCTTTGCCTCCAACCGCACCGGGCGCATGGAGCTGTGGAGGATCCGCGCTTCCGGCGGCATGCCCGTGTGGGTGGGCCTGGGCGACGGGCAGGCGTCGTTCCCCAGCATCGCCGGGGGGCGGATGGCCTATCAGCAGAGTTCTGGTACGGTCAACATCTGGCAGGTGCAGGCCGGGCAGGCGGCGGACGCCGCGCCGCTGATCACTTCGACGCGGTGGGATCTTCACCCGCAGTTCTCCCCGGACGGCCAGCGGATCGCCTTCACCTCGAACCGCGCCGGCCATTACGAGATCTGGCTGGCCGGCAGCGACGGCACGGGCGCCGTCAAAATGACGGATTTCGGCGGGCCGTTTACCAGCACGCCGCGCTGGTCGCCCGACGGGCGCAGCCTCGTCTTCACCGCTCGCCCCGGCGGCCAGGCCGACGTCTACGTCATCGACGCCGAAGGCGCCGTGCCGCGTCGCCTGACCAACAGCCCCACCGACGAGATGGCGGCAAGCTGGTCGCGCGACGGAAAGTCGATCTACTTTAGTTCGAATCGCACCGGGATGTGGCAGGTGTGGAAGATGTCTGCCGAAGGCGGCGCGGCGGTGCTGATCACCGAAAACGGCGGCTTCGGCCCGATGGAAGCGCCGGACGGGCAGCACGTCTATTACGCCAAACACAACGCCAACGGCCTCTGGCGCCAACCCACCACCGGCGGCGACGAAACCCTCATCCTCGAAAACCTCGACTCCCGCGATTGGGGAAGCTGGGCCGTCCACAACGACGGCATCTATTACGTCAAACGCGGACGCCCCACCTTCCTGGCCTTCCACCATTTCGCCACTAATCAGACCGACACGCTTTTCATCCCACAAAAAAGCATCCCCCGCATGGACCCCGCCTTCGCCGTCTCGCCCGACGGCCAACGCCTCCTCTTCGGCCAACCTGACCGCAGCGAGAGCGATTTGATGCTGGTGGAGGCGTTTCAATAAAACAAACCAGCCCGGAGGATACTCCGCGCCTGCACACAAATGAGGCGCATCCTCCGGGCTGACCCATGATGCAAAAAACGCCAGCTTTTTTTGCATCAAGCGTACATTGCTTGCGCGGCCTGTTGCATCTCCTCCGGCGAGACGTCGCGCACGTGCGTGGCGATAGACCATTGATGGCCGAACGGATCGGTGAGTTTGCCGAAGCGGTCGCCCCAGAAGGTGTCTTGCACGGGCATCGTGACGGTCGCGCCGGCCTCGGCAGCCTGCGCCACGACGGCCTCGGCGTCTTCGACGTAGAGGTGGATGACCACAGGCGTGCCGCCCAGGCTCTGCGGGCTGAGGGCCTGCCATTCGGGGTTTGCATCCGACAGGTAGATGGCCGAGTCGCCGAGGCGAAGTTCGGCGTGGAGCAGTTTGCCGCCGGGGGCGTCCATCCGCGCTGTCTCTTCGGCGCCGAAGGCTTGTTTGTAGAACTCGATAGCCGCTGCCGCGCCGTCGCAGATCAGGTACGGGGTGACGGTGTTCGTGCCTTCGGGGATCGGTTGTGTCGCTGCCATGTTGACCTCCATGATCTATGGTGATTTGGGTTGATGGCAGCCAAACTACCCCGCCGGAGTGTCACCCCTGGTTCATATGTGCGCCCATGTGATAAAAAAGAGTCGAGGAATCGGGAAGCCGGGGAAGGATGGTAGCATCCTATAAAAAATTGATGCGGTCTCGTATCTTGTCGGTCAATCGTTTCGACCCGATTCATTTTATCAACGTGGAGGTACGTCATGGGCGGCATCAAGACGGAACACACCTACGAACTCAACGAAGACGTCATCGACTGGCTCAAGGAGATGGCGGATAAATATGATCTCTCTGATGCCGACAAGGCCCTGCGCATCGTGCTGGACTACGTCAGGGAAGAGGCCGACGAAGAAGAGGTTTTCGAAGAGATCCGCTGCAACCACTGTTTCTAATGCAACCGCAGATGAACGCAGATAAACGCGGATATCTGTAGCTCAAGGAGCGATATCCTGCCACCTACACCGACGCCTACGGAGCCGAATCGATCATCATCACCAACGATTCAGAGTTATGGTGTTTGGGTATTTCAGTCGTTGTTACGTTGCGCGTGTGTTGGTGTGGGTCACTGGTCACTGGTTGAGGAAAAGATACCAGTGACCAATGACAGCGAGCGCCAGCGAGCGTAATGACCAGTGACCAACACCGAAGGTTCTACAAAGCGCGACCTTGGGGAAACTCTCCTTACTTCGAGAGAATCGCCCCTGCCGCCAGCGCGCCCGGTGCGCAGGTGATGCCGCCGCCGGGGTGCGAGCCGCTGCCGCAGAGGTACAGGCCGGGGATGGGCGTTTTGTATCCGGCACAGGCGTGGACAGGCCGGCCCAGGAGTTGATCGAGGGCGTGCTCGGCGTGGAAGAGGTGGCCGCCGGTGAGGTTGAATTGCGCTTCCAGATCCTTCGGCGTCGAGACGTGGCGGGCTACGATGGAGGATTCAAGATCGATGGTGTGCTCGGCCAGCCGCGCCACGACCCGATCTGCGAAGTCCTCTCTGGCCGCATCGGTCCACCCGCCCTCGCGGTCATACGGCGCAAACTGGGCGAGGATAGAAACTACCTCGTGACCCTCTGGCGCCAGATCGCTGTTCGAGACCGTCGGCACAAAAATATCGAGCACCGGCGTTTCTGAAAACCGGCGATACTTCACCGCGTCGAAGGCGCGCTCGATCTCGTCTATCGTGTTGCCCGTCCTTGCAAATTCAACAGGATGCTCCGTTTCGGCTTTCCACTGAATTTTTTGATTCAGCGCGAGGTTGACTTTGGCCGTGACGCCCCGGCAGCGCAGGTGGGTGATAGCGGTCTCCAGCTTCGGACCTACGTCCCGGCTTTTGAGCAAGTTGAGAAACACCTCTTTGGGCGTACACGCCGCCGCCGCCAGCGGCGCCTCGATCTGCTCGCCGCTCACCAAACGCGCGCCCTGGACGGCGCCGGAATCCGATAACATGAGGCTGGTCACTTCCGCGCCGGTTCGAATCTCCACGCCGTGGCTTTGCGCCGCTTTTTCCAACGCCGCCGCAAGCGCTGCCGGACCGCCTTTCACCTGATCCGTACTCGTCGCCTCCCAGAGCAGCAGGTTGAACGTCGTGAACGAAGACCAGGGGCCGTTGAACGAACTCAGCAGCGCCGGGACGGCCAGGCCCGCTTTCAAAAAATCCGTCTCGAAATATTCGTCGAGAAAATCGGCCAGGCACATCGGGACGATCTTCAGGAACTCCTGCATCGTCTTGCGCCCCATGCGCCGCAGGCCCAGCCCGCTTCCCAAAAGCCGCAGCATCTCGCCGGGGCCGGGCGAGGGCAAACTCGGTTGCGGCTCGCTGAACAGTTTGCCGAGCCACGGGCCGATGGTATCGACCAGCGCCCGGTATTGGCGATAGGCCTGCGCATCCTTCGCCGAGATTTTTTCGATAGACCGGGCGGAGGCCTCGGCGTCTGCCTGAAGCGTGATGGCTCTTCCATCATCCGAAAGCAACGTGACCGGCGCGCGTTTTCCCGTCGTTTGCAGCCCGCGCGACGGCAGGTTGAGTTTTTCGATGAGCTTCAGCCGCGCGCCGCCCGTGTCGTGCAAAAGGCCGGCGGTTCGGTAGCCCGGATGAAATTCCTCGGCCATCGCCAACCCGCCCACCGCGTCGTTTTTTTCCACCACGACCACCCGCCGCCCCGCCTGCGCCAGCAGTGCCGCCGCCGTCAGCCCGTTGTGCCCCCCGCCGATGACTATCGCGTCGTAATTAGCCATTCGTTATTCTTTTACGTGCGTGCTGTTGATAACGGGAGCGTGGGAGAAAGGGGGAAAGGGAGATTTTGAATATCGAATAACGAACAAGGAATGTCGATTGTTGAAGGATCTGACAGTTCCTTCGACATTCAAAAATCCTTGTTCGATATTCTACATTCAAAAAAATCTCCCTTTCTCCCTCTCACCCTTTCCCTCTCTCACACGGAAACCTTCTAGCCTGCTTTCCCTCTCAAAATCGACTTCGCCGCCAGTTCACCGCCGGAGCCCATCACGCCGCCGCCGGGGTGGGTGCCGGAGCCGCACATCCAGAGGTTGTGGATGGGCGTTTTGTATTGGGCGAAGCCGGCGAGGGGGCGCTGGAAGAGCAGTTGCTCCAGGCTCAGTTCGCCCTGAAAAATGTTGCCTTCGGTCAGGCCCATCTGCTGTTCGAGGTCCCAGGGTGTGAGCACCTGGCGGTAGAGGATGATGTCTTTGAGGCCGGGGATGTACTCGGCCATGGTATCCACCACGGCGTCGCCGAAGGCTTCGCGCTGGTTGGGCCAGTCTTCTGCGCCTTCTTTGAGATGGTAGGGCGCGTATTGGACGAAGCACGACAGCACGTGCTTGCCCGGCGGCGCGAGGGTCGGATCGGTCAGCGAGGGGATCACGGCGTTGATGAACGGACGTTGCGAGAAAGCGCCGTACTTGGCCTCGTCGTAGGCGCGTTCCATGTAATCGACGTTGGGCGCGATGGCGATGTCGCCCCGGATGTGATCGCCGTCGCCGGGGCGGCAGGCGAACTCCGGCACGCGGTCGAGCGCCAGATTGACTTTGCCCGAACTGCCGCGATATTTGAACCGGTTGATCTCCTTGACGACGTCGCCGTCGAGGTGCTCTTCGCCGACGAGGCTGAGGTAGGTTCGCCTCGGATCCAGATTCGAGACGACCAGATCCGCCGCGATTTCCTCGCCGTCTTCGAGCACCACGCCGTCGGTGCGTCCGTTTTTGACGATCACCGTCATCACCGGCGCGCTCGTACGGATCTCCGCGCCGTAGCTCTGGGCCGCCCGCGCGCACGCCATGCTGACGCCGCCCGTGCCGCCTTTCGAAAAGCCCCACGACCGAAATGCGCCGTCGAGTTCGCCCATGTAATGATGCAGCAGCACGTACGCCGTCCCCGGCGAGCGCACGCCTTTGAACGTCCCGATAATGCCGCTGGCAGACATCGGCCCTTTCAAAATCTCGGATTCAAACCACAAATCCAGAAAATCGACGGCGCTGAGCGTGAGCAGTTTGAGATTGAGGTGAAACAGATCCGGCCCCAGGCTCCGGAACGCCTTGCCGATGCGCGTCATCCCCAACAAATCTTTCAGTTTCAGCGAGGCGATGTCAGGCGCGGGATGATCGATGATCTGCTTGGCGAATTTGCCCATCAGCGTCATCACGCGGCTGAATTCGGGATAGACCTCGGCGTCTTTCTTGCTGAAGCGTTGGATCTCGCGGCGGCTGCGGTTGCCGTCGGCCCAGCGGGCGAGCGAGTCGCCGTCGGGCAGCGGCAGGAACGAGCAGTCCATCGGGATGATCTCGTAGCCGTGCCTGGCCAGTTCGAGTTCGCGGATGATGTGCGGGCGAAACAGGCTGACGACGTACGAGGCCACCGAAAAGGTAAAACCCGGATAGAGTTCCTCGGACACCGCCGCGCCGCCGAGCACGTGGCGCCGTTCGAGCACGAGCACGCTCCGGCCCGCCTTCGCCAGGTAGGCCGCGCAAATCAACCCGTTGTGCCCGCCGCCTACGACGACGACGTCATATTTCTTCGCGCCGTTATTCACTGGCTTCCGGGGGTCGAGGTCTTGCGTTTCGGATTGAAAAACTGCGGCTTATGCACCGTCGCCATGACGGTATGCCGCGTGTGCTCGACGGTCATTTCGAACTGAACCTCCGTGCCGATCTCCTGGTAATCCGCCCGGATCGTCGCCAGCGCGATGTTTTTTTTGAGGATCGGCGACCACGTCCCGCTCGTGGCGTAGCCGATCTGCTTCTCGCGGCTGGCATCGCTGTAGACGGGGATCGACAGGCGCCACGCCGTGTGGGGGACTTCCGGCGGCAGGCCGTAGCGCGCATACAACGCCTCGGTCTCCGGCCAGTCGATGTCGAGCCCGACGAAGGCCCACTGCGAGCCGTTTTCTTTCTCGTGCCGGAGCGCTTTCTGCCCGTTGAACGGCGCGCGGTCTAGCTGTACGGTCCAGCCCAGCGAGAGTTCGTAGGGCGACGATTTGCGGTCTTCGATCAAGACGTGCAGCGCGTTGTAATAATCGACATTCTTCAAGATCAACCCGGCTTCGACGCGGCATTGGTCGAGCGCATCCAGCCCGGCGGGGCGGAGGGCGTAGTTGCGGCCCGCCGCCATCAGCGCATCCCAGAGTTTCAACGCGTGCTCGTTCTCGACCCAGATCTCATAGCCGAGGTCGCCGGTGTAGCCCGTCCGCGAGATCCACACCGCGAAGTCGTCGAGCCGGGCCTTCGTGGTGCGGAAGAATTTGAGGGTATCGAGATCGGCGTCGCAGACCTGCTTCAGAACGTCGCGCGAGGTGGGGCCTTGCAGCGCCACCGCCGCCACCTGCTCCGAGACGTCTTCGAGCGTGACATCGTAGCCGCGCAAAAAGCGGCTGAACCATGAAAAACACGGATCCGCCGTCGTCACGAAAAAGTCCTCCTCGCCCCGTCGCATCACCGTGCCGTCGTCCACCACTTTGCCTTCGTGGTTGCACCAGCACAAATACGTCACCCGCCCGACGGTGAGCCTGGTGATGTCTTTCACCATAATCTGCGCGAGATAGTCCGCTGCATCCTTACCCCGCACGCGGTACTTAAACAGCGGCGTCACATCCAACAACCCCGCCGCATTGCGAAAGGCGAAATACTCCGCGTCATGCAAGACCAGATACGAACTGACGGCATGATAGCCCGACCATTCCTTCCAACTCATGCTTTCGCACAACGCGAGCTGCCTTGGGAAGAAGGGGGTCTTGAGCATGTCTTCAACCGCCTTGCCTTGGACGAATGACGGGTGGTGATGCGGTGTTCGAGGAGAGACAGGAGCACGCCCGTTCTTGAGCTAAGACGGGCTTTCCGCGCAAGGCAAAACTACAGGCCGGGAATCACAACCCAGGGTTGAAATTTTTGAGACTTGGTCCCTGGTTTCATGCTGAGTGGGATGGGCACAGCAGGCGCTCGGCTGAGTGGGTAGATGGTTTAGAATAACGATTTATCGGGTACATGTCAAAACGCGGCGTGATGAAATAAAACACCGGTGAAACTTATTTATTTTATTTCCGAATACAAATCGCATCCGTCCCAAACCCCACCCTCTCATGAAGCTCTTATCGCGCTCCGAAGAAGTGG
The DNA here is from genome assembly GCA_028278205.1 of Rhodothermales bacterium. GTDB lineage: Bacteria > Bacteroidota > Rhodothermia > Rhodothermales > Bin80 > JANQES01. The sequence goes on from JANQES010000099.1 coordinate 30,130, forward strand.
TATTGTTGTCGATCTGGCGTTTGCAGGACGCGGCCTACGGCGTCGCGATCCGCGAACAGGTGTCCAGAGCGACGGGGCAGGACTGGTCCATCGGGGCGGTCTATGCGCCGTTGCATCGGCTCGAAAAGAAGGGCTTTGTGCAAACGCGCAAGGGCGAGCCGGTGTCTAAACGAGGCGGCCGCAGCAAGGTCTATTACCACCTGACGCCCATCGGCAAGCAAGCGCTGCTGGCCGTCAAACACGTACACGAGACGCTCTGGAGCGGGATTCCGGCGCTGGATTCCGATTTTGGATTTTAGATTTTGGATTGGTCTGAGACGCCACCGTTATCTCAATCGAACAAGCCGCAGGGGTTTCAACCGGCGCGGCTTGTTCGATTGATACAGACCGCGACCGAAAACAATCCAAAATCCAAAATCCAAAATCGAAATTCCACCCCCATGACCAGGCAACACCAACCCTCCCCTCCTCGGCTCGCGGCGTGGCTGCTGGGCCGCGTCGTCAGCGGCGACATCCGCTATGCGGCGCTGGGCGACTTCGAAGAACTCTACGCCGACCTCGCCGAGGCGCGCGGCGTGGCGGCGGCACGGCGTTGGTACTGGAGGCAAACCCTCCGATCCCTCTTCCCCTTCCTCCTCGATTCAATCCACTGGAGCCTCGTCATGCTAACCAACTATTTTAAAATTGCGCTCCGCAATTTTAAACGGCATAAAAGCTACGCGGCCATCAACGTCGCCGGGCTGGCGGTGGGGCTGGCGTGCTGCCTGCTCATCGCCCTCTACGTGCGCGACGAACTGAGCGTCGATCAGTATCACGAAAACGCGGGCCGCATCGTGCGGGTGACATACGATTTTCAGACACCCAACGTCACGCGCGCCCTGGCGATGGTGGGGCCGACGGTGGGGCCGGATTTGAAGGTGGAGTTTCCGGAGGTCGTCGAGGCGGTGCGGTTTGTGGAGGGCTCGTTTCTGTTTCAGCGGCAAGACGACCCGAGCGTGCAGTATCAGGAGTACGAGGGCCTCTACGCCGACGCCTCGGCGCTGCGTGTCTTTAGCTTTGGGCTCTATCGGGGCGATCCGCAAACCGCCCTGGAGGCCCCGTTTAGCGTGGTTTTGACCGAATCGACGGCCCGTCGCTACTTCGGCGACGAGGATCCCATCGGCCAAACGCTGATGCGCGATGGGCAAGCCTACACCGTCACCGGCCTGCTCGACGACGTCCCGGCCGCCTCGCATTTCACGTTCGACCTCCTCGTCTCGCTCTCGACGCTCGATATCCATTCGCCCGACTTCATGGCCGACTGGTGGGCGCTGGTGGTTAACACCTACCTGCTGCTCGACCGGCCCGAAGCCGCCGCCGTGCTCGACGCCAAGCTGCCGGGCTATCTGGAGCGGCAGTTGGGCGAGGTGATCCACGAGGACGGCCATTCCTACGCCCTCGCCACCGAGCCGCTGTCCGGCGTCTACCTGCACACGCGGCATCATAGCAGCCTGGCCCGGCGCGGCAACGCGGCGACGCTCTACCTCTTCGCCGGCATCGCCCTGTTCATCCTGCTGATCGCCTGCATCAACTTTACCAACCTGGCCACGGCACGGGCAACGGAACGGGCTAAGGAGGTGGGCGTGCGGAAGGTCGTCGGGGCGCAGCGGGGGCAACTCGCCACGCAGTTCTTCGGCGAGTCGCTGCTGATGGCCTTCAGCGCGATGGGGCTGGCCCTGCTGATGGCGGGGCTGGTGCTGCCCGCGTTCAATACGTTCGCCGGGAAAGCGCTGTCGTTGGGCGTGTTTCTGAATCCGGTCTTTCTGCTGATCTTGCTGGGTATCGTCGCCGTAGTCGGGGTGATGGCGGGGGGGTATCCCGCCGTGGTGCTTTCGCGGTTCCGGCCTATCGCGGTCTTGCGCGGTTCGCTGCGGGCTACCCGGCACGGCCACGTGCTGCGCAAAAGCCTCGTCGTGTTTCAGTTCAGCCTGTCGATAGCCTTGATGGTCGGCACGGCGGTGGTCTTTTCGCAACTCGACTACATGCGCAACGCGAACCTGGGCTTCGACGACGAGCACATGCTGACGGTCAACTTCCACGCCGACGCCGCCGTGCAGCAGCAGGCCGAGGCCGTCAAGCAAGCCTTCCTCCAACGCACCGACGTCGCCGCCGTCTCGGTTTCAGGCGACATCCCCGGCACCGGCAACCTGCACGCCGGCGTCCGGGTCGAGGACAGCGAGGGTGTGATGCAGAGCATGCCCTGGCGCTACGTCTCCGCCGACTTCGATTTCATCAATACCTACGGCATCGAGATCGTCGCCGGGCGGGCGTTCTCCCGCGATTTTCCGACGGACTCCACCGAGGCGATGATCGTCAACGAGGCGGCGTTCAAAAGCCTGGGCTACGTCTCGGCCGAGCAGGCGCTGGGCGCGGCGTTTCAGCATTTCGGCACCCCCGGCGAGATCGTCGGCGTGGCGCGGGATTTCCACCTGAAGTCGTTGCAGGAAGACGTCGAGCCGATCTACATCCGCCTCGATCCGCGCCGGTATCGGTATGTCTCGCTTCGGCTCAAGACGGACGACCTAGCCGAGACGATGGCCGGGCTGGAGGCGCTCTGGGGCCGCCTGGCGCCGCATCGTCCGTTCGAGTACAGTTTTCTGGATGAATCGCTCGACCGGCAATACCGCGCCGAGGAGCAGTTCGGGCAGGTCGTCGGCCTGTTTGCGTTGCTGGCGATCTTCGTGGCGTGCCTGGGCCTTTTCGGCCTGGCGTCGCTGACGACCCGGCAGCGGACGAAGGAGATCGGCCTGCGCAAGGTGCTCGGGGCGCCGGTTTCCAGCATCGTGCTGCTCTTGACGAAGCAGTTCGCCCGGCTCGTCGTCGTCGCCTTCGTCGTGGCCGCGCCGCTGATCTACCTGGCCATGGATCGGTGGCTGGACAATTTTGCCTTCAGAACGGAGATCGCCTGGTGGATCTTCCCGACGGCGGGCCTGGCTGCGCTCGTCATTGCCTGGCTGACGGTGAGTTTCCAGGCAATCCGGGCGGCGACGGCCAATCCGGTGGCGGCGTTGCAGGTTGAGTAGTGCAACCGCAGATTGTATATGCAGATGAACGCGGATAAACGCGGATGATTTGCATAGCACACAACGCTATCTGCGTCCATCCCCGTCCATCTGCGGTTGCAATTTATCCCCCCCACACGATGTGTCAAGCCCATCCACCGAGCCCGTCTCGATGAGATGCTGTTTGAGGCCGAGCACACAGGGCGTCATCGGCACATGGCCTGCGTCGGGGAGGACGAGGTGGCGGCTGTTGGGCAGCGTGGATCGGACCTCGTCGCCCCACGTCACCGGCGTGGCGGGGTTGCGTTCGCCGGAGATGATAAGCACGGGGAGTTCGGAGGCGACGAGGTCGTGGTAGCCCCGCCGCGTTGCGAAAAGCGAAATACTCGGCATCATGCAAGACCAGATACGAGCTGACGGCATGATAGCCTGACCGCTCTTTCCAATTCATGCTCCCGCACAACGCGATTCAAAGCGAAAAGCGGAGGGCCGTCGCCGGGACCGCCCTCCGCTTTTCGATGCGTGGTTGATTTCGTCAGGAGCGATTATTCGCCGCCGCCGCCCATCGATTGCATGAGCGCGGCGTGCTCCGAGACGCGCAGGGTTTGCATCATGCCGCGGTCTTCATGGCCGAGGATGTGGCAATGCATGACAAACTCGCCGGGGTAGTCGAGGTAGCGCTGGCGGATCTTAATGTATCCGCGTTCGGAGCCTTGTGCTTTCGGCAGCGCGAAGGTGTCCCACCAGATCCAGGGTTGGGGCAACTCGACGGGCCTGGTATCCCCTTGCGCCGGCGCGTAGATCTCCACGATCTGGAACGGATTGGTGTGGATGTGGAAGGGATGGTTGACCCGGGGATCGTTGTTGTAGATGATCCACTCTTCCGCCGTGCCCAGGATCATGTCTTTGAAGAGTGGTTCGTCGGGGTTGAACTGTTGCAGCGGATCTTGCTCGGTGCCGAGGTAGAACATGGGCGCGCTTCCCGTATCGTGGTCGCCCGTGAAGACGACTTCTCGGCGACGGGCAATCTCCCAGTCCTGCACGTCTTGCAGGAAGGGCGGCAGCGGCGGCAAATGGGCCGGGAAGTTCATCGGAGGCTGGACGGGGGGGCCTTCGACTACCACCGTAAACAGAGGCGGCGGCGGGGCGGCGGCGATAGCAGCGGCAGCGGCAGCCGTTGGCCGGAAGCGCTCGACCAGCGTTTGCTCGCGGTGGAGCTGGTTGAGCGCCAGCATGACGGGGGCCTCCGGGGCCTTGACCAGGAAATCGACCCGGTTGCCTGGCGCCAGCGAGGCTTGCGAGACTTCCAACTCCGGCTGGCCTTCCTGCAATCCAAGGTGCTTTATTTCCAGGTCATGCTCGTAGTTGGCCGAGGCAAACGGGACGCCGTCCTGCTCAATCTGGCGCACTTCCGGTACCAGATCGGGATGCCCCGGATCTTCGAAGACGAGGTCGATCTGCGACGTAGCGTGCTGCGTCGCGTTGAGAAAGCGCCACCGCTGGATCTCGCCGGGCCGCATCCGCACCGTCGGGTTGACCTGCCCGTTGACGTACTTGGGCAGCAGGCGGCTTGAGTTGACCTGCGAATCGTTGGCGTTGCCGTTGGGCGGCGGGATGACGTGATCGACGATTTGCTGGATCACAAAAACCTTTTCCGTCAGGCCGGGAATGTGGCTGTTGAGGTAGGCGTCGAACGGCCCGTCGATGATGAACAGGCCGGCCATGCCGTTGGCTACCTGAACCGCCGTAGATCCGTGTTTGTGCGGATGATACCAGTGCGTGCCGGGAGCCTGCCGGGCATTGAGCCGGTCGATGTGAAAATGGTAGGTGCCGATGACGTCGTCAGGCGATTCTGGCTGCGTGCCTGCCGGTTGCAGCTTGAGGAAGACCCAGTCCTGCGGCGCATTCGGCGAACAGTGGAAGCCGTGGTAGTGCATGTTGGTGGTGTTGTCACCGTGCAGGCACTGCGGATATTCGTCTTCCGACGCCGAGCCGGGGTTGCATTTCTCGTTGCTCGACGGGGGGAAATCGGCAGGGTTGATCTCGTTATTGAGCGTGAGCCTGATGTCGTCGCCCAGCCTCACCCGGAACGTCGGCCCCGGAAAGGACGCCTGCATCTGCCCTGTTTCGGGGTTTTGATAATGGTACATCCGCAAGTTCTTCTCTTCGACACGGATGAAGGGTCTGCCGTTGCTATCCTTGTAGGCGACGGCGATCTCTCGCTGCTCGCCCGCGACGGTCAGTTCGGCAGTGAGGGTGCCGCCCTGGGAACGAATCTCTACCGGCTGGATCAGGTCGGCCCCCAGCGCGCGCGTATCGGGAGGCCGGGTGGGCAGGGGGGCTTTGGGCGGGGGTGTCGGATTGTCCCGGGCGAGGTGCTCCGGCGCGGAGGTGGCTCCGAACAGGGTTCCGGACAGGCCGGAGACCAGCGCGGTGGCTGTGCCGAGCGTCGTTCCCAGAAATTTTCGACGCGTGATCCCGTCTTGGGCCGGGGCGCCGTCGTCCGAAGCGGTGGTAGGTGCGTGGTGATTCCTGGCGGTGTCTTCCTGCATGGCAGCCTCCTTGATTATGTGGCGTCGAGGGATGCTCATCTTTGATAAATCGCCCGAAATGATCAGGCTTTTCCCTGCCTTCGTGAACGTGCTTTGGGAGATTTGCACAAGGCACGATCACACAAAATAACCGTCCATCGCACAACTGCCGGGCGCCTTCTCTCTTACATGATGACGAGCCCTCGACCGGGTGAGGGGGGCATCGGCTAGTAACTCTAATAAGTTATATTTTTTAGAAAGGCAAGCTTTTTTCCTGGATAAAAATCAGCACTGGAAGCTCGGAGGCGACGAGGTCGTGGTAGCCGTCGGGGAGGGGACCGCGCGGCCAGTGGGTGCAGGCGCAACCCAATCGACGCGCGCCGCGATCTCGTCCATCGTCAAGTGGTGGTAATATCCGTACATCGGGCTTTCGTCCAGGTGAAGCCCCGGCAGCTTCTTATCACGTGATCCCTTCAGGATTTTTACCAGCATGGAACGCCCGCCCGACATGATGAGGTCGTCGGCGCCGCGCAGGATGGCGGCGATTTCGTCGAAGGGTAGCTCGGTGATGTCCCTGGCATCGAGCCGGTAGCGGACGTGCTGAACTTTTCTGCCCATGGTGCTCCTCATCCAATCGTATCCGGAATCGGCGGGTGGATTTGCTGGAAGTGCGTCTCGCAGAGCCACTGAAAATCGCCGGTGGGTGTCAGGAGACGCGTGAGGCCCAATTTTTTGTGATGGGGATCTAGCGCGCGCAGGAGCGCATGAAGTTCCAGGATGCCCGACCGCTCCGCCCCGGAGAGCATGCTCTGATGCAACCGCGACGGATCGTCTCGCTCAAACGCGATGCCGGGCAGATTCGCCGTGGCTTCTTTCATCAGTTCGAGGTGATCTTTGAGGCCTGATTCATCAATCGTGTTCGCGCCGAAGAGGATGTTGGCTGCCGGCCCCGCCACCGGCAACACCGTTTTCAGCACCCCGGCGATGAAGTTGGCGTACGGCGCAGTTTTATTGACCCACTCCCGCGTCGCTTTGAATTCGTACACGCCCAGCCCTTCTTCGTGGACGGGATGCTGGCAGCCCTCGGCTTCGCACCACAGATGAAGCCGGTATTTTTTAGCGATCCACCGGCGCCAGTTGCCGTCTACCGGCTCGATGCTGAACAGGCGCGGCCCGTTTTTGGCTTCGCTCGCCATGGCGTGCATGATCGCCATCACGTAGTTCGCCATGCGGCTTTCCCATTCGCCCAACTCCTGCTTGAGCCCGTCGATATCCCGCTTCAGCACCACGCCAATCGTGCGCGTATCCTGGCTGAGCAGGTCGATCTTGGATTCGATCTTGAGAAGCTTCTCCTCGGCCAGCGGCTGGCCGACCGTCCACTGCGGCGCTTCGGTGCGGACGAGTTCGATGTTGTTGTCGATGCGGCTCAGTTGTGTGCGCGAATCCTTTGCTTCGACCTCAAATCCGAAAAGTAGTCGCACGATGTTCTGCTTTTTGCGGCAGTCCTGGCAGCGGAGCGTCTCGTCGCCCTCCTCCAGAAACTGGCGCAGCGCGTCGATGTCGAAGCGCCCGTCGCAGGCTTTGCCGTTGATCTTCTCGCGGCAGGGCACGGAGAACGTGTAGCGGCCTTCGAGCCCCGGCCAGTTGTCGGTGATCAACTTGTGGAGCGTCCGCCGGAGGACGTTCATGAAATACTCGGGCCAGACGGCCTCGGCGTAGACGTGGAATTCGCGCCCGCGCAGTTCGAGCATGGCCTCGCCGTGGCTCTTGTTGCGGAGAAACATGCCCTTGCGCCAGTGCAGCCGGTGGACGGCGTCGTCGGCGTCTTGCTCTTCGCAGGCGTATTCGTGAGTCCGCACGATCATCCACGGCACGAGGCCCGGCGGCTCTTCGTCCATCACGCACACCATGGCGATGCGGCGGCGGTTTTTGCGGGGATCCTCTTCGGGCAGCCACGGCAACCTGGGGCGCACCTGCGGCACGTGCTGCGCTACCAGACTCGCATCCTCGACGTCCTGCGACTGGTATTTGAGGCGATACGACACGTCGTACTTCTGCATCAGTTGCAGGAAGAACGGGTAGAGCTTCGGCTCAAAGCGGGTTGTCTTATCGACGGGCTTTTCCCACCAGACCTCCTCCAGCCGGCTGTCGGGCAGGATGCCGTCCATCTCCCTGGTCATCCGGTCTTCGAGCACGAGACCGATGGCTTTGGTCAGCCATTCGGGTTTGAGCACCACGTCGTCCTTGAGATGCTCGTCGTCGCCGTAGTAGACGATGTAGCCGAGGTCGTGCATCAGGCCGGCCAGCGTCTTCGTCGAGATGGCGTCCAGATTGTGGCCCGCGCAGACCTCGGCGAATTTTTTGTAGGTGATGCGCGGTGGCTCCATCGCCAGCAATTCGTCGCGCGCGGCCTTCCATTCGATGTTGAAGCCCATCCCCATCTGCCGCAGATCCTTAGCCGTTTGGGCAATCAGGTCTTTGAGTTCCTTGACGCCTACGTACTCGCCGGTGGCGGGATCTTTGACCAGGCTATCGACCTCATGGAAGCCGACGATCATCGAGCCGAAGTCGCGCAGGAAGACCGGCTCGTCGATCTGGGCGAGGCGCTCGCCGGTCTTGCAGTGCGTCGAGATGATGATGACGCGGGCGTCGTCGCCGACGCGGAGCTTGATCATCTTGAGCCAGTCCTCCACCCGCGATTGCTCGACGCCGATGCGCGGTTTCCACACGAGCAGGTAGATGGCCTGGGGACTGAAGAAAAACTGGTGCGTGACGCGATAGACCTCCTGCCCCCCAAAATCCCACGCGTTGAACTTGATCTCGACGCCCTCCTTCTCCGGATGCGGCAGATGCAGCGATTCGATGTCGATTTTCACCCCGTGCGTCGTCGGCTCGTCTGCTCTCGGTTCTTCGCCCTCCCGCCCCATCATCGCCTTCAACAACGTCGTTTTCCCAACGCCACCTTCGCCCACGAGGACCATCTTGGCCTCGTAGAGCGGCTCGGCAGCCTCCAGACTGTGCAGATACGCTCGCAGTTCGTCGAACCCGGCCTCGTAGGCGCTTTGCAGCGCAGGGTTCAGGGGGTTGCCGTCGAGGTCGAGGATCTCAAGTTTCTTGAGCCGCGCCAACGAACTTGGCAGCGAGGTGAGTTGATTATAATGGAGGAAAAGGTTCTCTAGGTTGGTGAGTTGACCGATTAATTTGGGCAGTGATGTAAGTTGATTCTCTCTGAGGTAGAGCTTTTGCAGGTTGGCGAGTTGACTGATTTCCTGGGGCAGCGATGTCAGCCGATTATTGTCAAGGGTAAGCACCAACAGGTTGGTAAGTTGACCGATTTCCTGGGGCAACGATGTCAGCCGATTGTCCGATATACTAAGTTCCTCCAAGTTGATAAGTTGACCGATTTCCTGGGGCAGCGATGTCAGCCGATTATTGTCAAGGGTAAGCATCAACAGGTTGGTAAGTTGACCGATTTCCTGGGGCAACGATGTCACTTGATTGTCCCAGATATTAAGTTCCTCCAAGTTGGTAAGTTGACCGATTTCCTGGGGCAGCGATGTCACTTGATTGTGTTGAATCCACAGCCTTTGCAGGTTGGTAAGTTGACCGATTTCCTGGGGCAACGATGTCAGTCGATTCTCTCTGAGGTAGAGCTTTTGCAGGTTGGCGAGTTGACCAATTGTTCTTGGCAGCGTCATGAGTAGACTTTTACTGAGGTAAAGCGTCTGCAGGTTGGTGAGTTGGCCAATCTCGTCCGGTAGATTGGAGGTGCTTTCGAAAGATAGGTTGAGCACTTCCCATCCCTCGCGGGCGGCCTTTTCTATAATCTTGAGCAGCTCTTTGCGGCTCATATTGTCCTTGTTTCTTCCTGGCATTTTATTCTTCTATCAGATTTACATGCTGCGTCGCCGAGGCGCTGCCATCGGGCGTGGGCGGCGACGGTGTTTTTCAAAGGTAGCAATCCGCACGAATCTATCTCAACAGCATTTGTATATTGATGTCGGACTGTGAAAAGAGACGGCACGATGCTCAAGCACCCGAACAAACACATCCAGGAATGAAGACCTATCATTTTCAACTGATCCTCGGAACACCGACGACCGATGAGGAAGAGGAACAGCTCTTCGAGTGCTTTGAAGGTCGTGTGTCGCCTGCCGTTGCCAACGGGGTGCCTCTGCTGTACGTCCATCTCGATGCGCCCTTTATGGAGCACGCCATTCGCGACGCAGTGCAACGAGCCAGGTCACTTGGGCTTTCAGTCGAGCGTGTCGAGCTAGATCCCGATGGTATCAGCGCCGACGCTGCGTAAAAGTGATCTATTCAAACGTAGGTTTGAGTTAAGAAGCGACGATTAAGCCACTGCACATAATCAAGTCATTTACTTCGTCAGTCGGCTTCGCCTCGTGTCCGCGCAGGCGGGAACCCATCCGAGTCTCTGGGGATGCCATCATCCCTCGAAACCTGGATGGGTCCCTGCCTTCGCAGGGATGACTTTTAAAAGGGCAAATGCGCCATCAACCCATCAAGGTGCAGTACTCTTTTTGGCTCTTGAAGAGCCAGTGTTGGCTCTCAAAGCACCAACGTTGATGCTCAGAGATCCAAGCTTGGTTCTCCGAGATACCTTTTGGGTTCTCAAAGACCCAACGCTGGCTCTCAAAGCACCAACGCTGGTTCTCCGAGAGCCAACGCTGGTTCTCAAAGACCCAAGCTCGGTTCTCAGAGAGCCAAGTTCGGTTCTCAAAGCACCAACGTTGATTCTCCGAGAATCCCAAAGGTATCTCTTAATCGTTCTGAGAAATGACGGTGCAAAGCCAGGCACACGGAACAGGCGCTATTCGAGATAAAAACGCACCGTCTTGCGCAGAAACGCCGTCTCCCCCTCGTCAAACGCCACGCGCACCATCACCACGCCGTCGTCCGAAGTTTCTACGAGGTCGGCGCCGTCGATGCGGGCGAGGGGGGCGAAGGACTTGATCTGAAAGCGGCCTGTCGTGCCGGCGGGACCTTCGATGGTGAGGAGGTAGACCGTGCCGTGCAGCGCTTCGCGGATGAGGCGGAGGCCCTGCGAGGCATCGCCCGGCGCGGGGTGGGGAACAAGCGGGATCGCGCCGACGCCGCCGGTGTGGTGGAGGTCGATGGTGGCTTCGCTGTCGAGCGTGAAATCCAGCGGCGGCAGCATCAAGCCGAGAGGGCCGCGTTCGGGGAGGGGGTGAGAGGCGTTGTTGAGGGAAAGCTGGTGAATCTGTGTGCCGAGGGGGATTCTGGGGGCGAAGGAGACTTCCACGGGCGGGCCTTCGGCGAGGGTGAGGTGGTAGGTGGTGCGGGTGGGCGTTCGGTGCATCGTCAGGTGGAGGCGGGAGTGGCCCATCCACAGATTATCCACCCGGAATATGTTCCAGTGGAGCGGGAGGCGAGGTTGGAGGCGGAGGCGATGACGCGGTGCGTCGGGGTGGAAGCCGACGAGGCCGGCGAGGATCGGGTGCAGCGCGCCGGTTTCGGACCAGCACTGGTGCGGGCACACCGGCCTCGCCTCGAAGTGCGTGCCGTGGAACACTTCGCCGGCCCAGCCGAGGGCGTGGTGGCGGTAGAGCAGCAGGGTGTTCATCACGCGCGCGAAACCTTGCGCAGGCCGCCCGTGGATGTACTCGGCCAGCGCCGTCCAACCTGTGAAGAGCGGCCAGACCGTCCCGCCGTGGTAGCTCTCCGGGTCGAACAGCGGCGACTGGGCAGGGAGCAGTCGCATCCCCCAATCCGTCGAAAAGTCGTTGCCGGCCAGCGTGTCGAGCATCATGGCGGAGCGCGCGGGGGAGAGCAGGCCGAAGAGCATCGGCACGGCGGCGAGGACGGTCGGCTCCGGGGCGAACGTGCCGTCGGGGCGGAGGCTGTGGTGGACGAAGCGGGTTTCGTCGTTCCAGAAATCGCGGTGGAGGGTGTCGAGGACGGATTGTGCGTCGTCGTCGTAGGCGTCGGCTGTTTCGGGCTGATCGAGGACGGTGGCGAGGTAGGCGGCGTCGCGGAGGGTTTGCGCCCAGAGCGCGGTCAGGTAGAGCGTCGTGTGGGCGCCGAAGAGCGGGCCGCCTTCGATCCAGCCGTGGCCGACGTTCGTGTTTTCGATGAGGCCGTCGCCGTCGGTGTCGGTGGTGAAGAGAAAGTCCATCGCCTGCCGGAGCGACGGCCAGAGCGCGCGGAGCGTGTCGAGATCGCCGGAGGCGCGGGCGTAGTGGGCGGCGAGGATGACGTAGAGCGGCGTGGCGTCGGCGGCGTCGTAGTGGACGGAGCCGGACGTGGTCATCTCGTGGAGGATCTTCCCGCTCTCGTCCTGAAAATCCCGAAAGAGATGAAGCTGCTGCCGGATCGCCTCGAAGCCGCCGTAGGCGCAGACGGCGAGGCCGGCCCACGCGGCATCACGACCGAAATACCACGCATAGCCGGGCCGTCCGCTGACGACATGGCCGCCGTTCCAACCCATGCTCGCCGTCCCATAGCCCGCCATCAGCCCCGTGCCCAGGCCGGGCGTCGTAGCGCGAAACCGCTCCGTCCCGACGACAGCCCATCGATAGCCTTCATTAAGCGCCGGATCCGGCGTCGTCACCATCGTCTTCGTCTCCAACAAATGTTGGTAATGCCGGGCTGCTTCGTCGTAGACGACGGATGGATCGCGGAGGAGTGCGCGGAACGTTTCCTCTGCTTCGCCGCGTCCCTGATCCGTTCTCGCGATAGCAAAGTGGAGCGTGTGTTGGTTCGTCTCGTCGAGGATGAAGACAAAAGCTTGATAAACCTGATTCAGCTCCGACGGCGTGCCGTGGAGCCGTCCGTCTGTGTACTCAATCTTTGCAAAAGCGCCGCCGAGGTGGGCTTCGGGGATGTGATCGCTGCCGAAGAGCGCGTAGAAATCGCAGCTGTGGTCGTGGACGTGCAGAGCATTCAGCCCGTCATCGTAGCCGAAGTGCAGTGCGCCGAGGGCATCGTCCGGAAAGGGCCACATCCAGCGGAGATCGACCCGAAAACGCAGCAGCAGGCGGAGCGGCCCGGCGCCGTCGGCGTGGAGGTGAATCAGGCCGCCGGGCCGGTCGAGGGCCGCCGTCACGGTTTCGGTGAGGGTGCCTGCGCCGAGTTGGTAGGTGCGGACGATGGCTTCCGGGCAGATCTCCACCCGCGCCGGTACATCACAAAGCCATCGCACCGCGTTCTCCTCAACCAGCCCGATCTCCAGGTCGCGCAGCACCCTGATGGGATGAACCCAGACCTCGTCGATCCCGCCGCGTTCGCGCCCCATCATCAAACAACGCCGCCCCGCCACGTCAAAGAACGCATCGGTGGCCTCGTCGCGGGTTAGGGAGAGGATGGCTGACACACCTCGCCTCGCTGCGCTCGGCACCCCTCTCAAGAGGGGATTTTCTCTTTCTCGCTGCTGACGTTGAAAAGTCCCCTCTTGAGAGGGATGCCGCGAAGCGGCGGGGTGTGTTCTTCGATCTTCAGCGTTGTTCTCCTTATAAACCACCGGACGACTCGCAGCGATGGCGACGGCGCGCGGCGCGCACATATCCTCGACCCAGTACGTGGCTTTTTCGGGGTGATCAGAACGCGCCAGATAGCGCAGGGCGTCGTGGAGGAAACGCCGGAGGGCTTGGGCGCGATAATTCTTCGGAGCCAGATGGACGAACGCGCCCACCGACACCATCTGCCCTGCCCCCACCGTGTACTCGACGAGCAGTTTGTTGTCTGAATGGATCGTGATGTAGCTTTTCTCGACCCCGACGACCTGCCCTTGCGCCGGCCACACCCCGCCGAAATAACCGACCCGCCAGGCGGTATGGTCGGCATCGGCATGCCAGAGGGCGCCGCCGCCGTGGAAGGTCTTGAGGAGGGGATGGCCTCGGAAGCTCTGAAACCCGTAGGCGCGTCCGAAGCCTTCGTCTGCGATGGCGCGAGGCCGCGCTTCGGGCCGCTGCATCTCGAAGCCGAGGTCGTGCGGCAGATACGCGGCGAAGTTGGTCAGCAAGAGCCGCCCGCCCTGCTCGACGTAGCGGCGGAGCGCGGCGCACAGCGGCGTGTTGGGCCGGAAGGCTTCGTAGGCCGCCTCGTCGGGGAAATGCACCCACAGCACGTCGAGCGTCTCCACCAGACGCGCCGGGCTCACGGCGATCATCCGGACATCGGCGGCCTCGTCACGAAGCCAGGCGATGGCGGCTTCGTGCTCTTCAGAAAAACGATCTACCGGCGTCAGGTAGCCGATATGCAGCGTTTTTTCTCCGGAGTGCGGGTCATTCATCAATCGATAAAAAAACCGGCGTGTCTATCGAACTGGTGGCGACGTTGATGCCATCCAGCCATACCGTAAACTGATCGCCGGTGCGTTTTACGCCGAGCCGGCGGCCCCGGACCGGCACGTTGTCAATATGAAGATTTTCCAGGTCAAAAGGAAAAGGATCGACCACGACGCCATCGTCGCGGGGCTGGAGGCCGGCGGCGTACTTGACGATCAACTCGACGACCCATGAATGCTGATAGTCGTCGATGCCCCGGTAGCGGCTGGCTTTGCCGGTGAACGGATTGTAGTGTTCGAAGCAGTTGGGCTGCTCCGGGTCGCCGTCTTCAAACATCATGCGGATGAATGTGGTGATGAACGCCGCCGCCTTTTGCCGGAGCGTTGCATCCTCAAACCGCAGCGCCGCCTGCGCCAGCGCCTCGGCGATGTGGCTGTTGACCATCGGCCAGACGCGCCCATTCCAGGGGCATTTCATGCGCTGGCCTTTCCACTGTGCCCACGCGTTAAAAAACACGTCGTCGCGGCTGGAGGACGGCACGGGGTAGGGCGTACAGAACGTGTTGGGATCGAGCAGGTTTTTTTTGAAGCCGGGCAGGTGGCGTTCGTCCACAAGGTCGGTGAAGTACGGATAAAAACACACGGCGGCTTTGACGCCGGTGCGCGCGCCCGTTCGCGGATCGACGTCGAAGAACATGGCGGCGTCGGGGTCCCACATCTGCTCTTGCACGGCCCGGCGCGTCCGCACGGCGCCCTGCTCCCACTCCGCCGCTTCCACCTCCCGCCCAAAGCGCCGGGCGATCCGGGCGAGCATCTTTTTGATCTCATACAGATACACCGTCACGTCGATGCCCTTGAGCCGGAAGACATCGCCCCAGTACGCATCGTCGGCATGTTCTTCGACGGCGACGTAGCGGTGCATATACTCCTGGCCGGTCTCGTACTGGTTGAGGATGTCGTAAAGGCCGGAGCCCTCGCGGTCGCGCGCGTGGTCGAAGTAGCGGGCGTAGGCGCTCAGGCCGTCGTAGGCTTTTTTCAGGAATGCCTCGTCCGGATGGATCTGGTGGATCGCCCAGGCGTGCGCCCAGTTGGCGTGATAGAAGCTCTCGGCGTGACGTCCGTGCAGGTAGAGATGGCCGGCGAGGCTGCCGTCGTCGTTCTGATTGTCGATGAAGTTGAGCAGGCTGCCCTGGGCGATAGCGGGATTTTGCATCCAGCGCGTCTCCAGCATGTGGCATTGCGCGCTGTAGGTGATGGGCACGCGGAAATAGTCCGGCCCCTCGCAGACCGCCGGATGCCGGTAGCCGCCCTCGCCGCCCCGGAGGCTGAAGAGCCGCAGCCCGTACCATCGATACCAGTAATACCGCTCGATAAACGGATCGCTGCACGAGAACGCCGGCAGCGTGTCGAAATATTTCACCCAGGCTCGCGTGCTCCGGGCCGGCGCGTCGTCGTCATCGAGCGCGTGCCGGAGCCGGACCGCCGCCGCCTCCGCCGAAGGCGCCGCCGCCAGACCCACGCAGATAGCAGCCTCGCCGTGCGGCGGCACGGTGATTTCGGCGAGCAAACCGAGGTAGAGCAGGCCGTCGCCGTCTGGGTTGGCCGGAAGCCCATCGCCCAGCGCGCCGGTGTCGATGGATTCGTAGAACGGCGTATAGCGCCAGCGTGGCTGCACCACGCTTCCCTGGCTCAGCACTGCCGCGAACGACGCCACCGAGCGACTCATCCCCAACGCACAGCCGAACGTGTAGGCGTGCGGATCGTTGCGATAGCGCGTGTGCCGGACGAACCGAAACGCCCCGGCTTCACAGGTCACATCGGTTAGATAATCCGTTTCTTTCGAAGGATAAGACGGCTGCACCGTCCACACCGCCAGCCGCAGCGCGCGGGGCCGGTCTTCAGCATTTTCGATAGTGAGCGCAGACAGTAAAACATCGTCCGGATCCACCGTTTTTTGTTCGATGAGGCGGAGGCCGTCGCCCGCGCGATAGCGTTGCGTAAGCCCATCGGGCCGCCACACCCGGTCTTCGAAGCGATAGGCGATCTCGCGGTTGTCTTCGTTGAGCAGCGTAATCGTGAAGCCGGGTTCGAGGTCGAGGTGGTAATAGCTGGCCTTATCCCAGAAGCCGAGCCCATCGAGCCAGACCGGAAACGGCGGCGTAAAGACGAGCCGGCCCGCGCCGCCGAGATACCACTTGTCGGGGCGGGCGAGGTGGTTGAGGATGGCTGATGGGTTCACGATGGTTGCGGGCGCATTATGGGCAGGGAATCACGATGGTTGTCCTTGAAAATTATGGCTTTTCTTGCAGTCTTCTTGAGATTATGTTACACTCTTTTTATCTGCACAATAGAGCGTAAGTATCCAAAAAACAATGAAGGAGGGCCGCCATGAGTACAAAAGTAGTGATCATGTTCCCGTACAGGGGCTATGACATCCGAAAGGATGAAAAAGAACAAGAAAGAATAGAAAAGTCTGAGAGGCGAAAAGATCTGTTCTGGAAAATGGTTAAGAAAGCGCGCGAGATCGATCCGAGTCCGGTGATCATCCTCAATCGAGATACGGAAATCAGGGACGAGGCGAAGGCGTTTATAGAGGACCCGAATTCCGGCAAGCTAGACGTCCAAAAAGTATGGGCCGTTGATACCTGCCAGATGTGGTTGTCCGGCTGGGGCTATGTCATCGATACCTTTAAGAACTGCTCTAGAATCGTCCAGTTGCCCGGAGACATTGTAGACATTGAAAAAGAAAAAGATTTCTTCGGTAAACTGGTTACCTTTCTCAGTCTCGGCGATCGCTTCGATATGGTTGTGGGGGATTTCGAGGGGTCCGATCCGTATAGCGCAAAAAACTTGATCGATCAGTTCGGCACCTATGTCTTGCTCGCCAACTGGTTTCCCGACGTGATGAAACAGATTCTGAGCCTGCCCCTGAGAAGGCCGCGATCTGAGTTTTTAAATCTGAAGGTTGATACGCTCAAGAAACTTCTTCGGCAACGTAAGTTTGCGTATGAGCAGACGCTCAATATGCTGATCCGATCCTGGGATTTTGAGAACAATAACAATTTTAAATATGAGGTCCATGCTCATGAGCTGGGCAGAGTGGGTGACGAGAGCGCGTTCCGGCAATACAAAGAATGCCTCGACCAGATTGAACGAACAGAGCGCATGCTCAAGCTCTTGTGGCGAGAGATTAATGAACATAAGTATACACACCAGGAGTTTATCCAGGAATATCATCGCCGCGACCGCATCTCCACGGCAAGCCGCGAGACGGCTGCCATAACGATTCGCTCCTTACTGGGGCTGGGCGAGTATACCGGAAACGCCGGAACAGCATTGCAGAGCAACGGTGATGATGCTTTGAGCAAGGAAACCAGCGACGCTGATAAACCTGAGGGCGGGACAGCACAAGACCTGCTAGGCTCATCTCTCGTTGGTCTTTGGGAGAATCGAGACGACATCAAAGACCCTGGAGCCTTGGATCAAGAATTGCGTGAGAAAGCCCAGCGGCGTATCGATTGACCTATGCTGCTGCTCGATACCGACATCGTGATTGATATTCTCAGAGGGCATCCTCCTGCCGTAGCCTGGCTTGGAACCGTCAGCACAGAAGTGATAGCTCTACCCGGCTACGTTGCTATGGAACTGATTCAGGGATGCCGAGACCAACAAGAACAACGGGATCTGCTAAAAGAACTACGACGATATACGATTCTGTGGCCTCAGCCAGACGCCTGTGATCGTGCCCTCGACCTTTACACGTGCTTTCATCTCAGTCATAGCCTTGGCCTGCTCGACACCCTCATCGGCCAACTCGCTTTAGAACTCGATCTGCCCCTTCACACCTTCAATGAAAAGCACTACCGAGCGATTCTGGGGCTCAAGCTTGTTCAGCCGTATAAACGTTGAAATAATCACCCCTTCAACCCCGTCAGGCTGATGCCCTCGATGACGTATTTCTGTGTGAAGAAAAACACGATCAGGATGGGCAGGAGCACCACGACGGCGGCGGCCATCTGATACGGCCAGTTGGTGCCGTAAATCGACGAAAACATCGAGATGCCCACTTCCACGGTGCGCATGTCGTTGTCGGTGGTGACGATGAGCGGCCAGAGGAAGTCTTTCCAGGCGTTCATGAAGGCGAAGATGGCGAGCGTTGCCAGGGCAGGGCGCGAGAGCGGCAGGATGATGCGCCAGTAGATAGTCCAGGCCGAGGCGCCGTCGAGGCGGGCGGCGTCTTCATAGTCGCGCGGGAGGCTCTGGAAAAACTGCCGCAGCAGGAAGATGCCCCAGACGCTCGTCAAGAGCGGCGTGAAGAGCGCCCAGTAGGTGTTCATCCACCCGAAGGCGTTGATGATCAAAAACGCCGGGATCAACGTGACGATCGTCGGAATCATCATCGTGGCGAGGTAGAGCGCGAAGAGCGCGTCGCGTCCCTTAAAATCGAGCCGGGCGAAGGCGTAGGCGGCCATCGAACAGGTGACGAGCTGGCCCAGGACTGCCGTGAGTGTCACGAGGATGGTGTTGAGGAAATAGCGGCCAAACGGCAGTTGCGTCAGCGCCCCTTCGTAGTTGCTCCACTGCGGGTTTTCGGGCAGCAGCCGGGGCGGGAATTGATACACCTCCAGATCCGTCATCAATGACGTCGAGACCATCCACAGGAACGGAATCAGCATCGTCGCGCCGAGCACGCCCAACACCGTGTACGTGGCGAGGCGGCCCAGGCGGGCGGAGATGGAGGATTGAGAGGACATGGTGGAAACAAAGTTCGGAAATGGGAAACTTTGTTGCGTACTTCGTATTTCGTACTTCGTTGATTAGGGCAACCTTTAGGAATCAAGCCATGAATCAAATCCCTTCGCTAAACCCGGACGACATTGAATACGGCCCCGTTCCGATTGGCCCGCAGGTGGTGGATCTTGAACCACTGTGGGACTATCGCCTACGCCTGATGTTTTCCAACAGAGAGATACGAATCTTCGACGTAAAACCTTATCTAGACCGGGGCATCTTCCAGCGTCTTCGCGACGAAGCCGTCTTCAACGAAGCCTACATCGAAGCGGGCTCGGTCGAATGGCCCGCCGGGGTGGGGCTGCATCATGACACGCTGTATCTAAAGAGCACGCCCGAAGAGGCTGGGCAGTAGCTCATTTTCAACACAAAAACCTGTAGCCGCAGGCTTGTTTGGAGCGAATTTGCCCTTATCCCAGCGGCAGCGAAAACGTAAACGTGCAGCCGCAGCCTTCGCCCTCCGACGCCAACTCGATGGCGCCGCCGTGGACTTCGACGATGCGTTTGACCAGCGTCAGCCCGATGCCTGTGCCGTCGCCGTCCGGGTAGATCTGCTCGAAGAGGCCGAAGACCTTGTCGTGGTATTTCGGGGCGATGCCCATGCCGTTGTCTCGCACTGAGCAGACGACCTCAGCATCGCGCGTGGCGGCGGCGATTTCGATGCGGGGTTCGGGCTGGTCGCCCATGAATTTGACCGCATTGCCGAGGAGGTTTTGAAAGATCTGCAGCAGCCGCACCCGGTCGCCGTAGACCGCCGGCATGTCCGGGGCGATGACGACCGCGACACCCCGTTCGGTGATCTGCCCGTCGGCGAGGAGGGCGGCTTCGCGGGCCAGGTCTGTTAAAGAGGCGCGTTCGGGCGGGTTCATCAGGCGCCCGATGCGGCTGAGTTCGAGCAGTTCTTCGAGCAGCCGCTGCATTTTGTCGGCGGCGCCCTGGATCTGGCTGATGTCTTGTTTGATCTGCTCGGCGTTGCCGGTCAGGACGTCTTTTTCGAGCAGGCCCAGGAAGCCTTTGATCGTCACGAGGGGGCTTTTGAGGTCGTGGCTGACAGTGTAGGTGAAGCGCTCTAACTCGGCGTTTTTGGCTTCCAACTCGCCGATGAGCCGTTCGCGTTCTTGTTCGTTTTTCTTGCGCTCGGTGATGTCTACCAGGACGCCGCGCACGCCGGCAGGTTGTTCATTTTCGGTGATGAGACGGCTGAGGCTGCGCACAAAACGGATGCTGCCCTGCTTGTCGAGGATTCTGAATTCGTAGGGTTCCTGCACGCCGCTGCGTGTGCGCTGATAGCTCTTCAGCAGGAAATCCCGGTCGTCGGGATGCACAAAGTGTACGAAGGGCTTCCCGATCAAATCGTCGGGTTTGTACTCCGAGACGCGTTCGACGACGGGGCTGATGTAGGTGATGCGACCCTGTTCATCGAGCGTGTAGATGACGTCGTTAATTTCTTCGACGAGCGTCTGGTGGAGGGTTTCACTCTGACGGAGTTGTTCTTGCGCCTGTCTGCGTTCCGTGACGGGCACGTGGCTTTCCTGGTCGTAGATCGTCTCGATGCGCTCGGCGACGATCTGCCGGTAGTCCTGGTCTATACAATCCCAGATCGAGCGGTTTTTCAGATCATCCGGCGACGTGGCGCCGAGGGCCGCCACTGCCCGGGCGTTGGCATAGACGATGCGCGTCTCCATGTGCACGACGATGGCGATGGGCGCCTGCTCGACGAGCGTCCGATAGCGTTCTTCGAGTTTGCGCTGTGCTTCCTTGCGGTCTTTGCGCTGGGCGAGGGTTCGCCAGAAATCGCTGCCACGTGAGGAACTCTCTTCACTCATGGTACTCATCACACAGTAAAACGGGGCAAGGTGTGGTTCGGGTTTCTAAGCAGGCAGGATTATGGTTTGTGGCCTGTTCGAGGTCGGCGCTTCAAGGGGCCGGAGGTGCAGGTCATGGGTCATGAGTCATGAGTCATGGGTCATGAGTCATGAGTCATGGGTCATGAGGCAAAATACCCATGACTCATGACCCGTGACCCATGACCGACGCCAGGCGTTGTGCGCAGTGTGACGTGGAGAAATACCACCTATCCTGGTTCCTGTTGCTTAGAAACTAAAAACATAACCATCCGCGCGCACAAACACTATCCATAAGAGACCCTCTTGCCGAGAAAACGGAATTGAATCCAGGTGATAGCCAGGATTACCAGAAACAACAGCCAGGCGATGGCCGAGGCGTAGCCCATCTTGAGGTAGTCGTAGGCGTTCTGGTAGATGTGGAAGACCACCACGTCGGTGCTGTGGAGTGGGCCGCCCTCGGTCATGACGAAGATGAGCGTAAAGACCTGGAACGATCCGATGACCGACGTCACCAGCACGAAGAACGTCGTCGGTCTCAGCAGCGGCAGCGTCACGTGGCGAAAGCGTTGCCAGGCACTGGCGCCATCGACCCGCGCCGCTTCGTAAAACGCCGCCGGGATGCTCTTCAAACCGGCCAGAAAGATCACCATCTGGAAGCCGATGCCGATCCAGATGTTAACAATCATCACGGCGATGAGCGCCGTCTGGGGATCGGTCAGCCAGCCCAGAGTAGACAGGCCCAGCAGGCGCAGCGTATAGTTAGCGAGGCCGAATTCGGGATGATAGATCCACTGCCACACCATCGCCACGGCGACGATCGACGAGATGCTCGGCAGGAAGAAGAGCGCCCGCCACAGGCTCACGCCCCGGATATTCCGGTTGAGCAAGACCGCAATCAAGAGCGCCAGGGCCATCGACACCGGCACGTGCAGCGTGTAGAGCGCCGTGTTGCCGAACGCTTTCCAGAAGAGCCGGTCGCCCATCAAATCACGGAAATTATCCAGCCCCACGAACGGTTTGCTCGCCGAGATGACGTTCCACTGGTGCGCGCTGAGGTAGAGCGAAAAAACCAGCGGCACGAGGATGAACACCAGCAACACCCCGAACGACGGCGCCAGGAAGGCGTAGCCCGTCAGCAGGCGTCGGCGCCCGGGGCGCTGCGCCACGAGCATCGTGCCGGCCATGAAAACCAGCATCAGCCCCACCCCCAGGAATAGAAAGCCGAGGATCTCCGGGTTGCCTTCGAGCACCGTCACGTCGCCGGCGAGCGCCGCCTCGTCGAGGAGCATCGCGTCGATCTGTTTGGCGTAGTCGGTGAAGGCTTCGTGGAGGTCGCGCCCGCCGATGACCACCTCATCGACGGCATCGCGGGTGAGGTCTTCGACGCGGGTGAACGCTTCGACCTGGGTGCCCCACGACTGCCGCCCGAAGGCCGCTTCGTCGACAAACACCGCCTCGACGCCGAACGAGTCGGCGGCCACCTGATCGGCGGCTACGGCCTGCAAGCCCGGCACGCCGATGGGCGAGCGGGCGCGGATGCGGGCAGCTTCTTCGCTCGCGAGAAACGCGGCCAGGCGGACGGCCCAGGCGCGGTGCTTCGTCGTCTTGGGCACGCACCAGCCGGCGGCGTAGAGCACCGTCACGTGCTCGCCGCCTTCGGGCGTAGGCAGCGGCGCCACGCCGATGTCGATCTCGCCGCTGCGGATGTAAGGCATCATCTGGATGAGGGCCCAGCGCCCGCTCGGCATCGTCGCCAGGCGTCCGCTGTAGAACAGGCCGCGCGCGCCCTGGACGTTGGCGCTGCTCTCGTTGCCCACCATCACATCCTGCGGCGCCACGCCGTGCCGGGTGCGCAGATCGATCAGAAATTGCAAGGCTTCTTCGGTCTTCGGCGCGTTGAAGAAGCCGAGCGTCGAGGTGCCGGTGGGGTTGAAGAGGTCGCCGCCGTTCATCCAGATCCACGGCACCCAGAGGTAAAGCTGGTTGATAAACACCGTGCCGAACTGGTCGATGGTGCCGTCGCTGTCGGTGTCCTGGGTAAGGCGTTGGGAGATCGACAGATACTCCTGCCACGACCAACCCGCCTCCGGATAGGGCACGCCCGCTGCGTCGAAGAGACGCTTGTTGTAATACATCACCAGGGGCGTGAAATCCTTCGGCAGGGCGTAGAGCGCGCCGTCTTGCTCGAAGACCTTGCGGACGGAGGGGAAGAATGCGTCGAGGTCGAGGCCGAGCGTGTCGGCGGCGGGGCGCAGGTCGAGCAGCAGATCGCGGTTGACGAAGCGCGGGATGTAGGGGCTGTCGAGCAGGAACACGTCGGGCACCGTGCCGGCGGCAAACGACGTGAGGATCTTGTCGGGATAGCCCACCGGGATGGCTTCGAACTCGATCTCGACGCCGTCGTGCTGTTCCATGAACGCTTCGAGGATGCGCGTTTCGAGTTCGAACTCCTTCTCATTGGCCCACGACGCCACGCGCAACGTGACGACTTCCTGCGCCTGCCCCGGACGCGGCACGGCGAGCGCCAGCACGGCGAGCACGAGGAGCGCGTATGGAGGGCGAGGGAGCATGCGATCAGCTTGTTCTGATTAACCGCAGAGTTCGCGGAGAAGGCGCAGAGTTCGCAGAGAATCTTTGCGCCTTCTCTGCGTGCTTTGCGGTTAGACATACAGTACCTTGTTGTTCGATGATAGCCTTTTCACCGTTTCCGTCAAACACCAGGCAGCGTATGCCGGACGAATCCACCAACGGCGTCTCCATCGCCGAGGCGTTGCGCGCGACGTTTGCTCGCTGGCGCGGCGATGCCGAGGGGGTGCGCATCGTCTGGGCGCCGGGCCGCGTCAACCTCATCGGCGAACACACCGACTACAACGACGGCTTCGTGCTGCCGATGACGCTGGGCCGCGCCATCTACGTCGCCCTGCGCGCCCGCTCCGACGACCGCCTCCACCTGCGCTCGCTCGACTTCGACGAAGAGGTCGATTTTCGTCTCGGCACCCCGCCGGAGATGCCGCCCGCGCACTGGACCACGTACGTCGGCGGGATGCTCTACGAACTGCACCAACGGGGCGCGTTCGCGACGGGGATCGAGATGCTGCTCTTCGGCGACGTGCCGATTGGGGCCGGGCTGAGTTCGTCGGCGGCGCTGGAAGTGGCGGTGGGCGTGGCCGTCGAAGCGCTCACCGAGACGCCGCGTGACCCGGTCGAGACGGCCTTGCTGTGCCAGTACGTCGAGCACACCTACGCCGGGGTACAGTGCGGCATCATGGATCAGTTTGCGACGCGGCTGGGCCGGGCCGGCCACGCGCTCTTTTTGGATTGCCGGTCGCTCGATTACCGCAACGTGCCGCTGCCGCTTGCTCAGGCCAGCATCGTCGTCGTCGATAGCGGCGTACGGCGGAAGCTGGCGGCGTCGAAATACAACGAACGCCGCGCCGAGTGCGAGCAGGCCGTCGCCTATTTTCAGCAATTCGATCCATCCATCCAGGCGCTGCGCGACGTGACGCCGGCGCTGTTCGATCAAAACAAAACAGGCTTGCCGGACGTCATCCGAAAGCGGGCGCAGCACGTCATCGAAGAAAACGCCCGCGTCGAAGAGGCGGTCCGGCTGCTCGAAGCGGGCGACCTGGCGGGCTTCGGCGCCTGCATGAACCGCTCGCACGAGAGCCTGCGCGATCTCTACGAAGTCAGTTGCGCCGAACTCGATTTTCTGGTGGCGACGGCGCAGCAGACGCCCGGCGTGCTCGGCGCCCGGATGACCGGCGGCGGCTTCGGCGGCTGCTCGGTCAATCTGGTGGAAAAGCTGACGGCAGAGGCGTTCTCTGAGGCTATTGTGGATCACTACGAACGCCAGTTTGATCGAGTGGCGGATGTGTATCTTGTGGAGGAGAATGTGGAGGCCGGGGTGATGCCGTCATAATTAAATAACGTAGGAATTTACGTATGACAGAAAGCCATCGATTACCCGACGGCGTCTATGCCGCCAGCCTCACGCCGCAGCGCGAAGACCTCAGCGTCGATCACGCGGCGCTGGCCGGTCATGGTCGCTGGCTGCTCGATAACGGCTGCGACGGCATCGTCCTGATGGGCACCACCGGCGAGGCCAACTCGTTCGACGTGGTCGAGCGGATGGACATCCTCGACGCCGCGCTGGAGGCGGGCCTTCCGGCGGATCGGCTGATCGTAGGAACGGGCTGTTGCGCCGTGCCCGACAGCGTCACGCTCACCCGGCACGCCGTCTCGCGCGGCGTGGGCGGTGTGTTGATGCTGCCGCCGTTTTATTACAAAAACGTTCACGACGAGGGTGTTTTTGCGGCTTTTGATCAGGTGATCCAGCAAGTCGGCGAGGCGGATTTGCAGGTCTATCTGTATCATTTTCCCCAGATGAGCGCCGTGCCCTTCACCCCCGAACTCATCGAGCGGCTGCTGACGGCCTATCCGGACACCATCGCCGGGATGAAGGATTCGAGCGGCGACTGGATGCACATGAATGACATGGTCGAGACGTTTCCGGGCTTCCGCGTCTTCGCCGGCACCGAACGCTTTTTACTCGACATCCTGGAGGCCGGCGGCGCCGGCTGCATCACCGCCACGACCAACGTGACGTGCCCGCTGGCCGGCGAGATCTTCGCCCGCTGGCAAGCCGAAGACATGCGCCCACAGCAACACCGCCTCACCGACCTGCGCGCAGCCATCGAAATCTATCCAGCCATCCCCGCGTTGAAACGTATCATGGCCGAACGCACAGGCCGGGCCGAGTGGCTGAACCTGCGCCCGCCCATGACGCCGCTTACCGAAGACGAAGCCGCCGCCCTCCTTGCAACCACAGATGAACGCGGATTAACGCAGATACTGCAACCGCTGATGGGGGCGGATAATGCAACCGCAGATTAGGACAGATGGGCGCAGATGAACACAGATACTGCAACCGCTGATGAGCGCGGATTAACGCAGATAAACGGCAATCGCACATGAACCCGGCAACCACATCATTACACAGATAATCTGCGCCCATCCGCGCCCATCTGCGTTTATCTGCGGTTGCAATGACACCAAAGCCCATGAACACCCAAATCCTCATCGAGAAGCCGCCCTTCCAGCCCTTCGAACTCGAACGGTTGATGTCGGAGTGGGAGCAGAAGGTAGCGTATAACCTCACCGAGAGCGGCGTCCACCCGATCACGTTGCGCGAACTCGTCGGCGAGACGGGGCGGTTGGAGGCGTTGCTCGACACCGAGTTGAATTATCCGCAGGTCAACGGCACGGACGAACTGCGCGAGCGCATCGCGGCGCTGTATCCCGGCGCCACGCCTGATAACGTGCTGGTGACGGTCGGCGCCGCCGAGGCCAATTACATCACCACCCAGACGTTTGCCGACGCCGGCGGCGAGATCGTGGTGATGATGCCTAATTATCTGCTGGCCTGGGGCGCGGCGCAAAACTTCGGCGCGCGTGTCAAGACGTTTCCGCTGCGCGAAGACCGGGGCTGGGCGCCCGACCTCGACGCCCTGAACGAGGTCGTCACCGAGGCGACGCGGCTCATTGCCGTCTGCAATCCCAACAACCCGACCGGCTACATCCTCTCCGAGGCTGAGATGGACGCCGTCGTGGCGGCTGCCGAGCGCGTGGGCGCGTGGATCCTGGCCGATGAAGTCTACAGCGGCGCCGAACAACGGACCGACGTGCAGACGCCGTCGTTCTGGGGCCGGTACGACAGGGTGCTGGCGCTCAACAGCATGAGCAAAGCCTACGGCCTGCCGGGCCTGCGTATCGGCTGGATCGTCGCGCCCGCCGAGACGGTGGAGGCCCTCTGGCGACGGCACGAATACACCACCATCGCCGCGACGATGCTGTCGAACAAGCTGGCGGGGCTCGCGCTCTCGCCCGATGTGCGGCCTCGTCTCATCGACCGGACGCGCCGCTACGTCCGGCGGGGGTATTCGATTCTGGAGGCCTGGCTCGAGCAGCACGAGGCCATCTTCGAATGGACCGCACCGCAGGCTGCCGCCATCGCCTTCGTCCGCTATCGCCTCGATATTGCTTCCGTTGATTTTGCGGATCGATTGCGGCGTGAGCACAGTGTGCTCGTGGTGCCGGGCGCGCACGCGGGCCTCGATCATCACCTGCGCATCAGCTTCGGCCCACCCGCCGAATACCTCCAGGCCGGGCTCGACCGCATCAGCGCTTTTCTTGAGACGTTGTAGTGAGTAATCTGAGTGCGGGTAACAAAGCCCCGTAGGGGCGCCCTGTTTGTAGTTTGAGGAGATTTTATAGGATCAAGCCCCGTAGGGGCGGCCTGTTCAGGAGAAGTTGTCTCATCCTCTTTGAACAGGCCGCTCCTACGGAGCTTGATTGTTTTTTAGCCTCATGCTACAAATAGGTCGCCCCTACGGGGCTTCTTGAAGATTTGCCGGTAGGACGAGGTAATTGTCGATCCTCAAGCCTATAATCCAACAACCAACAACGGACCACGAACAACCGATCACCAACCAACGAATGGCAATCGTCGAACAGATCGCGCCGCAGTTTACGCAGGAAGACGCCGCACGCCTTGCCGAAACGGTGTACGGCCTGACGGCTACGGCGCGGCCTATGCCGAGCTATGCCGATCAGAATTTCCTGATGGAGGATGTGTCAGGGCGGCGGTTCGTCCTCCGGATTGCCAATGCCGCCGAGGATCCGGCAGTGCTCGATCTGCAACAGAAAGCCCTCGCCTACCTCGCTGCCCATTTTCCAACGCCGTCGTTTCAGCAGGTCTGCGAGACCACGTCGGGCCAGACGATGACCGTCGTGGACGGAGCCGGCGGCGCGCGCCATCACGTCTGGATGGTGACGTACTTGCCGGGGCGGATGATGGTGGACGTGAAGCCGCAGACGCCTCGCCTCCTCCGCAGCCTGGGCCGTTTTTTGGGGACGATGGATCGGGTGCTGGAAGGCTTCACCCACCCCGCCATGCGCCAGGGTCTGATCTGGGATTTGAAGAACGCGCAGGCCATCCGCCCGCATCTCGCTCACATCAACAATCCAGAGCGGCGCGCACTCGCCGAGCCGTTTCTTGAGCGATTCGAGGAGGTGGTCGAGCCATTGCTGCCGGCTCTTGGAAAGAGTTTCATCCAGAATGACGGCAACGATTACAACGTGCTTGTCAGCGGCACGGGCAGCGACGCCGAAGTCACCGGGTTGCTTGATTTTGGCGATATGGTGCATACGCCCACGGTGTGCGAGCCGGCCATTGCAGCGGCCTACGCCCTGCTCGGCAAGGCCGGTCCGCTGGCGGCAGCGGCGCAGGTCATCGGCGGCTATCACGAGGCGCATCCGCTCACCGAACAAGAACTGGCGGTGCTCTACGGGCTCATCGGCGCGCGGTTGTGCAGCAGTGTGTTGCTCTCGGCCTATCGGAAAACGCTGGAGCCGGATAACGACTACCTGATGGTCTCGGCGCAGCCGGTCTGGAAGGCGATGGAGATCCTCGCGGACGTGCCTCCGAACTTTGCGCATTACACCTTCCGGTATGCCTGCGGCCTGGAGCCGTGCCCGCAAACCGCCCGCCTCGTCGCCTGGCTCGACGAACACGCCGAGGCCGCCGCGCCCGTGGTGAAGCCGGATGTGAGGCAAGAAAAGCCACTCGTCTTCGATTGGAGCGTTGGCAGCCCGCTGGTCGGCAATCCGGAAGAACTGGCCGATCCGGCGTCGTATGCAGACATGATGTTCGGGGCGATGGAGGCTGCCGGGGCCGCCGTCGGCGTCGGGCGATACGACGAGGCGCGGCTGGTCTATGCCACGGAGCAGTTCCGTTCCAGCCCGGACGAGACCGCCGAGCACCGGACGATCCACCTCGGCATCGACCTGTTTCAAAAAGCAGGATCGCCCGTTTTTGCCCCGCTCGACGGTGTCGTCTACAGCGTCCACGACAACGCCTTCCCGCTCGACTATGGCCCGACGATCATCTTGCAGCACGAGGCCAGCGGCCTTCCCTTCTACACACTCTACGGCCACCTCAGCCGCGCCTCGCTCGATGGACTTCACCAGGGTCAATCCATCCAAAAAGGCCAACAAATCGCCACGCTGGGCGATACGGGCGAGAACGGCGGGTGGGTGCCGCATCTGCATTTCCAACTCATCACCGACATGCTGGGGCATCGGGACAATTATCCCGGCGTGGCGCGGGCGAGCGAGCGCGCCGTGTGGAAAAGCCTGAGCCCTGATCCCAACGTCATCCTGGGCATCCCGGCGGCATGTTTTCCGGAGGAGGATTGGAGCAAAGAAGAGATCCTCGAACGCCGGGCGCAGCGCATCGGACGGAACCTGAGCATCTCGTATCAGAAGCCGCTGAAGATGGTGCGCGGCTTCATGCAATACCTCTACGACGACACGGGCCGCGCCTACCTCGACGCCGTCAACAACGTGCCGCACGTGGGGCATAGCCATCCGGCGGTGGTGCGGGCGGCGCAGCGGCAGATGGCGGTGCTCAACACCAACACGCGCTACCTGCACAGCTTCCTCATCCGCTACGCCGAACGCCTCTGCGCGCTGATGCCGGAGCCCCTAAGTGTCTGTTTCTTCGTCAATTCGGGCAGCGAAGCCAACGACCTCGCCCTCCGCCTGGCCCGCGCGCACACCGGGCAGCGCGACCTCATCGTGCTCGACGGCGCCTACCACGGCCACCTCTCTTCGCTCATCGACATCAGCCCCTACAAGTTCGACGGTCCCGGCGGGATGGGGGCGCCGCCGCACGTCCACAAAACCCTCACGCCCGATCCCTATCGCGGCCTCTACCGGGCTGGCGATCCGGAGGCGGGCGCGAAGTATGCCGGGCACGTCGCCGAGGCCGTCGAGCACGCGCGGCAGGCGGGGCGAGGGGTGTCTGCCTTCATCAGCGAGTCGATCCTGGGATGCGGCGGGCAGATCGAATGTCCGGAGGGATATCTCCGCGAAGCCTACCGCCACGTCCGCGCTGCCGGCGGCGTGTGCATCGCCGACGAGGTGCAGGTGGGCTTCGGGCGCGTGGGGACGCATTTCTGGGGCTTCGAGACGCAGGATGTCGTGCCCGATATCGTGGTGATGGGCAAGCCCATCGGCAATGCCCATCCGCTGGCGGCGGTGGTCACCACGCCGGAGATCGCCGCGTCGTTCGATAACGGGATGGAGTTTTTCAGCACCTTCGGCGGCAATCCTGTTTCGTGCGCTGTGGGGATGGCCGTCTTAGACGTGATCGAAAAAGAGGATCTGCAAGCGAACGCGCTGCGCACCGGCGCGCATCTGAAAGCGGGGCTGGAACGATTAAAAGACAACCACCCCATCGTCGGCGATGTGCGCGGGCGCGGGCTGTTTCTGGGCGTCGAACTGGTGCTGGACCGCGAGACACTGGCGCCGGCGGCGGCGCAGGCCACGTACGTCGTCAACCGCCTGCGCGAGCACGGCATCCTGATGAGCACCGACGGCCCGCTGCACAACGTTTTGAAGATCAAACCCCCGCTGGTCTTCAATAAAGCGAATGCCGACTTTTTGGTGCGGACGCTGGATGAGGTTTTAGGGGAGGATTTTGTGCGGTTTGGGCGTAACCAGAATTGATTTCCTTTCTTTGCTCGTTCCCACGGTCTCCGTGGGAATGCAGAACCGGACGCTCCTGCGTCCGAGAATCAACACAGGAGTGGTTGCGAAAGGCAGGGAGACGCAGAGCGTCTCAGTCTGCGTTCCCACGCTCCTGCGTGGGAACGAGGAATGCGCGATGCAGGATGATCTTTCCTTATCCCGTATCCCGTATCTCGTATCCCGCATCCCACGCTCACGGCGAGGCGGTGCCGGCGACGTCAAGGAGTTCGACTTCGAAGATCAGCGTGGCGTTGGGCGGGATGCCGGGTCTGCCGGCTTCTCCATAGGCCAGGTCAGGCGGAATCACGAGCTGGCGTTGGCCGCCTACGCGCATGCCCACCAGGCCCTCCTCCCAGCCGGGAATCACCCGCCTTGCGCCGAGGACGAAGTCGATGGGCTCATCTCTCTGGTAGGAGCTGTCGAACAGCGTTCCATCCTCCAGCCAGCCACTATAATCGACCAGCACCTGTTTGCCCGGCTGGGCTTCGTCGCCGGTGCCTACCAGGAAGTCAAAGTATTTCAGCCCTGTGGCGGTGACGGTATAGTCGCTCTCGGCCACGACGCGGGGCGGGGCGATCTCAATCAGATCGTCTTGCTCGTTGCTGTCGCAGGCGGTGAGCAGCGGGGCGAGTAAGAAGAGAAGAAAAAGAGGCCGGAGATTGGCAAGGCACTTCATAATCGAGTATTCTCAGGCAGGTGGATGGGGAGCCGAAGGAGGGGTTCAACAAGTAAACCCACGCCGCGTTTCCGGATCAAGACCAATCGGAGTGACATCATGCACAGACCACGCATCCTATCGACCGTCCTGCTTCTGGGCCTCGTCGCGCTCACCGGATGCCAGGAGCCAGCGCCTGCGCCGGATCCTCAGCCCGAACCGGCGGCACAGGCTAACGAGACGTTTTCCAGCGAGACCATCGACGTCGGTGTGGTGGTGTCGGATATGGAGGCGTCGTTGCGGTTTTATCTGGAAGCCATCGGCATGCAGCGCGTGTCGTCGTTCGAGATCGACGAAGACCTGGGGCGGCGCTCCGGGCTGACGGGCGGCGTGCCGTTCAAGGTCGAGGTGTTGAAGCTGGGCACAGGCGAGACGGCGACGTCGTGGAAGCTGATGACCTTCGGCACGCGGGCCGAGACGCAAGAAAACACGCACATCCACAACCGCGTCGGGATGCAATACATCACCATTTTTGTCAACGATATGAAGGCCGCCGTCGAACGCCTCGAAGCGCACAACGTCCCGCTCCTGGGCGAGACACCGACGCCGCTGGCCGACGGGCGTCACTTCGTCCTCGTCAAAGACCCGGACGACACGTTCGTCGAGTTGATCGGGCCGATGGGAGAGTGATTGGGTGAGAGGGGGAAAGGGAGAGAGGGCGAAAGGGAGATTCTAAAAGCTTGGAGACATCACATGCGAATTCTAGCTCGACTGACCGCCGTTTTGCTGATCGCATTTTTAGCGGTGAATGCGAGGGCGCAGGAGATGGACAGGGCGCCGGATCGGAGTGAAGGGGAGGGGCCGTTTGACCAGCTGGTGTTGCGTGGCGCCACGCTGATAGACGGCACCGGCGCGCCGCCTATCGGGCCGGTAGACATCGTCGTCGAAGGCGGGCGTATCGCCCAGATCCGAACCGTCGGGTATCCGGGTACGCCCATCCGCGAAGAAGACCGGCCCGACACCGGCAGCCGCGAACTCGACGTCGAGGGCATGTACGTCTTGCCGGGTTTTGTGGATATGCACGGGCATCAGCACACCCGGCAGTCCGGGCAGGGCGTGCCGGTTGAGTACGTCCACAAGCTCTGGATGGCCCACGGCATCACCACCACGCGCGACGTCGGCAGCGTCGGTGTCGATTGGTTGATGGAGCACAAAGCCCGGAGCGCCGCCAGCGAGATCACCGCGCCGCGCATGGTTGCCTTTCCCCGGTTCGGGCAGAACTTCGGGCGGCCTATCGTCACGCCGGAGGATGCCCGCGCGTGGGTGCGTTTCATCAAAGAAAAAGGAGCCGAAGGCATCAAGTTTTTCGGCGCGCCGCCCGAAATCATGAAAGCCGCGCTCGACGAAGCCGGCCTTCAGGGGTTGCGCACGACGATGCATCACGCGCAACTGGCCGTCACCCGGATGAACGCGCTGCAATCGGCCAGCCACGGGCTTACGTCGATGGAGCACTGGTACGGCCTGCCCGAAGCCCTCTTCGAAGACCGCATCGTCCAGCATTACCCGCTCGACTATAATTATCAGAATGAGCAACACCGTTTCGGCGAGGCCGGGCGCCTCTGGAAGCAGGCCGCGCCGCCCTTCAGCGACCACTGGAACGCCGTCATGGATTCGCTCATCGCGCTCGACTTCACCATCGTGCCGACGTTCGTGGCCTACCTCGCTAGCCGCGACCTGATGCGTCAGAGTCGCAACATCTGGCACGCGCTCTACACGATGCCGTCGCTCTGGGAATTTTACCGCCCCAGCCGCCGAGCGCACGGCTCCTATTGGTTCTATTGGACGACCGAAGACGAGGTGGATTGGCGCGAGAACTACCGGCTCTGGATGACCTTCATCAACGAGTACAAAAACCGGGGCGGGCGCGTGGCGCTGGGCAGCGACTCCGGCTATATTTACAACCTCTACGGTTTCGGCTACATCCAGGAGATGGAGTTGATGCGCGAGGCCGGTTTCCACCCGCTGGAGGTAATCTGGTCGGCCACGCTCAAAGGCGCCGAAGCCATCGGCCTCGACCAGGAAGTCGGCAGTATTCAGGTAGGCAAACGGGCTGATTTCGTGATCGTCGAAGAGAATCCGTTGGAAAACCTGAAGGTGCTCTTCGGCACGGGCGCGCTCAAACTCAACGACGAGACCGGGCAGGTCGAACGCGTCGGCGGGGTCAAATACACCATCAAAGACGGCATCATCTACGACGCCAAAGCCCTCCTGGCCGACGTCCGCGCGATGGTCGATGCCGCCCGCGCCGACGCCGGCCTGCCGCCGACGCCGATGCCCATGTTCATCGAAACCAACTGGCCGGAGATCATCCAGCCGGGGCATTGAGGGGAAAGGCGAGAGGGGGAGAGGGAGAAAGGGGGAGAGGGAGATTCTAATGGTGAATAGTGAATAGCGAATGGCCAATGGTGAATGAGCCGCCTCATTAACCATTCTCAATTCGCCGTTCACTATTCGCTATTAAAATCACCCTTTCCCCCTCTCTCCCTTTCTCCCACGCTCCCGCTCTGTCTCGGTGAAATTACATCCAATCGGAAAGCACTCCGATTTTAAAAGCCAAAACCATGTTCGAAGCCACCACCTACACCGCGCGGCGCAACCGGCTCAAGCAGCAGCTCGGCGCCGGCGTCGTGCTCTTTCTGGGCAACGACGAGAGCCCCATGAACTACACGGATAACACCTATCCGTTCACGCAGGACAGTTCGTTCCTGTACTTCTGGGGCCTCAACGCGCCCGGCCTCGCCGCTGTCATCGACATCGACGAAGACCGCGACATCCTCTTCGGCAATGACCCGGACGTAGCCGACATCATCTGGACCGGGCCGCTGCCGCTGCTCAGCGACAGAGCCTCCGCCGTGGGCGTTTCCACGATCCGGCCTGCCGATGCGCTGGCCGGCGAAGTGGCGAAGGCTATCGGGCAGGGGCGCAAGATCCACTTCCTGCCGCAGTACCGGGCCGATAATCAGATCAAGCTGGAAGCCTTGCTGGGGGTGCGCGCCGCGAGCGTCAATCAGTACGTCTCCACACCGCTCATCAAAGCCGTCATCGCGCAGCGCTCGGTCAAGACCGATGAAGAGGTGGCCGAGATCGAGGAGGCGCTGGCCGTCAGCTACGAGATGCACACGCTGGGCATGCGCGAGGCGAAGCCCGGACGCTACGAGCGCGACGTGGCCGGCGCCGTCGAAGGCGTGGCGATCTCCGGCGGCGGGCGCCTGGCCTTCCCCGTCATCCTCTCGAAGCGCGGCGAGGTGATGCACAACCATTCCTACGGCAACCTGCTGGCCGAGGGCGACCTCGTCGTCAACGACTCCGGCGCCTGCGCGCGCTCGCATTACGCCAGCGACATCACCCGGACGATCCCCGTCAGCGGCACGTTTTCAGAACGCCAGCGGGCCATCTATCAGGCTGTGCTCGATGCCCAGATGGCGGCTATCGAAGCCTGCGCGCCGGGTGTGTCGTTCAAAGACATCCACCTCCTGGCCGCCCGGTCGATGACGAGCGATCTCAAAGATCTGGGGCTGATGAAGGGCGACGTAGACGAAGCCGTGGCGGCAGGCGCGCACGCCATCTTCTTCCCCCACGGCCTCGGCCACATGATGGGCCTCGACGTGCATGACTGCGAAGGCCTCGGCGAAGACCTCGTCGGTTACGACGAGACCGTCCAGCGCAGTTCGCAGTTCGGCCTGTGCTATCTGCGCCTGGGCAAAGCCCTTCAGCCCGGCTACGTCCTCACCGTCGAACCCGGCTGTTATTTCATCGGCCCCTTGATCGACCAGTGGAAGGCCGAGGGTAAGTTCGCCGACTTCATCAACTACGACGCCTTCGACGCCTACCGCGGCTTCGGCGGCGTCCGCATCGAAGACGATGTGCTGGTGACGCCGGGCGGCTACCGCGTGCTGGGCCGCCCCATCCCCAAAACGGTCGAAGACGTCGAAGCCACGGCGGCGCGGTAGGTTTGGGTCACTGGTCATTGGTCACTGGTTGAGGTTGAGGTCAAAGCCACCAGTGACCAGTGACAGCGAGCCGCAGGCGAGCGTAATGACCAGTGACGCGAGCGAAGCGAGCCTAATGACAGCGAGCCCCAGGCGAGCCCATGCCCCAACCCTGGATCCCCGAAATCGACGTGACCGAGGCGCTGGCGCGTTCGTTGATCGAAACGCAGTTTCCGCAGCTTGCGCCGGTGCGTCTCGAACTGTTTGGCATGGGGTGGGACAACACGGGCTACCTCGTCAACGAGCAGTTCGTCTTTCGCTTTCCGCATCGCCAGTTTGCCGCCTCGTTCATGGACGCGGAAATCGCCGTGTTGCCGCACGTTGCGCCGGCGGTGCCGCTGCCCGTGCCCGACCCCCTCTTCGCAGGCCGCCCGGACGGCGCCTATCCCTGGTCGTTTGCCGGCTATCGATTAATCCCCGGACGGCCCGCTCCCGCCGTGGCCCTCGACAATGCCGGACGCGCGCGGTTGGCCGAGCCGCTGGCGCACTTTCTCGCCTGCCTGCACGTGATCCCGCTGGAGCCCGTCTTCAACCTGGGCCTCGACATCGACATCTTAGGCCGGATCGACCCGGAAAAACGCGTCCCGATGGCCCGCGCAGCCTTGGCTAAAGTGCAACAACGCGGCCTGATCCCCGACCTCCAACCCTTCACCGCCATCATCGATGACATCGAGCGGCGCCACGAGGCCGAGCAGTCCATGCACACGGCTCCCCTCGTCCTGGTTCACGGCGACCTGTACGCCTCGCACCTGCTCATCGATGCCTCCGGCGATCTCTCCGGCGTCATCGATTGGGGCGACCTCCACGCCGGCCACCCCGCCGTCGATCTGATGATCGCCCACCTTTTCCTGCCCCCATCGGCGCACGCCGTTTTTCGCGACGCCTACGGCCCGATCTCCGAATCCGCCTGGCGCATGGCCCGCTTTCGCGCCGTCTACCACGCCTGCGTCATCGCCGCCTACGCCCACGACATCGACGACGAAAAACAGCTCCGCGAGAGCCTGACGGCGCTGGGGTATATTGCTGCCGGGTGAAGAGTTGACAGGCGAATCGGCTCGCGCTATACTATAGCGAAGGGTCATTGGATGCCGTATTTCTAGGCAAATCGGCCTGAAAAGCAGTCGTTTCCAAACCTGCGATTGGGGAATGCACGAGTCGTCATGGACTTCGATCTGCAGAAGCTTCTGCATAATCGTTCGCTGCACGTCCATTATGCAGGAGAACTGCCTGTCAACACCAGGATTAGGTGGCGAAGGCAACGTCGTATGGAATCAGGCGTGCTTGTTAGTAGTAAAATCAAATAAGTCCCAAACCTGGTAGGGGCGGATATGGCTGCTAAACGACAGTGGAAAGCATGGCCTAAAAGGCTTGGCCAAGAGATAAATGGCGCCTCAGGGGCTGTGACGCTTGGAGGTACTATTGTCACAGCCGTTTCCGTCACGACGCTAACTGGTGTGGCAGCTATTGCGACGGGTGGGGTGGGCATTCTCATCGCTGGAGCCGCGGCGGGAAGAGCGGTCTGGAAATCAATCCCCCCTAAACTTCTAGGCCCAGAAGAACTCGTGGGAAAGCGACTTAGGCTTGACGAACTGGAGAACGTGAATCCGCCCCTCCTTCGACTCTGTGTCGTAGGTCCTTCTGAAACTGGAAAGACAACGCTTGTTAACATAATTCGCGCCCAAGCTCCCCCCGATCATCGAACCCAGGGAGTTCATGCATATGTTATTCCCCTACAAACAAACCCGCTGCGCTTCATTGCTGTTTTAGACGGAGCGGGACAAATGTATGCTGATCAATTTACAGTGGCAGCCCCCGCTCATTTCCTTTGCGCTATGCTCGATCATAATCGTTCGCATACTGAGGACGCTATCGATCCAGGGCGAATATCCGCGCATACTCGATTTCTTGAGCAGCTTCGAGGCTATTTGTCCAATGAGAGGAATGAACCCGTGCCGAGGGTTCATATATTACTGAATAAGCGCGATCTTTGGGAAAATGCTCCTGAACAAGAGCAGGCTCAGCTAAAATCGCAAATATCCGCGGAAGTGGAG
This sequence comes from Rhodothermales bacterium, assembly GCA_028278205.1. Classification (GTDB taxonomy): domain Bacteria; phylum Bacteroidota; class Rhodothermia; order Rhodothermales; family Bin80; genus JANQES01. The sequence goes on from JANQES010000099.1 coordinate 66,952, forward strand.
GCCTGGCGTAACAGCAACCTGGCTGGTGACGTAACCCATATGGAGCACTCAAACCTTGACGATGCTGACGTGGCTGAATTTTTAAGGCTGGTTGAGGCCTTCATCCTGGAAAGAAATGGATAAAGAGGCAGTCCATACAAAGTTGGTGATTGCCAACTCACCAATTGAATTTGTTGTCGTGGGCCCTAAAGGCCCACGAGACGGAGTATTAGTACAAAGTGATAATGCAAAGCTAGATTTGATCGGTCTGGCAGCAGATCAGTCTACTAAAGAGAGGCGGAACCACTCGCAGGGTCTTATGCGGATGTTACTTGGCCCGTCCCGATTTATTAACTCCGTTTGGAGTTTTCCTCTTGATCGAAGAGTCGAGAAATGGGACACGCGGAAGGCAAAGTACCGTTTCTGCTGGGCAGGTTTAGCTTCTTCCTTGGATAAGGAACAAATAGATAAAACCTTTGACAGGTATGTCGCTGATCTACAGTCTGGAATTGAGCGTGAAGATATTGAGCAGATCGAATGGAGTCTTGCGCCGATTATCTTGGAATGCACAGAAAGAGACGCGAGAAGAAAAGCATTTCGGCGATTTGTGCTTATGTATCTTTGCACACTAATTGCTGTGTTCATAATATTTTTTCTTATTTATCTCCCAATCATTAGGCCTTAAAGAAAGGACTAAACGGCGCCTACCTCCGTGTATGCCTACAGCTTGAGGATATTTTCCTGCTCTTTTGTTTGCTCAAATACTCAGATGTATCGCCAAAACAACAAATTCTCCGCCCCCTGCTAAAAAAGCAACATTTCCCCTAATCTTACGTCTCCCCCAACATTCCCATCGCCCTCTCCACCAATCTCGCCCGACGCAAAGCCATGCTCAAAAACCACGCGCGTATCTTCATCCGGCACGTCAAGCGGCATAAGTTGTATGCTTTTATCAACATTTGTGGATTGGCGGTCGGGATGGCAGCTTGTATCCTGATTGTGCTTTTTATACAGAGCGAGGTGTCGTATGAGGCGATGCATGGCAAGGTGGACCGGGTGTATCGGGTGCTGACGATTGATAAGGCGCTGGGGACGAATAACCAGCGGGTGGGCATCACGATGCCGGCGCTGGGACCGGCGATGCCGGAGGCATTTGCCGAGATCGAGGATGCCACGCGGCTGACGTTCGGCGGGCAGACGCTGCTGCGCTACGAAGACCGCCCGGCTATCTACGCCGAACAACTGCGCAACGCCGATGCCAACTTCTTCGATTTCTTCGATTTCCCCCTGCTCCAGGGCGATCCGCAGACGGCCCTCGCCCAGCCGTACAGCATCGTCCTGACCGAGACGCTGGCCGGGCAGATCTTCGGCGATGAGGCGCCGATGGGCAAGATCATCCAATCGGGCAACGGCACCGATCTGACGGTGACGGGCATCCTCAAAGACCTGCCCGACAACACTCACCTCGAATTCGACGCGCTCGGCGCGTTCTCGACGCTCATCTCGCTGGCGCGGGCCAACCAGCCGGAGGGCTCGACGCAACCGGTCTGGTTGGAGCGGTGGAATTCGATTTCGATACCCACCTACATCCGCTTTGCCGAAGGCGTTTCGCCGGAAGGCTTCGACGAGAAGATCACGCAGCTTGCTCGCGATAATGACGTCTCGGAGAATTTCGACGTGACGCTGCAAGCGCTTGGCGACATCCATCTCAAATCGACGGACATCATTTTCGACCCGGTCACGAATAAAGGCGATATCAACAGTGTGTATATCTTCGCGGTGATTGCGCTGGTGATTTTGCTGATTGCGGTGGTCAACTACATGAACCTCGCCACGGCGCGCAGCACGGATCGCGCCAAGGAGGTGGGGCTGCGGAAAGTGGTGGGGGCGCCGAGGTCGCAACTGGTGGCGCAGTTCCTGAGCGAGTCGCTGTTTACGACGGGGATGGCGTTGGTGCTGGCGGTGTTGCTGGCGTGGATCGCGCTGCCGTTTTTGAATGATCTGAGCGGCGCGAACCTTTCGATCAGCCCTGCCAATGCCGGGCTGCTGGTGGGTTTTGTGTTGACGATGGTGGTGCTCGTGGGGCTGCTGGCAGGTCTCTATCCGGCCTTTGCGTTGACGCGTTTTCAGCCGATCACGGTGTTAAAAGGATCGTTTCAGTCGGGCCGTCAGGGTCGGGTGCTCCGAGTGCTGCTCGTCGTGGGTCAATTTGCTCTTTCCATCACCTTGATTGCCCTCACGGCTATCGTGCAGAAACAACTGCATTTCATCCAGACCAAAGACCTGGGCTACGACCGCGAACAGGTGGTGCTCTTCGACATGGTCGATCAGACGATGGGGCAGAGCCTGGAGACGTACCGCGAGGCGCTGGCCGGGCACAGCGCGTTTGTGGACGTGGCGGCGACGGGCAACGTGCCGGGGCGGACGTTCGGGCGGACGCGGGTGCGGCCCGAAGGCGTCTCGGACGAAGACATCTGGATCTGGAGTGTCTTCAGCGTCAGCCCGGAGACGGTGCCTACGCTGGGCATGACCATCGCCGAAGGCCGCAACTTCAGCCGCGACCGCAGCACCGATTCGACCGGCGTGGTGCTCATCAACGAGACCGCCGCGCAGCAACTCGGCTGGGACGATCCGATTCAGCGCCGGCTGTATTTCGGCCAGCAGGACTCCGCCGGCGTCGAGGTCATCGGCGTGGTGAAGGATTTTCATTTTGCCGGCATTCAGCAAAACATCGAGCCGGTGGTCATCTTTCCGCTCAACACCAACCCCGGCAACCTGCTGGCGGCGCGCATCCAGCCGGGCCGCATCCCGGACGCGCTGGCGTTCGCTGAAAAATCGTGGCGCGAGGTCTATCCCGACTATCCGTTCGCCTACACCTTCCTCGATGCAGAATTCGATCAACTCTACACGCGCGACCGCAACACAGGCGCTGTCGTCAACATTTTTTCGACGCTCGCCATTTTGATCGCGTGCCTGGGCTTGTTCGGCCTGGCGAGTTATTCGACGGCGCAGCGGACGAAGGAGATCGGCGTGCGCAAAGTCCTGGGCGCGTCGTCGGGCCTGATCGTGCGGCGTTTGGTGCTGGATTTTGTGCGCTGGGTGGCGCTCGCCAACGTCATCGCCTGGCCGCTGGCGTGGTATGCCTCGGCGCGCTGGCTCGAAGGCTTTGCCTACCGCATCGATGTCGATCCGCTGCTCTTGCTGCTGGCGACGGTGATCGCGCTGGTGGTGTCGGTGCTGACGGTGCTGGGGCAGTCGTGGCGCGCGGCAGCCATGAATCCGGCGCAAGCACTGCGGTATGAATAATTGCAACCGCAGATCAGAGCAGATGGGCGCGGATGAACACAGATAGGATAGTCTTTCCCTTTCATCTGCGTTTATCCGCGTCCATCCATTCCCATCTGCGGTTGCAACCAGGAACCGTGAACAGATCATCCGCGTCTATCGGCGTCCATCCATTCCCATCTGCGGTTGCAACGATGCCCTTCTACGTTTGTGACGCCGTCCTCTTCGACCTCGACGGTGTGCTGATCAACTCCGATCCGATTTATGATCGACATTGGCAACGATGGGCTGACAGGCACGGCGTTCCGTTTGAAGACATCGCTGCGATTCATCACGGTCGTCCTGCCGTCCGAACGATAGGGGTCGTGGCGCCGCACCTGGATGCCGAGCGGGAGTCGCGGCGGTTTAATGAGGATTTAGAGGCGGATCTGACGATGGACGGGCTGCTGGCCTACGACGGGGCCGAGGCGCTGCTCCGGAGTCTGCCTCCGGATCGATGGGCTATCGCCACGAGTGCGCCGCGTCCTTTTGCCCTCGCGGCGTTGCAGTACCTCGACTTGCCGATGCCGTCGGTGCTGGTGACGGTGAATGATGTGGCCCACGGGAAGCCCGCTCCCGATCCCTATCTTCAAGCCGCCGGGGGCATCGGCCACGCGCCCGTGCGGTGCCTCGTCATTGAGGATGCTCCCGCTGGCATCGAAGCGGCCCGGGCAGCCGGCGCGCATGTCATCGCCGTTGCATCCACCAATCCGCCCGAAGCGCTCCAGGCCGCAGAGGCCGTCGTCCCGCGATTAACCGATCTTGCGATGACTGTGGGCGATGCCGGGGTGAAAGTACACTGGCCGTAGATCAAAAAGGGAATAGGATATAGCCAGTGGCCAATGGGGATTTTTAGGGAAGGGAGAACGGCGAAAGGGTGAGAGGGGGAGAGGGTGAAGGGCGAAGGGGAAAGGGCGAAGAGTGAAAAAAGGAAACGCGACGTTAGCCGGTGGGTCGTCTCGAAATCGAAGATTCACGAAGTAAACGGAGTGCAGGCACGCGAAAAAGGAAAATTTGCTGTCTGAGCGACGAAGGAGCGCGTTTCAACGTTGAGCGCGTGCCGTAGAGACGTTACATGTAACGTCTTTACACGGCCCAGCGGGTAAAGTCTTGATTTTTTGGTTCTTTTTATCAAGAAAAAGAACAAACAACCGGGGTCATGCCACCACGCCCGGATCAAAAGAAAACCCCCGGAAGCACAAAAAATCCTCATGAACCCATCCGACATCGAAGCCCTCACCTTCGATATCTTCGGCACCGTCACCGACTGGCGCAGCACCCTTATCCGCGAAGGCCGCCGTCTCGGCAAGCAGAAAGCGCTGGACGTAGACTGGATCGAATTTGCCCACGCCTGGCGGGCCGGGTATGCTCCGGCGATGCAGCGCGTGCGCACCGGCGCGTTGCCCTGGATGAATATTGATGCACTTCATCGGTTGATTCTGGATGATCTGCTGGCGCGTTTCGATATTAGCAGCCTCAGCGAAGCCGACAAAGAGGCGCTCAACCGGGTCTGGCACCGGCTCGATCCCTGGCCGGATGCCCGAGACGGGCTGGAGCGGCTGCGTCAACGTTTTATCGTCGCGACGCTCTCGAACGGCAACGTGGCGCTGTTAACCAACATGGCTAAACACGCCGGCCTTCGCTGGGACTGTATCCTCTCCTCGGAACTGGCGCACCATTACAAACCCGATCCGGAGGTCTATCTGACGGCTGCCGCCTTGCTCGGCCTACAGCCCGAACAGATCATGATGGTGGCCGCCCACAACGAGGATTTACGGGCAGCCCGGTCCGTGGGCTTCCACACCGCCTTTGTCTATCGAACCGAAGAATACGGACCCAACCAGACTACGGACCTGGAACCGGCTCCCTCGGTTGATGTCGTAGCCAGAGATTTCATCGACCTCGCTGATCAGTTGGTGGGGGCCTGAGATAAGCAACTGGGACAGACAATGCGGTATTACTTCACGCCTCACTTTGCTCTACCGTGGCATATTGGTCACTGGTCACTGGTCACTAGGAAAAACCAGTGACCAGTGACTAATGACCAATGACTAAACCCACGTTGGGTTAAAATGCTGAGCGTGTAATACGGCACAACGTTATCCCGCTAAAACGAACACGCGAAAACCATGCAAGCCGTCATGAAAGTCGCCCCCGGCGTGGGCAATATCGAACTGCGTGACATCCCCGAACCGGAGGCGCAGGCCGGGCAGGTCAAGCTCAAAGTCCAGGCTGCCGGCATTTGCGGGACGGACATCCACATTTACCTCGACGAATTCCGGTCGAAGCCGCCGGTGGTGTTGGGGCATGAGGTGGCGGGCGAGGTGGTCGCGGTGGGCGAGGGTGTCGCGGGCGTGGACATCGGAGAGCGCGTCACGACCGAGACGTACTTTTCGACCTGCGGCGAATGCCGTTATTGCAGAGATGGAAAAACCAACCTGTGCCTGACGCGCCGGTCGATAGGCTCGGCGGTCAACGGCGGGTTTACGCACTATCTGGTGGTGCCGGCGGATAACCTGCATCGCCTGCCCGAATCGATCTCGTTTCAGGAAGGCGCGCTGACCGAGCCGCTGGCGTGCGTCGTCCACGGCGTCTTGCTCACCGCGCCGACGGTCCGCGCAGGCGACGTGGCGGTGATCGCCGGGCCGGGCGCCATCGGCCTGTTGACGCTGCAAGTGGTGAAATCGGCAGGCGCCCGTGCCATCGTGCTCGGCACCAACGCCGATGGCCCACGGCTCGACCTCGCGCGTCAGCTAGGGGCGGATCACGTCGTCAACGTTCAGGCTGACGACCCGCTGCCGCTGGTGCAAGACGTGACCGAGCAGGGGATGGGCGCCGACGTGGTTTATGAATGTTCAGGCGCCGGTGCCGCCGCGCTGCAACTTCTCGATCTGGTTCGCCGCCGGGGTCGCTACGTGCAGATCGGCCTCATGGGCAAGCCGGTCTCGTGGGATGTCGATCAGCTTTGCTACAAAGAATTGATCGCTACCGGCAGCAATGCCAGCACACCCGAATCGTGGCTGCGCGCCGTCCGTCTTCTCGATCAAGGCATTGTCAAAACCGAGCCGCTAATCACGCACGCCTTCCCCTTGACGGAGTGGGAGGACGCCTTCGAGACGTTTCGGCAGAAAAGCGGCATCAAGACGTTGCTGAAACCGGAGGCTTAACAGCAAGAGGAAATCATCATGCAACTGACTACCGTTGATTCCAGCATGATCCACGCCGTCGGCTATGACGACGAAACGGGAGAGATGGAAGTTGTCTTCAACAATGGCGGCATTTATCGATACGTCGACGTGGACAAGAGTGATTATGAAGGGCTTCTTGCCGCCGAATCGAAAGGGCGCTATATGCGGGCCAACATCATCGGAATCTATGGCGATTACAAGGTTTCGCGGCGCAGAAGAAGGTAGGGGCAGAAGCAAAAGTCGATGGGTGTTGCTGTTGCTCGCCGTTTTCGTTGCCGCCTGCGCGCCGCCTGAGCCGCGTGAACATCACGACTGGGAAGATCCCTCGATTTTCGCCGTCAACAAGGAAGCGCCTCACGCCACGCTGTTTCCCTTCGGCAGCCTCGACGCGGCGCTCGCCAACGACAGGGCGCAGTCGCCGTTCTTCGTCTCGCTCAACGGCCCCTGGAAATTCCACTGGGTCCGAAAACCCGCCGACCGGCCCGTCGATTTTTATCGGGACGATTTCGACGTGAGCGCGTGGGACGATATCCCGGTGCCGAGCAACTGGGAACGCCAGGGCTACGGCGTGCCCATCTACCTCGACGTCGAGTATCCGTTTCCCGCCGATCAGCCGTACATCCCCAACGACTACAACCCCGTCGGCTCCTACAAACGAACGTTCGAGATTCTGGACGATTGGGCGGATCGCGAGATTTTTATCCACTTCGGCGCCGTCAAATCGGCGATGTATTTGTGGATTAACGGCGATTCTGTCGGCTACAGCCAGGGTTCGAAGACGCCTGCCGAGTTTCGCATCACCGAGTATGTGCAGCCCGGCGAAAATACCGTCGCCGTCGAAGTCTATCGCTGGAGCGACGGCAGTTATCTCGAAGATCAGGATTTCTGGCGCATCAGCGGCATCGAACGCGACGTGGTTCTGGTGGCGACGCCGAAAGTGCATGTCCGCGATTTTTTCGTTCGGGCGAATCTCGACGATGACTTCGACGACGGCCTGCTTTCGGTGGATGTCGCGGTGAAAAATTATCGCCCGGAAGCCGCTGCGGGTCACGCCGTGCGCGTGCAACTCATCGAGCCGGATCAACCCCTGATGCGGCACGTCGATCTGCGGCAAAGCGTCACGGTCGATGCCGGCGACGAGACGGTGCTGCGCGTCGAAGCCGCCGTCGAAGACCCGCGTCTGTGGACGGCCGAGACGCCCAATCTCTACACGCTGTTGATCTCGCTTCTCGACGAAGCGGGCGAGACGGTCGAAGTCGCGCGGGGCAACGTCGGGTTTCGGCGGGTGGAGATCGTGGCCGGGCAACTGCTCGTCAACGGCGTGCCTATCACGCTCAAGGGCGTCAACCGGCACGAGCACGATCCGGTGGCCGGGCACGTCGTCACCGAGGCGTCGATGATTCGGGATATCGAACTGATCAAGCAGCACAACATCAACGCCGTGCGCGCCAGCCATTACCCCAACGACCCGCGCTGGTACGAACTCTGCGACGAATACGGCCTCTACGTCATCGACGAAGCCAACGTCGAGTCGCACGAATATGCCGACATGGACGAGCGGCATCAACTCGGCCATCAGCCCGAATGGATCGAGGCCCACGTAGACCGGGCGCGGCGCATGGTCGAACGCGACAAAAACCATCCGTCGATCATCCTCTGGTCGCTCGGCAACGAGGCCGGCAGCGGCCCGGCTTTCCAGGCCATGTACGACTGGATCAAGCAGCGCGACCCGACGCGCCCGGTGCAGTACGAAGGCGCCGGCCTCGCGCCCTACACCGACCTCTACGTGCCGATGTACAAATCCATCGAGCACATCGACGAGTACGCGCAGACCAACCCGGAAAAGCCGCTCGTGCTGGTCGAATACGCGCACGCCATGGGCAACAGCGTCGGCAACCTGCAAGATTATTGGGACGTGATCGATGCGCAGCCGTCGTTGCAGGGCGGCTTCATCTGGGACTGGGTCGATCAGACGTTCGAAGAGACCAACGACGACGGCGAGACATTCTGGGCCTACGGCGGCGACTACGGCCCGGATTATCCCGCCAACGATTCCAACTTCTGCGCCAACGGCCTCGTGCAGGCAGACCGAACGCTCAATCCGACGATCTGGGAAGTCAAGAAAGTCTATCAAAACATCAAGGTCGAGCCGGTCGATCTGACCACGCGCACCGTCGTCATCCACAACCGATACGATTTCACCAGCCTCAGCGCGTTCGATTTTAGCTGGGAGATCACGGGCGACGGCGTCGCGGTGGCCGAGGGGGATCTGCGCCGTCTCAACGTGCCGCCGGGGAGCCGCGTGCGAGTCCGCCTGCCGCGCACGCCGATCACACCGGCGCCGGGCGTCGAGTATTTCCTGACCGTCCGCGCCGTCACCGCCGAGCCGCAGTCGCTGGTCCCCAAAGGCCACGAAGTTGCGTGGGATCAGTTCAAGCTGCCGATTTCTCAGGCTGCGGAGCTTTTCGATCCCTCAACCCAGCCGCCGCTGACACTCGACGATCAGCCCGCCGCCGCGCGTATCGACGGCGAGGGTTTCACGCTGGTTTTCGACAAACAAACCGGCACGATCCAATCGTTCGTCTACCGGGGTGCGGAGTTGGTGCGGACGGGCCTGACCCCCAACTTCTGGCGCGCGCCCATCGATAATGACCTGGGCAACGGCATGCCCATCCGCCTCGGCGTCTGGCGCGACGCGGGCCAAAACCGAACCATCGACCGGGTGACGGCGTCGCAGGTTGACGAGCGGACGGTGAGGGTCGAAGCGGCGGCGACGCTCCCGGCAGGCGCGTCGAAATACACGATGCGCTACACCGTCTACGGCAGCGGCGACGTGGTCGTCGAGGGAGCGTTCGAGCCGGGCCGTGGCGACCTGCCCAACCTGCCGCGTTTCGGCATGACGATGACGCTGCCGGGGGCTTTCAATAACCTCGCCTGGTTCGGACGCGGTCCGCACGAGAGCTATTGGGATCGCAAAACCGGCGCCGCCGTCGGCCTTTACGAAGGCGCCGTCTGGGATCAGTACCACGACTACAGCCGCCCCCAGGAAAACGGCAACAAGACCGACGTCCGGTGGATCGCGCTGTCGAACGACGCAGGCACGGGCCTCCTGGTCGTCGGGCTGCCGTTTCTCAGCGCGAGCGCCCACCAATTTCTCAACGAAGACCTCGACCACGACCCCGGCGCCCAACGCCACGGCATCGACGTCAAACCCCGCGACCTCGTCACGCTCAACCTCGATTACAAACAAATGGGCGTCGGCGGCGACAACTCGTGGGGCGCCCGGACGCATCCCGAATACACGCTGCCCGCCCAACCCTACGCCTACCGCTTTCGCCTGCGCCCCTTCTCCCCGGATGACCCCCCGCCCTCGGTGCTGAGCCGGCAGGGGTTTTGAGGTGCTCGGAAGGAGCAAGGAGGGGTTTTTCAAGGTTTGCACGTTGCGCGAAGGTTGGTGTCGGTCATTGGTCATTACGCTCGCTGGCGCTCGTTGTCATTGGTCATTGGTTGTCGGTTCGGGGAATGGCCAGTGGGATGTGGCCAGTGGGAATTTGGGGAAAGGGAGAGAGGGGAAAAAAGAAGAAGAACAAACAACCGGGATTATGCCACTACGCCGGGATCCAAAGAACACAAACCGGAAAACGAATCATGAGAGGCTTTCTAACAAGCTTGATCCTGCTCTTCGGCCTCGTCTCCTGCACGCCCGAGACCGAGCAGATCGAAGCTGTAAACGCGGTGCAACGCGGCTTCACAATCCCGCTGATCGATCTGGCCGAGGAGACCCACCGGCAGGTGGTCGTCGATAAAGAAGAAGGCCAATACCTCGGCCATCCCACCACCGTCTTGCTCGAAGACGGCAAAACCATCATCACCGTCTACCCAAAAGGCCACGGCAAAGGCGCCGTCGTGATGAAACGCAGCACCGATGGCGGCCTGACGTGGTCCGAGCGCCTGCCCGTGCCCGAAAGCTGGGCCACCTCCCAGGAAGTCCCCACCATCTATCCCGTGGTCGATCCGGCGGGCGTCAAGCGGCTGATCCTGTTTTCAGGGCTCTACCCGATCCGCATGGCCGTCTCCGAAGACGACGGCCTGTCGTGGAGCGAACTCGAACCCATCGGCGACTTCGGCGGCATCGTCGCCATGGCCGCGCTCGAACGGCTCAAAAACGGCGATTACATGGCGCTTTTCCACGACGACGGGCGGTTCATCGGGCCGGAAGATCAGCGGCAGGATCCGCCGATTTTCAAAGTCTACAAGACCCTCTCGAAAGACGGCGGCCTGACCTGGGGCGCGCCGGAGGTCATCGCCATGGATCCGGCGGTGCATCTGTGCGAGCCCGGCCTCGCGCGCTCGCCCGACGGCGCGCAGATCGCGATGCTGCTGCGCGAGAACAGCCGCGCGCGCAATTCCTACATCATGTTTTCCGACGACGAAGGCGTTACCTGGAGCACGCCGCGCGAACTGCCCGGCGCCCTCACCGGCGACCGCCACACCGCCCGCTACGCCCCGGACGGACGCCTCTTCATCTCCTTCCGCGACACCGCCCACGAGACACCCACGCAAGGCGACTGGGCCGGATGGGTGGGTACCTATGAAGACCTCGTCGAAGGACGCGAAGGCCAGTACCGCCTGCGCCTGATGGACAACAAACACCGCTGGGACACCGCCTACCCCGGCGTCGAAGTCCTTCCCGACGGCACCATCGTCACGACGACCTACGGTCACTGGGACGAAGACGAGGAGCCCTACATCGTCAGCGTCCGCTTCACGCTGGAAGAGCTTGATGCGAAGGCGGCGGCGATGGATCTTAATCCGTAAAAATATGAATTTTGATGCTCGAAAGTAATAGAGTTTTTACCCACGGCTGACAGCATTTTAATATCTTCCGAAAAACAACCCAAAACGGACGTCCCGACAAAAAACACCCGGCAGCATGGCAGACTTTGTACACATTGAGGAACAGGATCTCTGGATCAACCTGGACTACGTCGTCCGGATCGAACCGGATATCGACGAAGACGGATCGACCACCGTCGTCTTTGCCGACGGCACGAGTTTCACGATCTCGAACGCCGACGGCAAACGGCTCGTCAATAGACTTCGTCCTCCAAAGAAGAAGAAAAAGAAGAAAAAGAAGAAGAAAAAGAAAAAGAAGATACCTCCGGTTCCAGCGCCCGACGCCGCCGAAACCGCTGTAGCGGAAGAGCCGCCGCCTGCGCCTTCTGACGAAAGCGGACTTTGATTTTGGATTTTAGATTGGCTCAATATGGATTCCAGGGAGTCGCCAGTAAGAGCCCTAAAAGCGAGGGTAATAACGCCTGCCCACGCTGTCTGGCATTATGGACAAACTCGAAAA
>JANQES010000043.1 GCA_028278205.1 Rhodothermales bacterium
TTCTGGAGCTTGCGAAACAGGCCCATCGGAGGTAGCATCTAGGTGTAAAGGAAGAAGGCTGAAAGGTCCTACTTCTTATCGCGCAACAGGTTTATTGCCTTCTCACCCAAGCCGGATCGTCTCAATCGTCCAGACCCGCGCGCCGTCGTAGCCGATCACGTCGAGCGCTTCGACCCGGCCTCGGATCTCGAAATTCTCCGCGTTGATGGCATCGACGATGACTTTGCAGGCCTCCGGCTCCGGCGTATTGGCGATGCCGACGTGGGGCATGAACGGCAGATCGAGCCGGAGTTCGGGGCGCAGCGGCCCGGTGTAGAGCAGATCGTGGAGCTTCACGACGTCGCTGAAGCCTTCGTCGGGCACGAGGAAGGCGTGGGCGTGATCCATAAAATCGGGATCGCCCAGAACAGCGCAGCGAAACACCACCTCGAACGGCGCCACCGAAGCGACATGCCGGCGGACGTGCGCGATGAGCGCCTCTTCAGACACGGCCTCCGTGGGGAAAATAAAAACGAGATGCGGCCCGACCACATCAAAAAAGAGCGGATCGTGCGCTTTGCGGATGTCCTGAATCCAGGCGAAGTCTTCGTCGGAAAGCGTCGGGTAGTTGATGACGGCAAGGGCCATGGCTCTTTTTCTATCGGATGAGTATCAACGCGAACCCCTCACCGATACCGTTCCAGCGTAAACTTCTCGCCCAGGTATTGCTTGCGCACGACCTCGTCGGCGGCGAGTTCTTCGGCGGTGCCTTGTTTGAGGATCTGGCCTTCGAAGAGCAGATACGCCCGGTCGGTGATGGCGAGGGTCTCGTGGACGTTGTGGTCGGTGATCAGCACGCCGATGCCGCGGTCTTTGAGATGCGCCACGATGGCCTGGATATCCTCGACGGCGATGGGATCGACCCCGGCGAAGGGTTCGTCGAGCAGGAAGAAACGCGGGCGCAGCGCCAGGGCGCGGGCGATCTCGGTGCGCCGCCGCTCGCCGCCCGAAAGCATGAAGCCCTTCGATTTGCGCACCCGCTCCAGGCGAAACTCTTCGATGAGCGCCTCGACCCGCTCCTCGCGTTTTTTCTTGCTGATTTTCTGGAATTCGAGCACGGCGTGCAGGTTCTGCTCGACCGAGAGATGGCGAAAGACCGACGCTTCCTGCGCCAGATAGCCGATGCCGCGCCGCGCCCGCTGATACATGGGCAACCGCGTGATGTCGTACTGGCCCAGGTGGATGCGCCCGGCGTTGGGCCGGATCATGCCGACGATCATGTAGAACGTGGTGGTCTTGCCCGCGCCGTTGGGGCCGAGCAACCCGACGATCTCGCCTTCGCGGACGTGCAGGCTGGCCTCCTGGACGACGGCCCGTTTCTTATACCGCTTGGTGAGGCCTTCGGCCCGCAGCACCAGCGGCGCACCGCCTTTATCGATCTTTGCCATCGTTGTTATTGCCCCGGCGCGGGGCGCCTTTGTTTTCGGAAGTCTGCGGCGGCGCGGCATCGCCTGCGGCAGCCGTGGTGTCGGGCGGCGCCAGCACGCGGAGGACGCGTTCGCCCTGCAACAAATCCGCTTTTTGAGGACGCTGCTCCGGCAGCCAGCGGAAGCCTTCGAGTTCAAACGGCGTGGGCAACACGCTTTCGGGATAATACGCGCCCTGATGCTCGCCGAACTTGATGTCTTCGGGGTCGTCGCCGCGAAAACGGAAGATGGCCTGATCGCCGGAGACCTGCAAGCCGCCGTCGGGCCGGTCTTCTTCGTCGCGTTGAAAATAAATGGTCTCGGCATTCGGCCCGACGACGAAGATACGGACGGAATCGTCTTCGAAAAACCCGGTGAGGTTTTGCCCGCGTAGCTGGTTGATGCGGTCGAGGAGGGTATCGCGCTGGGCTACAAAGGCGTTCTGCCGCACAAAGAGCGAATCGACCTCGCTGCCCTGCCCGCGCACGCGGATCGTGTCTCCGCTGATCTGGGCCTCGTCCACCCACAGCATCGGCCCCCGATACAGCCGCGTCTCTTCGATGCGCTCGGCGACAGTGTCGGGCGGGGCGGCAAGGGCTTGCAAGGAATCCGCCATCAAGGAATCAGCCTGCACGATATAGGCCGGGAGCGAGTCGGGGTGTTGGGGCGCGGCGGGCTGTTGGTAGCGTTCGTAGATGACCGAGTCGGCGGTGGCGGCGAGGTCGGGTTGCCAGATGCGGACGGAATCGACGGCGATGAGGCGGCGCAGGGTGTCTTGTTCGAGGGCTTCGAGGCGCAAAGCCCGGATGACGAGAGTATCGACCTCGGCGTCGGTGGAGTCCTGGCGCAGTTGAACCAGCAGCGGGCGGCCCCGGATGCGGCTCAAGCCGGCAGGCTCGTCGTTGTAGGCCCACTGGCTGAACAAGAGCGTGCGGATCGTCGAGTCGGCCTCATTGTCGCCTTCGCCGCCGATGCGGTCGATGAAGACGTTGCCGCGTGCGATGGAGATTTCATTGTCGCGGAAGTAGGTCAGCGAGTCGGCTTCGAGGTAGGTGCGTTCGGCCTGGAGGTGAACGTCGCCTTCGAGTTCGGCGCGTTTTTCTTCGGTCCAGTAGGTGCCGGTGCGGCTGGTCATCTCGGCGGTGCTGTCTACGAGCCGGAGGCCCTTCGAGAAGCGCGCTCGTTTTTCATCGATAAAATAAAGCCCTGACGGCGCCAGTGCGACGACCTCGCCGTCTGCGAGCCGGACGCGGCCCTGCGCCCGGCCTATCTTGTTGAGCCCGTCGTAGAAGACCGTGTCGGCATAGAGCGAGTCGCCCTGGTCTACGATGAGCACGTTGCCGGTCATGAGCACTTGCTCGCGGGCCACGAAGTGCTTGGCCCAGTCAGCGTTAAGGTAGGTGCTGTCTTGCTTGCCTTCGACGTTGCCGATGTAGTATCGGACCACCTCGTCGTTTTCTTCGGTGCCTCGGAGGGTATCGCCATCGACGAAGATGGTTTTGGTATCGACGGTGTCGGTGTCTGCCACGGCGTAGTAGGGCGCCGCGCGCCGGGGCGGCATCTCATCCACGCGCAGCCCCAGGCTCAGAACCACCGCTGAGAGCATCAACCAGGAGACTAGCAAGCGGGCTCTTTGCGCAGCCCCTAGTGTATGGAAAGGGTGAGAGGGGGAAAGGGTGAGAGGGAGAGAAAAAATTCTTCTTCCCCCTTTCTCCCCCTCTCCCTTTCTCCCTCTCTCCCTCTCTCCCTCTCTCCCTCTCTCCGGAGTATACTCGTCTGATAAATGCTTTAAATGGATTCTCATCGCCCCCCCTCCTCGCCATCGACTTCCTGCTGATCGTCTCCACCCTCCTCCACTCCCTCTTCCGGACCGGGCTCCTCCTCAGTTTGCTCCTCTTCCACCGTCATCTGCGCAGAAAAACGGCCTATTTCGTAGTTCTTCAGATCCTCATCGGCCACGAGGCCGTAGCCCTGCACCTGCTCCTTGGGCGAGGTGATGCTGACGAAGCTGTTGGTGCGCACCTTGCGCTCGTCTTCGAACCAGACCAGCCGTTCGCTCTCCAGGCGTTTGTCCTCGCTCGTGATGACGACGACGCGCCCCTCGGCCTCGAACCGTTTTTCCCGGTCGAAGTAGAGCACGCGGTCGGCGGTGAGCGTGGCCGACGAGTCGCCCTCGGTGTCGAAGAGATAGGCTGTGACGCGGCGGTTGAGGCTGTCGGGATGGCCGCGCAGGAGTTGATAGGTGCTGTCTTCGCTTTCGAACTGCGCCATGTAGTCGGCGATCATCTCCACACGGATGCGGCTCTCGTCCGAGCCGATAGGCACCTGGGTAACGTAAAAATGGACGCCCCAGCTCTCTTGGTCGGGTGCTCCCTCGGCGCGCACCTCGTCCATCGTGGGCGCCTCGGCCCGCCGCTCGCAGCCCGTCGTGATGAGCACCAGCCCCGCCAGGATCAACCCTATATGCCTGATTTGTAGCATCGTCGTTGTACGCCACGCGGGTTTGGGTGTTTTGATGTTATGGTGTTTTGGTGTTTGAGTTCTTGGAAAATAACGGGTAGGAGCGGCCTGTAAAAGAAACAGGTCGCCCCTACGGGGCTTAACCCAAAGAAAAAACGTCGTTTTCTACAAACAGGTCGTCCCTACGGGACTTTTCAGATACACCCTAAAACACTCAAACACCATAACATTAAAACACTCAAACACCGACGACCTCCCCCGGCATGACGACGCCGTGCGCGGTCTCGACGGCGTCGCCGCAGCCGGCGAGCAGGGCGGCAAAGTCAGCGCAGATGGCGGCCAGGGCATCGGGCGAGACGACGGCGAGGGGCGTGTAGACACAGGCCGCGACGCGACGAGTCTCGTCGGTGGTCTTCGTGGCGAGGCTGTCTTTGACCGGGTTGACGGCAGGCTGCCCGTCGTCGTCCTCGCCCTCAAGGCAGCAGCCGACGATGAGGTCGTCGAGCTTGATGGTTTGCCCGGCGGTGTTGAACACATACGCCTCGCCGGGCCGGCCGAGCCGAAAGCGAAAGCGCGACGTGCCGGCCAGGTCGAGGTCCCAGAGCGAGATGGGCAGCACGGTTTTGAGGCTGAGGTAGTTCGCCACGTCTACCGGCGCGTTGATGCGAGGAAAGCGATAGTCTTCTTTCCCGGCGGCGCGGACGAGGTACTCGCTGGCGGGTTTGCCGCGCCCCGTCGGCTTATAACGCCCGTTGCGCAGCAGATCGCGCGCGGCTTTGCGGATGGCTTCTTCGTCCTCGGTAAGGGGATGGCGCCGGGCTTCGACGAGCGTCGTCAGGAGCGCTTCGAAGCCGGGCGGCGCCTGATCGACGACGAGGCCCTCGGCCCGCACGATGCCGAGCGCGGCGTCGTCCCGTGGCAGGCTGTGGTGGATGTGGATCATGGGGGTTGGCAGGCAGGAAAGGATGGCGATTGATTTCGGTGTATACGCTTCGCGGCGCCGTTGGCATTGGTCACTGGTCATTACGCTCGCTGGCGCTCGCTGTCATTGGTCACTGGTGACTTTTTCTCAACCAGTGACCAGTGACCAATGACCAGTGACCCACGCCATCGCATGCAACGTGCGCTGACTTCGAAGATACCACAAAACATCATCTTGCCTGCTTCCGACCCGTTTTCCCCTCAATCTACTACTAATTTTCGCAGGGAATCGTACAAGGAGTTACTGTCTCCATTTGAGACAGACCATATTCGGTGTATATTATAGCCGCGTGAAGCCCACGAACCCGCTGGGCTTCACCATTTTCACGTGCTGCTTAAGGCACCGGATGCCCGTCCACCTCGAAGCCGTCTTCCCTGCGCAAAACGTTCACACAACGGTGGGCTTTAATTGCGCTCTGTACATCCGATAATTAAGCAGACCCCGCAACCAGCCGCACATTTACTTGCCGAAGAACCATCATGAGCTTTGTTTTAGAGCCAACGAGCGACCAAGAGTCGGTGATTGTCCGCATTGGAAAAGCGCTAGACTTCCGCAACGCAGCCGAGTTCAAAACGGTCTGCCAGGAGAAGGTCCGAGAAGGCGCACGTAATTTCATTCTCGACTTTTCCGAAACGGGCATCCTGGACTCGACGGGTCTGGGGTCCATCTTTTCGCTCTATCGTCAAGTATCGCCTTTGAACGGTCAGGTGGTCTTTGCTTCGGTATCGCGGCCTGTCCAGGTCGTGGTGCAATTGACCCGTACCTACAAAGTATTCCGGCAGTTTCCGACGGTGGAAGCGGCCCAGGAAGCTTTAACGTAGGGTGTTTTTCGGGCGGCCCACCCGCTCACCCCCCCACCTGCTTTTCCGGCCCACCGGCTATTCATGGATTCGCAACTACACCATTTTCCTAATCTCGATACCGTCATCGATCAGGTCCATGCCCTCTTCGATGCGTGGGAGACCGAGGACTATCTGCCTCCCACGGTCAATGTGGCGACCCTGTATCAGCTCAAGCTCGCCGTCCACGAGTGGCTGGCGAACCTGGTGCAACATGCCAACTTCGAAGGCGATACCACCGATGTGACGCTCAAGGTAGAACCGCGAGACGACCGCCTCTTTTGCGCCATCGAAGATAATTCCGACGGTTTTGTCCTGGATTCGCACCTGAACATCGAGCCTGAATATCTCGATTCGCTCCCCGAACGCGGGATGGGCCTGTTGATTCTCAAGATCTGCACCGAGGAATTGACCTACGAACGGAGCGAACTGGGAGGATACAATCGCTTACATTTCTACGTCTCCGCCGAACAAGACCCATGGCTAGGTACTCAATTTTAGTCGTCGAAGACGAGCATACGCTGCGGAGGCTGCTGGAGTACCGCCTGAGTAAGCAGTATCACGTACGCACCGCAGCCAACGGCGAGGAAGCCCTCGAACGTATCAACGAGGAAATCCCCGACCTGATCATCTCGGACATCATGATGCCCAAGATGGACGGCTTCGCCCTACAGGCCGAACTCCAACAACATAAAGATACCCGCGCCATCCCCTTCATCTTTCTGACGGCCAAAGCCGACGAGCAGAGCCGCCTCAAGGGCATGCGCACCGGCGTCGACGATTACATCACCAAACCCTTCGACATCGAACAACTCCTCTCGCGCATCGACCGCCTGCTCGAACGCACCAAGATCTTTCAGGAACAACTCGACGCGCGCATCGGGCAGGACTTCTCGCGCAAGCTCATGCCCAAGACGCTGCCGCAGGTCCAGAACTATCGGGTGGTCTTCCACAACAGCCCGCTCGAACACGGCGGCGGCGACCTCTTCGACTGGACGGAGCCGGAACCGGGCGTCTTCTTCTTTACCATCGGCGACGTGATGGGCAAGGGCCTGCAAGCTAAATTCTACGCCTTCAGCTTCCTGGCCTACGTCCGCACCACGCTCCACGCGATGCTGCAAGACTCGAAGTCGCCTGCCGA
Source organism: Rhodothermales bacterium (assembly GCA_028278205.1). GTDB lineage: Bacteria > Bacteroidota > Rhodothermia > Rhodothermales > Bin80 > JANQES01. The sequence continues at coordinate 6,868 of JANQES010000043.1, forward strand.
GTTGATGCGACGCGTCAACCGGGTGTTGATGCAAGACGAGTTTATGCAGGAGACCTTCGCCTCGCTGCTGATCATGCGGTGGGATCCGGCCACGCATCAGATTACCTATGCCAACGCGGGCCACTGCCGCCCGGTGCTCGTGGCGCCGCAGGGCACCGAAGTGGTCGCCTACAGCGACATGGTCCTCGGCCTCGACATGAACGCCGAATTTCAGGATACCAACCTGACGATGCCGCCGGGCAGCGCCCTTTTGACCTACACCGACGGCCTGATCGAGCAACATCTCATCGGCGGGCAGATGGTCGGCGAGCAAGGCATCCTCGACATGGCCCCGCGGGCGCTCGGCTCACACGAACCCATCGACGCGCTACTCAACACAGTGCTTCAACGCAGCCCGGAAAACGAATTCTCCGACGACATCCTCGTCTTCTGGCTCGAACGGCAGGTTTGAGATCGTAAAACGTAAGGGTGCCCACACAACGGTTGGTGCGGGCACCCTTACGTTTTACGTCATCTTACGTTTTACGCTACGCTGCCAGGGCACGATGACTCCGGTATTCGCCTTCGAGGATAGAGTAGATGTGCTTATCCCAGAATCGCCCATCGCGGAAGAGGTAATCGCGGGTGGCGCCTTCTTTTTGAAATCCGGCCCATTCGATCAGCTTACGCCAGGCTTCATTGTACTCGAACGTCTCCGTGCCGACGCGGTGCATTGCTAACTCGTCGAAACAATAGCGGAGCAACTTTCGGATGGCGGCGCGGCCATAGCCTTTGCCCCAGTAGTTGCGGTCGCCGATGGTGATGCCGATGTTGCAGTTTCGATTATAATGGTTGATGCCCTCGACATAAGCCACCCCGATGACGTTGCCGTCTTCGGCACAGATCTCAAAATCCCGGGTGTCGGGCATCGGATGATCGATCATGTTTTCGAAGCGACGCTTGAAGGCGTGCAGCGTCTCTTTCTCGTAGGGGCAATCGCTGTCGAGGTGGTTGAGTTCAGGGTCGTTATTCCACTGGAAATGTTTGTGGAGATTCTCCCAGTGCAGCGTCGTCAGTTCGACGCGAGCGTTGTCGAGATTCGGTTTATTGGGGACGAGGTCCATGGTAGATGGCCTTGTTTATTGGAAGCGCTTCCTGCTTGCACAGCGCAGTATAAGCAAAGAACACGCCGATGTTGCATGAACAGCGTATTTTTGCTGTTTTTAAGGATTTTGAACCTTTAAAGAAGATAAAAGCGGTTCTTTTTTCCCCCTGTGTTCTTTTTTGCCGCATGGATGCATCACCCTTTGTCCAGTTTTGGAAGCGCTTCCGAATTGCTGCTAATTTGCAATTAAGTAACACCCTGCCTGTGCTGTTGACTGTGTGTTTTTGTAGGATGACTGATCACCTTTCAATGGATCGCTGTATGAAAATCGGCCTACCCCTTCTCCTGCTCGTGTGCCTGGCAGGAGCGACCTCCTGCGCGCCCCCGCCGGCAGCGCCGCCGAACATCGTCCTCATCATCTCCGACGATCATCACTGGGCAGACTTCGGATTCATGGGCCACGAAGTTGCCCAGACACCGCATCTCGACGCGCTGGCCGAAGAGAGCATGGTCTACACGCGGGGCTACGTGCCGGCGTCGGTCTGCCGACCCAGCCTCGCTACGATGAGCACCGGGCTGTTTCCCCACGAGCACGGCATCACCGGCAACGACCCGCCCGGCGGACGCGCCACGATGCGCAACCCTGCTGCGCGCTCGGAGATGGTGGAGATTTTCACCGAGAACAAAACCGTCACCGAATATCTCACCGAGACCGGCTACGTCAGCCATCAATCCGGCAAGTGGTGGGAAGGCGATCCAACGCACCATGGCTTTACCGCAGGCATGACCCACGGCGACGTCGCCAACGGCGGGCGGCACGGCGACGAGGGTCTCAAGATCGGTCGCGAAGGCCTGCACCCTATCGCTGCGTTTCTGGAGGAAGCCGGGGATACGCCGTTCTTCGTATGGTACGCCCCCTTCCTCCCCCATACGCCTCATAATCCCCCTGAACGCCTGCTCGAAAAATACCAGGCGCCGAACCGCTCCGAGCGGGTGGCAAAGTATTACGCGATGGTGGAATGGCTCGACGAGACGGTGGGCGAACTCCTGGCGCTCATCGAAGAGCAAGCCGACAACACGCTCGTCCTTTTCGTGAACGATAACGGATGGATTCAGGCCGTGGGCGATCAGGGGATGCCGGATACTCGCTCGAAGATGTCGCCTTACGACGCCGGCCTGCGCACGCCGATCATGCTTCGCTGGCCGGGCCGTATTGCCCCGGGCCGCGACACCTCGACCCTCGCCGGCAGCATCGACCTGGCTCCGACCATCCTGGCTGCCGCTGGCCTCCCCGTGCCTGCCGAGATGCCCGGCCTCAATCTCCTGGAGCCAGCCCAACTCGATGGCCGGGATCAACTCCTCGGCGCCCTTTTCGCCCATACCGCCGTAGATGCCCACGACCCCATCGCCAACCTCAAATACCGCTACCTGATACGCGAAGACGGCTGGAAACTCATCCTGCCCTACCTGCCGAACCGAGACGTGACCTTGATGATCAACGGCGCCGTGGCGGAGTGGATGCGGTTTGAGCCGGAACTGTACAACGTCCTCAACGACCCCCACGAAACGCGTAATCTCGCCGCCGAACGCCCCGACATGGTCGAGACACTGCGGGGTGAATTGGAAAAGTGGTGGTGGGGTGATGGCGAGTAGCGAATGGGGAATAGCGAATGGGGAATGGCGAGTGGCCAGTGGGGAATGGCACCATACACGACATTTTTTAATAGAACGCGGATGACGCGACACGAGCGAAGCAACTGACGAAGTAAAATCCGCTGAAACCGCGTCATCCGCGTTCTATTTCGACCATCGGTGTTTCTTTCGTGTACTGTGGAGGATTGATCAAAAGAATGGCCTACTTCCCATACCTCTCACCGGCAATCTTTCGAAAAAAAGCCCGGTCGATCTTCATCCCTCCTGAGGAGGCTTCGTCGGGCCAGGCGTAAAAGGCCAGGGGAATCTTGAAACGCGGCAACAGCGCTTCGAGGCGCGCGGCAAAATCGGCCTGTGGAGCGAGGGGACCGGTCGTCATTACAAACGCGATGGGCCGCTGCCCGAACGTCGCATCGGCTACCGGGACGACGACGGCCTGCTGCACGCCGTCGAGTGTGCAAAGCGCCTGTTCGATTTCTTCGGGATGAATATTCTCGCCGCCCGAAATGAACATAGTGTCGATTCGTCCGAGCACGCGCAGGAAGCCGTCGTCGAGCGCGCCCTGGTCGCCGGTGTGAAACCAGCCGCCGGCGTCTACCGGCCTTCGGAGGGTGTCGTCTTCGAGATACCCCAGGAACAACACCTCGCCCTGCACGAGGATTTCGCCGTCTTCAGCGATGCGGATCCGTCGATACGGCAGGCATCGCCCCGCCGTGCCGTGCCGGTCGAGCGAGGCGCCCGGCGGCGTGGTGCTTACCTGCGATGTCATCTCGGTGAGGCCGTAGGTGGTGAAGACGGGATACGCCCGCGCATACGCCTCGCCAATTAACGACGGCAGGACGGCGCTGCCTCCTACCAGCACCGCCTTGAGCCCCGGCGGCGCAGCCTCCGCCTCTTCGTTGAGCAGCCGCCTGAGTTGCGTGGCGACCAGCGAGACGTGCGTGATGCCGTGACGCCGGATGGCGGCGCCCAGATCCAGACCCGGCTCCGGCACGACGAGCGTAGCTCCCGCCAGCACACATCGATACACGATGCCCAGCCCGCCGACGTGATACAGCGGCAACACCAGCAACCACCGATCGCCCGGCGCCAGGAGGATGTTTTGATTGGAACCTTTCGCGCTAAAAATATGATTGCCTGCGCTGTGTACCGCCGCCTTCGCCATCCCCATGCTCCCCGACGTAAAGACGACCGTTGCAGGCTGATCTATCATGACTGGTGGAGGTTCCTCCCCCTCCCCATCCACGTCCTCAACGACAGCGTCCGGCGAGACCACGATGACACCTTCCGGCAGATGCCCCGCAAGATCGCCGCGTTCGGTGATGAGCACAGACGCCGAGACCGCGCGCAGCAACGCCGCGATACCCTGCGCCGGCACGCGCGTGCTGATCGGGCAGGCAACCAATCCCGCGCGGACGGCGGCCAACATCAAAACCACCGCGTGCCATCCGTTCGGCACAAACAACCCCACGCGTCCGCCCGGCGCCCCACCGAGCGTTCGCAACCGCTTCGCCGTGGCCGCCACGAGCCGGTCCAGATCGCCATAAGTGAGCGAGCGATCAGGCGCTACGATGGCGAGCGCCTCCGGCATCGCCCGGGCAACCTCGTGCAACGGGTCTTCTATTTGGGATTTTAGATTTTCGATTTCGGATTTAGCGGGATTGATCTTGAGCATGAAATAACGACCGCAGCGGGATGCGGCGGAGTTCGCCGCCGTCGAGGCGGGCCTGGAGGCGAGCGAGGCGTTCTTCAAACGGGCCGATGGTCCAGCAGGCAGCCTCAGGGAGCGATTCGATGGGAGCGCCCTCGTCGTTGAGCGGGCAGATGTCGCGCAGTTCAATTAAGTCGCCGCCCGGCGCTTCGTCGATCCACCGGAGCGGCAGGCCTTGCGTCCGGCACACGTAGGGGCGCTGGGGATAGATCCGGCAGGCGCCGGTTTCATCCAGAAAAGCACAGGCGCCTTCGGCGTGGGGCGTGCCTTCGTCGAGCAACGCGCGGCGGTGCCGCCTGATGTTTTCGGCTTCCACCTCAAAGACCGTCAGCCCATCGACGCAGCAGCTACAACACCCACGTCCACACTGAAGCCGCGCCCGGTGCAGCGCCGCCAGCCGCTCCGCCTCGTCATCCACGTCGCGATAAAGCCACGCGAGCGCCTCCAGGATGGGTTTCCAGCCGGTGCCACGAGAGGAGCTGTTCATGATAGTTCTTGACGTTTTGCTTCGCAGCCACGTTGGCATCGGTCATGAGTCATGGGTCATGGAATCAGTAGAACAATACTCATGACTCATGACTCATGACTCATGACTCATGACTCATGACCTAAACCAAGGTAAAAACGGAGCGCCATCGACAGAAATACTGAAAAACGCAGGCTCACACCGCCTCAAGCAGCGACTCGTTGATCGCGCGCGGTGCCTCCAGCATAGCCGCAACGTCTACGCGGCCTTGCGCAAAATCCAGGCGGGGTGTGATCACGTCGTCGGCCAGCCAGCGATAGGTGTCTAGCCCGGCGGCAACGTCGTTCTTGTTGACGGCGGCAGCGAGCGCGACGAGACCTTGCAGCCCAATGCCGGTCTCGAACGAGGCGCTGAGTACCGGCGTCATGCCCAGCGTCGAAGCGCGGCGCGCCATCCGAAGGACCGGCACGAACCCACCGAGCAGCGTCGGTTTGAGGATGACCGCGCGGGCATATTGGTGCACGCCCAACGCTTCGACAGATACCTCCGTAAGCGTTTCGTCGAGGGCCAGCGGCATCTGGTACTGCTCGGCCAGTTCCGGCAGGCGTTTCGGATCCTGGAGCGGCTCTTCGATATACTCGATAGGTACGCCTGCGATGCCGCGCGCAAACGCCATGGCTTCGTCGAAACTCCAGGCCCGGTTGGCATCGAGCCGCAGCCGGACGTCCGGCCCAAGGGCGCGGCCCACCTCACGCACGCGGTAGATGGCTTCGTCGATAGACTCGCGCCCGATTTTGAGTTTGACAGCCCGATAACGGGCCTCCCGCATACACCGGGCCTTTTCCACGATCTCCGTCGACGCCCCCATCAGCAACCCGTTCAACGACACCTCGGCGCGAGGCTGCGGCGTCAGGAGTTGAGCCAGCGTCTGCCCCTGGGCGGCGGCATGAAGGTTCCAGAGCGCCAGTTCCAACCCGAAACGCACCGACGGCGCGAGACCCTGCGCACCCAGATGATGAACAAAGGCGCCTTCTAACTCCAACCAATCGGACGTGATGAACCATCCCCGCAGGGCCTCGCGCTGCGCGATCATTTGCTGCCGCGCCTCGGCCAGGCTTTCGAGGCTGAACCCGGGCAGCGGCGCCACGTCGCCCCACCCTACCGCCCCGGTGCTGCTGGCCAGGCGCACCAACAACCCTTCCCGCTCGTAAAGCACTGCCCCGCCGAGCTTCAACGTCGTAACCAGCGGCACACGGTATTGAAAAAGGTCAAAGCCGGAGAGGATCATCACGTGTTCCGGTGCGTGCAGGGTTTGGCAAGTGCGTGTTCAAAGGATAATGGTACGGCAAGTTTCGTGAAGCAGCCGATGGTCGATCCCGGCGCGCTATTGCGCGGGTGCGATGGCGGCTCTCGTCATCGTTGCGCGCATTATAACAATAGAAGCCTGCGCAGCGTTCTCAATGATGCCGGATGCATGAGCGGGCTCTGAACTACCACCTCGCGCTGTACCCAATCCAGTTGCAAAACGCTCAATTAATTTTAGCCAGAGGTCTCGCCATGTCCGTACTCGATCAATTCGTCAAGACGTACTCCGACCGCGCGTACACACACACGGCGATGGTTCGCCACAAAGGCACCGTCATCGCTTTCGCCCTGGACGATCAGCAAAAAATCTGGTACACCGTCCTCGATTTACAGGATGACACCGTCAACAGCCCTATCGACGTTACGTACTGGACGAAAGAACCAGCCCTGTTGCCCTTTCCGACGGAACTGGGGCAGGCCGGTTACCGCATTGCCGGGCTGCACACGATGCCCGACGACACCCCCGACGTTGCCTTCGACAAGAAGACCGTCCACGAACGATGGCTCAGCACGACGGGACGCCTGACTGCCGACGCCCCGTTCCAGGTGCTCTCGGATGGGCGCTACGTCTTCGTCTTTCGCCAGTCCATTGGCGCCGGTCACGGGCGGATGGTCGAAGCCAATGGCCAGCCCGTCGTCAATAACACGCTGCTCGTGGACCGGTTTGTTTTTACCGGAGGCAAGCTCAAGCCTGCACTGGAGGCTCGCTATCAGCGCAGCCGGCATAAAGACAGGCCGCTCAGCCGCAAAGACACGCTCGGCGCCAAAGACATCGATGGCCATCCCTTTTTCGAACCAACGCACGAGGTCGATTTCATCCGCAACCTGGAGGGCGGGCGGTTTTCGGTGCTGCTGCTGCCGACAGCTACGCCGGGCCTCCAACGCTGGCAGATTTTCGCGTTCAACAGCAAAACCCAACGCATCGACGCGTTCAACATTGAGCGGGCGAAGGACGGGTTGTTCAACACGCGGGGGACGGTCCATTACACCAGCCCGTTGACTGAATATCAGGATGCCGTCTACGAAGACCGGCCCGGCACGTGCCCGCACTCCGGCCTGCCGATGATCCCCATCGTCTCGAAGCGCGGGTATGCGGAAACGGCGCTGGCTTTCGACGGGGTGGATGACCACGTTGATTGTGGCAACGCAGCGCCCCTGCAACTCACCGGCGATCTGACCCTGGAAGCCTGGATCTATCCCACCGGCTCGCTCGACGGAGAAACCATCCTTTCCAAACATTCTGACGGCGAGTTCGACCTGACGTTCTGGGGGCAGAAATTAGATTACTATCACGGTCCCTGGGCGGACAACTACTGTCGATTTGAGTACGAATTTCAACCAAACCAGTGGTACCACATCGCGGTCGTCCGAGACGCCGGCGACAAATCCGTAACCCTGTTCGTGAACGGGCAACCCTCGTATTTTGATAAAAATGGCGACATATTGAGTTCAACAGGTTCCTACAGCAACGATCCACCGGCAACCTCAATCAATCTGGGTATTGGGGCTCGTATTAAAGAAAAAAGCAGATTTTTCAAGGGTAAGATCGACGAGGTGCGCATCTGGAACCGGACGCGGGCGCAGCAGGAGATCAAGACCGACATGAACGTCCGTCTGGTGGGCAACGAGCCGGGGCTGGTGGGCTACTGGCGCTTCGACGAAGGCCAGGGCACGACAGTTCACGATCAGACGGACCACGCCGCCCACGGCACCATCGAAGGCGACGCCGCGTGGGTGATGTCCGACGCGCCAGTGGGCGAGCATCCGGGCATCCGCCGGTCGAGCTTCAGCTTTGAGGACCGGTCGGTGGCCTCCGGCATGACGTCTCTGCTTTACCATCAACAAGGGACGGGCCTGCCCGGCTACGCACAAAACGGCCAGAAACCGCTCAAGAAAAATGCCCGCGTGATGCTGGCCACGGCGGCGCCCACACCAGCGCTGTCTTTCAACGGCGAGAACGATTACGTGGACCTCGGCAACGTGCTCAACGACGTCTTTACCACCAATACCTTCACGATAGAACTCTGGGCGTACGTCGAGAGCTACACCGATAAGGCCGGGAATCTGGGCATGATCATCAACAAATGGTACACCACCAGGACACGGGGAAAGCCGGTCACCGCTAACACCTTCATTCTCCGGGCCGACGGCACCGTCTCGACCCAGGGGCGGGAGACGAAATCCAGAGATTTCCCTCGTTTAAGACCGCGCCTCAACACGTGGCATCACATCGCCCTTTCCTTCGACGCGGGCACGCTCAATGCCTTTGTGAATGGACGTTTAGTGGCTACCGACGCCGGCCATCACTGCAACGAAACGGCGAAAGGGCTGCGGCTGGGCGGGTTCTGGAATAAATGCTGCTATTTCCAGGGCAAGATCGCCGACGTCCGCATCTGGGACGAAGCCCGCACGGCCAGCCAGATCCAGGCAACCATGCACCAGCGCCTGCGCGGCGACGAAGCGCACCTCAAAGGCTTCTGGCCGCTCGACGAAAAAGCCGGCAAAACCGTCTACGACCGCAGCAGCAGCGGCCACCACGGCGTCATCAACAACAATCAGCCAACGTGGACGACGGGGCGGCCCGAAATTGCAGTGCTGGACTTCGCCGTCTCCCGTCACGGCAAGCTGGCCCTCGTGCCGGACGTGCTGCCGCTTCCAACGGTAGGCGCCCGCCCCGACGACATCGTTCCCGTGGCCGGCTTTCCGCAGGACCTGGCCGATACACAAACACAACTCGATACGAATCGGGACGCGGTGACCAGACGCTCCGGAGAGATCCAACAATGGGAAGATGAAATAGAAGACCTCAGGGCCAGGATCTACCAATCCCGCACCTTAAGCGAGCGCATTGATTTCCTCGAAAGAACCATGCCCATGCGACAGGCTCCCGGCCGCGAGAGCGCCCGGCAAGAAGCGCAAGCGGAACTGAACCAGGCCCGGGCAGAACGGGCCACCTTGCCGCCCATCGCCGAGATGGAGCAGGCTATTAAAAACAAACAAAAGGCCATCAATGAAAACAAAAAAACGCTCATCAGACTCCACAAAGACATCCGCACTCAGACCGCTTACCTCGACAAAATACAGTCGAAAGCCACCGGCGAAGTGCAGGTGGCGATGCCGTTGTTGAACGTGGATGTCTTCGGGCACTCGGTCTCCGGCGGGGTGCTGACGTTCGCCCAGACGCAAGGCACACCGCACCTCTTCGAGAGCGCCAACGCCAAAGTCAACCTCTACGTCCGTGACCCCGCCGATCAATTCTTAACGGCCTACTTCGACGTAAACACGGCCCACGCCGCGTACCACCTGCCCTGCGACGAGGGCCACGTGGTGCTGATCGCCCGCAACGCCGAGCGGGAAATGACCACTACCGACGTCTTCATCAACAACGCCGACGTCAAAATCGAAAACACCGTAATCTCCGACCCTGACTATTGCAACGTCATGCTGGTCAATGAACTGGCCGGGATTACCGAAACCTGGAAGAACGTGCCGCGTGCGCCCTATCGGTTCGTCAACATTTTCAATGGCCGGGCCTCGGGCACGCCGGGCGACGACACCTACTACGATTATTCGCAACGCACCATCTTTAAAACCCACGATTCGCCCTCGATCCTGGCCTTGCTCCTGAAGTTGCGTAGACTCAAGAAGGAACAAGGAGACCTTCCGCTGTTGATCCTGGAGACAAAGAGCAAAATTGAACGCTTAAAGGGATTGCTCGAAAGCTTGACGTCGAAGCAGGCGGGCTATAAATCGCGGCTCGATGCGCTCAACAATGGCGCGGGGCAAGCGGGTGGATCCGAAGGCGTCGCAGAGGATCGAGACCTGGCGCCCTCCACGGGCGGCAGCATTTCTTTCGGTTCTGCTGGAGGTGACGCCTCCCTGGCGTCGCAAAGGGATTCCACGTCCTCTGTGACCACGACGCAGAGCGCAAGCGGCCCGCTCCCGTCATCGATTGAAACCGCCGACGCCGGTTTCTGGGAAGCCAGGCAAAACGCGCTCTCTTTTGAACACCGTGAACTCGGCAAGAAGCTCCAGGCGCTGAATGAACAACTCATTGAATTGGAGGCCCGAAACAACGACATCGAAGACGAAATAACGGCTACGCAGGGACAACTCGGTGAGGTTCCCCGGCTGGAGTTTCCGTCTGAGAAAGGATCCATCCTCTTCTCGGCCACCGCTGTTGAGGCCCGGGGCGTCTTGCAAAACGGCGAGGTGAAAGCCGAAGCGACGGACATCGAACACGGCCAATGGGTATCCTACGCCCAGGGCAACGCCCTCACGCTCAACGGCACAACCCAATACGCCAAACTGCCCCTCGACGCCGACGGCACAGACGATTTCGACACACCCGGCGACCTGACGCTCGAAGCCTGGATCCATCCGGACGACATCCCCGGCGACCAATCCACCGTCATGCATCATAAGGGCGCTGAAGCCAGCTACAGCCTGGGCCTTCAGCGAACCTTGATGCATTCGGCGCTAACCTTCGATGGCAACAGCGTCGATTGCGGCGACGCGGCGCCCCTGCAACTTACCGGCGATCTGACCCTGGAAGCCTGGATCTTTCCCACCGGCTCGCTCCACGGAGAAACCATCATCTCCAAACATTATGAAGGCGAGTTCGACCTGACCTTCTATAACCAGAAATTGGACTATTATCACGGGCCCTGGCAAGAGAATATCGCGCGTTTCAACTACGATTTCACACCGGACCGATGGTATCACCTCGCCGTCGTCCGCGACGCGGGAACGCGTTCGGTGACCCTGTTCGTGGACGGGCAGCGGCAAGAGTCCTTGTATTTTAGAAAAGAGGGCGCAGAGGATGTATCCACGCATGCCTACGGCACTGCGCCGCCGGCAAGCCCGTACAACCTGGGTTTTGGGGCTCGCATTCACGATAAAACCCGGCCGTTCAAAGGCAAGATCGCCGAAGTGCGCCTCTGGGATTATGCCCGGTACGCCGACGAAATCAACGCCGACATCGCCCGGCAACTCAGCGGCAACGAGGCCGGGTTGCGCGGCTACTGGCGTTTCGAAGAGAACCGAGCCCGCGACTACTCCAGGCACAATAACCATGGCACGATTACCGGAAAGGCCGAGATAAGCACCTCGCCCCTGGTAGGATACCGGGCCTACCTCGGCGTCGGCAACCAGAAACGCATCACGAAAAACGAATTCGCCTGCGGGAGTTGGACCCACCTGGCCGGCGTCTTCAAGCAATCCTACGCACTGGCCTTCAACGGCAAAAACACCCACGTCGATTGCGGCAACGACGCCGCACTCAACCTCGACCGCGACCTGACGCTCGAAGCCTTCCTGCGCGTGGACGACCTCAGCCAGAATAACCCGGTCATCACTAAAGGATTCTTGCAGGACGGCGCAGGCGGCGGGGTGCCCTACGCGCTCACCATCGAAAAAGGCGGCGCCGTCGTTTTTTCCTATGAAAACAAGAATCTTCAGGTGGTGGACATCAGATCGACGGCTACCCTTACTGAAGGCGCCTTTTACCGGCTTGCCGTCGTCCGGAAGTACAACGCGCAGCCCGGAGAAAGCCAGACAACCACCCAAACAGCCGAAGTTGACGGCCAGGAGACAACCGTCGAAACACCCCAGCCGGGTCCAACGCAAGAATGGTTCGACTACACGTTTTACATCACGCCCCTCCAGGGCGCTTCAGTGGAGACCCGGTCCTACCCGGAGGTCGATGTCTTCACCAACAACAGCACCCTCATCATCGGCGGCGACGCGCCGCGCAATGTCTATTTCAAGGGCGTCATCACCGAGATGCGCCTCTGGAACACGGCGCTGGAGGCCGGCGCTGTCAACAGACCCATCCAGGGCCACGAACAGGGGCTCGTCGCATGGTGGCGCTTCGACAAAACGAAAGACCACACCGCCGAAGACATTATTGGCTACGCGGACGGCGCCATCCACGGCGGCACGTGGCAGGCCAATCCTGATCCCTTCATCTCGGGCATCCGCTTCTTGATTAACGGCGTCTACCAGGAACTGGAGATCTTACCCGACGGCGATCTCGACTACGGCGCGGCCCAGATGACCCTCGGCGCCACAAAGAAAAAATATCAGAGCAACGACAACTTCTTCCGGCACAATTTTTTCAACGGGGAGATGGACGAGATCCGGATCTGGAAGACGATTCGCACCCAGGAACAGATCCAGGACAACCTCTTCCGTCGCCTTCTCGGCGAGAAAGAGCACCTGATTGCTTACTACCAGTGCGACGCCGAAACCGGCAAGAAGCTCAGCGATCACAGCGGACGCGGCCATCATCTTACCCTCGTCGCCCCCGACTCAACGACCGCGTGGCCGCTGTCTACGGCGCCGGTGAGCTACGACACGCCGCAAGCGCGAAGCGTCTTGTCTGGCATCAAAACCGATTTCAACGAGCCGATCCACAGCACCCCCGCCGTGCAGGAATACGGCGACATGCAGTTCGATGCCGAGAACAACCGCATCGGCGCGCTGAAGCGGTGCTATACCTACGTTCGGGGCGGCCAGTGGAAGCTCATCACCGGGTTCAAAGTGGGCAACCTCTTCACCGAATGGATCGCGCAGATTCAGTACGATCCGCAGTTGATGGGCTACATCGAAGGCGCCCCGCCGGTGCCGGGCGAAAACCTGACGGCCGGGCCGATCGACCCATCGCTCTTCGATTACGGAGGCGCCACCTCCGTAAAACTGACCGAAGCGGAAGAGGTGACCTTCAATTACAGCACCTCTAAAGAAGGAGGCCTCGATACGGCTTTCGACATGGAAGCCAGCCTGGGGTTTAACCTTCAGATAAGAAACATCCTGGCCCCGCTGGGCATCGGCGTTTCTGTGCCCACTGCGACGCTGAAAATTAATGCCGGTATTAAAGGCTCCTTTGAAAGCTCCAACAGCATCTCCGAGACCCAAAGCGCAGGCATCGGCAAGACGAAAACCCAGGAGACCAGCCTCTCGCTTCGGGGCAAGTGGGAACCCCCGGACAAGCATTCCATCGCCACGCTGGGCCGGCGATACATACCCGCCAACACCGGCATGGCCCTCGTCAAATCGGCGACGGCGGACGTGTTTGCGCTTCGGCTGAGCCACAACAACGCCCTGGTCGCCTACCGCTTCGTGCCCAACCAGGACATCCCGGAGGATTGGAACATCATCACGTTCCCGATCAACCCCAGGTACACCAAACAAGGCACGCTGGACGGGAAGATCGGGCTTAATTCAGATGACACTGTACACACCGACGAGCATTATCCCTACGCCACGGAGTACGGGGAGTGGAGCTACTTCAAACCGCGCCAGGCCTATGCCTTAAAAAAAGAAATCGAAAAGGAGGAGGAACAGCGCAGAACGTACTATAAAAACCTGGACGTGTCGGCTCTGGATGGCGCCACTATCGGAGCCGGACTGGGCGTTCTAACGCCGGGCCTCGGCGCCATGGCCGTGCCGATGGGCGCCGCCGTCGGAGGCGCTCTCGACGCCGCGAAGACCCAGAGCGAGATGCCCGCCGAATTCGTCAAGAGCAGCCTGATGAACACCTACGTCTGGACCGCCGCCGGCGGTTTCTTCGCTGAAACCGAGGAAACCACCTTGACCCAACAAGAAACCTTCAGCGGGACGTTCTCTATGAAAGGGATGGCAGGCGCCACGGCAGGGTTGGAAATCGAAGTCAGCGGCGGAGCCGGAGGCGGATTTACCTCGGAAATGAGCGCCATGATGGGCGGCCACCTGACACTCACCTCCACGAAGACCCAGGAATCATCCACCTCCTACGGCCTCAACATCGCGGTGGATGTGCCCGGCGATTTGCAAAAGTTTGACCCGGCCACGCTGGTCCGTCAGTATGATGAACACGGCAACCCGGAACTGGTAAACGGCAAGGTAGACGCCTATCGGTTCATGACATTTTACCTGAAGCCTGATACCAACCACTTCGACCACTTCGTCAACAAGGTCATCGATTACCAGTGGCTCAGCGAGAGCAACCATCCCAATGCCCTGGCCCTGCGCGAGGCCATCCAGGCCCAGAAAAACGCTCCGAACGACAAGAAAAGCGTGCCCTGGCGCGTGATGCACCGCGTCACGTTCGTCAGCCGCCTGATGTCAGAGGTCGACAACGGCACGCTCACCGAGACCGAACGCGCCCTCAAGGCCGCCGACATCAACAGCAATTACGAACTCATCAAAAAGCTGGAGCCGTATGTGAAAGACAAAGTAGATGACGGCTACGCCGCCTTTACCGACGCCGTCCGCGATGCGCTCAGAGACCATCTCCCCGAACTACAAGACGCCGAGGCCGAAATCATCGCGTACATGTGTCTGTACTTCCAGGTCTTCGACGATCTGGACTGATTTACTGCGTATTGCGTACTTCGTATTGCGAGAGAGCGCCTTCATCACGCAATACGAAGTACGCAGTACGCCCCTTCAAAGCACCCATCCAATCGAAAAAACGATGCTGTAGATCAACAGCAGCCGCCCGGTGGCGCCGAGGAGCGGGTTGAGCGCCACCGGATCGGGTTCGGTGAGCAGGGTGTGGAGGATCGGAAGAGCAAACAGCACAACGACCAGAACACTCATCGCCCAGGCATGTTGCTCCGTCAGCAGGTGGATCCAGAGCGGGATCAGCACGGCGGCGACGACGCAAAAAGCGTAGAGCCCGATGCCGAAGCCCTTGCCCAACCGCACCACCAGTGTCTTCTTACCGGCCTGCCGGTCTTCTTCGATGTCGCGGATATTATTGACCAGCAGGATAGCCACAGCCAGCAACCCCGGCGCAAACCCGACCGCGAGCACGGTGGTGTTGATCTCCAACGCCTGCACGTAATACGTCCCGCCGACGGCTACCGGCCCGAAGAAGATCAGCACGAACAGATCGGCCAGCCCCAGGTAGGCCAGCGAGTAGCGCCCGACCGTGTAGAGCACGCCCGAAAGGATCGACAGCACGCCGATGAGCAGGATGGGCCAGCCGCCGCGCCAGATCAGATACAACCCGGCCACAAACGCCAGCGCAAAGACCAGCACCGTGGCCCGCTTCATGGTGGTCGGCGTGACGAGGCCGGCCTGGGTGACGCGCAACGGCCCCTTGCGTGCGCTGGTGTCGGCGCCTTTGAGATAGTCGGCGTAGTCGTTGCTGAAGTTGGTCCCGATCTGGATCAGCAGCGCGCCCAGCAACGCCCAGAGCGCCGCTCCGGCATGAAAGCCCCCGGCCTCCCACGCCATGGCCGTGCCCACCAACACCGGCGCCACGGCGGCACCGAGGGTCTTAGGCCGGATCGCCGCGAGCCAGATGGCGATTTTGGATTTTGGATTTTGGATTTTGGATTCAGTCATACCCAGCCAAGTTGCTCTAAAGAAAAAGTCGCGCCGGTTTTATCCAGCGTTGCCGTCTCGTTGATTTCCCATGGAGCCGGCAATCTACCAATCCAAATTCCAAAATCGAAAATCCAAAATCCTCAAGGACGGTAGCCTTCTTTGTCGAAGTCCGGCGGGCGGCGTTCGAGGTAGGCTTTCTTGCCCTCCTGCCCTTCTTCGGTCATGTAGAAGAGCATCGTGGCGTGGCCGGCCAGTTCCTGGAGGCCTGCCTGGCCGTCGCAGTCGGCGTTGAGGCCGGCTTTGAGCATGCGGATGGCAATGTTCGAGTTGGCGAGGATCTCACGGCACCACTGGACGGTCTCGCGTTCGAGGTCGTCGAGGGGCACGACGGTGTTGACCAGGCCCATGTCGAGGGCTTGCTGGGCGTCGTAGGGGCGGCAGAGGAACCAGATTTCGCGGGCTTTTTTCTGCCCGACGATGCGCGCGAGGAAGCTGGCGCCGTAGCCGCCGTCGAACGAGCCGACCTTCGGGCCGGTCTGCATGAACTTGGCGTTGTCGGCGGCGATGGTCAGGTCGCAGACGACGTGCAGCACGTGCCCGCCTCCGACGGCCCACCCGGCGACCATTGCAATAACGGGCTTCGGGCAGGTGCGAATCTGACGCTGGAGGTCGAGCACGTTGAGCCGCTGCGTGCCGGTGCCCTGTTCCTCGTAGCCGTGGTCGCCCCGGATGCGCTGGTCGCCGCCGGAGCAGAACGCCAGCGGCCCCTCACCCGTGAGCACGATCACGCCGACGGAGGCGTCGTCGCGGGCGTCGGCAAAGGCCGCTTGCATCTCCTGGACCGTCAGCGGGCGAAAGGCGTTACGCACTTCGGGCCGGTTGATGGTGACTTTGGCGATGCCCTCGGTGTCGGTACCGGCGACGCCCTTCTCGTACCGGATGTCGGTGTACGTGCCGGCCTCCTGCCACACGATGGGGCCGGTGACTTCGGGCCGGTGGGTGAAATGATGACGCTTTTTAGTCTCTGGCATCTAGCTTCAGGGTTGTTTCAACAAGGAGTGTAGGAGCGTGATGAAGCGGTGGGGCTGCTCGGCGTGGACGTTGTGCCCGGCCTCCGGAACGATCACCGCGCGCGCGTTGGGGCTCGACGCTGCCATCCGCCCGGCGATCTCGACGTACTTCGGGTCGAGGGCGCCGGCTATGGCGACGGTAGACACCCGCAATGCCGCCAGCCGTTCCCACAACGACGGCTGGCGCCCCGTGCCCATGCCGCGCAGCGACCGGGCCAACCCACGCGGGTCGTTGGAACGCCGCCGCGCGATCATCGATTCGACCAGACCCGGATGCCCGGCCAGCGACGCAAATAACGGCTGGCGATACCATTCGTTCAAGAACGTATCGAAATCGCCTTGCTCCAACCGGGCGGCGCGGGCCTCATCAACGTCGCGTCGCGCTGCGCGTTCCGGCGCCGTGGCCAACCCCGGCGAGGCCGACTCCAACACGAGCGCCCGGCACCGTTGCGGAAACTGCAACGCAAAGTAGAGCGCCAGGCGCCCGCCCATCGAATAGCCCACCACGGCGCACCGCTCTACGCCGCGCCGGTCGAGCGCCTCGGTCAGGGCCTGCGCCGCGCCATCCATCGAAAAATACGTATCATCCAGGCCCGTAGAGGCGCCGTGGCCCGGCAGATCGACAGCCAGGCTGTGATAATCCCCGGCCAGCGCAGCCATCACTTCAGCCCAATCCTTCGACGACCCCATAAAGCCGTGCAAGAAAAGCACGACGGGATCGTTCGGATTGCCGGCGGTGGTGTGATGTATCATTTCTTCTTGCGGAGAATAGGTTATATTTTTCCTTCTCATACGTCTTTACTTAAAAAAGACTGTTTTGGTAATACCGATTTTCCCCAATCATCAACTCCGCAAACCCATGGCAAGCACCACCCTACCCCGAAGCGCCGAAGCAGGCGCCGCCGATGCAGCGACCCGACTCCAGCAGATTCTTGACGATCCGACGAAGGCCAAGATGCTCGTCATCGGAGAAAGCCCGGGCGTCGACGGGGCGCTCAAGACCTGCCGGGAAGCTGCCGAAGTGAAAGCCTCCATCCGTCATACGGTCTGGATCCCCGACGCGTCGGTGCTCTCGAATGCCCAGCGCGCACTCCTCGTCCAAAGCGGCAAAGTGGCCGTGGCCGTCGGTCTTTCCGGCAACGTCGTGAAAACGTTGACCCAGATCGAGGCCGAGCAAGACATCTTCGTGGATATTGCCTTTCTAGAAGCCGAGATTCAATGAGGACGGACCATGAAACGCTTCCTTATCGCCTGCGCGGGCCTGTTGCTGCTCACGGCAAACCTCCCGGCAGGCCGCGCCTTTGCGCAATCCGAAAATCTGGAAAGCGCGCTCTCTTATCAAGAACGCCCGCGCGGTAAATCCGAACAAGATCAAAAGTCGATTTCTACGACGCAGCATCTCAGCGCGATTGATTTCGAGAGCCTGATCATCATCGATCCGAATAAAGACCTGCTCAAATCGATCTCCAGCGCCGAACGCCCCGTGCTCTCGCCGCTTTCCGGCGTCGATCAAGCCCGTCTCGATACGCTTCCGGCCCTGCTGCGCGCCGCCCGGGCCTACGTCGACGAAGCCGCGCAGGTGGTCGAAACGGTGGCGGCAGCCGAGGCATCGGGCCAGGCGCTCAGCCCGGCGCAGATCGTCGAACTTCAGGAAGAGATCCGCGCCCAGGCACGCCTGGGGCTTCAGGTGCTTCAGCCGGTGCTCGCGCTGGCCCAGGCACGCGCCAACGACTTGTTTCCCAACGACGCCACCGCCGCCCAACGGATGGTGGGCACCCTCACCGAACCGATTTTAAACGACGATGAGGGCAATCGGGTGATCCTCAACGTGCCTGCCCTGGCCGAATTCTTGAGCCAGCATCTCCAGAGCGCTCATCAACAAATACAGAGCGATGCCGGCGCCGCAGAGCGCCAGGGCACGGCGCGCTTTCGGATGCGAGCCTGGCTCTATCAGACAGACAAAACGCCGTCGGCCATCAGCATCGAGAATTATGACAATATCGAAAACCTGGAAGGGCCAAAACGCTCCCGGATCGGATTCCGCATGACGCCGCGCGAGCAGGAACGCCTGGCGATGGGACTGGCCTTGTCTACGGTCGCTTCCACGTTTATCGAGGGCGTGCGCGAAAAAAGGACCACGCTCCGGTCGAGCCTGCAAGAGTTGAAACAGACGGCCATCGCAGAGTTGCAAGCCGTGCAAGACCTCCCGCTGACCGTCCTGTCGGATTCGGCGCTTACGGTGCTGCAAGACGCCATCGCCGTGGCTTTGCCGGCGGCCACTCCGGCGCAAGCGCAAACCCTCAACGATCTCAACCTTTTCCTGGGATCCTTTCAAACCAGCCTCAACACCATCCGGACTGGCATCGAGCAGTTGAAGGCAACGTCCGACTCACCCGAAGCGCTCGTTCAAAAGGCCCTGGCGCTTCCCCGGACGATATCGCAGGGCATCAACCTGGCCGTCGGCTATGCCGGCGAGGTGCAGACCAACGTGGTGCGCCTGCCGACGATTGAAACCGTGCTGGGCAACGTCGAAACGCCGGAGGCCGCCTCGATCACGTCGAGGCTCGGCACGGTCCTGCCCCAGACACGCACCCTTCTCGACAGCCTCACGGCCAATCACCTCGGCCCGCTCAGCAAGGTGGCCCAGCAGCTCAACGGTCTGTTCAGCCGCGAGCAAGTGCTGCACCTGGGTAACGCCATGGATAACATCCCCGACCCCCGCGTGTTTGCCCTGAAGTTGGATCAGGTGAAACCGGGGACGATCAACCTGGAAGCCACCCCCGCCGACCGAAACGACCAGATCCAGGTGAAGGCGGAGTTGTTCACCCTCAACGAGGCAGGCCAGGAGGAGATCTTGGAAACGTCCACCAAGATCTTTCAGGTCAATCGTTTCGGCTTCACCAGCGAAATAACGGCCCATCTGGTCTTTGTGGATCGCGTCCAGGGCGATTCGGCACAGTTCGACCCGGCTACGTCGGCCTCGTGGACGATGCACTACCGCCCGCGCCGGGGTCCGGACGCCTCCGGATTCGCGAAGCTCTGGGCCGCGCTCGACCCGGGCCTGGGCCTCAACGTCTCGGCCCTGGGCTTCGACGACGCCAACTTCCAGATCGGCCTCGGCATCCACGGCTCGCTCTTCGACGACCTGCTGAGCTTCGGCTACGGCTACAACCTCCAGGCCGAACGCGACCGCGAATACTACTACCTGGGCATCGGCATCATGGAGGCGCTCAACACCGTCGGCGGCCTCGTCGGCGGCTCTGCGCGCTGACGGGCATTAATGATGATTCCGCGCGAAGTGCGCAGGCTACTGCTCTTTGATAGGAGAAATGTAGCCATAAGTCATCCCGATTTTTTCAGCCCCGTAGGGGCGTCCTGTTTGTAGAACACAGCCCTTTCCTAAAAATGAACCCCGTAGGGGTGACCTGTTCAAAGCGGATGCAGCGGATCCTTTTGAACAGGTCGCTCCTACGGAGCTATTTATTTTTTAAGCTTTTGCACTACAAACAGGACGCCCCTACGGGGCTGAAAAATCGGGATGATTCATGTTTCTCGCTATCCATCCTCCAAACCGCCCCTCACCTGCTCCAGCACCCGGCGATGCAAGCGGACGTTCTCCTCGCGGTCCGTCGTCACCTCAATGATCGTCCCTGCTTTCCTTGAGCACGCCGCGCGGTAAGCGGCCAAGAAATCTTGCGGTGATTGGGGATGATGATAATTCAGCCCGAATAACGCCGCTGCCGCTTCGAACGTCAGCCCGTGCGGCGTGCCGAAGTAGGACTCGAAGACTGCTTCGTGCTCGGCGATGGGCAGAAAGTGGAAGATGCCGCCGCCATCGTTGTTAATCACGACGACGACCACCGGGCGGTCGCGCAAAAACGCCAGCGAGTTGAGGTCGTGCAGCAGCGCGAGGTCGCCGGTGAGGAGCGTGGCGGGGGCGTTCAAGCCTTCGGCAAACCCCGCCGCCGTCGCCACCAGACCGTCGATGCCGCTGGCGCCCCGGTTGGCGGCTACGGGCGCTGCCGAGCCGTCGAGCGCGGCGAACATATCGACGTCGCGCACAGGCATGCTGCTGGCCAGAACAAGGCCGTGACCTTCGGGGATGGTCTGGGAGATCAGCCGGGCTACGGCGGGTTCTGATAACGCATCGGCTTCGTTAACAAATGAATCGACGATCTCCTCGGCTTTGGCAGAAGCGTCTCGCCACGACGCCAGCCAGGATGACGGGTTAGGGGGATTCGAATCGACGGCGAGGGCATCGCAGAAAGTGAGTACATCGGCCTCGATGCGATGGGTAGTTTGGTGATGCGGGTCGAGGCGGTCGGGGCGGGGGTTGACGAGGACGTAGGGCTGCGGGCGATGGCGAGCGAGGTACTGCAACAGCCGCTTCGACGTAGGGCGCCCGCCGAGGTGGAGGACGGCGTCGGGGCGGTGGGTTTCCTGAAAAGAGGGGCTTCCCAGAATCTGATCATAAAACCCGACGAGACACTCCGACGCCGCGCCGCGTCCCAATCGGATTTGCGAACCGACGTCCGGCAGCAGCGGCCAGCCCAATTGATTGGCAAGGCGCAACACCGCCTCGCCCTCAGCCGGCGTGTCCAGCTTTCCTGCCACGACGAGGCCGTGCTCGATGCCGCGCAACATCGCCCAGAGCCGTTCGATTTGAGCCGGATCGAGGGTGCGCGTCGTGAGATCGTACGCGGTGTAGGGTTGATGACCGGCCTGCCACGGGCCAAGACCCGCTGTGTAATCGCGATAGTCATGGCCGTCCGGCGTGGGCGCCAGCGGTTCGCGAAACATACAGTTGAGATGGACCGGCCCCTGCGGCGCGCGCACGGCGCGATAGACGGCCTGATCGACCGTCGTCAGCACCATGGCCGGGTCGATGGCGGTGGTGGGCGCGGGCAGATCGAAAAACCAGCGGGCGTAACCGCCGAAAAGGTTGACCTGATCGATGGTCTGATTGGCGCCGGTCTGGCGGAGTTCGGGCGGGCGATCAGCCGTCAAGAGGAGCATCGGTACGCCGTCGGTGGCAGCTTCGACGACGGCGGGGAAACCGTTGGCCGTGGCGGTGCCGGAGGTGGTGATCCAGGCTGCCGGTCGGCGCGTGGCGCGTCCGTAGCCGAGGGCGAAAAAGGCGGTGCCGCGCTCGTCGAAATGCATCACATGGCGCGCCTTCGGATGCGCGGCCACGGCGGTCGTCAAGGGCGTGCTGCGCGAGCCGGGCGCCAGGCAAAAAAACTCGACGCCGCTGCGGACGAGTTCTTCGACGATCAGATCAGCCCAGAGACGGTTGAGGTTGCTCGCTGCGCTCACGTCATTCATGATCAATATGCTCGCTTTGCTCGCGTCATTCGGTCGCTGCGCTCCCTGTCATTATGCTCGCTGCGCTCCCTGTCATTGATTATCGAGTTCAACCCATGACAATGAATGACGCGCCGAAGGCGCAAAATGACGTGAGCGAAGCGAACAAATGACTGCGAAGCAAATGACTGCGAGCCGAAGGCGAGGGTCCTACGCCGCATGCGTCCGTCGCAGATCCAGCCCCAGCACTTTGATAAAATCGGCGATTTTGCACTCGATTTCGTCCCATTCGGCTTCGGGTGTCGATCCTTCGACGATGCCGGCGCCGGAGTAGAGCGAGAGCGCGCGCGCCTGTACCAGGCCGGAGCGGATGCCGACGGCAAACTCGGCGCTGTCCGGTCCGATCCAGCCGACCGGCCCGGCATACCAGCCCCGGTCGAAGGGCTCACGGGCGCGGATGGCTTCGATGGCATCGGCGGAGGGATAGCCGCCGACGGCAGGCGTCGGGTGCAGCGCCTTGAGCACGTCGAGGCTGGTGACGCCGTCGCGGAGCGTGGCGCGCACCCGCGAGACCAGGTGCCGCCCGCTGGCAAGCTTCATCTCGGACGGCTCGGCGTCGAGGTAGAATTCATCGGCCAGGGGAGCCAATTCTTCGCGGATGCTGACGCGGACGTATTCGTGTTCGCGCCGGTCTTTGTCGCTGTGGAGGAGTTCTTCGAGCAGGCGGGCGTCGTCGGTGGCCGAGGTGCCGCGCGGGCGCGTGCCGGCCACGGCCTCGCTATCGATGGTGCGGCCCCGTCGCCGGAAGAGCCGTTCGGGCGAAGCGCCGACGAAAGCGCCCCCTTCTTCAGGCTGAAAGTAAAAGTGAAAACAGTCCGGCGTGCCGGCTTTCAAGTTTTCGAGCAACGCGACGGGATCGAGCTTTTCGGCAAAACCAAACGAGGCCACGCGCGCAAAGACGACCTTGTCCAGGCGCGTTCCTGCAAAAGCATCCAACGCCCATTCGATCATCCGCTGCCAGCCGTCGGTGTCGGGCCGGTCCGTCCGGGCGATGGGCATCGGCACGTTGGGCGCCAGGCCCAGCGCCGGCAACGTCAACTGCCCGATCTGGTCGAGAATGGTCTCGGCGCGCGCTTTGTCGCGGGGCATGACGAGGTTGCAGATGAGCGTGGCGCCGTCGTCGCGGCATCGTAGTTCGAAGCGAGGCAAGACGAAGCGGTAGGCGCCGAAAGCTTCCCAGGCTGCCTCTGCCGGGGGTTGCGCCGGATCGAAGCGCAGGCCGCCGTAATAGCGCACCTGCGCATCGCACG
The DNA here is from genome assembly GCA_028278205.1 of Rhodothermales bacterium. Lineage (GTDB taxonomy): Bacteria > Bacteroidota > Rhodothermia > Rhodothermales > Bin80 > JANQES01. Next base: position 30,149 of record JANQES010000043.1, read on the forward strand.
AAGCCAGCATCGCGCCCAGATGCCGCCGCATCGACGCCTCGTCTGCCAGCGCCGGGCTCAGGCAGACATCCGCCTCCCCCACCGCCGCTGTCTCGACCTGCCCCTCTCGACCCGACCAGTAAAGCTTCGCCGGAGCCTGTTGCGCCTGAAGCCATCGAAACGGATCGATCCGGTTGACGGGTATGACCACCCGGACGATCTGCGAGTCCGACGCGTGATATCCGTTGCGGCGTGTCAGCAGCCGGCGCACCTGCCCGGCCAACAACCGGCGCAGGTGGTCCGGGTCGGAAACCGTTTCCTGAGCAATGATGTGCTCTCGCTCTATCATAAATACGATGTTAGCGTTGAAGCCGACGCGTCGAGGTGCGCCGTGCAGTTAAGCAGATCGGCCTCGAAACGCCCGTTGCGGTACCGTAGGGCGTTGACGCCGGTGTTCGAATGCGGAATCTCCTCCATTCGTTCGAGGCCGTATTCTTCCAGCAGCGTGGCGAGCAATATGCGCAGATACCGCCCGTGCGTCACGACGAGCACCGTCTCGCCGGCATGACGATCAAGGATGTAGCGGATGGCCTGCCGCCCACGCTCCTGCACGTCGTAGATGGACTCTCCGCCTTCCACCCGGTAGCCATACTCGCCGTTGTGCCACCGGGCCATAAGCCCCTCGAATTCCTTCCGCAACGCAGGCGAAAACGGCACCCCCTCGTACACACCCCACGCCATCTCTTCGAGATAAGCCAGCCGATGAATCGGCACGCCGTTGTGTTCGCGAGCGATGGTTTCGGCGGTTTCGGCGGCGCGGCGAAGGGGGCTCGTGTACATCGCGTCGAACGGCACCTCGGCCAGACGACGCGCCACAGCAGCCGCCTGCGCGCGCCCCATCTCGTTTAATACAGAATCGACGCCGCGCCCCTGCACCACGTGATGCCGGTTATAGTCCGTCTCGCCATGGCGAACGAGGTATAGGGTTGTTTCGGGCATCTGGTCTTGTTGAAGTACGGCGTCGGCGTGTTGAGCGTCGGCGTTTTACGTTTCACGGCTTCTTTCAAAGCACAACTTTCGGCTAAAGCACCTCCGTTATTAAGGTGCTACTTCCGCTTCAGGTTATCGATAATCTCTTGCTCGATCCGGTCGAATTCGGGCAGCGAGACGCGGTGCTTCAGCGCAGCCCGGACGATCAGCGCCCGGAGGACGTGGTCGGGCACCGGCATCCGGTAGAGGGTGCTCCAGATCCACTCGACCACAGGCCGGGCGGCCCACCGGACGAGGCCCCAGCGCAGCAAGATAAACCCGCCAAGGCCCACCCCAAGCGCCACGAAGTGCGGCCCCGCCGCCAGCGCGCTCATAATCAGCACGTAGTAGACGGCTTGCAGCAGCACCAGATCGAGCAGCCGAAGCACGCGCAGGAGCACCCGGCTGACAAACGACGGCCCCAGGCTCTCCCAGGCTACGTAGATCACCAGCGTAGCCAGGGCGGCCTGCAGCGGCGTCATCATCAACAGAAAGAACGGCAGCAGCCACAACGCCCACGTCTGGGCCGACCGGAGCCACACCTCGGCGTGCTTCAGCAAACGCGCCAGCGGCTCGCGGTCGAAGACAGCGCCGGCGTAGTCGTGCAGCCACGCCTCGCGCGTCCGGAACCATACACCGGAGGCGGTAAAGATCCCCTTCGGCGTATCGACGAAGGTGGTCTCGGCGCTATGAAAACGCGGGCGTTTCATGGTAGCACAGGCTACTCCCAAACAAGCGGGTTGTTACGCGCGCTTTCGGGCTAATCAATAATTTCAATAATTTTTGAAAATAAGGCAACTCCTCTAGATTTGCCGGTTCATTTTTCATTATTGCTCAATCAGACTCTCATAATACTGTAGCGCCGCCGGAAACACCTCGATGCTGTGCAGCAACAAGTCGGGTTCATGGATTTCGGGCTTTACCAGGCCAGTTGTGTCGGCCAGGATGGCTTCGTACGAGACGGTGGCGAAAAAATCAGGGGCTTCCAGCGCCGCTTCGTATTGCGACAGCGGGACGCGGTAGGTCACTTCAACGGTGGCCGGATCGAATTCGACGGCCCGCTGCGTCATCAGTAGCGTCGTCGGTAGGCCGGTGACTTCGACCTTGAGAATCCGGGATTGTTCGGTAAACTGGAGCGCGGTTGCCGTGAGGGTGGTCTCGGTGTGGCTTTTGATAACCAACCCCGGCAAGGTGTCGGCCAGTGCAATGACCACCGCCATCGAGTCTTTCAAGCCTGTTTGTCGATGCGCCTCGGTGGGCCAGTATTCCAGATCATCGATAATCGAACGGGCGCCGGAGACTGCCACGGAGTCTGGTGTGAGGATGGGTTGGTTGACCAGATCGTACGATTCCGCCGCCTCGATCACGGCGCGCGATAGGATGGGCACCCTCCTGGTAACACGCTCTTCTTTGCGCAGGTTGACACCGGGCGGGATGACGCTTTCGACCTGAACGCCTTGCGGCGGGCTCACCAACGGGCCGAAGGCCACCTCATCTTGCGAAGCGTCGATCACCAGGGTGGGTGCATTGAAGCGTAACCCGAAGAGCACCGTGCCTTCTCCCCGCACCTGCGCCTGAACACTCGACGGCGGCAACGCCACAAACGCAGTATCCGGATTCAAGTTGACGACCTGCGTGTTCATCTCGACCAGGATGGTGTAGGTCTCTCCGATGCTCAGCGTAAACCAGAGTACGACGGCGATGAGCACGCACATCGTGATGATGAACCCGCGCCGCTGGGCCATGTCTTCGCCGGGCACAGGCTCGTCCTGGTCACGCGAAAACCGCTCGCGCACCCAATCGAGCAACATCGATGCTGCAGAGGAAGACTTAGACGACGCCACGTCTGGTGTGCCTCGCTGGTTCTTTGCGGATGAGGTGTGGTCTTAATAGATAAGTATAAAACGTCGAAGAGGTTTCACGCTGCGGATGGCAAATGGCAAATGGCAAATGGCAAATTTTAGCTTGTTTGCCTATCTGCCCATTTGCAATTTGCCCATTTGCAATTTGCCCATTTGCCCTCTTCCCTACCCGCGCTTCTTCAGCAAATCGAGGAGTTGTTGTTTCGTGGCGCGGGCGATCTCGCGGCCTTGCAGTGGGAAGCCGGGGTCTTCGCGGGCCAGGGCGCGTAGCTCGCGGACGGTCAGGCCCTGCAAGGAGGAGGAAGGATTATCCGATGGCGGGGCCGGGGCCTGCCCCGCGTCGAGGTGCTGAAGCGTTCGGACGGCCTCGTCCGGGCGGGGAATGACGTGAACCGAGACGATCTCGCCGACGCGTTCGGCGGCCCGCCTGCCGGCTTCGACGGCTGCTTTGACTGCCGCCACCTCGCCCACAACCTGGACAGTCACTAACGCGCCAACGGTCACCTCCTTAGCCGTCAGGCGCACGTCGGCAGCTTTGACCATGGCGTCGGCAGCTTCGATAGCCCCGACGAGGCCGCGCGTCTCGACCAATCCCAGAGCAGTCTCTGTTCGAACAGACATAGGCGATTTTGGATTTTGGATTTTGGATTTTGGATCCAAAATCTAAAATCTAAAATTGGATTTACTCGCCGGGTAGGATCATCTCTACGTCGCTGTGCGGGCGCGGGATGACGTGGACCGAGACGAGTTCGCCCACGCGTTCGGCGGCAGCGGCCCCGGCATCGGTAGCTGCCTTGACGGCCCCGACGTCGCCGCGTACCATCACGGTCACATACCCGCCGCCGATTTTCTCTTTCCCGATCAGCCGTACGCGGGCCGCCTTGACCATGGCGTCGGCCGCCTCGATGGCGCCAACGAGGCCACGCGTCTCGACCATACCCAGCGCGATTCCGTAATCTTCTGCCATTGTTGAGGGATCTTCTTGTGAGTGCAGAAAGCCCACCATCGACAGGCTCGGTCGAGGCGGGGCCAGAGCGGGATCGGAAAAGGCTCCGACCGGCATTCATCGAATATAGAAGTGCCCTCCCCGATTGTCAACTTGGTTGTGTTTGTGTGTAGAGTCTCATTCAACCAGATCATCCTCGCAAATAAACTTTCCGGCTGGACAAGCAGTAGAAGATTCGTTGGTGTGTAACGAATAGGCTGCTAACATGAATCTATCTGCCAAAGAAGCCCAGGAGCGGCTCCCGGACCTGCTCAATCAGGTTGCACAAGGAGAAGAGGTCGAAATTACGTCAGGCGATGGAAGCATCACCTGTCGTTTGGTGATGGTGGCCCGCAAGACACCTGAGCGCGTGGCCGACCTGCATCCTGATGCCCTGATAATGAGCGATGATTTCGACGAGGAAGATCCGGAGATCAACGCGATATTTTATGGGGATGCATGAGATTGCTGCTCGATACAAACGCCATCATCTGGTGGGATAGCAAATCTTCCAGGCTTTCGAAGAAGGCTCAAGCTGCCCTGCAAGACACATCCAACGAGATCTTCATCAGTGTTGTGAGCGCCTGGGAAATGCAGATCAAGGCGCAGATCGGTAAGCTTAAGCAGAATAAGCCCTGGCAGGATGTCATCCGAGATCAGATACAGGTCAACGGCTTCCCGTTGCTTCTCCCAGCGTTGAGCCACATCGAAGTTCTGGATACCTTACCCTTTCACCATAGAGACCCGTTTGATCGGCTTCTGATTGCCCAGGCGATCTATGAAAACCTGACGCTCGTGACCAACGATCCGAAATTCCCGCCTTATCCGGTGACACTGTTATGGTGAAGCGTTATCGCTTCATCCATCCCCGGATGCTGCTCCAGACGAGCCGCGCGTCGTCTCGCGAATACAGGCCGGTGAGCATGATGAGCGGCGGATAGGCGAGAATCAACCCGGCGCGAGCACCCAGCCGCGCGGGCACGGACCAGTCGAGACCCGGCACGCCCAGCGCATAGAGCACGCCGACAATCCCCACTACGACGACGTAGACGCCCCAGGGAAAACGCAGCGGCACGTCTTGACGGGCGAAATACGCGGCGCCGATGCCGAGAGCGAGATAGGCCAGAAACGTCGCCAGCGCCGCGCCGAAGGCGCCCAGAAAGGGGATTAAAATCACGTTGAGCACGGCGTTGAGCACCGCCGCCCCGAACACATTGATGCTCACGGCCTTGGTGCGCCCGGCGGCATAGACGACGTTGATGATGACGTAATAGACGCCGTAATTCATGAAGCCCAGCGCCAGGAACAGCACGAGGGTGTCGGCCTGGAGATAGGTCAGGTCGGCGGGCAGCAGCAGCGTCAGGTCGTAGGCCAGCAGCGACAGGCCCAGCACCGCCCAGCCCGTCCAGATCACGAAATGGCGGAGCGTCTGCCGGTGTACCTGGCCGTCGCGGTCTCCCTCGCCGAGGGTTTTCAGGCCGATGACGGAGAAGGCCAGGTTAAAACTTTGCACGACGAGCAGGTTGAGCGTGCCGGCCAGCCGCGCGGCCCATTCGTAAAGCCCCACGGTGGCGGCGTCGGCCAGCCAGAGGAGCAGGTAGCGGTCGCCGGCGTTGAGGAACCAGCTTGCGAGGCTGGCAATCAGCAGCGGCAGGCCGAAGCGAATCAGCAGGCGGATCAACCTCCGCTCGAAGCGCCACGGCATCCGGATCAGCATCGCAACGATGAGCGCCGTGGTGCTCGTGCCTGCCGCCAGCGCGTGGGCGCCCATCAAGCCGGTCAGGCCCATCCCTTTCATCACCATCAGCACGTAGACCGCTCCGAGGAGCACCACCACCTCGGCAATCATCGCCATCACATACCAGCCGGCGCGCTCCTCCACCCGCAGGAGCATCAGCGGGATGGCCCCGATCACCTTGGCGATGAGGTAGAGCGTCATGAGGTGGATCAGGCCGTCGCGCGCCGGATCGCCGAGCATCAGGCCGGCGAGGGGGCGAGCTATCAGCCAGAGCGCGACCAGCGCCACAGCGGCAGAGCCCAGCGTCGTCACCAGCGCTGTGAACGGCAGGGCTTCGCGCTCGGCCTCGTAGTCCGGATCGGCCATGAGCTTCATCAGCCCCACGCTCAGCCCCAGGCCCACAGCGTACAGCCCGAATTGCGTCGTCGCGATCATCAAACCGAAGTAGCCGAACTCTTCGACACTCAGATAATTCGGGTTGAGATACAACACTGCCAGCGCCAGCCCACTGGCCTTCAACGCGATGTTGCCCAGCGCATAAAACCCACTCTGACGAAGGAGCCGTGAGGAAATGCTTTTCATGGATGCGTTTGCAAGCCGTCGTGCAGTATACGCGCTGCCTGGATTGGATAAGGGGTTTCTGAATGTTGAATGTCGAACAAGGATTGAAGAATGTAGAAGGTAGTGTCAGAGCCTTCGATATTCATTATTCTCTATTCGATATTTCACACCGTCCCCCCAAAAAAACGAAAACCGCGCATGATCCGCGTCCTCAGCGTCGTCGGTACCCGGCCTAATTTCATCAAGATTGGCGCGCTTCATCACGCCTTCAGCGCGCATCCGGCCCTCCTGCCGCGCCTGATCCATACGGGGCAACACTACGACGCCAGGATGAGCGAAGTGTTCTTCGATCAACTCGAACTACCGCAGCCGGATCAATATCTCGGCGTCGGCTCCGGCTCGCACGCGGCGCAGACTGCCGCGACGATGGTGGCGCTCGAAAAGGTCTTCCTCGATGAAAAGCCCGACCTCGTCGTCGTCGTGGGCGATGTCAATTCAACGCTAGCGGGGGCGCTCGTAGCGGCCAAGCTGCACCTGCCCATGGTGCACGTCGAAGCCGGGCTGCGTTCTTTCGACCGGCGGATGCCTGAAGAGATCAACCGCCTCGTCACCGATGCGCTGGCCGACGTGCTCTACGTGACCGAGCAAAGCGGCCTCGACAACCTCAAACGCGAAGGCGTCGCCGATGAAAAGGTCTGTTTTGTGGGCAACGTCATGATCGATTCGCTGGTGCGTTTCCGCGAAAAAGCGGCTGCGCTCAAGACCGCCGGAGGCTTCGGGCTGGCCCCGAAAGCCTATGTGTTGATGACGATGCACCGCCCCGCCAACGTCGATGACCCCGTCAACCTCGCGCGCCTCGTCGAGATCGTCCACACCATCACCGCGCGCGTGCCGGTGATCTTCCCTGTCCATCCCCGAACGCGCAACCGTCTCGCTGCCGAGGGCCACCTCGACGCCCTCGACGCGCTCAGCGGCCTCCACCTGATTGAGCCTATCGGCTATCTGGAGTTTTTAAGCCTGATGGCCGACGCCGGCCTGCTCGTCACCGACAGCGGCGGCATTCAAGAGGAGACAACATTTCTCAAGGTGCCCTGCGTGACGCTGCGCGACTCGACGGAGCGGCCCGTGACGATCACCCTCGGCACCAACGAAATGCTGCCGCTCGACGTCGATCCCATCACGGATGCGGTGCAGCGCGCCTTCGCCGGCCAGTGGAAACAAGGCCAGACGCCGCCGCTCTGGGACGGCCACGCCGCCACCCGCATCGCCGATGACATTGTGGATCGGTTTGGGGCGTAAGGGTTGGATTCACCCTTTCATACCCAATCCGGCAGCGTATTTGTTTGAGAATGTGTGGGAGTATGGGAGTGTGGGAGGGATTCTGATTTTCGATTGCGGATTTTGGATTGGGCGCTTCTTGAGACCAATCCAAAATCCAAAATCTAAAATCCAAAATTCTTTTCCTCCCACACCCCCATACACATCCAACCCAACCGGATTATCAACCTGCTAATACCGCCCCGACCGATCGAACACGCCGTAACGCAAGAAATGGGCGACCTGCTGCATCACGTCGGGTTGGCGCATGATGAAAGTGTGGCTGTAGGGCATCACGAGAAAATCTTGCATCCCCTCGACGCGCGTCCGTTCGACGGCCACCTTGCCATCGTCGGGGCCGGGGATCATGAGCGAAAACAGCGGGTCGATGCTTTTGTTGCCGGCAATCACACCGAGTTCGAAGGCCACGGGGCCGAGCTTCGACGGGATGCTTTCGGGGTCGGTGCCCAGTTGCCCGCCGGCGGGGCCGTTGACCCGTTTGAAGAGGCCGTTGTTTTTCAGCGCATCGACCACTTCGCTGCCCTGGCTCGGCGGGCTGAGCATGACCACCCGGCCCAGGTTGGGAAGTCGCCGGCCTTCGAGGTAATACCGCGTGATGATGCCGCCCATCGAATGGGTGACGAAATGCACGGTGGCGTCCGGGCAACAACGCGCCACCACATCAGCCAGCATCTCATCGGACAGATATTCGATAGGATGCCGCGTCGAGGGATAGTTGACGTTGACGACGAGGTAGCCTTCGCGCTCCAGGTGCCGTTGTATTTTGGTCATCGACCAGGACGACCGCGCCAGCCCGTGCAACACCACCACGATCTCATCGCCGGCCTGCCCCACCTCGGCCTCGGACGCCTCCTGCCCCCGGCTCTGCAACGGCACCAACAACCCCATCACGCCGAGGTATATACAGCTTTTTACGATGCTCATGATGTTCTCGTTTTCGAGCAAACAGGCGATTTTCGATGTTTTCACTCCGCCCAGGCGTTGGTATGGGTCACGGGTCATGAGTCATGGATTTCTTACTCATGACCCGTGACCCATGACCGACGCCAATCCTGCCGCAAAGTTACGACGCAGAAAAATGCCAAACCCCATAATCTCGGCGTCCTATTCATCCCCCAGCCAGCACAGCCGGGACGCGGCGGATGAGATGTTTGAGACCCTCTTCTTCGACGCGCGCAGCGGCCTCTTCGACGGTCATCCACTCCCGGCGACGGTAGGACTCGATCCAGGTTTCGAAGACGGTTTCCACTTTCATCACAAACACCTCCACCGAACACGTCCCGCCCCACTTCTGCCGCTCATACGTCCCTATCGAGGCCGGGAGGATGGGGCCTTCGATGCCGGCTTCTTCCAGAGCTTCCATGGCTGCTGAAGTGGTCGGCGTGAGATCGGGTTCGATGACGCCTTTGGGAATCACCCACCGCCTGCCGCTGCGCGACGTGATGAGCAACACCTGCATCACCCCGTCTTCGATGCGATACGGGATCACCCCGGACTGAATGTAGAAATAGTCTGGCTTTGTTTTCATGAATCCGTTGTCCGTAGTCCGTCATTCGTTCAACGGGCACCTAAAGCTCGATAATCTCAGCCGCGTGGGTCACGGTGTCGTAGAGGGCGCAGGTGGCGGGGCCTTTCCAGCCCATGACTTCGCCCGGATTGAGCCACAGGCAATCGCCGATGCGTTCCTGGTTCTGCTCGTGGGTGTGGCCGGAGAAGACGGCGTCATAATACCCCGTCTTGGCCAGCGCCCGGGCATAAAACGGATAATGGGTCACGGCCAGACGGACGCCCTCGAACGAAAGATCGGCATATTCGCCGTGGAGGATGACGTTGGTCGAATCGGTCTGAGCCACCTTCAACATGGTAAACCGGTCGCCGTCGCCGTTGCCGAAGACGCAGTAGATTTTGCCGTCGAAGGCGCCCATCTCGCGCACGGGAATCGGCGAGCAGAAGTCGCCGCAGAAGATGAGCGTCTTCACCCCGCGCTCGGTAAACATCGCCAGGAGCTTGCGCAGGTTGTCGATATTGTCGTGAACATCCGAGAATACGCCGATTTTCATGGTGCCGGGCCTTTTTGTAGGGGTGGTTGATGATGTTGGTAGCAATCCTGATAGTTTTGCTTTTCTGGGAAAGTCATGGGCTCGCTACGCTCGCGTCGTTTGCTTCGCGTCAAGTGCGTGCTGCGCACGCGTCATTTATTGTCATTGGTTGAACGTGACAATGAATGACAACAAATGACGCGAGCGCAGCGAGCATAATGACCATGAATGACAGCGACCCCCGCGAAGGCGGGGGGAGCGTAATGACCATCTCCAAGATATCCCACAGCGAAACGATCCGCATCAAGAAATCCCTATTCCCCTCCTACCAACACCACCGTCTCCCGCGCCGGTACCGAGAGGTTCAGCCGTCCCTGTTCGATGCGGGCGGAGCCGTTCGCATCGGGAGGCCAGACCTGGGTGAGCGCAGCAGATTCGAGATCGGGCAAAGGGATGGTCAGGCGCGCGGCATCGAGGGCGGTGTTGACGATGACGACGGCGTGTTGGCCCTTCAAGACGCGCCGGAATGCATACACCTCGCCGATGGCATAGACGGTTTCGAAGGTGCCGGTTCGCAACACCTCGTAGCGATGACGCAGGGCGATGGCGCGGCGATAGAACGCCAGCAGATCGGCCTTCCACGACGCCTCATCGTGCCAGGGAAACGCCTCGCGGCAATAGGGATCGTCGGCAGCCGAGAGGCCCACTTCGTCGCCGTAGTAGATGCAGGGCGCACCGGGCATGGTCATCTGGAAGAGCACGCAGAGCCGCAGGGCGCTCTGATCCTCGCCCACAAACCAGAGCGCGCGCGGCGTGTCGTGGCTGTCGATCAGGTTGAGTTGGGCGTGGTTGATGGCCCAGTCGTAGAGCCCGTGCATGGTCTCGACGGCCTCAGCAAAAGCCGGCGCATCGAGCGGTTTAAGGGGTAGATGCGTCTTTTTATAGGTGGGATTGAGCGTCCGCGCGCCGCAGAAGCCGAGCACCGCGCGGGTGAAAAGATAATTCATCACCGCATCCATCTGATCGCCCTGAAGCCAGCGCTGCGCCTCCCGCCAGATCTCACCGCAGATGTACGCCTCCGGATTGGCCGTCTTGACGACCCGCCGAAACGCCTGCCAGAACGCATCGTCGTCGATTTCTTCGACCACGTCGAGTCGCCAGCCGTCGATGCCGAATTCGATCCAAAAACGCGCTACGTCGAAGATAAAAGCGCGGACGCCGGGGTTGCCGGTGTTGAGCTTGGGCAGCGCCGGGATGTCCCACCAGGCTTCGTAGTTATGATGATTGTCGCGGTCGCTGGCGTAAGGCCGCAGCGGCCATTCGCGGATGATAAACCAGTCGGCGTAGGGCGATTTGGGGCCGTTTTCGAGGACGTGATGGAACGGCCAAAAGCCCCGGCTGGCATGGTTAAAAACGCCGTCGAGCACGATTCGGATGTCGCGGGCGTGGGCTTCGTCGAGCAATTCGCGCAGCGCCTCGTTGCCGCCCAACAGCGGATCGACCTGATAATAATCGAACGTGTGATAGCGATGGTTGGACGCCGAGGCAAAGATCGGATTGAGATACAACGCCGTGATGCCGAGGGCTTTCAGATAATCGAGCTTATCGACAATGCCGCGCAGGTCGCCGCCCTGATAGCCCTGCTCTTCGGGCGGGCTGCCCCACGGTTTAAACGCGATGCCCGGCGGATGCACCGTCCGCGAACTCCGGGCAAACCGGTCAGGGAAGATCTGGTAGAAAACGGCGTGTTTGACCCAGTCGGGGGTGGTTATCGGCATAAAGTTTCTGGTCGAATACCCTTTTTGATGAACCGGGACAATTTGATTTTCCTGTTGATGAACTTCTCGATGCTCGAAGGATACGAAATCGTCGCGTTTCCTCACAAAAACACAGATCCCCCGGCGCGCGACGGCGTATAGGGTAGCGTATTCTCAACCGAACGCGCCAACCCGCATGTCCAAACGTCGTTCGCCCAAACGCAGACGCGCGCAGCGCGGCGACACCACACGCCGCAACAAAGCCCTCGTGACGGGGTCGGTGGCGGTGGGCGCCTACCTGACCGGCACCGTGGCGCGATGGCTTCGTCGGGCGACGCTCTACCGCCCGGAGACGCTGCCGCAGGCCCTGGAAGCCGAGGTGCGCGAGCAAGAGTTGATGGAAGGTCGCGCCCGCTTCTATGCCCGTGACGGCGCGGGCGTACCACTGGTGCTGCTGCACAGCTTCAACGCAGCAGCGTCGAGCTACGAGATGAAGCCGATCTTCGAACACCTCGCCAGAACGACCGGGCGGTCGATTTATGCGCTCGACTGGTTCGGCTTCGGTCTCTCAGATCGACCGTCGGTGCGGTATCGCCCGGCGCTTTACCAGCGGCAGGTGCGTCGTTTTTTGAGCGAATACGTCAACGCGCCGGCGGATGTCGTGGCGCTGTCGCTGGGCAGCGCCTATGCGGCCGTCGTGGCTGCCGAGTCGCCGTTTCTCGTCCGAAAGCTGGCCCTGATCTCGCCAACCGGCCTGTCGTCGCGTAGCCGCCCGTCGTTCGGCCAACGCGCTTTGATGGGGCTGGCCGACGGCACCGGGGCCTTCGAGTTGTTTTTCTATCGCCTGACGCGGCGCGACGCGCTCCGGCGTTTTTATGCGCGGCAGGTGTTCACGCAAGGCGTCGAGGTGCCGCACGATCTGGTCAATTATGCTTTTTTGACGACGCACGTCCGGGGCGCGCACTACGCGCCGCGCCGCTTCATCGACGGCACGCTCTTCATGGATCAGGAGGCTCGGAATGCCTACCTCACCCTCCGCCACCCCACGCTGATGATCGCGCCGGAGCAAGCCGATGGGCTGATCCAATCGTTCGAAGCCCTCGACGACGTCGCCGCACAAAACGATGCGTATCTTCACGTCCGCAAGGCGGCAGGCCTGATGCCGCAATGGGAAGCGCCGGAAGCGCTGTTCACTATCCTCAACGAGTTTTTGACCTGAATCGCCCATCTATCCGCTGCTCAACCTGAAGTGACCATCACCCAGCCCCCCGAACCCATCGACGTTGAAAAGGCGCGGCACGAGACGCCCGGCTGCGCCCACGTGCTGCATTTCAACAACGCCGGCGCGGCCCTGATGCCGCAGCCCGTCCTCGACGCCTACTTCGATCATCTCAACCGGGAAGCCCGGATGGGCGGGTATGAGGCTGCCGCCGAGGCGCGCGACGCAGCAGAGCGACCCTACGACGCCGTCGCCCGCCTGCTCGGCTGCCGGCGCGACGAAATCGCCCTCATCGAAAATGCAACGCGGGCGTGGGACATGGCCTTCTACGCTTTCCCCTTCCAACGCGGCGACCGCATCGTCACGGCGCAGGCCGCCTACGCCAGCAACTACATCGCCTTCCTCCACGTGGCCCAACGCGCAGGCGCCGTCATCGACGTGATCGAAAACGACGAACACGGGCAGGTCTCGGTCGAGAAGCTTAAGGCGGCCCTCGACGAGCGCGTCAAGCTGATCGCGTTGACGCACGTGCCTACCAACGGCGGGCTGGTCAACCCGGCTGCCGAGGTCGGGCGCGTGGCGAAGGAGGCCGGCATCCCGTTTCTGCTCGACGCCTGCCAGAGCGCCGGGCAAATGCCGCTCGACGTGGAGGTCCTCGGCGCAGACATGCTCTCGGCAACAAGCCGGAAGTTTTTGCGCGGCCCGCGCGGAGTGGGTTTCCTCTACGTCCACCACAGCCTCCTCGACCGGCTCGACCCGCCGTTGCTAGACCTCCAGGCCGCCACCTGGACCGCCCCGGACCGCTTCACGATACGCCCCGACGCCCGCCGCTTCGAAACCTGGGAAAGCAACGTCGCCGCCCGGATTGCCTTTGGCGTGGCGGTCGAGTATGCGATGGGTTGGGGATTGGAGGCCGTCTGGCACCGCATCCGCCCGCTGGCCGAGACGTTGCGCGAGCGCCTGCACGCGCTCCCCGGTGTGACCGTGCACGACCTGGGCCGCGTCCGCTGCGGCATCGTTACGTTCTCCATCGACCAGATAGAAGCCCATGATGTCCAGGAAAAACTACGCATCCAGGGCATCAACGTATCGACCACCAGCCCGGCTTCGACGCTGCTCGACAGCACGGCGCGCCGCCTCCCCACCCTGGTCCGTGCCTCGGTGCATTACTACAACACTGAAGATGAGATCGAACGGTTCTGCCGGGCGTTGCGGAGTTTGCTTTGAAGAAGGTGATTCGAGATGCGGGATACGAGATTCGGGATGATTTCTGCCAATTCTTGCCCGATATCCCACATCTCGCATCCCAAATCCCGCATCCCGAATCCCGCATCGCACGCACTCATCCGTTCAAACGTAAAATTTTTTTAACGGAGGTTATATTTTGGCATTAAATGTGTCTTATAAGGTAGAAGCGTTGGTCATAGAACTGAAGCGAAGTGTATTGAAAGAGAGTACAATGAACGTTGTTACCAGGCATCACCATGAATAACTATCATCCGCATAGCGTCTTATTGCTGTCGAGCCGTTTTCAATATCCTGGCCGCCGGTTGTTCTTCACGCGGGCGCGTCTGTTTTTTGATCGGATCGAACTGACCGGGTGGGTCCCTGGCAAGAAGCACGAGCGAGAAATACCGCTCGACGAGGTCACTTCTATTGAATGGGACACGACTACGTCGGCTGCCGTGCTTCACCTCCACGAAGGTGAACCCGTGCGCCTCCAGTTCGCGCACCTCGAAGCCTGGAAGCGTTCGCTGGAGCAACGCCTCTGGTGGAATGTGATGAATTATTTCCCCCGGCCCGCTGCCAATACCAATTCGACGGCGCGCAGCGATACGTCGCTGCATGATTTGATTACTTTCACCACGAGCATGGGCTAGACGTCGCGCAAGACCGAAACTATGTTCATAGAAAGAGGACCGCACGGTATGAATGACCGGGGCGGTCCTCTTTTTTATTCCAACAATGCTGCGTTTCCCCTACATTAGGCCATCCCTTCTTTGTCTCCTAACTCCGGGCATCCGTGGCTGAACCCAACGTAACCTACGACCGGCGAGCCGTCCTTTCGTGGGCTTTTTACGACTTTGCCAACTCGTCCTTCACCACGCTCGTGGTGACGTTTATCTACGCGACGTATTTCACCAAAGGCATCGCGGCCAATGAGAACCTGGGCACGGAGCAGTGGTCGCTTGCCGTGACGATCACCGCCCTCATCGTGGCGGTGCTCTCGCCCTACCTGGGCGCTATCGCAGACCGGGGCGGCCATCGCAGGCGGTTTTTGCTGGCGACGACGGTGGTGGGCGTGCTGGGGAGCATCGTGCTGTTCTTCCCGCAACGCGGCGAGGTGTTTTTTGCCCTCGCGGTCTTCACCATCGCCAACGTTGCCTTCGAGATGGGGATGGTCTTCTACAATGCCTACCTGCCCGACATCGCGCCGCCGGAGAAGATCGGGCGGGTTTCGGGATACGGCTGGGGGCTGGGCTACCTCGGCGGCCTGGTGTGTCTGGTCATCGCGCTCTTTGCTTTCGTCCAGACCGAGACGCCGCTCTTCGGCTTCTCGACCGAAGACGCCGAGAACGTCCGGGCGACGAACTTGCTGGTGGCGTTCTGGTACGGGCTCTTTGCCCTGCCCATCTTTATCTGGGTGAAAGACCGCCCGACGCCCCGGCTGCCCAAAGGCGAGAACATCATCCGGATGGCAAACCGGCAACTCGCCAACACCTACAACGAACTCCGGCGCCAATACCGGCAAATCATCCGGCTGCTGGTGGCGCGGCTGATCTATAACGACGGCCTGATCACCATCTTTGCCTTCGGCGGAATCTACGCGCAGGGCACCTTCGGCTTCAGCACCGAAGACATCATCATCTTCGGCATCGTGCTCAACGTAGCCGCCGGCCTGGGCGCGCTGGCCTTCGGCTTCCTCGACGACCTTCTCGGCGGCAAATCGACGATTATGATTTCTATCGTGGGCCTCTTCGCCGCCGGGCTGCTGGCCGTGCTGACGACCAGCCAGACGTTGTTCTGGGTGGCAGCCATCGGCGTGGGCCTGCTGGCCGGGCCAAACCAGGCCGCCAGCCGGTCGCTGATGGGACGCTTTGTGCCGCCGGACAAAGAGACGGAGTTCTACGGCTTCTTCGCCTTCTCAGGCAAAGCCACCGCGTTCCTCGGCCCGCTGCTGCTGGGCCAGTTTACGACGCTCTTCGACAGCCAACGCGCGGGCGTGGCCACGGTGCTGCTGTTCTTCCTCGTCGGCGGCCTGCTGCTGATGCGTGTCAAGGAAAAAGAAGGCATCGAACTGGCTAAACGCCCGGTGGACCTTGAATGAATTTTGGATTTTAGATTTTGGATTGGGTAGTTTCCGAGCCGTTCAGAACAAACGAAAAAGCCGCAAGGGTCGAAACCTATGCGGCTTTTTCGTTTGAGATGATGGTGCTGAAAAAGACCAATCCAAAATCCAAAATCAGCCCCCTTGCTCGATCTCCCGCACCCGTTCCATCTGCCGCAGGTTCCAGTCGTCGTCGCTGAAGGGGGTGTCGAACCAGCGGTCGAGGATTTCGGAGAGGATGGGTTCGGGGGTGGCGCGCAGGCTCAGGGCCAGGACGTTGGCGTGGTTCCAGATGCGCGCGCCTTTGGCGGTCTCGGCGTCGTGGCAGAGCGCGGCGCGGATGCCGGGTATTTTGTTGGCGACAATGGTGCAGCCCGTGCCCGTCCAGCACATCACGATGGCTTCGTCGGCCTCGGCCTGAGCGACCTGTTCGACGGCCTCACGCGTGATGTCCGGCCAGTCGACGGGATCTTCGCCCTCGCCCGGCCCGAAATAGACGACCTCGTGCCCGCGCTTTTTTAATTCTTCCAGCATGACGTCTACCAGAT
Source organism: Rhodothermales bacterium (assembly GCA_028278205.1). Lineage (GTDB taxonomy): Bacteria > Bacteroidota > Rhodothermia > Rhodothermales > Bin80 > JANQES01. The sequence goes on from JANQES010000043.1 coordinate 46,532, forward strand.
GGGTGCGTTCGTCCGTGCTGACAGCAATTTTCATGGGGGATAGCTGTGCCTTTGGTGAACAAATTGGGTTTTGTCAAATAAAGAACGGAGGCTGTCGTATTCAAGCTGTATTAACCGCATCACAAAGCCTACACGATTCATGACCGAAAACACAAACCACCCAACCATCGGCGATATCGGCAAGGCGCTGGAGACGTGGGCACGGCCCGGCTGGGCGCAGTCGTACGACAACGTCGGCCTGCAAGTGGGCGATGCGCGGCGCACGGTCGGGCGCGCGCTAATCGCCCTCGACCTGACGCCCGCCGTGCTCGACGAAGCGAAGCAGCACGAGGCGACGCTCATCATCACCCATCACCCCTTGCTGTTCACACCCTTGCGCAGCGTTACTGCCGACGGCTTCGTGAGCAGCCTGGCGTTGCGCCTGGCCGAGGCCGGCATCGCCCTTTACAGCATCCATACCAACCTCGACGCGGCACCTGGCGGCGTCTCCTTCGCCCTGGCCGAACTCCTGAGCCTGCACGACGCGCGTTTCCTCGACGTATTCGATGAAGCTGCCCCGGCCCCCGACCAACCCGACACGCAGGCGGGGCTGGGCGCCGTCGGGCGGCTGGCTGCGCCGATGACGCTCAGGGCCTTTTTGCAGCACGTGGCCGAGCGCTTGCAGGCCGGCAGCCTTCGCTACACCGGCGACCCGGAAGCCGTCGTCGAAACCGTGGCGGTCTGCGGCGGGTCGGGCAGCAGCTTCACCCCGCTGGCGTTGAAAGCCGGCGCCGACGCCTACGTCACTGCCGACGTGACCTATCACAAGTTCTTCGACGTGCTCGACCTCGAAGGCCGCCCCCGCATGGCGCTGATCGACGCGGGCCATTATGAGACCGAAGCCGTCACCGAAGGCCTGCTCCAGCAATGGCTCAGCCACCGTTTCCCCACCGTCGAGTGGCGACGCACGGCTACGCGCACCAGCCCGATAGAGACGTTCGTGCCGGGGGAGGATAGTGTTTGAGTGTTATAGTGCCAGGGTGTTATAGTTCTTGCTAAAATCAAATACTAAAACACTATAACACCCTCACACTATAACACCGAAAAACCAATCTCTCTTTGATGCGTTAATGGTTGTTACACCAGGCACTACGAGCGATCCCAAACACCTAGCCCGCCAGCACCCCATGGCCATCGTTACCGAAACGAGCATCGGAGAACAGCTTCGCGCGCTGATTCGTCTGCAACACATCGACAACCGCATCGATCAGGTCAAAAAACTTCGCGGCGACCTGCCCGAAGAAATCCGCGATCTGGAGGATGAAAAAATCGGGCTCGAAACCCGCATCGACAACATCAAGCACGAGCAAAAAGAAGTCGCCGACGGTCGTAAAAGGGCCGACCGCGACATCAAAGAGGCCGAGGCGCTCATCAAGAAGTACGACGAGCAGCAATTGCAGGTGCGTAACAACCGCGAGTACGATGCGCTCACCAAAGAAATCGAAGCGCAGAAACAACGCATCGCCGACGCCACGCGGCATACCGAAGAGACCGAGGGCGCAGCCGAACAGCAGGAGGCCGCCATTGCCGAAGCCAGGAACCGCCTGAGCGAACTCGAAGACCTCGTCAAAAACAAACGCACCGAACTCGAAGAAGTCCTCGGCGAGACCAAACAAGAGCAGACCGAACTCGAAGAGTTGCGTCACGAGGCCGAAAGCCACGTCGATAAGCGGTATCTGCGGGCCTACAGCCGGCTGCGCCAACGCCTCCGCGACGGCCGGGCTGTGGTGATGCTCCATCGCGGCGCCGCCGCCGGCTTCGCGGTGCCGCCGCAACGGCAGGTGGAAATCCGCCAGCGCAACCGCATCGTCGCCTGCGAACACACGGGCCGCATCATCGTAGACCAGGAACTCTACGAAGCCACGATCAAAGAACTCGGCTTTTAGAATTCGCGGTGCGAATTCTAAAAAAGTAATGTGCCGGCTGGATCATCGCCTTGCCCTGGTGCGCGGCATCGGGGCAGGGAGGAAAGTCCGAACACCACAGGGCGCCGTGCTTCCTAACGGGAAGGCTTCGTCCGAGCAACCGGGCGAAGACGGCACGTGCAACAGAAAGCAAACCAGCCGATGGATTCCGGCACGCCGGAATCACAGGTGATGGGTGAAATGGTGGGGTAAGAGCCACCGGCGTCTCGGGTGACCGAGGCGGCCAGGTAAACCCCACGGGGTGCAAGGCCAAACAGCGCCGCACGCCGCCCTGCGCAAGCAGGGACCGGCGATAAGGTGGCCCGCCGAAGACGCGGCGCGGGTAGGCCGCTTGAGGCCGCCGGTGACGGCGGTCCCAGATAGATGATGATCTCCCCGGACCGGACCCGGCGGCGGCCCGTCCGGGCAGACAAAATTCGGCTTACAGGCCGGCGCAAGCCGCTATGATACACGAAAGGCAGCTTCCGAATGCGGAGGCTGCCTTTCGCTTTAAAACGAAGACGGGACCGGGCTAAGGGGCGGTTCGCGCCTCGACCAATCGATCTTAATTTTGCTCATCAGGTGCCGGCGCTGGAGCAGGTTGCGCGCCCTCGGCCCCTTCCGGCAACGGCGCCAGCGGCTGCGTGCCCTGCTGCGTGCTCTGCTGCTGGAGGATGCTTCGCTGCTGCTCGCCGGTGTCGATGGCAAAGTTGGTCAGGATGCAAAGCACGATGAAAAGCGCTGCGAGAACCCAGGTGGCTTTTTCCAGAACGTCGGGAGCCTGGCGCGCACCCAGGATCTGCGTGGTGGCGCCCCCGGCGGCGATGCCCGCCAGACCGCCACCTTTGCCCGCCTGGATCAAGACCAGGAACGTCATGATGATGGCGATAATCGTGATGACGATGATCAAAAAGATAAACATGGGTGGTCCTGCTTGATGTCGGGTGGAGAAATCCAAAGGGAGGACTCATAAACGCCGGGGCGGCGCTCCGGTTTCTGGGATCAGACAAATGGGCAAATGGCAAAAGGCAAATGGCAAGGTAAGATCGCGGCTCGATTGCCATTAGCTGATTTGCCTATTTGCTGATTTGCTCATTCGCCCATTTGCCTTTTGCTATCAGCCATCATCAACGCCACGACGGTCTTCATATCGAGCAACTCACCCCGGCGGGCCATCGCGACGGCTTCGTCGAAATCCATCGCGATCACTTCCAGAAACTCACCCTCTACGTGGATGGCGTCGCCTTCGACGAGGTCTTCGGCCAAAAAAAAGTGGATAATCTCGTTGCTGTAGCCGATGCACGGCGCGAGCACACCGAGCACCGTGAGGCGTCCAGCGCGCCATCCTGTCTCTTCTTCCAACTCTCGCGCAGCCACCGCCTCCGGATCCTCGCCGAAAAAATCCGCTTTGCCCGCCGGGACTTCAAGCATATCGCGCCGAAGTGTATATCGGTATTGACGCACGAGCCGCGTCGTGCCATCGGCAAACAACGGCACCACGACCGCCGCGCCCGGATGGTCGATCCATTCCCGAATCGACGTCGTGCCGTCGGGCAGGCGCACATCGTCCCGAAACACTTTCAACAGCTTTCCATCGACGAGCTGCTCAGAATGTAAGGTCGTCTCCGTTAGATCAGGCATGTTGTTTTTTTAGTGGATGGCAAATCAGCAAATGGGCAAATCGGCAAATCGGCAAATCGGCAAATCGGCAAATGGTAATCGCATCGCGATCTTCCCTTTGCCATTTGCCTTTTGCAATTTTGCAATTTGCCATTTACAAACTACGCGCCATCATGACCGTCGAAGCGGCTACGAGGGCGGCGGTCTCCGCGCGCAAGCGGCGCGGTCCGAGCGAAACGGGCGCATAGCCGGCCTGCTGCGCCTCGGCGATTTCCTCGCCCGTGAACCCTCCTTCCGGACCGATCAGAATCCGGATGCGCCGGGCCGCCGGACTCCGGGTGAGCGCAGCGGCGAGGTTGTGCTCCGGCGCGGTTTGTTCGTGGGCGATGAAAGCAAGGTCTACGGGGTCGCCGTGGAGAACGCGCGCCAGGGGCTGCGGCTCGGCCAGGCGCGCGAGCCGGCTGCGCCCGCATTGCTTCATCGCCGCGACGATCACCTTGCCGGCACGTTGCATCTTGAGATGCGCCCCCTCCGTCCGGTGTGTCTTGAGCGGAATCACCTCGCCCACGCCCAGCTCGACGGCTTTCTCCAAAAACGTCTCGAAGCGTCCCCGATTTTTGAGCAACGCCAGGCCGATACTCAGGACATACGCCGGCTCGCCGGCCTCGCGGCACGCCTCCAGAATCACCCCTGCTGCGCTGCGCCGGTCTACGTGGTCGAGGCGCACCCGATACCAGCCGCCCTCACCATCGACCACGACGATTTCGTCGCCGGGGCGTTTGCGCAACACGCGCGCGGCGTGGGCGGCCTCGTCGTCCGGCAGCACCACGTAGCCATCCTCCCGAATCGCCGAGGGCGGGGCGTAGAAGCTCGTCGTCATGGGGTTGATTTCGAGGTTGGAGCCATTCTTTTAGGTCTCGCTCAAAATAAGCAGTCACTGGTCACTAGTCATTGGTCACTGGTGTCCTGAAAAAAACCAGTGACTAGTGACCAATGACCAGTGACCCATAAAATGGCTCTATTAGAAGCACAACAAACAAAATACCAAAACCTCATCAACCCGCTACAACCCAATCGACAACCCCAGGTGCGCGCGTACGCCGGTGGCGTCGTCCGGGTTGGCGGCGAGGCTGAGGTTGATCAGGCCGAGATCCGTACCTACCTGGAAACCCAATCCATAACCCGGATAAAAACCGCGCAAAGATTCCAGATCGATAGTTTTCGAACGCTCAACGTAGCCCAGGTCGAAAAACGCAAAACCGTAGGAGGTGCGGTCGAGTTGATAGCGATATTCGACGAGCAGGCGCGTGGCAAAGGGGACGCGGAACTCTTCTTCGTCGTAGCCGCGCAACGACGTGGCGCCGCCGAAGCGAAACAGGTCGCTCACGTCGAATTCGTTGCTGCGCAGGAGCCAGGCTTCGCCGCCGAGCACGAACACCTGCCGGCGGAAGGTGGGCAGGTAGAGCCGCGCCTGCACCCGAAGCCGATCCTGGCGCAGCGAGGTGCTTTCTCGGGTGGTGTCTTGTTCGACGCGGCGGAGGGCGCTGCGGTTTTTGCGCCCCTGCTCGAAGTTGGTCTCGATGAAAAAGCCGCGCCGGGGGTTGATGCGGCGGTCTACGCGTTGCAGGCGCACCCCGAGGCCGGCAAAGAAAGCCGTCGCCAGCGGCACCAACTGGCGCCCGCCGGTATCGAGCATGACGCCGGCCAGACCGGGGCGCGTCACCTCGCGGTTGAAGGTGCTGAAGATGTACAGCCCGCCGATGAGCCGGTAGCCCACCTCCAGTCCATATCCCCGCTTGGCGTACGTCGAGTCTTGCTGAAGCCCCTCGAAGCGGCCTTCGATGCTCAGCGGCAGCCCCAGAATGAACGGATCGGCAGCGCGCACGTCGATGCTGCTGACCTGGCCGGGCGGGCGGTTGAGCTTTAACGAAAACTGGCGACCTCCGCCGAAGAGGTTGCGGAAGACGAGGTGCCCGTTGCCCACGAGGCTGCCGCCGCCCCCGCCATCCGCCGCAGGCAGATAACCGAGCACGAGGTCGAAAGCGCCGGGGGCTTCTTCGGTGGCTGGAATACGCACGACCGCCCCGCTATCGCCCTCGATGAGCAATTCCGGCGTGCCGACATCTCGAAAAAAGCCGGTCGCCTCCAGGCGTTGCTGGATGGCGATGGGATCGTAGCCGGCCAGCGGGCTGCCAGGGCGTAGCTCGGCTACACGCGCGAGGTAGCTCATCTTCGTCCGCTTCGCCCCGGTCATCTCCACCCGCCGCAGCGTCGGTGCGCCGCCTTCGTCAATCCGAATCGTCAGATCGAGCCGGGGCGGATCGCCGGGCATCAGCGCGATGTCGAGCACCTGGATTTGCGTCAGGAGAAAACCGGCTTCTTCATACTGCGCCAGGATCTCTTCGAAATCGTCTTCGAGGCGATCCGGGTCGAGCGTGCGTCCGGGCCGGGTCTGCATCCGGGTGAGAAGGTCGAGCGAATCGAGCGCCGCCGCGCCGTCGAGGCGGATACGCCCGATGGGCACACTCGGCCCACGCGTGACGAAAAAGCGCGCCTCGGGCGGCGTCCGGCTGGTATCGACGTGGTGCGAGTCGATGCGGGCAAAATAGTAGCCCTCGCGCTGAATAGCCGCCAGGGCATCGAGGGCAGCGCTGCGAAGACTATCGAGCGACCAGGCGCGCTCCGACGGCCAATCGGCAGCCCGGCCATCGGCGATGAGGCTCCACGCAGCCGGCAGCGCCCTATCCGTCGAATCCACTTGCCCGTGGGCCGCCCGGCTGCCTCCCATCGCCACGAGCCCACCGATGATAAAGACGACGGCCCACCGGCGCAGGACGCCTTTCTTTTTCCTGAGCGATGTAAGGCTCAAAAACATGCGCACAATACCTGATAATGCGGAACGGCTCTTTTTTGTTACCGTCCAGTCGCAAACGATATGCAATCGATGCATCGACGAGGGGGCTTTGCCGGAAACGTGTGCTGGCAGGCTCCGTTCCACATGCTCCTTAGAACACATTAAGAAACAACCTCCTGACCTTGCTCGCTCCCACGGTCCTCCGTGGGAGTGTAGAACCGCGACGCTCCTGCGTCGCCCTGCGGAGAGGTTACTGCCTCGATTCTCGGACGCAGGAGCGTCCGGTTCTGCATTCCCACGCAGGAGCGTGGGAACGAGTAAACGAGAAGTAATTATGGAAAAACGCTCGTTCAAAGACCGAAACGAATGGCGGGACTGGCTCTCGGAAAACCACCAAAGCGCCGACGGAATCTGGCTGGTGTATTACAAGGTGAAGGCCAAGACACCCTCGGTGCGCTACGCCGAGGCCGTCGAAGAAGCGTTGTGTTTCGGGTGGATCGACTCGCAGGTCAAGGGGATCGATGATGAGACGTATATGCAACGCTACACGCCGAGGCGAAAAGGCAGCACATGGTCCGCCGTCAACAAACGCCGCGTGGATCGAATGATGGAAGCCAGCAAGATGACCCCCGCCGGGCTGGAAAAAATAGAACGCGCCAAAGAAGACGGCTCGTGGGAAATCCTCAGCGATATCGACGGGGAGATGGTCGTGCCGGATGATTTGAAGGAAGCGCTCTCGGCGAATCCGAAAGCCCGGCAAAACTTTGAAAACTTCTCCCTGTGGAACAAGAGGCGCTACCTCTACTGGCTGAAATCCGCCAAACGACAGGCCACCCGCGAAAAGCGCCTGCGCGAAATCGTCCGCCGGACTGAGCAGAATATCAAGCCGGGGGATTAGCGCGTTTTTCTCTCGATGTTGTATGGGATGCGAAATAGGAACAATCCAAAATCGAAAATCCAAAATTCGCCCTCACCCACACGCACATACACCACACGATGACGCCCTCTGCCCGCCTCACCAAACCCCACAAAAAAGCCTTCCGCGACGACCTCGTGGCGTGGTACGAGCAGGGCAAACGCGACATGCCATGGCGGCGCACCGACGACCCGTACCGCATCTGGCTCTCGGAAGTGATGCTCCAGCAGACGCGGGTGGATCAAGCCCGGCCCTACTACGAACGGTTCACCGAAGCCTTCCCCACCGTCGAAGCCCTCGCCGAGGCCGACCTCGACACCGTCTTGAAACTCTGGGAAGGCCTCGGCTATTACTCACGGGCGCGCAACCTTCACAAAGCTGCCCGCCTCGTCGTCGATCAGTTCGAAGGCCGTTTCCCCGATACGTACGACGCCATCCGCGCGCTGCCCGGCGTGGGCGCCTATACCGCCGCCGCCGTGCTCTCCATCGCCTACAACCGGCCCCACGCCGTGCTCGACGGCAACGTCATTCGCGTCCTGACACGCGCCTTCGCCATCGCCGACGAGATCAACGGAAGCCGCACCCGCAAGCAACTTCAGATGCTGGCCGATGCCCTGCTCGATCCGTCGAAGCCGGGCGATTTCAACCAAGCGATGATGGAGTTGGGCGCGACGGTCTGCACGCCCACGTCGCCGCGTTGCCCCCGGTGCCCGCTACGGCCCGTCTGCGGCGCCTTCGCCGCCGGGACGCCCGAAGCGTTTCCCGTCAAAAAGAAAAAAGCCCCGATCCCACACTACGACATCGCCACCGGCCTCCTCTTCGACGACGAAGGGCGGCTGCTCATCCAGCGTCGCCCGGAGGACAAGATGCTGGGCGGGTTGTGGGAATTCCCCGGCGGCAAACGCGAGCAGGGCGAGCCTATCGAAGAAACGTGCCGCCGTGAGTTGCGCGAAGAACTCGGCGTCGAGGTAGAAATCGAAGCGCTCTTCGGCAAAGTTGGGCACGCCTATACGCATTTTAAGATCACGCTCTACGCCTTCCGCTGCCGCCTCCGCGCAGGCACACCGGCCTCCCGCGAAGGCCTCCCCCTGCGCTGGGTGACTATCGACGAACTGGCCGATTACGCCTTCCCCCGCGCCAACCGCCGCCTCATCGAAGCCCTCACCGAACGCCGGCAAAACCCGACGCTATTTGATGGGTAAGAAAAGATACGCGATGCGGGATACGCGATGCGAGATAAGGGTTTCTGGATAACAAAAGATCATCTCGCATCCAGCATCTGATATCCCCTATCCAGCATCCAGAATCCCAATCCATCCGCGTCCATCCGCGTTAATCTGCGGTTGCAACCATCCACCCTCAACAATCAACCATCCACCAACATCGTCCGGCGGCCCGGCCTTGAATTTGCTTCTTCGGCGTGCGCCCTCCTTCACCTGAACAGAACCGGCCTCATGCCCCGCTTTTTCATTATTCTGATTGGATTACTGTTTACGATTGGCTACACGGCCCGTCCGGCGCAGGCGCAACAAACAGGCGATCCGCCCCGCATCACCGATGTCATCGACGAGACGTTGGAAAAACTGCGGCAGGTGGAAGCCGAGGAGCGAGCCGAGGCGGCAGCCTGGGCAACGCAACGCGGGCTGCCCGTGACGCTGCGTCAGGGCGATGGCCGCCGCGTGCTGCTCGTGGGGATCGAGGACGGACGGCCCGTTTATCTCACCTCGTTCAACCGCGAGGCCGCCCTCACGACGCGTACGGCGACGCTGCATCCCGGTAATCAACTCGGGCTGAATCTCACAGGCGGGGGCATGGAAATCGGCATCTGGGACGGCGGGGCGCCGATGCTCATCCATCAGGAACTCGCCGGGCGCGTGACGGTCCGCGACGGCGCCTCGACCGACAACCACGCCACACACGTCGGCGGGACGTTGATTGCCGAGGGCGTGCGGCCTGAAGCGCGCGGCATGGCCTATCAGGCCCGCCTCCGCGCCTATGAATGGGAAGACGACGCCACCGAGATGAGCAACGAAGCCGCCCGCGGTCTCCTCGTCTCGAACCACTCCTACGGCGTCATCGCCGGCTGGTATTACGGCGACCTCGAAGAAAACGGCGATCAGTGGTACTGGATGGGCGATCCGAGCATCAGCCAGGAAGAAGATTACGTCTTCGGCTGGTACGACGTCGAAGCAGCGCAATTCGACCGGGTGGTCTATTCGAATCCGTACCTGCTGCCCGTCGTCGCTGCCGGTAATGATCGCTCAGACGGCGGCCCCGGCGGCGGCACGTATCGGGCGATGGATGCGCAGGGCAACTGGCGCGCGTACAACATCAACAGCCAGCCGCGCCCCCCCGACGGCGGCGACGACGGCTACGATTCCATCGCCGGCTCCGCTATCGCCAAAAATGTGCTGACGGTCGGCTCGATTCGGGTTTCTGCCGGCACGCCGACGGCCAGCCGTTTCAGCAGCTTCGGCCCGACCGACGATGGGCGCATCAAACCCGATCTGGTCGGCTACGGCGAACGCGTCCTGTCGTCTATCGCGGCCAGCCCCACCTCGTATGGCTTTTCCAGCGGCACGTCGATGGCGGCGCCGAATGTGACGGGCTCGCTGGCGCTGTTGCAGCAGCATTACTTCAATCTCACAGGTCGCTATCTGCGCGCCGCCACGCTCAAAGGGCTGGCCCTGCACACCGCCGACGACCTCGGCAATCCCGGCCCGGACTATCGATACGGATGGGGCCTGCTTAACACTGAAGCCGCCGCCCGTCACCTCTCCACCGCGCCCGAAAACGAACTGGCCGTTCTCGAAGCCACACTCGAAGACGGCGCCACGTTTTCGCGCGCGGGCAGCGTCGCCGAAGCCGGGCCGCTGCGCGTGACGCTCAGTTGGACCGACCTCGTCAGCGCCCGCCGCCCGCTGCGCGGCCCCTCCTCGCTCGACGACCCCACGCCGCACCTGCGCAACGACCTCGACCTCCGCGTCGTCAACGAGACCACCGGCGAAGTCTACCTGCCCTACACGCTCGATCCGCAGGCGCCCGCCCAACCCGCCGTGCCGGGCGACAACGTCGTCGATCCCATCGAACAGATTTACGTGCCCCACGTCGAGCCGGGCGATTACACCATTATCGTCTCACATAAAGACGCGCTGGCTAACGGCGATAAGCAGGTGTTCGCGTTGATGGTTTCGGGCGCCAAGAGCGCCGCGCGGCCCGTCAGCATCAGCCATCTGGAAACCGACGAAACCGTGGACCGGGTGCTGCTGACCTGGAAAACGCAGTTCGAACGCGGGCCGGGGCGTTTCCTCATTCAGCGCGCCTCGGTGACGTTCCAGGCCGGCGGCGGACGGATCACCAGCGCCTACACGCCTGTCGGCACGGTGGCAGCAGGCGGGGCCTCGGAGCAGGAACAGGACTATGCTTTCGAAGAAGCCCGCGTGCCGGCAGGGCGCTATCGGTATCAGATGATCTTCGAGGGCGTCGAGACGCGGTATCTGGCAGCCTCTATCGAAGCGCTCGTGCCGGCGCCGGAGGCCTTCGGCTTGCTCTCAAACTATCCGAACCCTTTTAGCGACCGCACGCAGGTGGTGCTGGACCTTCCGGAACGCCAACACGTAACCCTTGAAGTCTACGACGTGCTCGGTCGGCGCGTGATGCTCGTCTACGAAGGCCAGCTCGCGGCAGGGCGGCACGAACTCGCCGTAGAAGCCGACGGCTGGGCGCCCGGCATCTACCTCGCGCGCCTGACCACCCCCAAAGCCGCCCGGTCTCACCGCATGGTGGTCACACACTGATGGATGTTGTATTTTAATGGATAGCAAATGGGCAAATGACGCAAATGGGCAAATGGGCAAATGAAGCGATCAATTCTTATTTGCCATTTGCCCTGATCTCTTCACCCTAACCGGCAACCCGCTGTTATGGACGAGATGTTTTTCTACATCGTGGTCTTCGTGATCTGGATTCTTTTTCAGGTTTTGGGGGGCAAGAAGAAGAAAAAGAAACGCCCCGTCACCGGCACGACGGCTCAGCCGCTGCCCGGCGCCACCCCGCGCCCGGCTGCCGCGCCCGGCGCCGAACCGACGCTCGAAGACGCGCTTCGTGAAATCCGGCAGGCGTTAGGCATGGAGGTGCCCACGCAAGCCGCCCCTCCGCCCCGTCAGGCCGCCCCGCCGCCGCTGCCCTCTCCCCGTCCGGAGCCTCGTCCAAAGCCGCGTCCGAAAGCAAAGCCCAGGCCGGTGCGCCACCACGGCCCCGAACTCGCCGAGACGGCGCCGAAGAAGTCCTGGTCCAGCGAGTTCAAAGCCCACGAAACCCATTTCGCCGATTCGGACTTCGAGGAGTTTACCGGCGAGGGCGACCGCTTCGGCAAACCGAGGCTCCAGAAAACACCGCCCCACCCGGCAGCGCAAAAACCGCCGGTCCAACAACCATCTGTCGAATTTAAGCAACCGGAATCGAAGAGCGTGAGCCGGTCTACGGTGATGAAACAGTTGAATGATCCCAAAGCAGCGCGCGAGGCGTTTATTTTGAGCGAAATCCTGGGGTCGCCGCGCGCGCACAGGCGTTTCTAAAAAAAAGAAAATGGGCAAAGGAGGCATAGGGACTCGATTGCCCCATGCCTCTTTGCCCATGTGCTTGCAATGGTAGGGTCTGAACGCGTCGTTAGATCACGTCGGAGGCGTCGCCCGGCGTCTCTTCTTCTCCTTTCTTAAAGACGGACGCCCCGATGGCACCGCCGATAGCCCCGAAGATGGCCGTGACCACAAGACCGATGACGCCGTTCGTCAGCCGAGCACCGAAGCTCGACGAAGCCTCGAACTGTTCTTCCATTTGCCGAAGCTGCTCCTCATCCATCGAGTCTTCGAACATGTCGAGCATGAACTCTTGAATGGCGGCCTCGGCGCCCAGTCCCAGGTTGCTCAGGATCAGGTTCAGGATGAAGGCGAGAATCCCGCCAACGACTGCGGCGGCCAGCCCCATCACGGCGCCCTCGCCGGCTGGAATGGTCAACGAGTTGGTGTTTGTGTAGTGCCATACGGAAGCCATGGCGCCAATGATGACGCCTGCACAACATAAACAATTGATGAAACCCAGGTAGGAGGTCGAAAGAATACCCACGACGAGCCCACCGAGCAGGATCGATTGTTGCTTTGGGGACATAGCGAGAAAAGGTCAACGTGAGCGGATAGTGGCTACGAGCGACAACCCAACTCGAATAACGAGATAGGTTTAGATCGAAGATAGAAAAGGAGACGGCGAAAGCCAATTCATTTTGGATTTTGGATTTTCGATTTTGGATTTTGGATTGTTTACTTCCACCCAACCCAACAACCGAAAAAGCCGAGGCGGTTGGAACTGCTGAAGTGTTTTCGTTTGTTGAAAGTGGTTCGGCAAACGACCAATCCAAAATCCAAAATCGAAAATCCAAAATCGACCTCTCTACCTACGCGTCGATGGAATCGTTAGTTACGAGCCGGGGGCGGCGTGGAGGGCTTCGGAGAAAAGACTTGTGTGAGGGCACGCGCCAGATAATAACCCACGACCAAGCCCAGCAATCCCCCCGTCGCCAGGCGGCTGAGGGACGTGTTGTGCCAGATACCCAGGATGCCGAGCAGCCAGTCGAGCGACGTGGGGATGAGCGCCGCCAGCAAGATCAACCCGGCGTAGCGGTTGAAGAATCGATCCCAGCGCGCCAGCGCCAGAAAAAGCAACGCGGCCAGGGGCAGGCCCCAGTAGATGCCGTAACAGCGATGACAGACCGCCAGCGGCGTCCCCTGCACCGAGGGCGAACGACTGGGGAGTTGATGGCACACCGTCGAGAAGCCCTTCATCAAGGCCTCTCGCCACTCCGGGCCGACGAACGGCGGCAAGCTCGCCATCAACACCAACAGCGCCGGCAGCGCCAGCGCTCCGGCCCATCCCCACCAGAAACGCGCCGGTCGAGGGCTTGTCCCTAAAGCGGTTTGGGATGTCATCCCGGCTTTGGTCTGCTCATCTTTCATACGTCATTCTGCCAGCTTGTCAGAAGCCCGACGCGTGCGACATCGATCCGCAAAAAGCCTGTTTTCCAGCTAAATTCAGTGATTTTTGGAGATAGGCCGTGTTGATTTTCGGCGGTTTGGGGTCGGCACGCTTTTTGGGAAAGCCCCGCCACGTCATCACACAGGAGGCATGTTGGAACTCTGAGACAGGCTTGAGGTTCTACGCTGGCACTCACCACCGGAGAGTGCTAACAGAGCCCCGTCAGCCCCCCTGACAAGTCCTTCGACTCTGACACCCAAACCAACGTCAACGATAAGGAGGTATCACCATCATGACGATGATCAAACCGCTTAGCGATCGCGTGGTCGTGAAGGCCGAGGAAGCTGAGGAGAAAACCTCAAGCGGCCTCTACATCCCCGATTCGGCCAAAGAAAAGCCCCAGCGCGGGACCGTCGTCTCGGTCGGCCCGGGCCGCGTAGAAAACGGCACCAAGATCGAGATGTCGGTCAAAGAGGGCGACACGGTCCTCTACGGCAAGTATTCCGGTACCGAAATCACCCTCGACGGCGATGAGTACCTGATTATGCGAGAGAGCGACATCCTCGGCATCGTCACCGAATAGATTTTTGCGCCAGCAAAAATCTATGTACAGGGCGCCTGAACCCCACGCCATTCGCCCGGCCCAGGCGTTATTCCACGAAACTACCCACCTGATTTTTTTCGGAGAAAAAAATTATGGCTAAGCAAATCATCTTCGACGCCGACGCGCGCGGCGCGCTCAAACGCGGTGTTGATCAACTGGCCGACGCCGTCAAAGTGACGCTCGGCCCGAAAGGCCGCAACGTCATCATCGAGAAGAAATTCGGCTCGCCCACCGTGACCAAAGACGGCGTAACGGTGGCCAAGGAGATCGAACTCGAAGACAAAATCGAAAACGTCGGCGCCCAGATGGTCAAAGAGGTCGCTTCGAAGACCTCCGACGTAGCCGGCGACGGCACCACCACGGCCACGGTGCTGGCCCAGGCCATCATGACCGCCGGGCTGAAGAACGTCACCGCCGGCGCCAACCCGATGGATCTCAAGCGCGGCATCGACAAAGCCGTTGCGGGCATCGTCGGCAACCTGCGCGAGCAGAGCCGTGAGATCGAAGGCCGCCAGGAGATCGCCCAGGTCGCTTCGATCTCGGCCAACAACGACGCGGCCATCGGCGAGCTGATCGCCGACGCGTTCGAGAAAGTAGGCAAAGACGGCGTCATCACCGTCGAAGAGGCTCGCGGCACCGAGACCACGCTCGACGTGGTCGAAGGAATGCAGTTCGACCGGGGCTACCTCTCGCCCTACTTTGTCACCAACGCCGACGACATGGAGACCGTCCTCGAAGACGCCTCGATCCTGATCTACGACAAGAAGATCTCGGCGATGAAAGACTTGCTGCCGGTGCTGGAGAAGATCGCCCAGATGGGTGCGCCGCTGCTGGCTATCGCCGAAGACGTCGAAGGCGAAGCCCTGGCCACGTTGGTGGTCAACAAGCTGCGCGGCACGCTCAAAGTGGCTGCCGTCAAGGCGCCTGGCTTCGGCGACCGCCGCAAAGCCATGCTCGAAGACATCGCCATCCTCACCGGCGGCACGGTCATCAGCGAGGAGAAAGGCTACCGGCTCGAAAACGCCACGCTCGACTACCTCGGCAGAGCCAAACGCATCGTTCTCGACAAAGACACCACGATCATCGTCGACGGCGCCGGCGCTCCTGAACAGATCAAGGCCCGCGCCAACCAGATCAAGCAACAGATCGAGACGACCACGTCGGATTATGACCGCGAGAAGCTTCAGGAACGCCTGGCCAAGCTTTCGGGTGGTGTGGCGGTGCTGAAGATCGGCGCGGCCACCGAGCCGGAGATGAAAGAGAAGAAAGCCCGCGTCGAGGATGCGCTGCACGCCACGCGCGCGGCCATCGAAGAAGGCATCGTGCCCGGCGGCGGCGTAGCCCTGATCCGCGCCATCAGCGCCCTCGATAGCACCGAGGTCGATAACGAAGACCAGACCATCGGCGTCAACATCGTGCGCCGCGCCCTGGAAGAGCCGCTGCGCCAGATCGCCGGCAACGCCGGCGTCGAAGGCTCCATCGTAGCGCAGAAAGTCAAAGAGAACGAAGGCGACTTCGGCTTCAACGCCCGCACCGAAGAGTACGGCAACCTCGTCGCCGAGGGCGTCATCGACCCGACCAAGGTGGTCCGCACGGCCCTGGAGAACGCCTCGTCGGTCTCCGGCCTGCTGCTGACGACCGAAACCGTCGTGGCCGACCGTCCGGAAAAAGAAGCCGCCGCTCCGCCAATGCCCGACGGCATGGGCGGCGGGATGGGCTTCTAGGCAAGTCCTTTCCCCAAAGGCTCCAACAAGAAAAAGCGAGATCGCCAACTCCGGCGGTCTCGCTTTTTTTTGGGAAAGGGCCAGTGGGATGTGGCCAATGGGGGAAAAGATAGGGGTAAAGACAAGTTCGCCGAACGGGATGTACTTTCTACAACTCATCATTCAGAATGAGGTGATCGGGGTCTTGAACCTCATCTTTTCCCCCACTGGCCACATCCCACTCGCCATTCGCTAAAAAGTATCCAGATCCCAGGCTGTCCGGAGGTCGTTGAGCAGGTCTTCTTCGCTGTCGAGGAAGACGCCGTCGGCGTTGGCAATCTGGACGAGGTCGTCGAGGGCAGCCTGCCGCTGGGCCACGGGCAGCAACACCTTGACGGCTTCGACGGAGGCCGTCAGCATCGTCGGATGCGGCCCCTGGGCGTAGCGGTCTATGGCGAGATCGAGCACTTCATGGACGGCATCTTCGGTGAGGGCCGGCTCCCACTCTCTGAGTTTTCTGAGGATAAGCTGCCGTTCCTCCGGGCTGAAGTCGCTGTCGGGGGCGTGGGCCAGGACGAGGTAAATGAAAGCCAGATGATGTAACGCCCGCCAGGAGGCCACGTCGGTCTCGGCAGGCGGCGAAGCAGGCTCGTCGAGGGGCAAGGCCACGGCCCAGCTTGTCGCGATGTCGTCGAGGAAATGTCGTTCTTGGGCGAGGATCACGCCGTCGGCCCGGGCGATGTGAAGGAGATCTTCGAGGGTATCTTTTTTTTTGTCGTCTGAGAGCATCTCGCCGAGGGTATCGATGACCTCGCGGGCAGCTTCGCGCAAAATCTCGCCGTCGTGGCTCGTGAGCGCTTCGAGCACGACGTTTTGCACTTCGGCGCGGCTGAGGTAAGCATACCGGCTGTGGAGGGTATCGGTGACGGCTTCGCGTTCGGCATAGCTTAGATCGGCAGCGCCGCTTTGCGCCATCGCCAGATAGAGCAAGGCCAACTCGTGCAACGGGCTCACATTGGTCATGAACGAAGAAATCAGTTCGCAGATCAGGGGGGATTGGTACTTGGTACTTTGTGCTTTGTTTGTCCAGGACCTTTATACCGGACAAAAAAAGACATAAAAAAACCCGCTCGAAGGGAGCGGGTTCGGTCTGGAGGGCATGGTGGCAGCAGAATCAGGCGGCGTCCGGCCACGTCTGATCCATCAGGCGAGGACGGTGAAAATACCACCACTCGCGCTCAGGCGAATAGCCTTTCTCGGCGGCGACCGCCGGCCCGCAAATGGGATCATCGACAAAAACCAGATGCCGTTTGATGCGGTCGTCGGCTTCGTAGACGCGCTTGTGGTACCAGGCTTGCTGATACATGGGAATCAGCGCGAGGGTCTCTTCGAGAATCCGACGCCGGTCCATACTTTTGACGTAGGAATTATAATCGACGAGGTCGCCGTCTACGATCGAGGAGACGGTGCTTTCCCAGGTTGTGAGCAAATACTCAACCCCGCCCTCGACGATGTATCCTGCATATCCTTGACGTTCGAGATAATCACGTACTGGATCGTTCATGACGGTGCGATCATCCGTTTTGGTGCGCGTCCTGGTACTAATATCACTAGAGATAATCGCCGTTTTGGACTGCTACTTTAGCTGTAATTAAGGTTTTTTTTAAGTACAATCTTCGAAATTTGCATAGCGCATAAATCAAAATTAGATTCGATCTTCACTAAGTCAACGGAACTGCCCCTCCCTCCTCCCGTTGCCCAAACGGTGAAAATCATTGTTCCACGTTGCTCTCACCCCGCTTCATGGCCCGGCTGCGTTTTGACGATCAAGCTTATCCCGTAACGCCGGAGACGCAATGGCGCTATCGGTTTTCGATCCTGGCCGTCATCGTCTGTGTTGCGTTGATTTCGTGGGGCGGCCTCGTCACCAGCATCGATGCCGGGCTGGCCGTGCCAGACTGGCCCGCGTCGTTCGGTTCCTACGATCCCTTCGCCACCGGCTTCGAAGACCCGGCCAACCCGGAGTCAAAGTGGTGGCATCACCTGCCGATTCTTGCCGAGCACGGCCATCGCCTGCTGGGCGCGCTGGTCGGCCTTTTGACCGTGGTGCTGGCGCTCTGGATCTGGCGGTTCGATCCGCGGCGGTGGATGCGGCGGCTGGGTTTTGCCGCACTCGGCCTGGTGGTGCTTCAGGGCATCCTCGGCGGGCTGCGGGTGATCTGGGTCTCGCTCGATCTGGCCGTGGTGCATGCTCTGACGGCGCAACTCTACTTCTCGCTGCTGGTAGCGCTGGCCCTGTTCACCTCGAAGCGATGGCTCCGCGCCGAGGCGGCGCCGGCTGCCGGGCCTGACGCCAAACGCCTGAGCGTGCTCGCCCTCGCTACGGTGGCGGCGCTCTACGTGCAGATTATTCTGGGCGCGTTGCTGCGCCATCCCGGCGAGGGCGTCCACATCGGGTTTGCGGTGGTTCACATCACCGGGGCGTTTGTGGTGCTGGGGCTGGTGCTGGCTACGTGCAGCCGCGTGCGTCAAGATTTTAGCGAGAACCGCTTGCTTAATCGCGCGGCGTGGATTATGCTTGGGGCCGTCGCCGTGCAGTTGATGCTGGGCTTCACGGCCTTCACCGTGTTGCTTTTCGAAACACGTCTGGCGCAACGCAGCACCGCGCAGGTGGTGCTCAACTCGGTCCATCTGGTCGTAGGCGCGTTGCTGCTGGCCTCGGCGGTTTGCCTGGCGTTGCTGTCTCTGCGGCGCGCGACCCAGCGCCAACCCCGCCCTCAAGAATCCCTTGTTGTTAAGGAGCCGATGCCTTCCGCCGGCTCGTGAATGGACCCTACATGGAGCTACCCACCCGATCTCTAGACGATGCCGACCTCGAAGAGGTCTTGTTATTACGGCAGCCTGAAGTATCGCAGCGCCCCGCCCCACCGTCGAAGCGCCTGCGCCCGTCCAACCGGCGGAAGCTACCTGCGCCCGACCTCGAACGGCCTGCTCTGTTGGATTATTGGGATCTGACCAAACCGGAGATTTCTTTTCTGGTGACGATCTCGGCGCTGGCCGGCTTCTTGCTCGGCTCGCCGGAGACCGTCGAGGGGTGGCTGCTGGGCTTTACGCTCGTGGGCACGGCGCTCAGCGCCGGCGGCGGCGGCGTGCTCAATCATTACCTGGAGCGTCATTACGACGCCCGGATGCGCCGCACGGCCAACCGCCCGCTGCCCGCAGGCCGCATCCGGCCCGGCGGCGCCCTCTTCTTCGGCATCGTGCTAACGCTGGCCGGCGTGGCGACGATGGTCTTCCTGGTCAACCTGCTTACGGCGGTCCTGGCCGCCTTGACGGTGCTGCTCTACCTGTTCGTCTACACGCCGCTCAAACGCCGGACGAAGTATAACACCCTCATCGGCACCATTCCGGGGGCGTTGCCGGCCCTGGGCGGCTTCGCAGCAGCCACCGGCACACTCAGCCTCGGCGGGTGGACGCTCTTTGCCATCCTGGCCCTCTGGCAGATGCCGCACTTCCTCTCGCTGGCCTGGATGTATCGAAAAGATTATGCCCGCGCCGGCTATGCCATGCTGCCCGTGCTCGAACCCGACGGCCATTCGACGGCCCGGCAGACGCTGCTCTATACGATGATCCTGGCAGCAGCCAGCACCCTGCCGACGGTGGCCGGGGCTACCGGATGGGTCTATCTGGCCGGCGCGCTCGTGCTCAGCCTCTGGTTTTTAGCGCCGGCCTACGCCTTCTACCGCGCCCGCACCACCCCCACTGCCCGGCGCGTCCTGATGGCATCGATCCTCTACATCCCCCTGCTCGTGGTGCTCATCTTCGTCGATCGGTGGGTTTAGATTTTTGATTCCTCAGAATCAAAAATCTAATGCTATTCAAGGCGTCGCCAGACTTCTTCGAGGCGGTACCCGCTCGGGAAAACGCCGGTGTGATACCACAAATCGCCTACGACTTTGGCGGTAAAGACGATGGGCTGGCCCACGAGCACCTCGCTGGTGTGATACTCGATGTACTCGGTGTAGAGCGTATCGTTCACGAGGGTATAGCGCCCCCCACCGGCCAGCACATCCTCACCGCTGGCAGACTGATAGCCCCAGGCAAAGTGGGTCGAGTTGAGGATCTTCATCGACGGCGGCACATTCGTCGTGACGATGATCGTGTCGGGGTAGACGGCGCGCTGAGAAACGATTCTCCAGGTGCCCTCCAGATGATTGGCCGGACGCTGCGCAAAGGCGCTCGGCGCAGTGAGTATGACAAACGCAAGCACAAATGGGATCGTAGCAATCTTCCGCATGGTGGGACCTCCTTTGAGCGATTTGGCGTCGTAGCGTATCAGGAATCTAGAAAGCAATCCACCCAAAAGAAACCCCCGGTTGCGGATTTTGGATTGGGGATTTTGGATTTTGGATTGGTACATTTCCTGATCAAATTTGCCCAGAATCAAGGCTGTGACGTATCCAGCCGTCGTCGTTTTTTTCGGTCTGATAGCTATCGTGGAGGTAAACAATCCAAAATCCAAAATCCAAAATCCAAAATGTCAAAGCGCTTGGTCTGGAGACTTTGGAGGCGCTAGCCCAGTCGCTCGGCCAGCCCGCGTACCGGGGGCGTCAGCTTTTTCAGTGGCTCTACGGCAAAGGCGCTACGTCGTTCGAGGCGATGACGAATCTGCCTAAATCGTTTCGGCAGACGCTGACCGAAACCGCCACAATAGACACCCTCACGCAGGCGACGTTGCAGACGGCGCGTGACGAGACGGCCAAAGGGCTCTTCACGCTCACGTCGGGCCGCCAGATCGAAGCGGTGCTTATTCCGGATTTTGACGACGACGGCACGGCGAAGCGGCTGACGGTGTGCGTCTCCAGCCAGGTCGGCTGTGCGATGGCGTGTTCGTTTTGCGCCACGGGCCTGATGGGCTTTCAACAAAACCTGACGGCGGGCGAGATCTTCGACCAGGTCTGGCAGATGAATGCGCTGGCGCAGGAGCGCTACGGGCGCGGCATCACCAACGTCGTCTTCATGGGCATGGGCGAGCCGCTTTTGAACTACGAAAACGTCCTGCAAAGCCTCGACGTGCTGACACACCCCGACGGCTTCGGCCTGGCGCCCCGGCGCATCACCGTCTCGACGGTGGGGCTGGCCCGCCGCATCAAACAACTGGCCGACGACCGCCCCCGCGTGGGCCTGGCCGTCTCGCTCCACGCACCCACCGACGCCAAACGCAGCAGCATCATGCCCGTCAACCGCGCCGCCGCCACCGACCTGGCCGCGCTCAAAGACGCCATCCAGTACTACACCCGCGCCACGGGCCGCCGCATCACCTACGAATATTGCATGTTCCACGGCTTCAACGACACCGCCGAAGACGCCCGCCACCTGGCCGGCGTGGCAGCCTGGGCGCCGAGCAAAGTCAACCTGATCATGTACAACCCCGTAGAAGGCCTGGGCTTCGAGCGGACGTCGGAGGCACAACTCAACGCCTTCATCCGCATCCTGGTGCAGCGCGGCGTCACCGTCACCGTCCGCCGCAGCCGGGGCCAGGACATCGACGCGGCGTGTGGGCAGTTGGCGGTGCGAGGCGCGGATGCATGACGAATGCCGAAGTTCGAATGTCGAATGAATCTTCCACGCCATCGTATTTTCCATTCGACATTCTGCATTCGAACTTCGACATTCACAGTACTGCTTTCCCCGATTATCCAGCCAGACGACCATGGCAAACGGCTCTCTTCAACGCTCGCCGCTGGGCGATCCGCTCGTCAAGTGGTTCCTCGGCTTTTTCGGCGCGATTTTCGGCTTTTTGCTGCTGCCGCGCGCCATCAAGACATTTTTCCGTCGATTCTTAGTCGGCACGATCAGCGAAATCGTCATCATCATCGTCAGCGGCCTGTTGACTGAGAAGGCTGTCGATTTGCTGAGTAAGGATGAGGAATGATGGTCCGTTGTCAGTCGTCCGTAATCCGCTGCTTATCTTTAGCACGGGCTCCCTCAACTGACCATGGAGGGTTTTGAAGGGCGATGGCGCTACCGGAATTCAACGAGCATGGTGAATTGCCATCTGGCGTTCATAAGGCTACTATCGATGAAGTCACAACGCGATTTGGAAAGGGGTCTGGTCAGCGACTGAAGGTTACCGATCATCTCAAACACATTTATCAGATTGCTCGTGCGACAGGCAAGTTAGAGCAGTTAATCATCTTCGGAAGTTACGTCACGGCTAAGCCTGAACCGAATGACATCGATGTCGTACTTATCTTCAGCGACGATTTCGATGTAAGTACGTGTAGCGAAGAAACACGCCTGCTTCTCGATCATGGGCGAGCCGCTGACGTATTCGGTGCGAGTATCTTCTGGATACGTCCCTCGCTACTCTTTCTCGAAACCCTGGATGAGTTCATTGCCGGTTGGCAAGTCAAGCGCGACCAGACACGACGCGGAATCGTGGAGGTACCAGGATGATTAAGAATGATCAAGAATTGAAGACAACGCAAGAGCGTATTGCTCACTTCCAGGAGATTCTCTTGCAGCTACGGGTGAAGGCAACACCCGAAGAATTCCCACTTGTCTCAAGTGGGTACCGTCATGAATTAATAAAAATGCAAGAGGAAGTACTGGATTATTTGACCCGGCACACGAGTGAAACGGGAACGTCCCCCTTGCGAATCAGCGAGTCGCGGGTCAGGTACACCCCGGACCATAAACCCATAGACTTCACCACCGCACCCAACGACCGGCCCGACAAGATCGGCGTCATCACGCACGGCTCGCTGAATCAGGGCGTCGAGATGAAGCTCGATGCGGCGGAGCCTATCGAGGATGTCGTCGCCGGGACGTTTGTGGTGATTCAGGGGGCGCAATACGATTTTTTTTCGCTGATCACGGACGTGTCTATCGACGCGGCCAATGAAAACATCCTGCTGAATCCGCCTTCGCAGGACGACGAACTGCTGCGCCGGGTGATGCAGGGCATGGGCACCTACGCCACAGTCGCGCTCAAGCCAATGTTGATGATGGACAACCGGCGGCATCAGGAGCTTGCCGAAGAAGAGCCGCGCGCCGTCAAGACCGTCCCGACGCATTTCTCGCTCGTGGCCCGCGCCACCGAAGACGACGTAGCCCGCATCTTCGGCCACGAAACGCACGACGACGGCAAGACCTTTTTCCACGTCGGCCAGCCCCTCGGCATGGACGCCATCCCCGTCTGCATCAACCTCGACCGCCTCGTCGAGCGGTCGAACGCCGTTTTCGGCAAGACGGGCACCGGCAAGACGTTTCTGACACGGCTGCTGCTTTCGGGCACCATCAAAACCGGCAAGGCCGTCAACCTGATCTTCGACATGCACTCGGAGTACGGCCTGCGGGCGCGGCAGGAAGGCGGCACGGCTTTCGTCAAAGGGCTGCGCGACCTGTTTCCGAGCCGCGTCAGCATCTTCTCGCTCGACCCTAGATCGACGCGGATGCGCGGCGGCAGCGCCGACGAAGAGGTTTTTCTCTATGCTGATCAGATCGAACCCGAAGACATCCTCCCGCTTCAGGACACCCTCAACCTCAACCCGACCGCCGCCGAAAGCAGCTTCCTCCTCAAAAACAAATTTGGCCGCGACTGGCTGCGCCGCCTGCTGCAAGCCGAAGGCGCCGAGATCGCCGAAGTAGCCGAGACCATCGGCGCGCACCCGTCGTCTATCGAGGCGTTGCGGCGCAAGCTGCTTCAGTTTACGCGGTACGATTTCTTCAGCACCGCCTCGTCGAAAGGCAAAAGAGACGTCCTCGACGCGCTGCTTGAATGCATCGACCTCGGCAAATCGGTGGTTTTTGAGTTTGGACGGTATGATGCGCTGAAGGTCTATCTGCTCGTGGCGAACGTCATCACGCGGCGGATCCGCGATGCGTATGAGAAGAAGACGAGCCTGTACCTCCAATCCCAAAAAGCCGCCGACAAGCCGCCTCAGTTGATGATCACCATCGAAGAGGCGCACAAATTCCTGGCGCCCGGCATCGCCCACGAGACGCCTTTCGGCAAGATCGCCCGCGAGATGCGCAAGTATTTCGTCTCGCTGCTCGTGGTCGATCAGCGGCCCAGCGCCATCGATGAAGAGGTGCTCAGCCAGATCGGCACCAAGATCGTCGCCCAGCTTAACGACGACAAAGACATCGGCGCGGCGCTCGTAGGCACCAGCGATGCCTCGGCCCTGCGCAAAGTGCTCGCCTCGCTCGACGCCAAGCAGCAGGCGCTCCTGCTGGGCCACGCCGTGCCCATGCCCATCGTCATCCGCACCCGCACCTACGACGAGGAGTTCTACCGCGCCATGCAAGGCCGCGACCGCCCTGCCCCGGCCACGCTCGAAGAGGCGAAGCAGCAAATGGATGATTTATTTGGCTGATGCGACATTTTCTCTGCTACCGCGTGACACTTTCGGCGCATTTTCGCCGGAGTCCCGGCATAACTCACACCGCTCTTTTGCGCATTATACCATAGATTCGAAAGTCGAATCTGATCACGCTTCTCAGCACATAAACCGCAAGGAGGAATACACCATGTTGAATCACAAAAGCATCAGCCTCATCCTCGTCGCCCTGTGCCTGGTCACGATGGCTTTTACGCCCGCGCAGCATAACTGGGTGAAACTCGGCGAGCGCACGGTCAACCACACCGTAGACCGCGACGAGATCAAGGTGACGATTAAAGAAGGCGTCTTTAAAAAGATCAAGCTCCGGGTCAAACACCGCAAAGTGACGTTCCGCGATGTGAAGGTTTATTACGCCAACGGCGACGTGCAAGACATCAAGCTGCGGCGCGAGATCCCTGCCGGCGGCGAGACGCGGGTGATTGACCTGAAAGGCAACAACCGCGTCATCACGAAGGTGGTCTTCTGGTACAACACCAAAAAGATCCGAGGCCGGCGCGCCGAGGTAGCGCTCTGGGGATGGCGTTAACAGGGCCCGTTGTCGGTTGTTGATCTTTTGAAAACAATAAACAACGGGCTACTGACCAGGGACAATGTGGTAGGTATCTCCCCGTCCGGTGGTGTAGCATGCATATCAGCGAACACACAGCGATACGCGCGTTCGGAGGTGTGCCGTGCGATCCACCCTGATGCTCAGCCTGCTCTTCCTCGCCGGGCTTCTGCTGTCCGGCTGCGAACTGTTCCACGAAGAGAGTGACGGCCTCGTACAGGTCAGGACGGATAAAGATGCCTATGTGTTCGACTCGACGATGGTCGTCCACCTGAAGATGATGAACGGGCGGGCAACGCGGCTCTATTATACTTGCAATATCAGCATCATCATGGAAGAATGGAGCGGCGATCAGAAGACCGGCGAATGGTATGTCGTCCTCCCGCTGGAATGCGGCGCCACAGGAATCGTCGCTCCCAAATCTATCGTTACGGAAGAGATACCGCTTGAACAGGAGCTTTCCTGGATCATGCGAAGGTCTGACACCATACGGCTCGACCGTAGCGTTCGCTACCGCTTCAGGCCCGTGGTCTATCTCGACAATAAAACCAGCGCCCGCCGCCCCCTCGACTATGAGGAGTTGCGTTCAAATGCAGTGACGATTATCAGAAAACAATAAACAACGGATCACTGACTATGGACAATGGAAGGCATCTTTAGACGCGTCGGTGTAGTATAAATACCAACGAATGATAAGTCATCCAACGACGCGCGATGCGTTCTGGCGTGCTCCATATCTCCTGCTTTGGGATCTTGCTGATGGCCCTCGTTCTGGCGACGGGCTGTGACACCTTCGGACGCAACGAGATCATCGACGAAAGCGACGAGGGCATTCCCGTCCCCTTTCAACGCATTTCCATGGCCGGCATGGACCGGGTCTCTTACGGCGGCGACTTCCAGGCCGTCGTGCGCACGCAGGAAGAATACGACCAGATCATCTACGAACGCTTCCAGAAACCGCTGGACGACTATTGGAACGAACATTACGAGAGCACGCGGCAATGGGTCGTAGAGCAAAATCCCGGCCTCTCGGAAGCGGAAATTGAAGAGCGGGTGCGCGACGCTTTTTATAACGCGCTCCCCTTTTACGGCACCGAGAACGTCAAACACCCCGACATCGACTTCTCCCGGCATACGTTGCTCGGCCAGGCGGCGCATACCGCTGGGTGCAGCGCTGATTGGGAGGCCGGCGTGACGAAGAAAGACGACACCTACACGTTCCGCATCCTGGTAACATCGATCGGTTCTTGCGAAATGGCGATAAGCAGAAACTTCTGGGGCCTCATACCCCGCATCGATGACACCAGTACCGTCGTGTTCGAAGTGGTCGAACGAAAGCAGTAGATCTCACGGAACGCGGATGCGCCCCGCTGCTTGCCTCACGTCTTTCGCTTCCGTTTCGCGATCCCCAGATCTGCCGGGATCAGCGAATACATGACGGCGTCGTCGATGCGCTCGCCGTTGACGAGGCGGTTGCGTTGGATGCCTTCGCGGGTGGCACCTACTTTTTCAGCGACGCGCTGGCTCGGCGCATTTTCGACCGAGGCGACGATCTCGATGCGCGTCAGGCCCAGTTCTTCGAAACCGAAATGCGCCACCAGCTGCGCAGCCGCCGAGGCGATGCCGCGCCCGGCACACGACGTGCGCACCCAGTAACCGAGGTTGGCGAGTTGATGCAGGTGGTTGAGATGGTTGAGCCCGCAGCCGCCGAGGTAGGCCGTCGAGCGCGCATCGAAGATGCCGAAGTCGTAGCTCTCGCCGTTGGCCCAGGCCTGGCTGCACGCAGCCACCCAGGCCTCACTCTCATCCCGGCTATATCCCGAATGGCACCAGGAAAGCCACTGCTTCACCTCGTCCACCGACTCGCGCACCGCCTCGTACAACGCATCGACGTCACTACGACGGTAGGGCCGGATCAACACCCGTCCGTCTGACCAGTGCTTTTGCATCACGCGTTCCGCTCAATCCACTCCGGCTCCGGCGTCACCGTGGGTTCGGGCGGGGGGCCGGGATCGCTCCACCCCATAGCGGTGACGGTCATCAGCGGCTCGACGGTCATATCGGCTTCGACGACGATCTGGCAGGAAAGGCGCACCTCGCCGAGCAGGCCGCGGTCTTCGAGCTTGTCGTGCTCGGCGCGTGTCATCGTAGCCGGCTCGCCGTCGATGAAACGGACGCGGCAGGTGGTGCAACGGGCGTGTCCGCCGCAGCGATGCCCGATGTCTACGCCGCAGCCTTCGATGGCGAGCACGAGCCGCTGCCCTTCAGCAACCTCACACGCGCCGACTCCTTCGATGTTGATGGTTGGCATTCTTTCGGTGTTTGGGTGTTATAGTGTTCGAGTGTTATAGTGTTTTAGTGTTATAGTATTTTCTCAACTAAAACACTATAACACCTTAACACTAAAACACTTACTCTTCCTGCCGGGCGGCGGCCATCTCGTGCGCCGTCTCCAGTTCCGAGCCGCGTTTTTTCAATCCGAAAGACAACAGCAGCAGCACGAGCGTGACGCCTGCGATAGCCAGAAAGGCACCGGCGTAGCCCGCCACGGCGCCTGCTTCCGAAGCCACCACAGCGCCGATCATCGGCGCACCGATGGTCTGCCCGATGCTGATGAAAAGGGTGATGATGCCTTGCGCTACGGTCCGCTCTTCCACCCGCGATTCACTCAGCAGGATGTAGGCCAGCGCCGAACCCAGCAACGCCGCCAACCCCAGACCTACGAGAACGGTTCCGAGGTAGAAATAGATCTTTTGCACCGGCGCTAATCCCAGCGTCCCCATGCCCGCTGTCAGGCAGGCAGCGCCTATCAGCACGATGGTGCGCGAGCCGACGCGGTCGAGCAGGCGCCCGGCCAGCGGCGCACCGAGCGCCACGGCAAAAGTCAGCGGCAGCAGCATGTAGGCCCCCGTCGAGCGCGACACGTCGAAGGCGACCCCGGCGAGCTTCGGGAAAAAGATGAACGCGGCTTCGGCCAGGCCGGCGCCGGCGGCCAGCAAGCCGGCCAGCACCACCTGCCGGCTCTTCATCAGGCTCAGACGTAACAACGGATCCGGCGCCCGGCGTTCTACATACAGAAACACCGGAAAAAGCACCACCGCCAGCAACAAATACGGCCACACCGCCACCGAGGTCAGGCTGGCGAAAAACGCCTCGGTGTCGATCCAGTTGATGCCGTAGGCCAGGGCTGCCAGCAACAGACCCAGCGTGGCGATACCGCCCCAGTCGAGTTGCCGGCCCTGCTTCGATTCCATCACAGGCAGCTTGCGATAACCGATCAGCCCGACGACGACGGCCACGGGCAGGTTGATCACAAAAAGCCAGGTCCACCCCACTTTTAGCAACAGCCCGGCGATGATGGGTCCGATGATGAAGGCCACCCCGTAGACGGCGCCGAGCACACCGAGCGCCCGCCCGCGCCGCTCCGGCTCGAAGACGTCTCCGATGACGGCGCTGGCCACGGGGAAGATGCCGGAGGCGGCCACGCCCTGCACCGCGCGCCCGACGAGCAACACCGAAAACGAAGGAGAAAACGCCACGATGATCGAACCGACGCCGAAGAGCAGGATGTCGATGGTGTAGACGAGGCGCCGCCCGAAGACGTCGGCGAGCTTGGACATCAACGGCAAGCCGACGAGGTTGAACAGGACGAACATGCTGAAAACCCACGCGATGGCGCGTTCGCTTGCGCCAAAGGTTTCCTGAATAGCTGGAAGGGCCGGACCCACGATGGCGATGTCGAGCGCCACCATGAGAACCCCTAAAAATAGCACCAGCAACAATCGGCGCGGCGAGCGAGTGGGTGCGTTCGTCAAAGCTTTACTACTGAAAAGTGTTCGGATTTTAGATTTTGGATTTTGGATTTTGGATTGGTCGCTTCACGATCCGTCTTCAACGACCATAAAAGCGATGCCTTTTTCAACCGGCGCGGCTTTTTCGTCTGTTGAAGAGCGTGAAGGATAACAATCCAAAATCCAAAATCTAAAATCCAAAATCCCCAAAACCGGGGGCGTCGTAGTTTACGGGTCGGCTGCCGGTAGAGCAATGCCGAAGAGTGGTTCTATCCGTAATCCACGAATCTTTCCTAATTGTTAGACGTGAGAGCTTTGATGCTTTAAGTACCGTCACAGAGAGAGGTTCAAGGTTCAAAGTTCAAGGTTCAAAGTTTCTTGTAAACCAACCTTGAACTTTGAACCTTGAACTTTGAACCTGAAACGCTGTGCACTGGACCTGTGCCCATGATGATGCACCGCCTCCGATACGCCGCCTACGTCGTCAGCTTCCTCACGCTGTTTGTGCTGGGGTGTAATCTGTTTTGGAATCGTCCGCAGGCCGAGACGCCCTGGCCCGGCCTCGGCGGCTGGGCCGAGGCACAACTCGAAACCCTGACGCTGGAGCAAAAGGTCTCGCACCTGTTCTCGTCCTACGCCTATGGCCGGTTTAAGAGCACCGACGATCCGACGTACCGGCGGCTCGTCGATCTGGTAGAGCGGTTCGAGGTGGGCGGTTTGATCTTTTTTCAGGGCGACCCGCTGTCGCAGGCGATGCTGGCTAACGATTTGCAGGGGCGCGCGCGCCTGCCGCTGCTGGTCTCGCAAGACATGGAATGGGGCGCGGGCATGCGCCTGGAACGGACCACCACGTTTCCGCGCACGATGGCCCTGGGCGCCACCCGCGATGCATCCCTGGCCTACGCCGCCGGGTATGTGACGGCCCGCGAAGCACGCGCGCTGGGCGCCCACCAGATCTTCGCGCCCGTCGCCGACGTCAACAACAACCCGCAGAACCCGGTCATCAATGTGCGGTCGTTCAGCGAGCAGCCCGGCCTCGTGGCCGAGCTAACCACGGCGTTTGTGCGGGGCGCACAAGACGGCGGCGTGCTCGCCACGGCCAAACACTTCCCCGGCCACGGCGACACCGCGGTCGATTCGCACCTCGACCTGCCGGTGCTGCCCTTCGACCGTGCCCGGCTCGACACGCTCGAACTCGTCCCGTTCCGCGCCGCCGTCGAAGCCGGGGTGATGAGTGTGATGTCGGCGCACCTTGCTTTGCCGGCGCTCGACACCGAGGCCAACGTCCCGGCCTCGCTCTCGCCGCGTGTGACACAGGCGATCTTGCGAGACGAATGGAATTTTGGAGGGCTCATCGTCACCGACGCGCTTCGGATGCAGGGTGTCACGAAACACTTCGGCATCGGCGAGGCGGCGGTGCGCGCCCTGGAAGCCGGCGCCGACATGCTGTTGCTCTCGGACGATGAATACGCCGCCAGCCGCGCCATCCTCCGCGCCGTCGAAACGGGGCGGCTTACCGAAAAACGGATCGACGAATCGGTGCGGCGGATCCTCCAGGCCAAAGAGTGGATCGGCCTGCACGAAAACCGGTTCGTGGATCTGAACGCGACGCGGCGGCACGTGGCGACCCGGTCGCATCAGGCCCTCAGTGAAGCCATCGCCCGCCGGTCGCTGACGCTGTTGCGCAACGAAGACGACGTGCTTCCCCTGCTCGATTCAAACCAGCGCATCGTTGCCGTGACGCTACACGACAGCAGCACGCCGTCGTCGGGCCGTTTTTTTGTGGATCAGCTTCGCCAGTACGGCGACGGCCTGAGCATCTCGGCGTATCACCTTGATCGCCGCACTACGCCGGAGTTGTACCAGACCGTGTTGCAACGCGCGGCAGCTTACGATGTGATCCTCGTGCCTACCTACCTCGGCGTGCGGTCCGGCAGCGGGCAGATCGGCCTGCCGGAGAAACAGCGGGCTTTTCTGGACGATCTCATCGTCACCGGCAAACCCGTCGTGCTCATCGCCTTCGGCAATCCGTACATGGCGCTCGGGCTGAGGCATCAGCCGGCGGCCTACCTGGCGGCTTACGGCGCCGCCGATGCCTCGCAGAAAGCCGTGGCGCAGGCGCTCCTGGGCCAGAGCCACATCGACGGCAAGCTGCCCGTCACCATACCCAGTCTTTACCCCTACGACGCCGGGCTCCACCTCGACCAGGCCACCCAGCGACGCGGCTACCCCGAAGACGCAGGCATGTCTGGCGACTCGCTCGCGGCCATCGATTCGCTGCTGCATGCAGCCATCAAGGCCGAGGCCTTTCCCGGCGCGGCGCTGGCTATCGGACGCGCCGGCACGCTCGTCAAACTCGACGGCTACGGCTATTTTACCTATGAATCTGAGCAGGCCGTGACGCCGCAGTCGCAGTTCGACATGGCCTCGCTGACCAAGGTCATCGCCACGACGACGGCGGCCATGCAACTCTACGAGCAAGGCCGCCTCGATCTCGATGCGCGGGTGAGCCAGTACCTCCAACCCTTCGGCACCAACGGCAAAACCGCCATCACCATCCGCCAGTTGCTCACGCACACGAGCGGGATGCCGCCCTACATCCCCTTCCACAAAAAAGGCGTCACCACCCGCGAGGCCGTGCTCGATTCGATCTTCGCCGTCGGGCTCGACTCTGAACCCGGCGCGAAGTCCCGCTACAGCGATTTCAGCATGATCACGCTGGCGCTGGTCATCGAAAAAATCACCGGGCAGGACTTCGCCGCCTACACGCGCGAGCACATCTTCGAGCCCCTCGGCATGCACGACACCGGCTTCCGCCCCGCCGGCAAGACCGACACCTCCGTCGTGCCGACGGAGGTGGACGATTATTTCCGCAACCGTCTCATCCAGGGTGAAGTACACGACGAGACGGCCTGGATCCTCGGCGGCATCGCCGGGCACGCGGGCCTGTTCTCCACCGCCGCCGACCTCGCCAAATTCGCCTTCATGCTCACCAACGGCGGGCGCGCCGGCGGCAAGCAGTTCCTCAAAGAAGAAACCATCCGCCTCTTCACCACCCCCGTCGATCCCGACAACCACACGCGGGCCTTGGGCTGGGACACCAAGAGCGAGAACGGCTACTCCTCCGCCGGGCAATACTTCGGCCCGAAGAGCTTCGGCCACACCGGCTTCACCGGCACCTCGTTCTGGGTCGATCCCGACCAGCAACTCTTCGTGATCCTGCTAACCAACCGCGTCTATCCCACGCGCAATAACCGGGGTCTCGTCCCCGTCCGCCCTGCCGTGGCCGACATCGCCTACAAAGCCATCGTGGGCAAACCGGCCCTGGTGATGCCGAAAGACGATGATCACTGACGAAGCCTGATCTGGAACATTCTTTGCAAAAAGGGCTAAACGGCCTGCCAGGGACGCCTGCCGGGCCGCCTCTGACAGATTGTCTTAAACAGTACGATTCCAGACCCATGCCCACCTACGTCTATCGCCGCGAAGACGGAACGACCTTCGAGATCGAACAACGCATCACCGAAGATGCGCTGGAGACCTGCCCGACGACCGATCAGCCCGTCAAACGGGTCATCACCGGCGGCACCGGCCTCATCTTCAAAGGCAGCGGCTTCTACCTGACCGACTACGCCCGCAGCAACAGCGACGACACGAAGAAAGAAACGGCTCCCGGCAAATCGACTGAAAAAAGCACCGCCTCCTCCGAAAAATCCGCCCCCTCCGAAACGAGCACCAAGCCCGCCACCTCGAAAAGCGACGACTGATCACGATTTTGGATTTTAGATTTTGGATTTTGGATTTTGGATTGGGAAAATTCCGATCTCCATTTAACAATCGAAAAAGCCGCGACGGTCGAAACGGGCGCGGCTTTTTCGATTGAGATGACGGTGCGATCTCTGGCCAATCCAAAATCCAAAATCTAAAATCCAAAATCATAAGACTTCGCCCCGGCGCCAGCGGCGGAGGATGCGGCGCCAGCCGGCTTCGTAGGAGAAATCGCGTTCGAGCAGGTAGGCTTCGAAGAGGCCGCCGGAGGCATAGATACGCCGCCGGGTGAAGACAAACGCACCGATCTGATCATACTCGTCGTAGCTGTAGCGCCAGAGTTCGTATTCGAGTTGGGTATCGACGTAGACAGGGCTGCCGAACATCACATAGATCATACCCCGGTCGGTCTTCCACCCTTCTTTGTAGGTCGTGTAGAGCCGGTTGGCTTCTTCGACGCGGCTGTAGTAGAGTTTGAGCAAGTTGGCGGCGCGGGTTCGTTCGGGGATGAGTGCGCCCCAGAAAGCATCGAAGCGGCGTTTCTTCTCTGCCACCGTCTCGGCAGCCTGGATGTGTTCGAGTTCGTGCTTGCGCGCGATGTAGACGAGCGCCTCGATCATCTCGTCGAGTGTGGTGATTCGGGGATGGGAGGCGCTACGGACGGCGAAATCGCGGCGGCGGTCCAGGAGCGGATCCTTGCCACGTTCTTCGTCCTTCGTCCGGATCACCTGCACATCCACCCGGTAGATGC
Source organism: Rhodothermales bacterium (assembly GCA_028278205.1). Taxonomy (GTDB): domain Bacteria; phylum Bacteroidota; class Rhodothermia; order Rhodothermales; family Bin80; genus JANQES01. The sequence goes on from JANQES010000043.1 coordinate 79,464, forward strand.
CCTCGTCCAGCGGCGGCAGGTCGAATTCGATGACGACGGCTTCGTCGAGGTCGCGCGCAGGGCGGCGGGTTATCTGGAGCGTATCGGCGCGGTTGTAGCGCACGAGGCCTAAGCCTTGCCCAAGGGCGTAAGAATACGGCGGGCGAGCGGTAGCCGTATCGCTGGGAAAGCGCATCAGGCGCATCGTCACCTGCGCCTCGCCGAGGTGCTGGGCGTTGTAGAGTTCGACGGCGGCGCGCAGCGAATCCATCCCGGCAGGCAGGTGCAACGAGAGGATCGGCGCGAAGGAGGCGTTCCCCTGTTTGCCTTCCAGGCGAATCCGGCTGAGCACCGGCTGCACCGCGCCCACTTCGACCACCTCTACCCGCTGGCGCCGCCGCGCTTCCTTGCGGCTTTCCGTATCGATCAACACCACGTCGATGAGATAGATGCCGGGTGCTACGTCCAGCCGCTGCGTGCGCAAATACGACGCGAAGGCTTGCGTAGCCTCGTAGGCCGGCACACGGACCGTATCGACGCCGGCATATTCGGCCATCAGGGTCTTGCCCTTCCGATCCATCAACCGCGCGATGGTCTCGAAGCGGGCCTGAAAGCCGTCGTCTTCGGGCACAAAAACCAGCGAGGCGTGCGGGATGCTCAGATAGAGATCGATGCCCGCCTGCCCGCCCCGCACCGTCGCGACGGCTTCGAGGTCGAAGTTGGGCACGCCCGGCTCGTACTGCACCGTGCGCCCGGCATCGACCGAGTCGAGCCGCGCGGTGCTCGAACAACCGGCACCGAACAGGCAGGCAGCCAGCACAAACGCCGCGCACAAACTCCGGACGCCCGGGCGAGACACGCCGCCCGCGCCTTGTTCTTCGCACTTCGTTCTCTGTGCTTTGATTTTCATCTGCCCAACCCGTTCTTGAACAAATAAAGAACCAAATACAAAGAACAAAGATCAATCTACGCCCCTTGCTCGGCCTGCACGATGGCAGCGAAAGAATCGGCCTTGAGGCTGGCGCCGCCGATGAGACCGCCGTCTACGTCGGTCTGGCTGAGCAAGTCAGCGGCGTTGGCGGGTTTCATGCTGCCGCCGTAGAGGATGTGGATGTCGCGCGCAAAGGATTCGCCGAACCGCTTACTGAGCAGACCACGGATGAAGGCGTGCATATCCTGGGCCTGCGCAGGCGTAGCCGTCTCGCCGGTGCCGATAGCCCAGACCGGCTCATACGCAATGACGAGCCGGGCCGGGTCATCGACCGAGACCCCGTCGAGCGCGCCGGCGACTTGTGTCTGCACTACCTCGTTCTCCCGCCCGGCCCTGCGCTCGTCGAGCACTTCGCCCACGCAGATGATGGGGATCAGGCCGTTCGCCAGGGCCTGCTTCACTTTCGCATTAACCCCCGCATCCGTCTCGCCGAAATATTGACGGCGTTCCGAGTGGCCGAGGATCACGTAATCGCACCCGACCGAGCGCAGCATCGGCGCAGCCACTTCGCCGGTGTAGGCCCCGGCATCGGCGGCGTGCATATTCTGCGCGCCGAGCTTGACGGCGGAGCCGCGCAACGCGCCGAAAACGGCATCGAGGCTGATGAAAGGCGGGCAGACGGCCACCTGCACCGCCCCCGGATCGCCGACGGCGGCTACTACATCCTGCGCCAACTGCGTCGCAGCGGCCAGGTCGGTGTTCATTTTCCAGTTTCCTGCAATGAGCATGGGTTTTCGTGTTTGGGTGTTATGGTGTTCGGGTGTTATAGTGTTTTAGTGGTAGCAGTGCGCTTTGTGATGAACCCGACCCGCCCGGCGCTCAATCACCGGGCTCAGGAGCACAAGGACGCTGAAGCGCCCTGTTGTAGCCCCATCGGGGCTTGAGCGGCTGAGCCCGGTCCTTCAGGGCCGGGCGGTGTTGCGCGTTCACCATCTTGCGCATACCTACCAACTAAAACACCATAACACTGGAACACCAAAACACTAAAACACCAAAACACTTTACCACTAAAACACTATGAATTCCTCAGCAACGCCAGCACGTCATCCCGCAACGTGGTCATGGTGCCACCGACGTATTTGCCGACGATGTTGCCGGCGGCGTCGATGAGGTAACGCGTCGGGAGCACGTTGACGTTATAGCGACGGGCCGTCATGTTTTCCAGGCCGTCGGGGATGAAGACGTGGAAGCCAGGCGCCTCGCGTCCGTCGAGGAAAGCTTCGTTGAGCAGCGTGTCCGGCTCTAGCGAGAACGAGACGATGTGCAGGGAATCGCCGCCGGTTTCTGCGTAAAGCGCGTTGCGCGCCTCGAATTCGCGTTGGTAGACCTGATCTTGCGGCTGATAAAATTCCAGCAACACGAGGCGCCCGCGCAGGCTTTCCAGGGCGAGCGAATCGCCGGTGGCGGTGACGGTGGTGAAGACGGGCGCCGCCATGCCGGGCAACAGGTTTTCGAGTTCGTAAATGGCGTGGTCGGCCCAGCGCGACCAGGGCGTGGCGGCATAGGTCGAGGCGAGCGCGCGGGCGGCTTCCAGCGCTTTATCGTACTCCAGACTATCCATGTGCGCCAGGACGAACTCCGACTGCAACTGGGCGCGCTGGCTGTCGTCGATGGCGCGTTCCTGGAAGTCGCGGATCAGTTGCAGCGCCGCCTCCTGGCCGGCCAGCCGCGCCTGCGACCGCCGCACCGCCTGCCCTACATCGGCGTAATTGATGTTTTGCGGCGAGACCTCGCGCGCCCGCGCCAGCGCCAGCGAATCGTTCCAACCGCCGAGCATAATCACGGCTTCGGCGGAGGCCACCTCGCTGCCCATCGTGTTGGGGAATGTCGAGCGCATGTTCCAGAAAATCATCGTCGTCTGTTCGACGCTGGTGCGCACGCTGTTCTCATCATACTGGCCGCCCTGGATTAAGGCGAGCAGCTTGTTGTTGTGCTGGGCTTTTGTGTTTTGATAGGCAACCCAGGCTGCGTTCTCCGGAGACCGGAGGCGCAGCCGGCGATTGCCCACCGGAAACGTAGCCTCCAACGTCGCCGAGTCGCCCTCGGCCACGGCCAGTTCGCCGATTTTGAGGATCTGGCCGCGCCGGCTGATGATGAGTGCATAAATGCCCCGCGTCGGCGCGGTGATGTCGAGTTGGAAGGCGCCGGCACTGTCGGTTTCGGCATAGCCCAGCGTATCGGGCTGGCCCTGGTTGTCGAGGGCCACGAGCACTTCGAAGCCCCGATAATCCGCCACCGCATCCACGTCGGCGCTGACCGAAAGGCGCCCGGAGAGGTAACTGTGGACGGGGATCTCGCGGTCGGGGCCGGGACCGGCGGCTTCCTGCTGTCCACAGGCGGCCCCCACCATAATCAAACTACAGCCCATCCAGGCCAGAAAAAGAGCGAGTTGTTTGTTCATGGTTGGAATTGTTTAGAGCGCGTCTAGAAATTCCTTTCCGTTTTGCCTATTTGCTCATTTGCCCCTGTCCTCAATTCCGCCTCGCCTCCAGCCGTTCGACCAGAAGCGCGCGGACGAGCTTCGGGTCGGGCGAGCCGTCGAAGCTGCGCATGACCTGGCCGATGAAGAAGCCGATGAGGCCCTGCTTGCCGCCGAGATAGACCTGCACCTGATCTTCGTGCCGGGCCAGCACCTGCTCCACGACGGGGATCAGCGCGCCCTCGTCCGAGACCTGAAGCAGATTATGCGCCTCGGCGATAGCTTCCGGCGCGCGGTCGTCGTCGAGCATCGCATCGAAGATCTCCTGCGCCCCGCTCGAATTGACGGCGTTGTCCATCCGCAACCGGATGAGACCGGCCAGGCGTTCGGCGTCGATGGGGAAGGCGTCGAGGTCGAGGGCGCGTTCGTTGAGCACGCGCAGCACGTCGGTCATGACGAAGTTAGAGACGGCCTTGGCCTGCGCTTGCAGATCGCCCTCGCCCGCCTGCCGTTGGAGCGCCGCGAGGGTGGCTTCGAAGTACTCGGCCACGTTGCGCTCTTCGGTGAGCACCCCGGCGTCATAGGCCGGCAACTTTAACGCATCGATGAACCGCGCCCGCAGCGCATCGGGCAACTCGGGCAGCGACGCGCGGATCCGTTCGAGCCGCTCTTCAGAGACGACCACCTGCGCCAGATCCGGATCCGGGAAATACCGATAGTCGTGCGCCTCTTCTTTCGAGCGCATCGGGCGTGTCTCCTGCCGGTTGGCATCCCAGAGGAGCGTCTGATGCACCACCTCGTCACCCCGCTTAAGCAGGCGGATCTGGCGTTTGATCTCGTAATCGATGGCGCGCTCGACGTTTCGGAACGAGTTCATGTTTTTGATCTCGGTCTTGACGCCGAGGGCCTCCTGCCCGGCAGGCCGCACCGATACGTTGGCATCGCACCGGAGCGACCCCTCTTCCATGTTGCCGTCGCAGATGCCGAGGTAGCGGACGAGCTGGCGGATCTTCTGCATGTAGAGATAGGCCCCGCGCGCCGACCGGATATCCGGCTCCGAGACGATCTCGATCAACGGCACGCCGCAGCGGTTGTAGTCGAGCAGCGTATCGGTGGGATCCTGATCGTGAATCGATTTGCCGGCGTCTTCCTCCATGTGAATCCGCGTCAACCCGATCCTTTTGACGACGGCCTGCCCATCACCCTCGCCCTCAAGGACGATTTCGACGTAGCCGTGCTCGCAGATGGGCTGTTCGTATTGCGAGATCTGATAGCCTTTGGGCAGATCCGGATAGAAATAATGCTTACGCGCCAGGATGGATCGCTCGGCGATCCGGCAGTGCGTGGCCAACCCCATCCGCACCGTGTATTCGACAGCGCGCTCGTTCAAAACCGGCAACGTGCCCGGATGACCAAGGCTGATGGGATCGACGTGCCGGTTGGGCAACGCGCCGAAAGCCGCCGACTCCGGGCTGAAGGCTTTCGATGCGGTCTGAAGCTGGCAATGCACCTCCAGGCCGATGACCGGCTCGTAGGTTTCGTGCGCCATGATGCGCTTTCGGCTAATTGGCGTATTTACAACGTGTTGACGATTGGGTATCGTTCCGGGGGCCGGGGTATTATTTGCGTGACCTCAAGGGTCTTGCCCTGCAAAGACGTATTCAGGAGTAGGGTGTTTTGGTGTTCCAGTTTTTTGGTTGACTGCGCAATAACACTAAAACACCCCCGACAAACCGCATGAGGCCGCACTAACATGAGGCCGCACTAAAACGTCTCAGCCTGCGATCATGTTCTTCGGCGTGTGGTGCAGTAATTACGCACTTTCGCCACAAGATCGACACAACTACGCAACGGCGGCTCCACAACCCGCGCGTACAACCATACTATCTCCCCGGACGCACGAACATATTCTGGAAACCAACCGTCACCAGCCATGATCGGCTCTCTGTTTAAAACCGCTGCGTTCCTCGGCGTGCTCATCGCGCTCGGCTGCGAAGTCACAGATACGCTCTCGTCCGAGCCCACATTCGGCGACACCTACTCGGTCGTCACCGACGACCCGACCGCCGTGCCCCGGCTCGACACCGACGGGCTGCACGCCACCGTGCAATACAGCGGCGGCTGCAAAGCGCACCTCTTCGACGTCCACTTCCAGGTCGTGGGCGACACCACGCAAATCTGGCTTCAGCACGACGCCAACAACGATGCCTGCGAAGCCTACCTCACCGTGACGATCCAACGCCCCATCTCCGCCCGCGCGCTCGAAACGCCCAACGTCGTTCTGCTAACGCCGGACGGGTCGGTGTTTCCCCTGCGATAAGTGTATTGCGTACTTCGTACTGCGTATTGCGTGGGGCGGCTTCGATTAAGAATACGCAGTACGCACCACGCAGTACGAATCTCACGCCCCCACCTCCTCGAACTTCGCCATAATCTCGGCGGTGTGCCCGGTTACGTTCGGGCGTTTGAACACGTGGCGGATCACGCCGTCTTCGTCGATCAAGAAGGTGGTGCGTTTGACCCCCATGAACTTGCGCCCGTACATATTTTTCTCGCCCCAGGCGCCGTAGGCTTCCAGAATCGAATGATCGGTGTCGGCGATGAGCGGGAACGGGAGGTCGTACTTGCCGGCAAACTTCTCGTGCGAGGCCACGTCGTCCGGCGAGACGCCGAGCACAGCGATGCCGGCATCGAGCAGGATCTGATAATTGTCGCGCAGGTTGCAGGCTTGCTTGGTGCAGCCGGGCGTGTCGTCTTTCGGATAGAAATACAGGGCGACTTTCTGGCCCTGATAGCCGGCGAGGCTGATCGTCTCGCCGCCTTGCGTTTGTCCTTCGAACAGCGGAGCTTTCTCCCCTACTTCGGGCATAGCGTTTTTCGCGGGTTTGCGGTGGATGAATCGATTCAACCCAAGATACACCGCGCCCGGCGATGCCACAGACATGATTTTCGTGAAAAGTCGGCGGCTGGCATGATAAAGAATCTGGTATGAGTATGTTGTGGATGAGGGGAATAGATCATTTCTTTCGCTAATAAAGAAGGATACGCGCACTGAATGATCCCGTCTTCACCTATCACTATACCACGATGAGGTAAATCAATATGCTGCATCACGCTACCCCTCCTGCACGTAGATTCCTGGCCCACGTCTTTGTAGCGATGCTGTTGCTGCTGGGCGGCAACCTGGCGCTGAGCCCGGCGCTTCAGGCCCAGCAACGCATCCGGATTGCGACGTACAACATCAGGTTTCTTAACACCAATGTTGCCAACACAGACCGGCTCAACAACCTTCAGGAAGTAGTCAACGAACTCAATGCCAACGTGATCGGCTTACAAGAGATCGACGACCGCGATGCGCTTGAGTTGGTCTTTCCCAGCAACGAATGGCACCACATCATCGATGACAATAGCGGCAGCAATCAAGACGTGGCCGCCGTCGTGCGCAAGCCGTTAGAGGTGGTCGGCTTTCCGCAAGATCTCGATGCCGATAACGAACATTTTCTGGTTCCCGGTTCCAGCGAGAACTCGTTCTTTCCGAACCGCCGGGACGTGCTCGTGGTGGGTGTCACCACACCGAGCCACGCAGACACCTTCTTCGTGATGGTCGTCCACACCAAATCCCGGTTTGAATCGGGTGTTGGGCCGGGACGTAGTATTAACGATCCGCGCCGGGTGGGCCACGGCAGGCGCGTCGTCGAACGCTTGCGCGAGGATTTCGAAGGCAAAAAGGTGATCCTGCTCGGCGATTTTAACGACAACCCGGACGACGAGTCGGTCAACATCCTCGAAACCGGCAACCCCAACGCACAGGGCGGCGCCGAAGACGACCAGGGCACCTTTCTCGTCAACCTGACCGAACCGCTCTGCGCAGCAGGCCACGTAAGCATCGGCGTTGAGTTCGACGACCTCGATGCCCAGACCGGACGCCTCAATACGATTGACCCCAACAGCCGGCAACGCAACAACGACGGCCGCGGCACCAACCTCAACACCGGCAAAATCCTTTTCGATCAGATCCTGATTTCACCGGGGATGCTCGACCGCCATATCAGCGGCACCACCAGGGTGTTCGATCATCGTTCCGCCGTGCAAGGCTCTAGCCCGGCCTCAGACCACCTCCCCGTCTTCGCCGATTTCATCATCGACCTCGGCGAGGTGCTCGACGAAGAAGAGGACGACGTGGCGCTTTCCACCGCCCGTCTTTTCTCGTTGCTCCCCAACCCGACGGGCACAGACGCCGGTCGCGAAGAGATCACCATTGAAAACGCAGGCGATACGGCGCTGGACCTGGAAGGCTGGATGGCGCGCGACCGTTCCAATCGCATCTTTGCGCTTTCGGGCGTCATCCCGCCCCGCGCCCGGCTGACGTTCGTGATGGTCAATGCCACCATGCCGCTAACTAATTCCGGCGACACCGTCTTTCTGATCAACCGCGACGGCGAGGTCGTCGATGAGGTGAGCTACGAACGCATCGAAGCCCGTTCCGGCATAACCATTACTTTCGAATAGCGACGGATTGAACGGTTCAAAGTTCAAGGTTCAAAGTTTCTCCTGAACGAACCTTGAACTTTGAACTTAGACTACCCATCGTCCTCCGCGAGCTTCAGCGCGACGCGGTGGGCCAGTTGGGCATAAACAGGCTTTCGAAAGGAGACCGTCTCGGCGGCCAGTTTCACGAGCGGCATCCATTTCCAGGCTTTGAATTCCTTCTGATCCGGCTTGATAACGCTCTCATCCCCTGTGAAACGAAACAGATACCAGTACTGCACCTGGCCACGCCCCGTTTTTTTGCTTCGGTACTGGAGTGGAAGCTCATAGACCAGCAAGGGCAACAGATCTGCGACGAAGTCGAGGTTCTTATCGAGGATGCCGGTTTCTTCTTGCACTTCTCGCTTTACAGCCTCCTCCGGCTCTTCGCCCTGATCGAGCCCTCCTTGCGGCATTTGCCAGGCGCCCGGCACGTCGGCGCGCTCAAGCGCAAGCACGAGCCCCTCGCTATTGACGATGACGGCGCCGACGTTGGCTCTAAAAAACTGTGTACCCTTCTTCATTGTTGTCATTTTTCGTTTACTGGAGACGTGGAACAGGCAACACACCAGCCAGGGCTCAACAAACGCCGGAAACGCAAAGATTTCAAGTTAAATCTTGGATCGACCCATCCAACACTTTATCCCATAAAAAAAGCCCAACCTTACGGGGTTGGGCTTTTGCTTTTGTTTATGTCAACCTGACCTTACAGGGTCAAGCATTGTGATCTTTTATGTGAGCCGGACCTTACAGGGTCAAGCACTGTGTTTTTTGTAATTCTTAAGTTCCACTACGGACGCCAGGGATCGAAGTTACACGGGTTGCGATTTTTTTCAAAACGCCAGCACCCGCTCCACCGCCGGGCGCAGTTTGGACTGGGCCGAGAAGATTTCTTTTTCCAGGTTGATCGAGAACGGGATGGGCAGATCTTCGGACGCCACCCGCGCGGGCGGGGCGTCGAGCAGCGTGAAGCCCTCTTCGGCGATGCTCGCGGCTACCTCCGCGCCGAAGCCAGCGGTGTGCGTGGCCTCGTGCAGGATGACGACGCGGCTCGTCTTTTTCAGCGATTCAAGCACCGTCTCGCGATCCCACGGCACCAGCGTCCGCAGGTCGATCACTTCGATGGAGACGTTGTTGGCGCGGGCCTGATAGGCGGCTTCTTCGAGCGCCCAATGCACGCCGAGGCCGTAGGTGACGATGGTGGCGGCGGTGCCCTTGAGCACGACGCGGGCTTTGCCGAGTTCGAGGTGATACGGCGCGTCGGGCACGGCCTCGCGGATGGAACGGTAGAGAAATTTGTGTTCGAAGAAAAGCACCGGGTTGGGCTCTTCGATAGCCGTCATCAGCAGCCCTTTGGCGTCGCGCGGCGTGGCGGGGACGACCACCTTGAGCCCCGGCACGTGGCAGAACCACGCCTCCACACTCTGCGAATGAAACGGCCCGGCGCCGATGTTGCCGCCGAAGGGCGCGCGGATCGTCACGTTCAGCGGCGCGCCCCACCGATAATGCGTCGTGGCGAGGTTGTTGACGATCTGGTTGAAGCCGCACGAGATGAAATCGGCGTATTGCATCTCGACGACGGGCTTGAAGCCTTCGAGCGCCAGCCCCATCGCCGCGCCGACGGCGCCGCTCTCGATGATGGGCGTGTTGCGCACCCGCTCCGGCCCAAACGCCTCGACGAAGCCCTGCGACACTTTGAAGACGCCGCCGTACTCGGCCACGTCCTGCCCCATCAGCAGCACCCGCTCGTCGTGCCCCATCGCCTGCCGCAGCGCATCGCTGACGGCGTCGATGAAGCGTTTTTCGGACGTCGGGCCGTCGGGCGCCACGTGCCCGGCAAAGGCGGGCGCGAAGACGTCGGCGCGTTCCGCCTCCGGCGTGCTCTCGACCATCGGCTGCGCCAGCGCAAACTCGGCGGCCTCTTCGACCGCCGCCGCCAGTTCTTCTTTGACGGCGTCGATCTCTTCCTGCGTCATTACCCCCTCGTCGAGGAGCAGGCGTTCGAAGCGTTCGATGGGGTCTTTTTGCGCCCAGGCGTCCATGAGTTCTTGCGGGACGTACCTGGTGCCGGAGGCTTCTTCGTGGCCGCGCCGGCGGAACGTCTTCATCTCCAGCAGCGTCGGGCCGTCGCCCCGGCGGGCGTGGTCTGCGGCCTGCCGCACGGCCTCGACCACCGCCACCACGTCGTTGCCGTCTACGACCACGCCCGGCATGTTGTAGCCCGTCGCCGCGTCGGCGATGTCTTCGATGGGGACGACCGCCTCCGTCGGCGTCGAGAGGCCGTAACCGTTGTTTTCGACAACGAAGAGCACCGGCAGCTTCCACACCGACGCCAGGTTGAGCGCCTCGTGGAAGTCGCCCTCGCGCGTGGCGCCGTCGCCGCAGAAAGTGAGCGCGACGTAGTCTTCGCCTTTGAGTTGGGCCGCCTGCCCGATGCCGCACGCCACCGGGAGCATGGCCGCCAGATGCGAGATCATCCCGACGATACGCCGCTCCGGCAGGCCGAAGTGAAAGGTGCGGTCGCGGCCTTTGGTGAAGCCGCCGGCTTTGCCCATAAGCTGGCAAAACAATGGTTTCAGCGGCACGCCGCGCGTGGTCCAGACGCCCAGGTTGCGATGCATCGGCAGGATGACATCGCGCTCGCGCAGCGCCCAGGCACAGCCGACGGCGACGGCCTCTTGCCCGTAGCCGCTGAACCACTTGGCGATGCGGTTCTGCCGGATCAGCCGCAGCTTTTTCTCTTCGATAGCACGCGGCAGTTGCAGCGCGCGGTGGAGGGCTTTGAGGTCGATGTCGGCGTGGGTGTCGGTGGGCATTTCGTTTCTGGTTACGATACAGCGTTTAGATAATCTCAGAGTGTGGCGGGAGGCCTGGAAGCTCGTCCTGCTAAACTACAAAATCTCAGGCCGGGGTCCATTTATTCCTGTTCATCGTTCTGCTCCTGTTCGTCGTTCTGCTCCTGCTCGTCGTTCTGCTCATTCTTCTTCTCCTTCAAGGGATAGTCTCCCGCTTTATATTTAGCTTTCCCATCTTTCAGGCAGGCACATTGAGCGGCGGTAAGATCAACACCCATGTTTTCGATCATGGCATTCATCAGATTATTCGGAAGATCCGGATCCGGATGGCTCAGCCCCAGGAGGTGACTGATTTCATGGGCAAGTAGTTTTGCCCGATCTGCCCTGGATAAACCATTCCATTCCGACGCGTTGATCCCCACAGAGGGGTTGTTTACGATGAACTCCGTAGCAGCCAGCATCTCCTGATGTCTACCTTCTATCTGGTCTAACTCAGCCCTTTTTTGTTCTACACCCGGCTGACCGTCAATCAGTTTTTCGCGTTCGTCTTCCACCCATTGAAGATTTCTTTTAGCAACTCGGGTGTATCGTTCATGGAGTTCCCTGGTGTCTTTTATCAAATCCCCGGCACAGTTTGTTTCTGCGCCTGTAATAGTGTCTCCCAACGGGTCAGGTTCATTTCTATCGTCTGGGGTCATTTCCTTAAGGAAGAAAATGTTAATGCAATGCCGTTCCTCTTCTCCCTCCCCCTCCTTTGCTTTCCAGGTATCCTTGCCCAACGCTTGCATGGCCGCGAACGTCTCTATTCGGTTGTCCGGCGCTTCATTACCATCAGACATGACCCCTTCCCACTCCTTCTCAGCAACATCGTTCGCTTTATTGAATTGAAAGACGAAATTCGGGCAGCAGGAAGCTATTTCGTTATGGAAAATTGCCTGTACATCCGAGATGTTTTCCTCAAGCCGGTCTCTCATAGCATCGGTTAAATTCAGGGCACCCTTCTGCACGATCATATTGATGCACATGATGTTTTCCGGTTCATTTTTTTTAAGAAAACTGCATGGTGAAGCGACCTCCTCGGCCACCATATTGGTTTCGGAGGCATCAAAGAGCCGACCTTCCAGACGAAGGGTTTCCTCGCCGTCTCCAATGGCCCGAAACTGAAGGTCAGCTATACGAAAGATGTTCGTTGCAGGATCAGCGTCTTTTGTATCGCTGCGCTGGACCAGGCTCAGCGTACCCGGCGCAGACACACTGGCTACCGGCGCGGGAAAGAGGTCGTCGGGGTCGGGATCGGAGGCACGGATGTATTCGACATTGAGCGGATCATACTCCAGGGTGATTTCATAGCTTCCACCGCGTTCTCCTTCAGGAACCGCAAGGGTAAGCGGAATCGAAAAAACTGTCCCGTTCTCCGCACCGATGCGGGTAACCGGCGGATCGGGCGAACAGCCGATGTGAAAGGCCGGGAAGCGTATCTCTACGTCTTCCTCCAGGCCTGAGATGGTATCCTTGATTGTCACGGTTGCCTCGCCCAGGGCATCCGAACGCAACCGGGTTCTGAAAACGCCTCCCTCGATCCGCTCAGGCGTTTCCAGCGTTCCCAGGGTACTGGTAATCTCCAGATCGACCTGATCAGCGGGCACCACATTGCCAAAGGCATCGCGTACCCAGATCCTGATTTCAGCGGTATTTCGGGGTAATTCGGTACGTGGATCAGACGCGATCATAATGATCTCTCTGGGCGGGCCGGGGTTAAAACGTAAGGAATCCAACACGGTAAGCCCACACACGGGATCACTCGCTTCTAGAATGAGCCGGCCTGCCCGCGTTGAGCGTAGCGCCACGGTATAGGTGCCGGGATCCGTTTTTTCCGGGTCAAGCTCTTCTGCCTCGTCGATCCCCGTGTAAAGCGTTGCCAGGAGGCCGTTTCTGTCATAGGGGTTGCCGAGCGCATCCACCACTTTGAGACGCGCTACCAGGCTCTCATCCACGGTAAAAGGCCCTTCAGGAAGCGCCATCTCGATTGAATCGGCACATAAAGGCTGGAGTTCTGGGACGTCGGGTTTGTCCCCGCAACCGGCCCCCGAAACGAACAAAGCCAATGCAACAAGTAAGACTTTAGAACAAGTCCATTGATCAACACGCATTATGTGATCGTACCCTGCCATAACCAACGGCTGCCATTGATCCGACGAGAATACCGAAGGAGCAGATCGAAACGATTGAGTAGCGCTTATAATATCCGCTTTTTCGCCTGATTTTACAATACCTCTTGAACCAGCTCGCTCTACTGCCCCGAGCCCATCAGCGCCGTGCGGATCGTGCGGAAGAGAATCTTGAAATCCATCCGCAGGCTCATGTTTTCGATGTAAAAAAGATCATATTTGACTTTTTGCTGGACGTCTTCGAGCGACGTGTCGTAGCGCCACATCACTTGCGCCCAGCCGGTGATGCCGGGTTTGATGCGATGGCGACGGTTGTAGAGCGGGATCTCTTTGGCGAGTTTTTCGACAAAGAAAGGCCGTTCGGGACGCGGGCCGACGAGGCTCATGTCGCTCTTGAGCACATTCCAGAGTTGCGGGATCTCGTCGAGGCGGGTCTTGCGGAGCCAGCGGCCTATTTTGGTGTAGCGCGGATCGTCTTCGGTGGCCCAGACCGGGCCGGTGTGCGCTTCGGCGTCCTGGCGCATCGTGCGGAATTTGTACATGGTGAAGACGCGCCCTTGTTTGCCCACTCGTTGTTGCCGGTAGATGGCCGGGCCGGGCGACGTCAGCCGGACGAGCAGGCCCACGACGAGCCACAGCGGCAGGCCCACCACGAGCACCGCAAACGAGGCGAAGAGGTCGATCAGGCGTTTGGTGCTCTGTTCCCAGGCCGGCATGGGCACCGGCAACACCTCGATCAGCGGCAGGCCGTAGATATGCTCGGTGCGCGCCATCCCACCGATGACCAGATAGAAGTCGGGCACCAGCTTTAGCGACACGGCCTTGCCGTCGCACAGGCGCAGGACTTCGGCGAGCTCTTTATGGTCTTCCGAACCCAGGGCGATGAGCACGTCCTGCACCTCCAGGTCGTCGATCAGGCGGGGCAGCGCGTCGATGGCGTGGACGTCTACGGCGCGGGCTTCGGGGGCGAGCACCTCGGCGCCGTCGCCGCCGCTGAGGGGATAAGCCTCCTGTTCGACCACCGCCGAGACCTGCGCCTCGCCCTTCTGCCCCAGGCGGATGGCCCCGACGATCTGAAGGCCGGCTGCCGGGTAGCGCGCCACGTCTTTGTAGAGCCGCTCTACCTGATCGCTCCATCCCACCACGAGCGCTTTGTGCGTGCCGTAGCCGCGCAAAATGAGCGCTTTCTGGGCCGACCGGACGAGGATGCGCCCCACGGCGGCTAACCCCAACACCGAGGCCCAGTAGAAAAAAATAATCGACGCGCTGGCGCCGGCCTGCAACGTGTTGATAAAGATGCCGAAGACGAGCACCAACACCCCGACGGTGACCACCTTCGCCAGCGAGACGAGTTCGTCGAACCGGCTGGAGGCGTAGCGCTCGCGGTACATGCCGAAAAACAAAAAGATGACGATCCAGAAGAGCGACAGCCCGATGATGGCATAGATCGGGTAAACCAGTTCATCGCCCGGCGTCGTGAAAACGAACCAGTCGAAGGTCTCGCCGAATTGGATCCTCAGATAGAGCAGGCAAGAAAGGGCCGCCGCCACCGTGTCGGACAGGAGTAAGACTATGAGTTCGGCTTTGCGAGACACTCAAAAACGTGGATAAATGAGCGCTTTAACGACGTAGGGCGTTGTGTATCCTGCTAAACGCGAAAGTTAGCCTGTAAGTAACGACTTCACAAACAATTACGCAAAAATAACGATTTAGACCCATCCCAAAGTATCCCATTTTTTTGCCCTCCTTTGCCTGTTGAAATTAGGATTTGGGTACTAAGAGACGGAAATTAGTGCTCCGTGACTGCGTTGGCTATGCCCCGGATCTGATTTTGGATTTTAGATTTTGGATTTTGGATTGTTGATCTGACACCGATTCGGCATCCGAAGAAGCTATGACGGTTGAAACGCCGAGGCTTTTTCTTCTGAGATCGCGGTGTTGAAAGCGACCAATCCAAAATCCAAAATCTAAAATCCAAAATTGATATACTCCCCGCCCGACCTTTCCCCAACCCGACCACTCCGTTAACCTGGCACCCAACCCTTTTGCTTCATGATTCGCCATTTGTGTCTTTTCCTGCTGCTCGTCGGGCCGGGCCTTGCTGTCGGGGTACAGGCTCAAGAAAACCGGCTGCTGCCGGCGGAAGATTGGACGTACGACTACATCACGCGCCTGCAACGACGCGGCCACCTGCTCGACCTGAACCCGACGGCCTCGCCCTACCGGCGCGGTGACGTGCTCGACGCCCTCGCCAAGATCGATAGCACAGCCCTCAACCGCTCTGAACGACACTGGGTCGATCTGCTCGAACGCGCGCTCAAACCCGTCCGTACGGAGGAGGACGAAGTGGCGCTGGGCTATTGGTCCCAGTTCAGCGCCCGGACGATCAACGGCGACCGGCTCGACGTGATGCGACCGCTGGGCGACACGTTGAACTTCTTCTGGTACGGCACGCTGGCGAGCGTCTACGCCGACGCCGGCCCCGTCGTCGCCGAAGTCGGGTTCTGGCAAAACCAGTATTACGAAGACGACCCGGACGGCCTCGACACGGCGCTGCGCTTCCTCATTCGGAGCGAAAACACGTATTTCGGCTATCACAGCCGTCTTTTTTCGGCCTATGCCGGGCGCTGGGGCAACCATTGGAGCGTGCCGGGCGAGGCGTCTACCATCGTCAGCAACAATCCGCGCAGCCAGGATCAGGTAGTGCTGCGCCTGGGCGGGCAGCGCTTCTCGGTCACCGGGCTGCTGAGCGAACTCGACAGCATCACCGACGACGGACGCTTCACCGGACGCGTGGCCGACGACTCGGTGCGCGTGGGCAACAGGCGCCGCTACCTGGCAGCGCATCGGTGGGACTGGCGACCTTCGCGCCATTTCATGCTCAGCGCGATGGAGTCGGTCCTGTATTCGGGGTCGAATGCGGGCGTCTCGCTCAAGTATCTCAACCCATTGCATCCGTTCACGTTCGTCGTAGACAACCGGCCCAAGAATGAAGAGAACAACGGCTTCGTCGCCGGGCTGATGTGGGCGCAGTTTAACCGGCTGACGATCCACGCGCAGTTGATGGCCGACGACTTCAACGCACGGGGCGAAAGTGGCAACGAAACGCTCACCTTTGCTTTTGTCGGATCGATGGTCTACGCGTTGCCGAGGATGGACCTGGGTGGCAGGCTGGAGGTGGTCTCGTCGCGGGCCTACAACGCCCCGCAGCCGGAGGGCAAATACGTCTATCTGCTACGCGGCCTCGCCACCCATTTTTCCGATTACGTCTATGCCTCGGCCTTTGCCGACATCTACCTCGACGACCTCGCGCTCGGCCTGCGCCTGACGCCGCGCCTCGACCTGCTGGCCCAGGGCGAACGCGACTTCCGCCAGGCCTTCCCCAGCAACGATGAACCCCTCGATAACTTGCTCGACGGCACGGTGACGCGGACGACACGCCCGGCCCTGCAGGTGGTCTATCAGCCCTCGCCGTGGTGGTGGGTTCGCTTCGACGGGGGTATCAACGTCACCACGAACCTCAACAACATCGAAGGCATGGACGAGACGCGCTTCGTGGGTTTGCTCGAAGTGGGCCTGCGCCTGACGGTAGATCAAGCCTTTCGTTTATCTTTTCCCTAGATTCTCAGGTACGTACCGTTCGGCAATCTTGTCCTTACCCTAAGTTTTAGCGCCGTAGGCGCGACCTGTTTGTAGCATAATGGGACTCAAAGCCCGAAAAAAGGCTGAAATCCTGTTTAGCCAACTGGATGCACCAAAACCGAATCTGATGAGACTCTCCGATTCCCCGACTCTCCGGCTCTCCGGCTCATTCCTCTTGCTCGGCCTGGCGATAGCGGGATTAGCCACATCCCCCACGCAGGCGCAAGAGCGCGCGGGGCCTTTCAGCACGGTGAACCTTCACGTGAGCGGTACGTCGAACGTTAATCGCAACTTCTTGCATGAGTTTTGGAAGCGCGGCACGGGCGTCGAAGCCTCTTTGGCCACGCCGTTCTACCTCGGCTTTGTCGAGTTCGGCAGCGGGTTGCATCGCTACGAGGCCGAGGGAGACGTGCCGGGCTTCGGCGCGATCTGGCTCTATGTGGGCTGGGGGCTGGGCGCCAGCGTAGCCGACCGTCTCCGCCTCGAAAGCAGCGCCCGCATCGGCAACTATCACATGGCCTTCGACGATGCCGCCACCGAGTTTGCCGGCGTCGCCAACGAAAGCGAACTGGCGGTGATGCTCAATGCGCGCGTCTCGGTTCGCGCCGTCGGTCCGGTCTCGGTCTACGTCTCGGGCAGCTACCTGCAAGCCTACACGTTTTTACGGCTCAAACTGTGGTACGCCTCCGCCGGCTTGAGCTTTCGCCTGCAAACGCCGGAAGGCTTGAAGGACTTTCTTAAATGATGATAGCTCTCTTTCATAAAGGAGAATTGCAGATGGTAGATGGCGGATGGCGGATTGTTCAGAAAAGAACGATCCAGTCCAAAATCCAAAATCTAAAATCCAAAATCCCCCCCCTCCTCCTCCTGCTCAGCTTCCTCGCGGCAGGCACGCTGCGGGCACAGACGACTGATCCGCCCCCGGGGGTGCAGATCATTACGGCTGAGGAGATCGAGCAGACCGGGCTGGCGCGGCTGAGCGATCTTTTTATCCTCATCGACGACTGGTACGCGACCTCCACCGAGGGTTATACCTGGGAGGCCTCGGCCAACGGGCTGGCCGCCGCGCAGGAAGCCGCCTGGGTGCTACTGGTCGATGGAAATCCCGTCGATCTGCGCGTACTCAATACGCAAAACATCAACACGCTGCCGCTCTCGCTCGGTGAGATCGATTATGTGGAAGTGCATAACACGCCGGTGTTTATCGCCGGGTTGTTTGCGCAGGCGGGAGTGATTCATCTACACACCCGAACGCCCGACCCCGTGGTGTCGGTTCGGGCTGATTTTGCTGCCGGCAACGAAACCGGCGATCCCGGCCCGTATCGGTACACCGGTTTCGCCACGCCCAACATCGACCGGATCGGGCCGGTGCTTCAGGGCTCGGCGGCGGTGGCGGGCGACGGGTGGCACCTCCGCATCCACGGCAAAGCCGACGAACATCACGCTACCGACGAACGCATCCGGCAACGCGTCTTCGGTCTTTATCAGGGCCTTAAAGATCCGCGTCTGATCCTGGGTTCGGTAGGCCTGGATGCGGGCGCGACGGGGCGCCTGGGGCGGCACAATGTCTTCGGCGGGTTTGCGCGCTATCAGGACCTTCCGTTCTTCGAACTCCTCGGCCTCGAAACACCCACCGACCATCGGTTCTACCACGGCGGCCTTCGCGGCGACTTCCACCCCGGCCAGGACGCCGGGATGAGCTACCGCCTCTCGTATACCGTCTCGCAACTCGAACCCCGCAACAACACGGGCGGCATCAATCTCGACTGGCAGCAGAACATCATGCGGGGTCATTACGAAGTCCGCGCTGCCACCGGGCGGCTGCGCGGCGCCCTCGGCCTCAGCGCAGATCTCTACCAGAGCGCCGCCGCCGGAGACCTCGACGACGAGAACCTCTTGATCCCCCGCGCTTACGGTCGCTTCGGGGCACAGCCCAACGAAAACGCCAATATATCGGGAACGGCCTACCTGACGCGCGTGGAGGGGCAACTCGGCTTCGGCGCGCTGGCGACGCTGCATCTCACCCCCAATGAGACCCAGACGATCACGCTGACGGGGTCGATGGCCCGGCAACCCTTTCAGGAAACGAACAGCCTGTGGTACTGGATCGGCGAAGGCTACACCTTCAGCGCCTACCGAAACGCCCCGCTGGCAACCCCAACGAGCTATCGCGCGGCGACGACCTACACCGCCGACGCCGCCTGGCGCATCCGGCCCAACGAGCGATTCAGCCTGACGCTCTCCGGCGGCTACCGCCGCTTCGACGACCGAACGCTGGCGTCGTACGCGTTCCAGTACGACTCGCTGACGACCGGCTTTTTCGGGGACACCGAGGTGCGCAACACCGTTTTTGGACGGGTGACGAAGGTGGGCGCAGAGATGGAATTCCGCGTCGTGCCCTCACTCAGGCAGCGGATCCATTATGCCTACGTGCGCTATCCTACCCAGGACGATGTCTTTTTCCAGGCGTGGCGCAGCCAGCCGTGGCACCGGTTCAGCTATACCGCGCGTTTCGTGCCCAACCCGCGTTTTAGCCTCTATGGCCGCCTCGCCTATCAATCCGAAACCCAATGGATTGCCTTTCAGCAGGCCGCCCGTAACTCCGGTGGGCGCTACGAAGCCGACCTGCCGGCCTACTGGCTGCTCGACCTCGCGGCTCAGAAACGATTCTGGCGCGATCACCTGCAACTAAATATTTCGCTGCGTAATCTCCTCAACGAAGCACACCGCACACACGCAGCGGGTGCCATCACCAACATGACCCTCCACGTGCGCTTGCAACTGTATTTCAACGGAGGCTGACACTATGGATTTCAACAGGGTAAGGCAAGGCGTCGTGTTCGCGATACTGCTGGTTCTGCCGGCCTGCGGGCAACGCAGCGCGACGGACCAGGACACCGGCTCTGAAGCATCGATGGAGACAACCGCTACGGTCGATTCGGTGCGGTATGAGGGAATCGACGTCTCACACTATCAGGGTGATGTCGATTGGGCGGCGGTGAAGGCTGCCGGAATCACGTTTGCCTTTGCCAAAGCGACTCAGGGCACCGCCGAGGTCGATCCCAAATTTGCCCAGAATTGGGCCGCGATCAAAGCCGCCGGCCTCACACGCGGCGCTTACCATTTCTTCGATCCAGGCGTTGACGCCGAGAAGCAGGCCGAGCATTTCATCGCCACGGTGCAACTCGAAGCAGGCGACCTGCCGCCGGTGATCGACATTGAGGTCAGCGAAGGGGTCTCTGCTGAAGACATCGACCAGGACATCCAGATCTGGCTGACAAAGGTGGCCGAGGCGTACGGCGTCACGCCCATCATCTACTCCGACCTCTCCTTCCTCAGGGAAAATCTGGCGAGCGGCTTCGGCGCCTACCCGCTGTGGATCGCAGAGTATTCCAGCACCCCTCCCACCGCACCCGGCGCCTGGAAAGAATGGCTCTTCTGGCAATATTCCCAGAGCGGCTCCGTCAGTGGCGTCGATGGAAACGTCGATAGGGATGTCTTCAAGGGCACCACGGCCCAGTGGGAGCAACTACTGACACCAGCATCAAACTAAGCCTCCACCTGACAATGACCCCCGATCTCGAATCCAAGGAATGTCTGTAAAATTCGGGATGACTCATGTCCTTCGACGATTCTGTTTGCAAACACTCTCCATTATCCCGCATCTCGCATCCCCTATCCCGCATCGCCCTAAAAAAGCAGGCCGCCCCCGGAAACCAGGAGCGGCCTGCAAAGCGCATCGATGCGCGCGTTTAATTGTTTAGCGTGATCCGTTGCGCTTCCGCCGTTTTTTGCCGCGAGCAGCCTGTTGGAGCGAGGGCACCTCGGTCGTGCTGCTCGACGCCATCATCTCCAGCAGATCCTGGAGATTGATCTCTTCGTCTTCGGAATACAGCGCCTCTTCGTTCGGCCCGCCGGCCAGCGTTCGTTCCAGCGGCTGGAAAGGATCCCGATAATGCAGGAATTTGAGCGAGGTGATCCGAGCGAAAACCTCACCATACGGATCTGCATTCCCCTGAAAGACGCCTCGGAAATACACGCCGGTGGCAACCGTATAGTGGCCGGGGTCGTCGATGGGGCACGAGAGGTAGGTATAGGTGTTCGGATGCAAACGCCGGGCATCCCAGCAGGTCCCGCCCGGACCTTTCACTTCGAGATAGCCCCACGGGACCATCACGCCGCCGTTAGGCTGGATGATGACGCTACTGGGGAACACGGTGGAGACAATCGCACCGTCGCCCTGGAAGTAGCGTTGCCGCTGCCACCCCGCGCCGTAGTACCCGATGTGCTGCGGAGCCTGCGGGTTGCTCAGGTTTCGACCCATCTGCACGATGAGTTCGCCGGAGTGGTCGGTGTGGTGGGCATGGCCCCAGAAGCCTTTCGGATCGTTGCTTTCGACCCGCTGCCAGGGGGCTCGGAACGGAGGCGCCAGCGGGACATTCACAGTGCGCGACGCGGTGGTGGTCGTCTTCTTTGCTACGACTGTTGACATGGTAGTTCCTCCTCGTTAGGTAGGTTAGATGAATACGAGCGAGGCCGGGCGCCCAGGTTCCTTGACATTTCCCTGACGACGCCGCTGAAACAAGCGAGGGTCTTTCCTGCATCATTCATTCTATGAGCGCGCCCCTCACCTGTGCAGGAGCCGCCCTCCGCCCTTGCTTCCGGTGGGGCCTCACTGATAACCACACCAATCGCCTCGAAACTGGATCACGTACAGTGGAAAAAACTACTGAACGGTTTTTCTGAACACCATGTAAGCTGCGCCCATCCCCAGAACAGCAAAGGCGGCCACCACCACGAAACAGAGCCCCAAGGAAAGGGTCTCACCGCCTGCCAGTTCAGCGCCGTTTTCAAAGACCATCTGGCGCAGACCGTCAACGACATAGCTGGTCGGATTCAGCCGGGCGCCGATTTCCATCCATCGCGGAAGCATTTCGAGGGGATAGAGCGCATTGCTCAAAAACAGAAGCGGCAGGTTAAAAAGAAAGATCAGCATATGATAGGCGCCGATATCGTTGGACTTCGACGCCCCGGCCAGCGCAATGCCTGCAAAACCGGCTCCATAGCCGGCCACTAGAACCAGTCCACCCAGCCACCCCAGCGGATTCAAACTCACCTGAGCACCCATCAAAGCACCGACAATGAAGATGATTACTGCTTGAAACACGCTCTTCGTGACGATGCTCATGGCATTGCCCACGAGGATGCTCAGGCGGGCAATGGGCGCCACCAGATATTCCTTGACGATACCCTGGAGTCGCTCGCTGAGCCACACCACTCCGCCCGCGATGGCGGCTCCCAACGCCGTCAGCGCGATGATGCCGGGCACCATAAACGCCATGTAGGCCTCTTCTTCGATGCCCATGCCCTGGCCGATCAAGCCTCGCATCCCGACTCCAAACAGCACCACCCACATGATCGGCTGGATGAGCAACCCCACGGCCTCCTCCGGATGCAGCCGCAGTTTGGTCATATGTTTGTGCCATATCGTGATCGCTGCACGCATGATGCTCTCTCCAACGATTATTTATCTCGTAACTGGCGGCCGGTGTATTTGAGAAAGACGTCGCCGAGACTGGGCTTGGCAACCGAGATATCGTCGATGGTGAAGCCATCGGTATTGGCTAATGTGACGACCTCCGCCAACCGCTTGCTTCCCGAATCGACGCCAAGCTGAATGACGCTCTCGCCTTCTACCACGGTCTCGACAAAGGGTAAAGCCTGGAGGGTTTCGACGAAAGCCCGGCTATCCCCCCGGCCAAGTATGCGGATCGTATCCTCGCCCATCTGGTCTACCAGGGCCCGGGGCGATCCTTCCACCACGATCCGCCCGTGGTCGATGATGCCTACCCGGTCGGCCATCTGTTCGGCTTCTTCCATGTAATGGGTTGTGAAAAGCAGGCTCAGGCCAAGGTCTGCTTTCAAGTTGCGAACGTATTCCCAAATGCTGACCCGGTTCTGCGGGTCGAGGCCCAGGGTTGGCTCGTCCAGGAAAAGCACTTCCGGTTCCGTCATCAGGCCGCGTGCCAGTTCGAGCCGGCGTTTCATCCCGCCGGAGTAGGTGGCGCACCGCCGGTCGGCGGCGTCTTCCAACTCGACGAGCGCCAGCAGTTCGGCGATTTTAGCCCTGCGTTTGGCTTTGGGTTGGCCGTAGAGGCGTCCATGAAAGTCCAGCACCTGCCGCCCGGTCAACTCTTCGTCGAGGATCATCTCCTGGAACGTCACGCCAATGCGTTTTCGAACCTCGTCGGCTCGCCGGACCACGTCAAAGCCTTTGACCCTGGCCGAACCGGCCGTGGGTTCGATCAGGGTTGTCAGCATCGAGATCATGGTCGTTTTGCCGGCGCCATTGGGGCCTAACAGGGCATAGACAATATTGGCCGGGATGACGATGTCGACCCCATCGACGGCCAGCACGTCTTTGCTGTACCGCTTAACCAGGCCCTCGGCTATAATAACCGATTCGCTATGGTTGTTTTCATTCATAATGTCATCATAAGAAAAGCCAGCAGAAGAATACAAGAGCGTGGGTGCCGGCATTGTAGCACAATAATCCAATACCATTTGTAGGAAGAAGAACTATAGAACGCATAGGAGATCCCCCTACGCAGTACCTTCATCAAACCAAAAGCTCGTCACGAGGCAGAGCATCGTGACGAGCAGCATGGGAGGATTTTGGACTTTCACCATCTTGCGCACACTACCTAAAACTCAAACTCAAGCCCAAAAATGGGCAGTGTGCCCCATTGTTCGACGGCCCGTGGCGCGTTGTCGATCTCGTTCCAGGTGTAGGTGGCCACGTTGCGCCGGCCATAGGCGTTCCAGAGGCTGAGGTAGGCGATGAGCGTCGAGCGTTTGAAATGGAAACGGCGGTCGTAGCGCAGGTTGAGCGAATGATAATCCGGCAGGCGCGCTTCGTTGACCTGTGCCTCGTCGAAGACACCGTGGCCGAGGGCTTCGGAGGCCGCTACGTCGAAGGGTGTGTAGGGCGCCCCCCCGGCATAAATCCACCGCAGGCTGAACTCGTGCTTGTGGCTGGGCTTGAAGCCGCCTTCGACGGTGAACAGGTAGCGGTTGTCGAAGACGCGCCGGTGCCACTGCCCGTCGTAGTCCCGATAGTGCGAACGGAAGTAGGCGCCGCTGACGAGGCCGTAGAGTTTGCGCGCCAGCTTCTTCTGAATCATCGCCTCGACGCCTCGCGTGCCTGCCCGTCCGGTATCGACGAGGCGCTCGTGGCTCAGGAAGGTGTTGGCCTGATAATAGAGTTGATCGATGATGAAAAGCGACGGCTGCGACGGATCGAGCGGGAAGTTCCGATAGGCTTTGTCGTAAGCCTCCACAGTCAGGCGCGTGTTGTCGTTGAGCAGGTGCTGCACGCCCACGACCACGTGCGAGGCCACCGGGTCTTTGAGGTCTTTGTTGGCGTCTTGCTGCGCCAGAAGCACCAGCGGCAGGTGCTGGTAATAAAGACCGGCGGCGGCATTGAGCGACGTGCGGCTCGTAAGCTGATACGACGCCGAATAACGCGGCGAGACGTGCGTATTGCCGGTGTACGTGTCGTGATCGATCCGAAGGCCGGGCGTCAGCGTCAGCCGCGCCGTGGGCTGCCAGATGTAGCTGACGAAGCCGCCCAGCCGCGCCGTCGTGATCGCATCGTCAACATGCAACGCGGGCGTCGGTTGGCCGAGGGGGTCGGTGTAGGCGGCATACGAATTATCGTACGACGCCGCGAGCACCTTCGCCTCAACGCCGAACTCGAATCGGTGGGCTGCGCCGGCCCGGAAATGGTTGACGTTGCGCAGCCTGAACATCTGCTCCAGGGATCGATTGTCGAAGATCTCGTTGCCGGTCTTTGTCTCGGAGACGCCCACGCGATAGCGGGTAAAAGTGTGTGAGACGGCGGTGTTGGAAAAACCCTTCGATCCCCACAAATACCGCCAGTTGACGCCGGCTGTGTTGGTGGTATTGGCCCAGTCGCCGTAGACGTTTTCGCTTTCTTCCAGCGCGTCGTCTCGCGCGATGACGCTTTTGTCCGTCCCCAGAATGCCGATTGCCGTGAGCCGGTGTTTCGGCGTGAGGTCGAAGACAACCTTGGCCTGGTAATCGCTGTAGGTGGGCAGCGCCGCGCCGGCTTCGGCTTCGAAGAAATTGTTGATCAGAAAGTCGAGGTAGCTGCGCCGCGCCGAGATGAGCCACGACCCTTTCTTCGCCCCGAGCGATCCTTCGCCGACAAAACCCGCCCCTGCAAAATTCAGATCAAGCTGCACATCGACCTCCTCGCGGTTGCCTTCGCGGAATCGGATGTCCATCACCGACGAGAGCCGGTCGCCGTAGGTCGCCGAGAAGCCGCCTGCGTAGAACGTCACGTCGTTGATAAAATCGACGTTCAACAACCCGATGGGGCCGCCGGATGAGCCTTGCGTCGGGAAATGGTTGATGTTGGGAATCTCGATGTTATCGACGAAGAAGCTGTTTTCGATGGGGCTGCCGCCGCGCACGACGAGGCTGTTGCGCATGTCGTCGATGTTGGCGATGGCGGGCAGGCCGCTGAGGATGCGGCTGACGTCGCCCCCGGCGCCGGGCGCCCGCCGGATCTCTTCATACCCCAACCCGATGACGCTCACCGGCTGCCGGTCGTTCTCGGTAAAATATCCGGCGGTGACCGTCACCGCGCCCGTCTCGATGACCGCCGGCTGAAGCTCCGCCTCCACCACCGTGCTGCGCTGCGACCGCACGATGACGTCGGTCTTGACGAGCGGCTCGTAGCCGATGTAGCTGAAACGGACGGTATAGCTGCCCACAGGCACGGCTTCGAAGACGAAGCGCCCGTCGAGATCGGTCGTGGTGCCGCGTTCAGCCGGCGCCAGCAGCACCGTCGCGCCGATGAGCGGCGTCTTGGTCTCGGCATCGAGCAGAAGGCCTTTGACGGCGCCCCTCGGACGCTGCGCCTGCCCGAAACTACCGGCGACCAGGATGAGGTTGAGCAAGAAAACGGTTATGTAAATACCTGAAAATCGCATGGCGGTATCCTCGTGGTTCGGTACTTCGGTGATTCCGCCGTCAACATAGGGTCTGCCCGGCCCTTCAGCGCCTCAGCCCATGGGTTCGGACGTCTGGATTTGCGGGATTGGACTTGTTTGATCGAATTACGTATCGTCTACTACCCATCGATAGGCGCCCTCCTCTCATAAGCAACACGTCGCCGGTGTTCACTCAACGCCTGAGAACTCGTGTGCTTGCGCTTCGTCAAACTCTTATCTCCTCCAAACCCCTATCACGATGGGAAAGATTGTCGCCACCGTCAAGCTCACCAACGCCAACGACCGCGCCGTCTTCGAACAAGGCATGCTTTCTTCAGAGGAAGTACGTACCTACGAAATGGAAATGATGGCAGACACAGGCTCCGTCCTGCTGGCCCTGCCACAAGATGTCGTCGAATATCTGGGCCTGAAAGAACGCTCCCGCATGACGTTCGTCCTGGCCGACGAACGCCGGAAGACTATGCCCCTAGCCGGACCGGTTTGGGTCGAAATACTTGGACGCGAGATGGTGACCAACTGCGTCGTCCTTGAGCCTACATCGCCCCCGCTACTCGGACAGGTTGTCCTGGAAAGCCTGGATCTCATCTGCGACAACTACAATCAGACGCTCACCGTCCGCCCGGAAAGCCCACTGCAGCCGATGTTGGATTTGAAGCGTCACGCCTCCATCTCCTCAGCCACATCCGCACGGTATTGAGACGGCGTCATCTTCGCGTGTTTCTTGAAGACCGCGTTGAACGACGACTTCGAATTAAACCCGGCGTCGAGGCCGATAGCCAGCACCGTCAGGTGGGCTAAGGCCGGATCGGCCAGCCGCCGCTGCACGGCTTCGACGCGATAGCCGTTGATGAAATCGTAGAAATTCTTCCCTAACTGCGTATTGATCACTTCGGAAAGATTATGCGGCGAGATGGAGAGCATGCTGGCGAGGTCTTGCAGCGTCAGGTCGCTCCGGGTGAAAGGCTGCTCGCGGTCCATCACATCCAGCAAGTCTTGCACGCGTCGCTGTGCGAGGGCCGGGTCCATGCCGGAGCGGGCATACCGGGGCTTTTCCGGAGACTCGGCTTGCGCGGGCGCCGTGTCAGCACGATCATCGGCTTCAGCAAGACCAGGCACCGCCGCCGCCACGGGTTCGCGATCCGGCGGGTGGGGCGTAAAGATTTCCGGCTGGCGCAGCCCCAGGTATCCGATCGCGTAGACGAAGATCGCCATCCCCAACGCCACATAGTCGTCGTAGCCTTCGATGGGATCCATAGCCGCGCCGGTTCCGTTGCCGGCGTGTCCGATCACGAAAAAGACCAGAGAAATCCCCCACAGCGTCACGCCACCGATCATCATGTTGCGCAACCAGGCCAGGTTGATGTGTTCGATGGACGAGAAGGTATCCTTGATGCGTTCCCGATGCCGGATCAGCAAGAGCACAATGATCAGCAGATAGACGAAGCTGTAGATAAACTTGAAATAATTGATCACGGTGAGGTCCGTCATCCAGGGATGGCTTTCGGGGTTCTGGAGCAACGCCAGCTTGCCGGCGCCGCTCCCGGCGTAGAACGGCATCATATACAAAACAACCAGCGCCACGGGGATAAAATGAAGCAGATAGGCTTTATCAAAAACGCGCGCGCCTTCGCTGACGGTCTTCGCGTAGAGATAGAGCAGCGGCGCAAAGAGAAACGGAAAAGGATACGTCACGCCGATAAAATGCGGCCACACCTCGTCGATTCCTTGCGCGTGGTAGACCGTCGTGAGCAGTTCCAGCGTGAACGCCAGCATCGCTGCCGCCAGCAGTTTGTTGGCGACGGAGTTGCGTCGTTTGCTCGCCAGGACCACCGCCAAAAATATGCCCTGGGCGGCCCCCAAAAGATGGATGATGCTGAGCCAATCGCCCGCGAGGAGGGATTTCATACGTTTGGTTTCAGATAGCCGGTAGCCGATGGCATAAGGATCGATTCCAACAGACGCGCAAACGCGCTGCTTGCTCCCGGCCATTTATATATCTTTGATTCTACGGCTCTCAGAAACTGTTTGATCAACCGGAGCAATTCCCCTCCTGGACAGGAGGGGTGTCCCGCAGGGACGGGGTGGTCGATCTCAACGGTGAGATAAATCGAGGTTTGGGGAGCTATTTCGATGGTTTTGAATCAACCACCCCTGTCCCCTCCTGTCCAGGAGGGGAACTTGGTCTTGCGCGTTTTCCTGGTTACCAAACAGTTTCTCAGAATCATATAATCATCCGCCCACAAAATTCAGATCGAATGGCAAAACGACCGGAGCGCCTTTTACTCAACTGGGTCTACTACCCGCCCGTCGGCCATGCTGTTGAAGCGCTCAAAGTGGCGAAGGGTTATCACAGCGCCAATGAAAATGTGGCGGTGTCTGTGCTGCTCAATGCGCAGACGCCGGTGGAGCTTGCCGAGGCGTGTCCCTGGATCGAGCGCGCCTACCCCGTCGATACGCCAGACGTGGCGGCGCGCGGCCTCGATGCGCCGTCGCTGCAAGCCATCCCGGCAGCGTGGGATTACGTGGTGTCTGACGAGCGTACCGTCTATAGCCCGGAGCTTTTTTCGCCGGATGTGAGAGCTTTTCACGAGGTGGCGCGCTCCTATTTTCGCGCAAGCCGCTGGCAGGGCGCGCGGTTCCAGCCACCGGAAGAAGACGCCCCTCGCTACCGGCGCGATGCAAAGATCAGGCTTCGGCTTCCCGCGCATACGCGTGCCTACGCCCGGCGCCACCGCCACGACGGACCGTCGTTTTGCATCCTCCCGGCAGGCTCCTCCGGCGACCCCATCTATCCGCCCCTGCGCTGGTGGATCCGCCTGATCCGCGCGCTTCAAACCGAATTCCCCAACGCCCGCGTCGCGATAACGGGGTCGAGTGGGGGCCGGGATGAACGTAGCGCCACGCATGCTTACCCGCGCAAAGCCCTCGATCCTCTTTTCAAAACGTGCCCGGACGTGATCGACGGGTATGACATCGGCCTCTGGCGTCAGCTTGCCCTGATCCAGAGCGCCGATGTGTTCATCGCGCCGCACACGGGTTTTGCCTTCCTGGCGCCCTGCGTCGGCACGCCGTGGCTGGCCGTCTCCGGCGCGCGGTGGCCGGAATACCTCTTCAACAAGACGCCGTTCTATTGCGTATTGCCCGAATGCCCGCGGTACCCGTGCTATTTCAACATGAAAAAAGCCTGCGCTACCCGCATTCAAAACGGCAAAACGGTGATGTGTATGGACACGCGCCGGCTCAATCCCCGGATACCCGAAATCCTTCACGGCGCGCGTTTGTTGCTGGATAAAGCGTTCACCTACAAACGGGCCGTCGCCTTGTACCGGGAGAAGATTGCGCAAGGAGGCTTTGCACAAGACCGCTTCTTTTTCTTCGACTGAGTGAAGATGCTTTAACAGTTTCTTAGAACGTAACAGATGTACCCGAATCACCCCATGCAAGGATCCGTTTTAAAGCGTATCATTGACCTCGAACCGCAAAACACAGGGTACGCAGTATGAGTAAAGCCACTTTTGGAGCCGGGTGCTTCTGGGGTGTTGAGGCTGCTTTTCGCCGGGTACGCGGAGTTACCGACACGGCGGTGGGCTACATGGGCGGGACGCTGGATAATCCGACCTACGCCGAAGTATGCACCGACACCTCCGGCCACGCCGAAGTGGTGGACGTGACCTACGATCCCGATCAGGTTTCGTATGAACAGTTGCTCGATGTGTTTTGGGATAACCACAACCCGACGACCCTCAACCGCCAGGGTCCGGACGTGGGCTCGCAGTATCGGTCGGCCATCTTTTTTCACTCGTCCGAACAAAAAGCCGCCGCCCAGGCCGCCATCGAATACCTCAACCGCAACAGCCGCTACCGCCATCCGATTGTCACCGAAGTTACCCCGGCGTCTACGTTCTACCGCGCCGAAGAATACCACCAGCGCTACCTCGAAAAACGCGGCCTGGAGCACTGCCATATTTAATGATTGTTGGCAAGCTCAAAAATCATAATGTTATCAAGATGTTATAGATGACGTGCATCTCAGCGGCGTCGGGCGCGTTTGAGCACCTGGATCAACCCTCGCAAACCAACCGTTTTGCCATATGGAACAAGTCATGGAGAAAGCCACCTTCGGAGCCGGGTGTTTCTGGGGTGTCGAGGCTGCTTTTCGTCGCATCCCGGGCGTCATCGATACGGCGGTGGGCTATGCCGGCGGAACGCTCGACAACCCGACCTACCGGGACGTGTGCTCCGGCACGACGGGCCACGCCGAAGTGGTAGAAGTGACCTACGACCCGGAGCAGGTTTCGTATGAACAGTTGCTCAACGTGTTCTGGGACAATCACAACCCCACGACGCGCAACCGCCAGGGTCCGGACGTGGGCTCGCAGTATCGGTCGGCCATCTTTTTTCATACGCCGGACCAGCAAACCATAGCCCAGGCCTCGAAAGAACGCCTCGACCAGAATGGCCGGTTTCGCCGTCCGATTGTGACGGAGATCACCCGGGCCTCTACGTTCTACCGCGCTGAAGAATATCACCAGCGCTATCTCGAAAAACGCGGCCTGGCACACTGTCACATCTAATGAATTTTGACTTCGTCAAAATTCATATTATTTAAGAAGAAAGGGAGGTCCCACCGGGACCTCTCTTTCTTCTTTGAGGCAACTCTTTGTGCCTTTTTGCAACCTCTCCCCGGCTCTTGCGTCGATAGGGATTTCGCTGCCCTCATCGCCAATTGTGGACGTGATGATGAACCGGACGTTCTCGATCTTTGCCGCCGTTTTCTTGTTTCTCGCCGCTGCGCCGGTACTCAGCCTCGCCCAGAACAGCGACCCGATCCCCGTGGTGGTCGGCGAACAGGTGACGATTCATTCGGAGATCCTGGGCGAAGACCGCCCTGTGTGGATCCACAAACCCTTCGTCTATGACCAGACGGCCACGGCCTACCCGGTGCTCTATCTGCTCGACGGCGACGCCCACTTCCTGCATACCTCCGGCATCATCCAGTTTCTTTCCAACATCGGGTATATGTCCCCGATGCTCGTGGTGGCCTTGCCCAACACTGACCGCACCCGCGACCTGACGCCCGCGCTCTCGAACGAAGACACCCGCTTCCCCACCGCCGGCGGCGCCGACAACTTCCTGGCTTTCATCGCCGACGAGCTGATGCCGTTCGTCGAGCGAAATTACCGCGCGGCGCCGTACAAAGTGCTCGTGGGGCATTCGTTCGGCGGTCTCTTTGCCATCCACGCGCTGCTGGAGCGGCCTGAGGTGTTCGATGCCTACGTCTCCATCAGCCCGAGCCTGTGGTGGGACGGCAAAGCGCTGCTGCCGAAAGCCGAGGCGTTTTTCACCGAAAACCGAGACCTCACCGGCTATCTCTACATGACCATCGGCAACGAGGGCGGCGCCATGCTGGCCGGCAACTGGGGCCTGGCCGGCATCCTCGAAGAAAAAGCCCCCGCCGGCTTCGAATGGCACTTCGACTACATGGAGCAAGAGACCCACGGCTCCATCCCCCACCGCACCACCTACAACGCCCTCGAAACCCTCTTTGCCGACTGGCGCCTCGACAACCCCGGACGCCTCTTCGACGAAGGCGGCCTCGAAGCGCTCGACGCCCACTACGCCGCGCTCTCGAAAAAATTCGGTTACGAGATCATCACACCCGAAGCGACGGTCAACAGCATGGGCTACCGGCTCCTCGGGCAGAACAAGGTCGAAGAAGCCATTGCCGTGCTCCAGCGCAACGTGGAGGTCTACCCCACGTCCGTCAACGTCTACGACAGCCTCGGCGATGCCTACAACGCCGCCAAACGCTTCGAAGAAGCCAAAGACAACTACCTGAAGGCCTGCACCATGGGCCGCGCCGCCAACCACCCCAGCACAGCCGTCTACTGCGCCAACCTGGAACGCGTCACCGAAAAGCTGGGGTCGCAGTGAACACATCGAGGGCAGGGGACATCGACCGTGTAGCATTTCAAAATGAAGAGAGTAGAGTTACAGCATTCACCAGCGACGAAAACGGAGCAGCAAATGAACCAATCACTCTTTTCCACGATCCAGGCAGCCAACGCGACGATCATCGCTAACGGCAACCTGGACGCCATCGGAGATTTTTTCACACCGGACTATGTGGCCCACCTCACCGACCGTGACATGGAAGGCGGTCACGACGCGATTCGTAGATTCCTCGGCATACTTCGACGCGCGTTCCCGGATCTCCAGGTTGAAGTCGAGGTTCTCCTGGAGGGAGAGAACCGCGTGGCGTGGCAGCGGACGCTACGGGGCACCCACCAGGGCGACTTCATGGGCTTCCCCGGCACAGGTCGTCAAATCGTGTGGCGCGATATGTTTACGAGCCAATTCCGCGACGGGCTGATTGCGGAAGACTGGGTGGTCACAGATCTGGCAGAGCGGCTCCTGCTGGCGCGAAAGCGCTGACCGATTGAATTTCACGAAAGCACCTTCCCAACATTGCCGGGACCAGCATGGCTCTCCCCCGTCAGGCTGCGCCTGGAGGAGGCCTCGACCGCCTCGCTCTAGCCGGCGCCGCCGCTACCGCCGCGCTGCATTTCCTCACTTTCTCTGAGGGCGTCAATCCGTACTTCATCGTCGGTGCCTGCGTCTTCTGGGTCAGTTTCGTCGTTGTTCGCGTCCGACGACGCGCGGGGATTCTCCGCGAGTGGGGCTTCAGGCTCGACAACCTGCGGGAAGCCTCCGTCGTCCCCCTCCTGTTCTTCGCCGGCACGGCCTCCGTCCTGGCGGTGTATGCGCTCGTGCAGGGGCACTTCCGTTTTCCGCTCCACGGCGTGTTGTTGTTGCTGCTCTACCCCGTCTGGGGAACCATCCAACAATTCCTGGTGCTCGGTGTTGTGGTGGGAAACCTGGAGAAAATCCCGATTCTGGGCGAAAACCGGCTGTTGCTCGTCCTGATGGGTGCCATCGTCTTCGGGGCGGTTCACCTTCCCAATCTCCTTCTGACCGCCGGCACCACCGTCCTCGCGCTTGTTTACGTGCCTGTGTTCCTGCGACATCGAAACGTGTGGCCCCTGGGGCTTGTCCACGGCTGGCTGGGTTCGTTGTTCTACCTTTGGGCCTTGAATCAGGACCCCTGGCTGCGTACGTTCGGCTAGGACTCAGAGACTCTCAGGCATCCGCTCGCAAAAGAGCTTTAACCATGCCGCGGATCTTATTTGCAACAAACAGCGCGACGGGGCATGTTCTCCCCGCTTTGACGCTTGCAAAAAAATTAGTAGCGCGGGGGCATGAGGTCGGTTGGTACACAAGCCCGCGTTTTCGCAACCGCATCGAGGCTTCCGGCGCGACCTTCATGCCCTACAGAACGGCTCAGGATATTGAATGGGAGCGGATTGATGAACTCTTTCCTGAACGCAGGCAGCTAAAAGAAAGCGCCCAATTCAGGTGGGATATGACGAAATCGCTGGGATTGGCCCTGGATCAATACAAAGACTTGTCAGACATCGTGAACGAATTCCGCGCTGACGTGATTCTGGGCGATGTGATGCTCTTCGCTGCGCAGTTCGTATCAGAAAAAATGGGATTGCCCTATGTCTTTTATTCCCCGGTGCCGTTGATGACGCTGAGTCACGACACCCCGCCGCCGGACACCCCTTTCAGACCCAACGCATCGCCCTGGGGACGCCTCCGCAATCGGCTGCTGAACTGGTTGGTCTTCCGGGTAGCACTCGGCGGAATCAACCGGGAGGTGGCCCAATGCCGCGCTCGTGTGGGATTACCGAAATCTGAGCACGTTTTTTTCGACCTCTGTTCCCGGAAGGCCGACCTGCACTTGCAAACGACCGTTCGAGCCTTTGAATTTCCTCGCAGCGACCTGCCCGATCATGTCCATTTCATCGGTGCCCTCCTACCGGAGGCGCCCTCAGCATTTGCAGCGCCATCCTGGTGGGATGAGGTGAA
Source organism: Rhodothermales bacterium (assembly GCA_028278205.1). Taxonomy (GTDB): domain Bacteria; phylum Bacteroidota; class Rhodothermia; order Rhodothermales; family Bin80; genus JANQES01. Next base: position 112,958 of record JANQES010000043.1, read on the forward strand.
AGATGAACGCCCGGTCGTCCTGGTGACACAGGGCACGATCGCTAAAAATCTCGACGATCTGGTCAATCCTACCATTCAGGGCCTGGCGGCAGAGGATGTGCTGGTGGTAGGAACGATTGGAGACCAACCTCTAGATACCGTGAAGCCCCATCCGCTGCCTGACAATGTGCGACTCGAACCCTTTATCCCCTTTGCCCACCTCCTGCCGCATGTTGATGTGATGGTGACCAATGGCGGCTATGGCGGTACGCATTATGCGCTGACTCATGGCGTGCCGCTCGTCGTGGCAGGCCAGACCGAGGATAAGGCCGAAGTAGGCGCGCGTATTTCCTGGTCAGGGGTGGGGATAAACCTCAAAACCAGCACCCCCACCCCGGAACAGGTTCGGAAAGCCGTCAACGACGTCTTGAGCACCGGGCACTACAAGCGGAGAGCCCAGTCGATGCAAGCGGAGTTCGCCAACCACGATGCCCCGACCGAAGCCGCCGAACTGATAGAAGCGGTGGTGGTTCAACGTTCGAAGTTCAAAGTTCAAGGTTCGTTTACGCCTGGATGAAGTCGTGGCGATCATCCTCGCGTTGGGAACAGACAAGTATGATCCGGACCGGAAAAAGGTCGGGGATTTTGCGGCCTAAAAGGCAAAGGCATTGGCCGGCGTTGTGAAGATCCTGGCAGCCTGATTTTGATTAGCGCCTTTTTATTCCTCCCCCTCGGAGATTGTCATGCTTATTTTAAATGGATAGGGCCGTAATGTTAATGCAGATCAAAACAAACTTAATAAAAACAAAAAACCCCGGGCCCTGGCACCGGCTCAAGGCCGGGAGAAGGGTACCCGGGGGCTGCTATCACATAATATCGGTTCAAGATGTAAAAGTTTCAGGCTCGATGCAATTTTTCTTACCTTCACAAACCGGCCAAAAAGGCTCCATTGACAGATCATCGCTATCACCATGCCCGAAACTAGATACTTTAACGCGTTACGAAATGCTCTGTCTAACGAACGCCTGTCAAAATACAAACGAGATGGCGATCTGTCAGACGCAGAGGCAATAGGTCGTTATTTTTATAACATTTGCTTGTGTGAGGCCCTATATCCTGCCCTTCAAGGACTTGAAGTAGCTCTGCGCAACAATCTCGACTCGGCGGTCTCAAACCGATATGGTGATGCGTGGATCAGTCCTACATCCTATGTGCTCGACGGATACAGACGCGATGATGTAGCTGAAGCGATAGAACGGTTAGAGAGAGAAGAAAAGGGAAATTATACCTCATCAGACCTCATTAGTGCTTTGGGGTTTGGTTTCTGGGTAGGGCTCCTCTCGAAAAATTACGAGACAGGCAATACACATGGAACTGATTTATGGCCGTTTCTTCTGAAGCAAGTATTTCCGAATCTCGAAAGACGACGACGAACACGGCAAACCGTGGCTAATTTCTTTACCAAGATGCGTAGGCTGCGTAATCGGGTTTTTCATCACGAGCCTATATGGCATTATAAAGACCTGGAGCAGCAGCATGCACAAATATTGCAAGGCATAATCTGGATGTGCCCCGAACTTTGCGACACACTCAAGCTATTCGACAGATTTCCAGAGGTGTACCGCAACGGTCCAACTCCATGTCACGCTAAGCTAGAGGGTCTCCTTGATTCCATAAGATCGAATGACAACACATAAGAAGAAGGCTGATGAATTAAGAAACGGTCTATCCACTGCGAAAACACCCCTTCAACACCTCTAAAGCTCTGCCAGGGCCATGTGCGTTTTGAGGATGCGGTTCTGGTGTTCGTGGTAAAACTCGCAGTTCTCCTTTTTCTGGACCTCGCGCATCTCCATCTGGTTGCGCGGGCAGCCGCCCAGGCACGTGGGTAGATGCTCGCAGCCCCGGCACACCGGGTTCGTCACCGGGTTCCACGCGCGCCATTTTTGCGCGTTGGGATTGTAGATGTCGAGTTCCTGGCCGAGCATGCCGATGGCTTCGCTGGAGTCGTCGACGGCCAGGCCGCATTTGTGGACTTCGCCGTTGGGGTTGAAAATATAGCCGTTGGGGCCGATGGCGCCGCAGTTGTAGAGCTTCGGCTCGGGAAACTGATACAGGCCCTGGAAGAGCACCGGCACTCCCAGTGCGTGCAGCCGCGTGATCCATTGCATGTTGACGCGCTCGAACTCATCCACCGAGCATACTTCCGTGGCCACCGAGGAGCACGCCTCGGTGAAGGGCGAGATGCGCGCAAGGTACGGATAGAACCGCGTGTCCGGCCCCAACCAGCCGCGTTCCTCGAAGAAATCCAACAACCCCCAGGCTTCGTGCAGGTTGCGTTTGTCTACGTTGATGCGCAGGCGCACGACGAACTTGCCGACGACTTTGTCTAAGCCCCGGATGGTTTGATCGAACGAAGCGATGGCTGCGGATTTGCCGGGCCGCCGCTCGTCGTGCGTGACGCGCAGGCCGTCCAGGGTGATCTGCAAGCGCTCAATCTTAGACCGCTGCATGACCTCGACCACCTCATCGGTGATGACGGTGCCGTTGGTGATGGCCTGGGCGCTGTAGGGCGTGTCGTACTTTTTGCAGAGATCGAGGAACGCCTTCGAGAGATAGTCGATGGCCGGCAGGGCCAGCAGCGGCTCGCCGCCGAACCAGTCTACCGACATTTTCGGGATGTCGCGGGTCTCGAACTTGTCTCTGACGAAGGCGATGATCTGATCCTGGCGCGTCTTGTTCATGAAGCCGCGCTTCTTGCCCACAAAACAATAGGAACAGCCCAGGTTGCACCCGAACGTCGGCAAGATGGTCAGGAGAAACGCAGAGTGCTCACGCGTTCGGTAGTACTGCTCTTCGATAGCCGCCACTTCGTCGAGGTCGTGCTCGACGACGTAGCCACCGGCCAGCAGGTGCTTGAAGAGCGGTTCGTCTTCGTGCTCCGGCGAGATGGGCTGCCCCGCCGGCACGCTTTGCATGATCGACCGGCACCGCGCCATCGGACTCGCCGAGAGCTTCAAGACCGCGCCGCTGCGTCCGTTATAGAGCAACCCCTCCCCTCCCTCCAGGTCGATAAACCGCGTGTAGTGCGACGTTTTCCAGGACATAGCTTATGAATTTTGACGTTCGAATTTGGCGATAGGGCACAGGTATCCAGAAGGCCGAAGACCCCCAACGGTTTTCCCTGTCAAAATTCATAAATGCGGGCTTTGCCCGTAATCATTATGAATTTTGACACGCCAACGTTGTTAAAAAAGCGGGGCATTTCGGCATGACACAAGCCTCACCGAACACGCCAGTCAAAATTCATACAATGCACGTGTCGCCGCCGAAGCACGGGTCGTCGCGCAGCAGATCGGCGCGCTTCAACGCAGTTCCGAGGTTGGGCTGAAGAACGATGTCGGCGCCGGCATCGAACGACGTAGCGGCGATGCAGGTGTCGCCGGAATAGCAATCAGCGCCTCTAAGACCCATCGCCCTCAACTCTTTGACCGATGCCGGCTTGGGCAGCCGAACCCACATGACCACATCCTGCTCCCGTTCTTTCTCGTAACCCATGATGTCCTCCATGTTGTCAGGTTCTTCAAAGGATCTTCATTAGGCTGCAAAAAGATGAATGTGACGCTCGATGGCTGCGGGCATACCCCCATCCGATTTGTAGGAGAAAAGCTACCAGCCCTGTAGGTGAATCCCCCACAGATTTTTTTCGTCGGCATGGTTTTTTAATTCCAAAAAACCATCACAAACGGGCCGCGTCGACTTCGACGATGAAGCCGGCCTCTTTCATGGCGAGGGGCTCGATCTGAAAGACGTTATCACTTTTCAAGGAAGAAGTGTTGACGAGTTGGAGCAAGCATTTCGCGACTCGATTGATGATCACCTCGCGTTCTGCGAGGAACGTGGTGACGAGGTTGTTTTTTAGGAATAAAATGTTAGATTGAATTCGCTTTGGAAGTGCTTGCAGCGACCAAAGCATTTTTAACAATCCGCCCGTAGGGCCTGCGAATCAGTGTTCCTACATCGTCAACAACGTAAAAAGGAGGAAAACATGAAAATCGAATCAAGCTCAGGGGGCCAGATGGACACGTTCTGGGGCCAGTCTTACGAATCGTATGATGCGGCCGTAGCAGCGGCGGTAGAAGCAGCGCGCCAGGTGCTTGCCGGCAAGACACTCGAATGGCTCGAAGTGATTGAATTCCGAGGCGGCTTCAATGATGGAAGGCTTCAATACCAGACTGCGATCCGCATCGGGTACGCATAGGGCGTTTAGAGCCACTACCTTTCAAATCAAATAGAAAAGGATGTCATTGCCGCGTCGCAATGACATTCTTTTCTATTTGAAGGAACTCCTTGCTGTCTGAGATCATCCCCACGCTCTACATCTCATACGTCGTCACGAAGGCCTCGGCGGCGAAGAACTCGGGCAGGCCGAGCTTGTTGAGCGCTTCGGCGGTGCCGGTGTTGCGGTCGCGGGCGCGTTGCCAGAACTCGCGTTCGTCGTAGGCGCCGGGAAACATGGCGCGGTCTTTCTGGCTCTCGTGCTTGAAGATGGCCTCGATCTTGCGCGCCAGGTCGGCCTTAGACATGGGCATGAAGACATCGGCCTGGTAGATCTCCCACTCCTGCCACGCGCCGCGATAGAGCCACACCTTCGGCGGGATGTGCTCGGCGTCGGCGGCGCCCGGTTTTTCGGCATTGAATCGCTTGAGCGCCCGTTCGATGGCATTGTAACACATCCGGTGCGTACCGTGCGGATCCGAGAGGTCGCCGGCTACGAAGATGTGGTGCGGGCGCAGTTCGGCCAGCAACTCCAAAACGATCTGCACGTCGTCTTCGCCGATGGGGTTTTTCTTGACCATGCCGGTGTGGTAGAACGGCATGTCGAGGAAGCGCGCGTTTTCGCCCGTCAGTCCCATCACCTCGATGCCGGCCACAGCTTCGGCGTAGCGGATGCTGGATTTGAGCCGTTGCACCGAATCGAGATCCACCTGCCCAGCTTCTTTATTGACCAGGAAATCCAGGATGTGCTGCTTGCGCGTGTGGAATTCTTCGAGCGCTTCACCTTCGAGGCCCATCTCCTGATAGCTCATCTCGACAAAGCCGAGGTAGCGTCGCACGTCGGCGTCGAAGACCGCCACCGAGCCGTTGGTCATGTAGGCAACGATGACGTCGTTGTCGTTGCGGACGAGCTTGTCGAGCATCCCGCCCATCGAGATCACGTCGTCGTCCGGGTGCGGGCTGAAGAGAATGACGCGCTCGTTTTGGGGAAGGCCGTCTCGGTAGACGATGCGTTTGCGCAGATCCTCAAAGACCCGCAGGCACAGCTCGTCGATGTCTGGATAGGCGTAGACGAGGCTGTGGAGGTGGTTGCTGTGGAAGTCGGCGGTGTCGAGGCGCAGGACGGCTTTGTCGAGTTTTTCCGAGAGCCAGATGATGGCGCGCTTGGCCATGGGCAGGTCCCAGTCGAGATCGCGGACGAGCCACGGCGTCTTCTCGCGGGTGAGGCCGCTGGCAGCGGCGCGGTCTACGTAAAACGTGGTGTTGGGATGCTTTTGCAGATACGACGCCGTCACCTCCTCGCTCATCGGCTCTTCGACGGCGCGTTTGATGATGCCGGACTTGTGCTCGCCCGTCGCCATCAGGATGACCTCGCGGGCGTCGAGGATGGTGCCGACGCCCATCGTGAGGGCTTCGCGCGGCACGTTTTCATCGCCGAAAAAGTCGCTGGCGGCGTCTTTTCGGGTGATTTCGTCGAGGATCACGGGCCGGGTGCGCGTCTTCGGTCCGGAGCCCGGCTCGTTGAATCCGATGTGGCCGCTCCGCCCGATGCCGAGCAAAATCAGATCCAGCCCGCCGGCTCTCTCGATAGCAAGTTCGTAGCCGATACAGTAGGCCTCGACCTCCGCCGGCGGCAGGTCGCCGCGCGGGATGTGGATGTTGGCTTCGGGGATGTTGACGTGCTTGAAAAAATTCTCCCGCATAAACCGATGATAGCTCTGGAGGCCGTCCGGCTGCATCGGATAATATTCGTCGAGGTTGAACGTGACGACGCGGGAGAAGTCGAGCCCTTCGTCACGGTGCATCCGGATCAGGTTTTCATAGACGCCGATGGGTGTCGAGCCGGTGGGCAAGCCCAGCACCGTGCCCTCGCCCACGGCATTGCGCGAGTCGATCAGCGTGGCAATACGACGCGCCACCTGATAGGCCATCTGGCCCGGTTCGTCAAAGATTAGCACGGGGACGTTTTCGCGCTGGGTGCCTTCGTAGGCATGACGCCCGGCGCGGGAGTTCGTAGAACGCTCTGCAGTATCAGCAAAAGAGGCCATCGGTACGGCGAGGGGGTTGGGTGAGGGTGAGTGTTGGGGTGTTATGGTGTTATGGTTTTTTAGTGTTTTAGTTGGGTGATGCAAAGAACTAAAACACCAAAACACCAAAACACTATAACACCAAAATACGCCACCGGCGTGAAGCCAGTATTACGCCGTCATCGGCGGTGATGTGCCCCGGCGCTCCGGAGCCCCTCACCGCCGATGAGAACCCATAGTACACGCTATGCCTCGCCGATACGTAGCGTGCGTTTCGATTAATTATTGACGAACTGCCTCATGGGCTTTAGTTCTTGTACAACCCACTCTGAGTACCACTCTGATGTATCTTCTTTCGTATGATTGGCATGGACCGCAACAATAGAATAATAGAATGCCTTGCCCTCTTTCTCAACGCGAATCATGTAGAGATCTTTCGTTCTCACCTCCACGCCTTCCAGATTGTCCAGGGGTTCTCCGGCCTCATCCGTTATGTCAAAGGTCCCCCCGGATACTTCAATATGAAAGGGATACTTAAAACCTTCGATATCTTTTGTGCTCTTCCTGGCGCCAAAGGGTTTGAGTTGAAAGACTTTAGCAACGCGGTCAGATCCTAGTTGATTGAAGAGATCATCAGGTAAGTTTACGATGCTCACTCTACCGACCGCTTTCGTTGTCGTATCCGTTTCAAATATCACCGGATAGGCATCCAAATTTAGCCGGTTTAATCGTAAATTACGCTGGCCATTTTCTTCGGATCTCGTCGTAATGGCCACGGCGGGTTGCACGTCAAAAACGACGTTGTTTAACAAAAGGATAAAACCGGCTAGAATGGCTGCAGACCCGCCAAATTTCATCGCGCCGAGCTTGAATGCATTTTCATCCTCAGCACTGCCAAGCAATTTGTACAAAATAACCGCAAATGCTAAGGAGAAAAAGAGCGTGGTGAGTTGATTGTTTTGAATGATGATTTGAAACAGAGTGCCGCCAAGAACACCTGCTACGATCAAGCAAATCACCACAATGTTTTCGAGCTTGTCCTGATTTTTCATGGTTTCCTCGACAATAAAATGTGTGAAGGAAGAAAGACAGAAATGGATGAAGATGTCCTCGGCTTCATCCGGCGCGCCTGCACACGTAAAACTCATGCGTAGCGGTTGAACAAGGCGCGCTGCCGGTTGAGCAAACAGACGACCCTCTATGTATATAGGCGAAAAAAACGGTTGGAATCACTCATCCTCTCGAACTTTTTTCAACAGAACGGAACGAAGGACGTCACCGGACGATGAGAATTTGCTGCACACGCTGCGCCGCTTCTGTACGCAAGACACAAAGATAAATCCCGCTTGAAAGCGTCGTGCCGTCGAGGCGAACCCGGTGGATGCCCGGCGCGTGGCGGCCCTGCGCCAGCGTCGCCACGGCCCGCCCCAGCACGTCGTAGACCACGAGCGAAACGTCCGCGCCCCGATCCATCTCGAACGTGACGACGGCTTCGTCGCGCGTCGGGTTGGGGTACACCGGATCGAGGCGCAACGACGGCAACGACACTTCGGAGGCGACGGCGGTAGCCATGCCGGTGGAGACGGCCTCGGTGGCGCCGGACGGCAGGCCGAGCTTGCTCAAGGCGATCACCCGGTAATAGACCGGCGCGTCCGGAGCCGAGGCGAATTCCTCGATGAACACCGTCGCGCTCTGATCAACGACGGCGAACAGATCTTCGGCCTGCGCCGGGTCGGGCGGCGCACCCTCGCGGCGAAAGACGGCGTAGCCGCGCAGCGGATCGGAGGTGGCGCCGGTGGACGGCGTCCACATCAGCGTCGCCAGAAACACAGCGCCGGATTCGCTGAAATCGAGCGCCAGATTGCCGGGCGTCGAGGGCGCGGCGGCCTCGAAACGATGCGGCATAGCCGCCGGCAGCGACGGATGCGGATACCGGCTGCCGATCAACGCGGCGTGCTCCATCAAATGATCGTACCGAAAAATGACCTGCCCCTCGGCCCCGGCATCACGGGCAGCATCGATCTGAAGCGGCAGATCGCCGGCAGGAAAGCGGCCTTCGGAGGGCTTGTAGGCGGCCATCCCGGCAAAGATGGGCCGGAGGTTCGAGGCCGCCTCCCAATCCTGAATCAGCCAGTCGAAATCGGGCGAGGGAAAGGTGTTGCTGCCTTCGGGCGCGGTGCCGATGCTGAAGTAGATTTGCGGGGCGAGGTAGTCATGCACACCGTCTTGCAGCCAGCGGCGACTCTCCTGAAACACGTCGCTGAACGCCCAGAGCGCCGGCCACATGCCGTTATTCTCATAATTGCCGATAGGCGCCGAGCCCACCTTTACCCAGGGTTTGACGGCCAGGATAGCGGGATACACCTCGCGGACGAACTGCGTCACGTTGTCGCGCCGCCAGTCGTCGATGTTGGCGAAGCCCCGACTGTCGAACTGAAAACGCGTCCCGTCGCCGTCGAGGCCGCCTTGCGGGTAGCGGATGAAATCGAAGTGGACGGCATCGACGTCGTAGTTTTCGACGACCTCCAGCACGTTGCCGATGAGCCAGGCGCGGGCGTCCGGGCTGGACGGATCGATCCAGAGGTTGCTGCCCTCGGCGATGACCCATCCGGGATGAGCATACGCCACGTGCGCCGGATCCTCGACCATTTCGAAAGCGGCCAGGGTGCTGGCGTCGCTCACGCGGAAGACATTGATCCAGGCATGCACCTCCATGCCGAGGCGGTGCGCTTCTTCGAGCGCCACCGCCAGCGGATCGTAGCCCGGATCCTGCCCCGCCCCCAGCGGCTTCTCCGACCACGGCAGGCGCTGGCTCGGATACAGGGCATCGCCCCGCGCGACGGCCTGAAAGATAAACGTGTTGATCCCCACCTGATGCGCGTCCCGAATCCGCTGGCGCAACGCCTCGGGCTGCGATGCGGGGTCGCTCCCAAAGGCAGGCCAGCCGCCATCGCGCAACACCGTGGCGAACCACACGGCCCGCGTCTCGAACAACGGCGCCTGCGCCTGCGCCGGAGCGAGCAGCAGAAAACCGAACACGAACGCGATCAACAAAAACAGACGCTTCATCGTCATGGTTGGAGTTTGACATCGGGAAGGGTGAAAGATAGAAGATCGTAGGCTGAGAAGAGTGAATCACGCTTGAATCACAGATCGTATATTTGCCAGGAAAACCTGGAGATGCCCATGCGCCTTAGCCTTTATTTCGACCACCCCTTCACCAGAGACCGCTTGCTTGAGGCCATGGAGGCGGTGGCCGCCGAACTCAGGGGCGAGCCGGTGGCCCTCGTCGAGGTGCATCGGCAGGCGCTGGTGGATAAGAATTATCCCGAAGAAGCCTACGAAGCGCGGTGGGAAGCCCCCGGCGTCGTCTATACCGCAGAGGCCCGCTGCGGCATCGGCAACCCGCGCGACGGCTGGGGCTACGACATGCGCTACGCCCTGACCGTAGAAACCCCCGACGAAACCGTCCGCTTTACGATGTCCGACGGCGTGGCCGGTCCACCCCATCCCAAAGAAGGCCCTTTCCGATTGGAAACAACAAACCCTTCGCACTTCGACTGCATTCATCAGGTGCTGGCTCGCTTTCTCGAAGGAGATCGCACCCTGGCCGACTACCCCGCCGCGCTCAACGTCGAAGCCGCGCTCGAAGCCGGCCACCCTGCTTTTGCCCGCCTCCTTTTCGAACGTGCCCGCGCGCGCGGCCTCGTCGATGAGTACTGGTGGAACTATTTGCAAGAGCTTGAGGGCAAGCTTTAGGTACCATCACAAACCTTCTGAAGGGTATGGAAAGTGTAAAACATGAAACGTGAGGGTGCCACGGGAAACGGTGAAGCGAAGCGCCCTCACGTTTCACGTTTACTTCGTCAGTCGCTTTGCTCGTGTCACGAGAGAGCATCCTGCACGTTCTCTGTCACCGTATCTAGAAGGTAAATCAACCCATTCCAAGAGCTTAATTTCGCAGAAAACAGACAAAGGCCACCTGAGGATTTACTTGAACCAGCGTTACATTTTCCGTATATTCGTGCGCTGTAAGAGCCACTTCTAGTCTCGTGCTGCCCCCGGCAGGCTCAGCAACTCTTCTCGCGAAGGCGACTTTAGCATCCCCCCAAGCATTGCTATTGCTCGTACCTTGCGCGTGAGTGGGTTCTACGTCCCCTTCCATCAACCAACCCGTGATGCAGTATGGCACAGGCAACAAGGATCCTTTTTGTCGCTGGAGAGGTCGAGCCTTTTGCGAAAGTATCGGATACGGCAACGCTCGTTCGCAAGCTTCCGGAATACCTTCAGGAAAGCGGCGACTTTGAAACCCGCATCATGATGCCTCGCTACGGCACCATCAGTGAGCGTAAAAACCGCCTGCACGAAGTCATCCGGCTTTCAGGCACCGCCATCCCGATGGGCACCGACGTAGAAACACTGAAAGTGAAAGTAGCTTCCATCCCTGGGATTCGCTTGCAGGTCTACTTCATGGACAACGTCCATTTCTTCAAGCGCAAAGGATTGCATCTCGACAAACAAGGTCAACTCTTCGACGATAATGCCGAGCGGGCGCTCTTCTTCGGGCGGTCAGTCATCGAAACCCTGCGTAAGCTTCAGTGGAAACCCGACGTCATCCACGCCTTCGGCTGGATCAGCGGGCTGCTGCCGCTGTTGATCCAAACCGAATATGCCGCCGAAGAACTCTTCGAAAACACGAGAGTCATCTACACGCCGGACGGCATCGACGCCCAGGCTGAACTCACAGGCGATCTGATCGACAAGATGGACCTGTCGGTCAACGGCGAGGCGAGCGGGCTCGAACTCAGCGAGGTCGGCCTGAAATATGCCCACGCCCACGCCTTCCCACCCTCGATGGAACCAGCCCTGGACAACGCGGTGCAGTTCAGCGAGGAACTCGAAGAGATGACGCAGCAAGCCATCACCCTCTACGAAACCATGCTCAGCGAGGTGGTCGTCTGAGAAACCGGTACTGAGAAAATTGTGTGGATGGTCGATTGTGGAGGGTCAATGGGAGCACCCACCTGAAACAAATCGTGCCTACCGCCTTTCTTCTGACCGGTAGCGTGTTTTTCATCCCACGAAAACCCCATCGACGCTACGTCGCGTGGGGTTTTTGCTTTAATGAATTTTGACTCATGAATTTTGACGGGGTCAAAATTCATAAGGGGTATACGAATTGCCCGGTGAAACGCGTTTACCTACCTGATCTACTGAATGTGTGAAACGTGAGGCTGCCTCGCCAAAACGTTTCTAAAAGCACCCTCACGTTTACTTCGTGAGTCGCTTCGCTCGTCTCACGTTTTACGTTTCACGAGCCCTTCCCTCTATGCTTCGAACACGATATCTCTTGCCGGTGCTCGGCGGACTGCTGATGCTGGGGCTGGCCGCCTGCGACGAAACGACGTCTAACGTCGGCCTCGGCCTGGTCGAAGAAGGCGCCGAGCCGGTCGTCCGCGAGTTGACGCCGACGGTCTTCGAACAGCTCCCCTTCAACGACGTCACCGGCGCCCAGCCTCGGGTGCTCGCCGGGCGCGTCATCGACCCCCTCGTGGGCACCATCACGACTGCCGGCTATTTTGATTTTACCACCAGCTTCGACACCACCAAAACCGAGCCCTTCACCAGCGCTACGCTGCGCCTGACGCTCGACTACGTCTACGGCGATACGACAGCCCCGGTGACGCTTAACCTGCACGACATCGACGAGGACTGGGAGTCGCTCGGCAGAAGGGCCGACACCACTGTCACCGTCGGCGACATGATTACGTCGCTCACCTTTGAGCCGACCGACACGCTCGTCACGGTGGATTTGCCCGAAGCCTGGATAGCGGCTAACAATGAGACGCTGCGGAGCTCGCTCTTCTCGGTCGATTTTCACGGCCTTGCGTTGGAGGCAGTCTCTAGCGAGGCCGTCGTCGGCTTCAATTTTTCCGGCAGCGCCCTCCGCCTGATCACCGAAGCCGACACGTTCGACTTCGACCTGACGCGGACGATTTCGAACATCCGCCGCGAGGGCGAACCGGTCGTGCCGGAGGGCCGTGTGCTCTTGCAAGACGGCACCGGCCCCAACATCACGTTAGACTTCGACCTCGACGGCTTCGACGATAAACCGCTCCACGGGGCCATCCTGCGTGTCTTCGCCGATACGGCTTCTGTCAAGGCGGCATCGCCCAACTTTGTGCGCCCGCTCGTGGAAACCGTCCAGCTCGTCCAGGTTACCGATGCCGAGGACGTCTTCCTCATCGCCGAAACCACGCTCTCCGACGACGGCGACTACCGCTTCACCGATCCGAGGCTGAGCGCGCTGCTTCAGCAGAAATTCTTCGGGGTGGATCTTTTCGATCATCTGGAACTGCGCCTGCCGGTGGACGACAACACGATCAACTTTATGTTGCTCTACGACGCCGCTTCGGGCGAGACGGCGCCGGAGGCGCTGCTTACGATCTCGCCCTGATTCGGGTGTTTTAGTGTTATAGTGTTTTGGTTCTAATCATACAAGCCACTCAAACACCATAACACTAAAACACTCAAACACCATAACACTTTTTGCCATGATACGTCGCTTCTTTTCACCGTCTCGGTGCTTGCAGGGCGTGCTGATGCTCGGCCTGATGCTGGGCCTGACGCTGCCTGCCGCCGCGCAGGGCCGGGACGACGGGTCGCTCTATTCGCGGTTCGGCGTGGGCGATTTGCGCGCCTTTTCGTCGTCGCAGGCGCAGGCTATGGGCGGCGGCGGCACGGCCCTGTGGTCGTTCAACTATACCAACTTCAGCAACCCGGCCTCCTGGAGCCGCCAGGTGCTCGTGCGCGCCTCGGCAGGCTTCCGCTTCGACGGCTTGCAGGTGACCGACGCCGATGACAACTCCAAAAACTTCACCGCCGGGTCGTTCAACGCCGTCCAGTTCGGCGTGCCGTTGAAGGCCAACCGAATTGGCATGGGCCTGACCTTCGAGCCGTATTCGCGCGTCAACTATCGGGTGCAAACGCTCAGCCAACTCGTCACCGACCCGACGCGTCTGGACACCACGATCTATCAGATCAGCTATGAAGGCAGCGGCGGGCTCCAGCAAGTGCGCGCCGGGCTGGGCTGGCGCGCTGCCGGGCCGCTGAGCATCGGCGCCAGCCTCGACTTCATCTTCGGCATCGTCGAAGAAGGAACGCGCACCACGTTTGCCTCGCCCGACTTCACAGAGACCAACCTCGCCACGTCTACCCGGATGTTCGGGGTCACGGCCACGACGGGGGCGATCTATTCGAAGAGTAATCTGTTCGCGACAACGGACGAACTCTCTGTGGCTGCCAGCCTGACCCTGCCGGCAACGCTCAACGGCGACCGGGCGCTGACCCTCGGCGAGAGCCTCAACCGCGACACCCTCGGCGCCCAGGTCGAAGGCGACATCAACCTGCCGATGAGCCTGCGCTTCGGCGTGGCCTACTTTCTCCAAAACCGCTGGACGTTCGTAGCCGACGTCCGGTATGAACCCTGGAGTCAATTCGAGAGCGAACTGTCCATCCCCGGCTACACGCCGGGCACTGCCGATACCTTCCGAGACCGCCTGCGCCTCTCCGGGGGTGTCGAATTTTTGCCCGCGGGCCCCAGCTTTCTCGAATCCTATTTCAAACGGGTAGCATATCGGCTCGGTTTTTATTATGATCAGGCGTACGTCTCGCCGGTAGCCGGCACCGACATCAACACCATCGCGCTGACGGGCGGGTTCAGCCTGCCTGCGTTACTGGCTGGCACGCGTCTTGATATAAACTTTGAAGTAGGCGCCCGCGGCACCACCGACCACAATCTGGTACGGGATCGGTTCTACGGCGTCTCGGCCACGCTCAACGTCGGCGAACGCTGGTTCGTCAAACGGAAACTCAATTGACGGATGCGTGTCTAAAATACTCTGGCCCAGGCTCTCAAACGTAAACCCACCGAAACCCATGCTTCGCTCAGGTTCACGCACTTGGAAACTCCTATCGGGCTGCACGCTCGTCGTTCTCGTCCTGGCTGCTTCGGCCCGGATGCAACCGGCAGCCGCACAAGCCGGCGGTGTCGATCAGGAAGCCGCGATGCACTACAGTCTCTACTACGAGAACTTCAAAAACGAAAACTATAAAGACGCCCTGCCGGATCTGCACTGGATCCTCGACAACGCGCCGGGCTTCCTCAAAAAGAAAGACACCAACTTCAAACGCGCTGTGACGGCCTACGAAGCCCTGGCCGAACAAGAGACCGACGGCGCCATGAAACGGGCCTATCTCGACTCGGTGCTGTCTATGTACGACCGCGCCGTGCCCGCCATCCAGGGCATCGGCGGCGAGATCGACGAGTTCCAATGGACCCGCGACAAAGGCCGGTTCATCCAGAAAAACCTTAACGCCCTCGAAGACCGCAAGGGTGAGGCCATTGAATCGTATCGCAAAGCCTATGAGCTCGACGCGAAACGCCTCGATCCCTACTACCTCGACGTGCTCATCAGCGACCTCTACACCGAGGGCGACATCGGCGGGGCGCTCGATTTTCTGCGTGAATTGAAGGATTCGCGCGGCGATGAAGAGGGCGTGGAAAACCTCATTCGCAAGTATTTTGCGGTGATTCCGCCCGAAGAACAGATCGCTTTCCTGGAAGAACAATACGCCGAAGATCCTACGAATGTGGAGGTCATCCAGCAGCTTTTCGAGCTGTATCAGGAGGAGGGCTACCACGGTAAGATGATGGAGATGGCGCCGAAGATCCTTGAGTTGGATCCGACGCCGGGCGTGCTGCGGTTGCTCACGCGGATGTACATCGAAGACGGCGACGTGGATCAGGCCGCCTCGGTCTTCAACCAGATGCAAAGCACCTACCCCGACGAACTCATCGCCCAGGACTATCACAACATGGGCATCGCGCAGCAGGAACTGGAGAAATTCGGAGACGCAAAACGGTACTACCAGCAGGCCCTCGAAGTCGATCCGGAGTATAAAGCGGCACTGCGGGCTATCGCTGATCTCTACGCCACGGCGGTGGCTCGGTGCGGCGTCAAAGACCGCGAGGCCGCCGCCGTCTTCTGGCTCATCGCCGACGCCTACAACCGGGCCGGCGATAGCAACGGCGCCGCCCGGATGCGCAGCGCCTTCCCCACCGCCGAAGACATCTTCTACGTGCAAAAATGGACCAACGGCGGCACGACGTCGGTGAGCTACGGCTGCCGGGGCCTCTCCATCAGCGGCACGACGCGCGTGCGCCAGCGATAATGAATTTTGACCGTTAACCCGGGATGAAGCTGAAGCCATCGCTGGATGGGCCGGCTTGATCGAGGCTGGCGTGTCAAAATTCATAAGGGTTATAAGACCGGCGCTCCTGAGTTTTCGGGAGCGCCGGTTTCTTTTTGTTGATCGGTTATAACATGCCTCAAACTCATTGCTCTGGACCAGCCTCGGCGTGAGTATGGGGGTTCTATTTTGGATTTTAGATTTTGGATTGGGTGCCTGCTGATCCGCGAGAAGCAACCAAAAAAAATTGGTCGGGTATGACCGGCGTGGCTTGTTCGGTTGTCTATTCAGTCTGAGATCAACAATCCAAAATCCAAAATCTAAAATAGAAATCCTCGCATCCTACCAAACGCACCATTTCGCCACAGCGTCCGCTCTATTTTGAAACACTGTTTCAAACAACGGCGCTTTTTTTGCGGCTTTTTTGGGATGCGTGCCGGCCCCTCACGCGAGCCTTTCGTCCTCACCCTCACAGCCCGCTCAGAACCATGGCACGATCCCGTAAAACCTGGACGGGCGCGCTGATCGTTTTGGCGCTGCTTCAGGCCACGACACTGCTGCGCCCCGCGACGGCTCAAGTCGAGCCGCCTGACATCGACGAGATCCGGGAGCATTACAGCCTTTACTGGGAGCACTTCAAAAACGGCAATTACGAAGACGCCCTCCCCGACCTGCGCTGGATCCTCGAAAATGCCCCCGGATTCCCGCAAAACAACGATCGCAACTTCCTGCGCGGCGTCACGCTCTTCGACTCGCTGGCAGCCCGCGCCGGCGATCCAGCACAACGACGCGCCTACCTCAACGAGGCTATCCGCCTCTTCGACGAGGTCGTCGTGACACTGCCGGAACACGGCATCGAGGTCGATGAATTTCGATGGACGCGCAACAAAGGCCGGTTCATTCAACATCATCTCGACGCGCTACCCGATCAGAAAGACGAGGCCATTGCCGCCTACCGCGAGGCCTACGACCTGGATCCGAACCGCCTCGATGTGTACTACATCGATGTCATCCTCAGAGACATGCTGTCTAAAGAACAGTACGCTGAGATTCTGGATTTGCTGTACGAACTCGAAGTAAATCGGGGCGGTGAACTTGAGATTCAAAACCTCCGGGATAAATATTTACGCCACATTCCGCTGGAAGCCCAGGCTGATTTCTGGCGAGCGCGTTATGACAAGACACCCGGCGACGTCGCCGTAGCGCGGCAGTTGCTTGACATCCTCATCGAGCTTGAACGATGGGACGAGGTGGAAGCCATCGCGGAGGCGTTGGTTCAGCAAGAACCGACTCCGGCGCTACTCCGCCTGCTGGCCGATCATTATCTAAACAACGGCGACTACGCCCGCGCGCTCGAACTCTACGAACAACTCCTGGCAATGCCGGAGACCGAACCGACAGCGGAAATCTATTACAAAATGGGGTTTGCCGCGCATCAGCAAAACAACCTCATACCAGCCCGCGCGCACTATCGCAAAGCCATCGCCCTCGATCCCGGCTACGGCAACGCCTACCTCGCCATCGGCGACCTCTACGTGGCGGCGGTGTCGCAGTGTGCCGGCGCTACGTTGGAGCACACAGACCGGGCTGTGTACTGGCTCGCCGTAGACTGGTGGCAGAAAGCCCGTCAAGCCGCGCCGTCTGATGCGCGGGTGGTCACCGAGGCGACCTTGAAAATCGACACTTACCGCCAGTATTTCCCGGATCGCGGGAAGATCTTCTTCCTGAACCTGACGCCAGGCCAGTCGTTCTCGATCAACTATGGCTGTTATAGCTGGATCGGCGAGACGACGACGGTCAGGGCGTCGTGAGGATTGGGATGCGGGATGTGGGATGCGAGATACGGGATTCAGGATAAAAAGAGAAGCCCCGTAGGGGCGTCCTGTTTGTAGCAAAAAGCTCTTAAAAAATAATAAGCTCCCCCCGCCTTCGCGGGGGCAGGCTCCGGAGCGGCCTGTTAAAAAATCCGCTGCATTGGCGATGAACAGGTCGCCCCTACGGGGCTTATTTTTAGGGAAGGGCTGCTTTCTACAAATAGGACGCCCCTACGGGGCTGAAAAAATTGGGATGACTCATGTTGCAGACGCGCTCTGGAATCCCAGATCCCGTATCCCCAATCCCGTATCCCCAATCTCGCATCCCGTATCTCGTATCCCGCATCCCCTTACGAACACTTGACATCGACGCGGCGGTTGAGCGAGCGACCGTGTTCGTCGTTGTTGGGGGCGATGGGTTCGGCTTCTCCTTTTCCGACGGCCCGGATACGGCTTGCCTCAAGGCCTCGCCGGACGAGGTCATCCACGACGGCCTGCGCGCGCCGCTCCGAAAGAGACTGGTTGTAGTCTTCGGCGCCTTCGCTGGAGGTGTGTCCCTCGATAATGATGGTTGCGCTCTCATCGGCCTGCAACCCGGCAAACAACTCTTCCAGAACGGATTCGGAATCCGGGCGGATCTGCGCCGAGTCGAAGTCGAACTTGATGCCGTAGATGACCGATCCGCATCCGAGGGCCGGCGCTTGCTGGCGGCAATCGAGCCTCGCCACGTCATCGACGGGCGGCCCGGTGTAGAGCCTGAACGGCCCGCCATTTGTCGAACGCACCCCGACGAGCGTGCTGTCTGCCAGCACACTCAGGATGAATAAACTGACCGTCTTGGCCCTGCCTTGATCGACACCTCGCGCTCTCAAAATGTTGCCGTCCACGGTGCCCTCCAGCAGCCCTTGGCTGTCGTAACAGCCTGAAACGAGGACGCCCTCCTGGTTGAGTTCCATCTTCACGAATTTGGATTGCCACGCGCCCGTGAAATGATCGGCGAGAGGCCGCGGCTCCTGGGTCCCGTTGCCGATAATCTCGCTAAACTGGAAGTTCATCCCCTCGGAGAGGTTTTCGATGCCTCCCTGCAACTTGAGCTTGACCCATCGCACGGCAGGAGACGCGACGATGGGAAGCTCCGTCACCTCCCCCCGCCGGGCGTGTGTCTCCAGGGTGGCCGAAGCCAGCGTCACGAACCCGTCGTCCGGCCCGGCGGCAGACCCCAGAACCTCGACGTGCCGGGTAAACGTGGTATAGGCGCTGGGCACCTCTGTCACTTCGGGTACGGCGAGGCGGTCGAACGTGGTGGGCGCCGGCAGTTCGAAGGTGAACTCGGTGACGATGTCCAGATCTTCCGTGCTGATGAACCCGAAGGGCGTCGGGTTGCCGTCGATCCAACTGATCGGGGCGGCTTCGTTTATGCCAACCTCAGCGCCGGGACCGCCAACGCCCACCGGCACAGCACCTTCGGCAAACGTGAGGTAGTCGATTCGGGGTGTATCCAGATCCGCAGGCGGATCGGCCAGTGGATCGGCGGGTGGGGCGGTGTTCGGCGTAGCGGGCGGATCGGGTGCCGAAACGGTCGTTGCATCTACGCTATCGGCTGTAGGATTTGATGCCGAGGCGCCTCCGTTGTCGCTGCCGCCGCATCCTGCAATAAAGAGGGCAAAGAGGGCTGCCGTCTGAACCAGCCGCCGCGTTGTTTTCTTGTTCATCGCGTGAGTTTCTACTGGTGAAGAAGAAGGACTGCTCGTTCGAGCGTACTGCCCGACGGTGTATGTTCTCGCAGACGCGCCAGTTCCATAACCCTGCGATTCTGCTGCATCTTGTATCTGAGTATAGGTGCTGAAGTATCGATAGCACCCTTCATCCTTTCTATACGTTTTCTTTAAGTTATACTTACACCTGGTTGCAGTAAATATAGAGATGATTTTGTGCTGTAGTCAAAGCCCCCGTCTGTTGCTCCTTAACGTGTTCTAACCCTTAACTACAGGGAGAGCTTACCATGCGATCTTTCCTTCTTGTTTGTTCCTTTCTCGTAGTATGCTTGTCAATTGGTTGTGACACAACGACAAATGCGACGAGGGACACCGTTCCCACGAACACTTATGCGGCAAAATCCGCAGAAAATGGTGATTCGATAGAAAATAGTGATTCGATGTATTATTTTGTGAGGGAAGACTTTGAACCTGGTAATACGAAAGGTTGGTTAGGTCTTGAGCCAGGAGTTTTCCAACGCGAACTTGATGGGAACATCCAGTGGGCCTATTTTGGTGTTGACGGTCTTACTTACTACAAGAAAAAGATTGAAGCAACTCTTGCTGACCTGGGCGGAAGACTATTACAGCAACTGTGGTGGTGGTGGTGGTGAACCGGAATGACACCATGCAGCACGTTTCCGCAGGGCGTCATGCGCTCTCTTGCTGCGTAATCAAAACCTTCAGATCACTACCAAAAGTACCGATGAAAAGAGCTGGGGTTTTCGCATTCCTTTTTCTGTCGACTTTAATTAGCTCTTGCGATTCGACAAACCTCGATTCGCTTCAGCCAAACTCCTTCAATGCTACCTTACGAGGTGATCTGAACGAGTCCATTGAAGGAGCAGCAGATATTGTAAACGTTATCTTAAACGACGAGCCTCGTTTTGCCTTTCGTTTGAGGTATGACGGGCAAGAATTATCTGGGAGCGGGATAACGGGAATCGCTATGCGTTTTACTAGTTGGAATAACCTAGTATTTGATGAAGGAGCCTACTCGGTAGTAAAGAGGGGCCAACCACAGCTTCCGGGTACCGTTTATTTCAACATAACTACCTCACCAAACCAGGGCACTAGTTTTTTTAATCTAGACGGACGAGGAACCCTTACTATCGAACGAAAGCCGGATACGACCTTGGTTGGGTCTTTCAACATAGACATTAATGATCCCAATTTGGAGCTTAGAGTTTCCGGTACATTTAATATCGTACTGGAATAGCGTGATCAATTTTCTCTTTTTTCTTGTCTCTTTTTCTCTCTCCCCAACTCTTCGGCTCCCCAACTCTCCCCCAAATCCCCACTACATCCCATTCGCCATTGGCCACTCCCCACTGGCCACATCCCACTGGCCATCCTCCACGCTCCATTTCACTCATTCTCCCTCTTCCCCCGTCTTGTTATTGCGCGTTCGGATGGCGAATTTGCGGCGTGTCGAATCGTTCATTCATCCGAAAACCTGTCTCATGTCGTTCATAGAAGGAATTGTTGCCCGGCAGATTCTCGATAGCCGGGGCAACCCGACCGTGGAAGTCGACGTCATCACCGAAGACGGTGTGGTGGGCCGCGCGGCGGTGCCCAGCGGCGCCTCGACCGGCGAGCACGAGGCCGTCGAATTGCGTGACGGCGACGCCAACCTCTTCATGGGCAAGAGCGTCTACCAGGCCGTCGATAACGTCAATGGCGAGATTGCCGAAGAACTCGAAGGCTTCAACGTCTTCGAGCAAGTAGCCCTCGACGAAACCCTCATCGCGCTCGACGGCACGCCCAACAAAGGACGGCTGGGCGCCAACGCCATCCTGGGCGTCTCGCTGGCGACAGCCAAAGCGGCAGCCATTACCGCCAGGCTGCCGCTCTACCGCTATCTCGGCGGCGCCAATGCCCGCACCCTCCCGGTGCCCATGATGAACATCATCAACGGAGGCCGCCACGCCGACAACAAAGTTGATATGCAGGAGTTCATGGTGATGCCCACCGGCGCACCGACCTTCGGCGAAGGCCTGCGCATGGGCGTCGAGGTGTTTCATCATCTCAAGAAAGTGCTCTCCGGCAAAGGCTACAACACCGCCGTCGGCGACGAAGGCGGCTTTGCGCCCGACCTCGGCTCCAACGAAGAAGCCATCGACGTCATCCTCGAAGCCATCGACGCGGCGGGCTATACGCCGGGCCAGGACATCCACATCGCGCTCGACCCTGCCGTCAGCGAGATGTATCAGGATGGGCGCTACGTCTTCTGGAAGAGCGATCCGGACCGGCCCAAGACCTCGGAAGAGATGGTGGATCTCTGGCATCGCTGGGTGGACCAATACCCGATGATTGTCTCGATCGAAGACGGCATGGCCGAGGACGATTGGGCCGGCTGGAAGCTGCTCAACGACACCGTCGGCGACCGCGTCCAACTCGTCGGCGACGACCTGTTCGTGACCAACACCGAGCGCCTGCAACGCGGCATCGACGAGGGCTGCGCCAACTCCATCTTGATAAAACTCAACCAGATCGGTACCTTGACCGAGACGTTGGCGGCTATCGAACTGGCGCACAAGCACAAGTTCACAGCGGTTATCAGCCACCGCTCCGGCGAAACCGAAGATGCAACCATCGCCGACCTGGCCGTGGCAACCAACGCCGGCCAGATCAAAACCGGCTCGGCCAGCCGCAGCGACCGCCTCGCCAAATACAACCAACTGCTGCGCATCGAAGAACAACTCGATGCCGCAGCGGCGTACCCTGGTCTGAAGGCCTTTCGTTTCTGAGAGATACCCTGACAAGGCGCTATGGCAGCTTCCTCAAAGTCGTCTAAGCCGTCGAAGTCTTCGAAGCCGGAGACTGCCCGGCATCGCCTGCGCCGCCCCATTGTGGTGACGGTGCTGCTGCTGGGCGCGCTGTGGTTTGTGTTCTTCGACAGCTACAGCCTGGTCAAGCGTGTGCGCTGGCATCATGAATATGCCCGCCTCACGCAAGAGAACGAGGCCCTCCGCCGCGAAGTCGAAACCCTGGAAACCCGGCTGGCCAGGCCGCTGCCGGACGAGGTCATCGAGAAAATCGCGCGCGAGCAGTACGGCATGCGCCGCCCCGGCGAGACGGTCTATCGGGTGGAGCAGAGATAGGCTCCCGTTGGTCGCGTCATTTACTCGCTTCGCTCGTGTCATTGGTTCGCTTCGCTCACGGCATTTGTGGTCACTCGCCGTCTCGTTCGACCCATGACAATAAATGACAGCGACCGAAGGGAGCCTAATGACGCGCCGAAGGCGCAAATGACAGTGAGCAAAGCGAACCAATGACACGAACACAGTGAGTAACAAACTATGCCGCATTACGCTATCGGTATTGATCTGGGTGGGACGAACATCAAGGCGGCGCTCGTAGAGCGAAGCGAAGGGCTCATCTCGGCCAGCAGTGTGCCCACCGAAACCGACCAGGGCGCCGCGCACGTGCTCGACCGCATCGTCGAAGTGGCCCAGAGTGTCATCGACGCCGCGCCGGGCAAACACATCGCCGGCATCGGCATCGGCGCGCCGGGGACGATCAACTGGGACCGCACCAGTCTGATCTATCCGCCGAATATCCCCGGCTGGGAGGTGATCAACCTGCGCGAGGTGCTGCAAAAGCGGCTGCGGAAAGACCTGCACGTCATCGTCGAGAACGACGCCAACGCGGCAGCGCTCGGCTCGGCGCATTACGGCGCCGGGCGGCCCTACGACTCATTCATCATGGTGACGCTGGGCACCGGCGTCGGCGGGGCAATCATCCACCAAAACACCATCTTTCGCGGCACCACCGGCGCTGCCGGCGAGATCGGCCATATGACCATCGATTACGACGGCCCCATCGATCAGGCGGGGGTGGCCGGCGCTATCGAGGCGTATCTGGGGCAGCGCTTCCTCTCGCGGCACGCGCGCTATCAACTGCTCAACTACCCGGACAGCCCGCTGCATCAAGACGCCGGGCCGGAGATGAAGGATCTGACGCCGGCCATGCTCTCGGAAGCGGCCTCAGCAGGCGACGAAGGCGCCACGACCGTGCTGGCCTGGGCCGGGCATAAGCTGGGCTGCTGCCTCGGCAGTTGCATCAACCTGCTCGACATCCGAACCATCATCGTCGGCGGCGGTGTCTCGGCTGCCGGCGACCTGATCCTCGAACCGGCGCGCAAATCCGTTCTTCATTACATCAAACCGGGTCTGCGCGAAGGGGTGAAGATTCTTCAGGAAACCCTGGGCAACGAGGTCGGTATGCTTGGTGCGGCCTATCTCGTATTCGAGCTCCTGGACACGCATGCCCATTCGTCCGAGCGATCTTAGTGGGTTTTTAGTTTTTGGTTTTTGGTTTCTGGTTTCTGGTTTTTGGTGCTCAAGGTATTTGACCAAAAACCCGATACTCGAAACAAGAAACTCAATACCAGAAACCAAAAACCAAAAACTAAAGATCAGAAATTTAGCTTTTCTGCTGCTCCTGCTTTTATGCGTCCCGGCGGTGCAGGCGCAGGATAGGCCGCCGCCGTTGCCGACGCCGCCTGACACCTCCGCTGTAAACGTCCCGCCTGATTCTGCGGTGACGGTCCCGCCGGTGCAGGCCCCCATGATGCCGCCACGCGACGCGGCCCCGCAAGCCGCCTCGCCCTCCGGTCTCGACAAACCGGTGCAATTCCAGGCTACCGACTCGCTCATCATCCGCTTCGATGACGAAGAGGGCGACCAGGGGCGTCTTCTCGGCAACGCTACGGTCACCTACGGCGAGGCTAAGCTCGAAGCCTACACCATCGACATCCTTTTCGACAAAGAGGAATTGCGCGCCGAAGGCTTGCCGTCGGATACCGGGTTGGTGGGCGCCCCGCTTTTCACACAGGCCGCCGAGACGTTTGCAGGCACCTCATTTGCGTATAACATGGGCACGGAGCGAGGCCGGGTGGTGGGCGCCCGGACACAGTTCGAAGAAGGCTTCATCCGTGCGGGCGTGGCGAAAGTCCGCGAAGACAGCACCATCTTCATCCGCGACGGCCTCTATACCACGTGCAACTGCGGCCCCGAAGAGACGCCGTCGTACTCGCTGCGGTCGAACAAGATGAAGGTGGTCGATCAGAAGTGGGTCTATACCGGGCCGATCCAGCTTTTCATCTACAACATCCCCACGCCCATCTGGCTGCCGTTCGGGTTTTTGCCCTATCAGGAAGGGCGACGCAGCGGCATTCTGGCGCCCGAATACGGCGAAGACCAGCGCGGCTTCTACCTGCGCAACTGGGGCTATTACTGGGCCATCAACGACTACACCGACCTCCAGGTGCGCCTGGGGTTGTGGACGAAGGGAAGCTGGCAGATCAATCCCTCGTTCCGCTACAACAAGCGCGACCGCTATAACGGCGGCATCAGCGTCGATTTCATCCACACGCAAAGCGGCGAAAAGGGCGACCCCGATCAGATCTTGCGCAACGAGATCAGCCTGCGCTGGTCGCACAATCAGACGCTCAACCCGACGGCGCGCATCACCGGCAACGTTAACCTGACCAACAGCAGCTATTTGCAGACGGTCTCGAACAATTACAACGACAACGTGACGCAGACCGTGGGCTCGTCGATTCAGTACAACAAACGCTGGCAGAGCGGGCGGTCGCTCTCGCTGAATCTGCGCCAGAGCCAGGTGCTCTCGACCGGCTCTGCCGACCTGACGCTGCCGGAATTGTCGTTTTCGCAAAGCACGAAGACGCCGTTCAAGCGCGAGACGGGCGGCAGCGGGCGCGACCAGCGCTGGTTCGAGCGCATCCAGTACAGCTACAACGGGCGCATGAGCAACCGCTACAGCTTCCAACCGCTGACCGACGATCAGTTGATTATGCGCGGAGACACCACCGCCGACGGCACGCCCATCGATGTGGCGTGGTACGAAGCGCTCTTCGATCAGGAAAAATATGAACAGGCCACGGGCCAGGATAACAACCGCATCAACTTCAGAGCCACGCATCGCGTGCCCATCTCGGCGCCGTTTACGGTGAACCGGCTGCCGCTGCTGGGGACGTTCCGGCTCAACCTCTCGCCTAATTTCAATTACACCGAAGAATGGTATCTGGAAACCGAGCGCCAGCAGATCGATACCACCGGCGTGACGCAGCGCGATCCGCAGACGGGGTTCTTTGCTCTGCGCCAGTTTAATACCGGCGTCTCGGCACAGACGACGTTTTACGGCATCTTTCCTGTCAAAGCCGGGGCGTATCAGGGCGTCCGGCACACCGTCCGGCCCAGCCTCGGCTTCAGCTTCAAGCCCGATTTTTCTTCGGATTTCTGGGGCTACTCGCGCGATGTGCTCGACGCGATGGGCAATCCCGTGGTCGATACGTTGTCTACGGGCGAGGTCGAGACGCGGCGGTACAACATCGTCTCGGGCGTGCAAGGCGGATTGCAACAATCCCTCTCGTTCGGCATCGACAACACGTTCGAGACCAAGCGCGTCACCGCCGATTCGACGGGCGAGGAGCAGAGCCGGGTGCTCAAACTCTTCAACGTCAACTTCAGATCGAGCTATAACTTCGCCGCCGATTCGTTGCAACTGGCGCCGATCCAGATCTCGGCGCGGACGAACGTGCTGGGCAAGCTCAACCTCAACTTCTCCTCCACCCTCTCGCCCTACGCCCTCAACGAGGAAGGCAACCGCGTGATCAACGAGTACGTCTTCTCGCTGAAGGATTTCAAGTTCGGTCGCCTGACGCAGATGAGCATCCGGGGCGACTTCCGGATGAGCAGCCGCCGGGGCGGCGGCAGCCAGGGGTTCGGTAACCGGGGCTTCGGCCAGACGCAGCAGCCCGGCATCCAATCCTTCAGCAACAACACAACGTCTTCGCTCGGTCTCAACGATCCGTTTTCGACGAGTCCCTTTGGATCGTTCGGCACGACGGGCTACGGCGAGCAGGGCGCCTTCTCAGACTGGTCGCTCAACGTCAGCTTTACCTATCGCATCACCAAGCAGTTCTCCACGCTCAACCGCACCGCCACCCTCAACACCGGCTTCGACTTCAACGTGACGCCGACGTGGAAAGTGCGCGGCCAGACCGGCTATGACTTCGAAAACAAAGAAATCGTCACGACTACGCTTAACATCCTCAAAGACTTCGAGTGCTGGGAGATGGCGCTAAACTGGGTGCCGTTCGGGCGTTTTCAGTCGTGGGGCTTCGATTTGCACGTAAAAAGCGGGAAGTTGCGCGAATTTTTACGACTTCGTCAACCAAAACAGAACCGAGACCTGGGCTTTGGCCGGTGATGGCGGGCGATTCGGCTTGAGATAAAGGTTAATAATCCCGATACTTACGGTCCCGCCAGCGTTATCTTCAGTGTCTATCCCCGGCTAAAGTACTGTGAAGAATCGCCTTAGAAGCGATCTAGCGCTACACTAAAGGCGTTCTCCCCCCTTGCGCGCGGCTGCCCGAACAAGCGTCGCTTACGTATCCCGGCGTCTTCAGGGGTATGTATGGCCTTGCGCGTTTTGTCTGCCTACGAACAACCACGGAGCGGATTCCCCCCAGGGCTGTGCCGTTCTGTCCTTTATATGAAAGCCTTTTCCTTACGAGACCTCACCCGCCGCCTGCGCGCTACGCCGCCCCGCGATACGCGCCGGACGCTCAAAGATAAGGCGCTCGCCCTGCGGCTCTTCCGCACGTTCGAGCGCGACCTGGAGCTGGCGGGCGTACACGGCATCCATTTCTACATTAAAAACAGCGTCGTTACGCTCTACGGCACCATCCGCCACGAGCTAGACCGCACGCTCCTCGTCTCGCTCGTCGAGCAAATCGAAGGCGTCGAGGGCGTCGAAGAACACTTGCAAATCGTCGATCAACCCTTCCAAGAATCGCACTCGGAGATTACGTTGCAGCTTTGAGAAACGATCTTTGATCGTTTCTCAAGTTGCCTTCCGCACCCAGGCGTTTTCGACGCGTTTGAAGCCGAGGTAGGCGTAATAGCCGGCAGAAATGTTCGAGTCGCGCAGGACCAACTCGGTGCCTTTGCAGCGGTCGAGCACTTCGTTGATGAGGCGTTTGCCCACGCCCAGGCGTTGCACGTCCGGCTCGACGGCGAGGTCGCAGAGGTAGCTGAAGAGCACCCCGTCGGTAAGCACCCGCGCGATGCCGACGATCTGGTTGCCGTTCCAGGCTGTCAGCACCAGCGAGGCGCTTTCGAACATCGTCCAGATGCGTTCGGGATCCGAGACGGGCCGCAGCAACGGCGCGCGCCGGTAGAGCGTCATGATGCGCGCCGGCGTCAGCCCTTCGAGGCCTTCGCGGATTTCGAGGTCGTCGAGCGTCAACTCGGCAGGCGGTTTCGCGAGGGTAGACATGAAGCTGGGGATTTTGGATTTTGGATTTTAGATTTTGGATTGTTGATCTCATACGGATCAGGCAACCGAAAAAGCAGCGCCGGTGGAGAACGCTTCAACTTATTCGATTGCTAAAAACGGATCGGCCAGCACCCAATCCAAAATCCAAAATCTGAAATCCAAAATCGCTAAGCCGCTAAGGCTTGATTGACCTTGTCGGCGGCTTCTTTGAAGAGGATGGCGGTTTCGAGCGGCAGGCCGCTTTCCCGAAGGATTTGCTGGCCTTCTTCGGCGTTGGTGCCTTGCAGGCGAACGATCAGCGGGATATCGATCTCCACGTTATTGGCCGCCTCGACCACGCCGCGCGCCACGCGGTCGCAACGGACGATACCGCCGAAGATGTTGACGAGGATGGCCTTGACGTTTGGATCTTTGAGGATGATGCGAAAGCCCGCCTCGACAGTCTCGGCGCTGGCGCCGCCGCCGACGTCGAGGAAGTTGGCGGGGTCGCCGCCGGCCAGCTTGATGATGTCCATTGTCGCCATGGCCAGCCCGGCGCCGTTGACCATGCAGCCGACGTTGCCGTCGAGCTTGACGTAGTTGAGGTGATGCGCCGCGGCCTCTACTTCGAGCGGATCCTCCTCGTGGAGATCGCGTAAGGCCGCCAGGTCTTTGTGGCGAAAGAGCGCGTTGTCGTCGAGGTTGATCTTGGCATCGACGGCGATGACGTCGCCCTGCTCGGTCAGCACGAGGGGGTTGATTTCGGCCAGCGAGGCATCGCTCCTGGCATACGCCTGATAGAGCGCGGCGATAAAACGAGCGGCCTGTTTGAACGCGGCGCCCTCGAAGCCCAGCCCGAAGGCGATCTGCCGCACCTGAAACGGCATCAGCCCGGTCGCCGGATCGACCCACACTTTGATGATCTTCTCCGGCGTCTCCTCAGCCACCTTCTCGATTTCGACGCCGCCCTCGGTCGAAGCCATGATCACGTCCATGCTCTTGCCCCGGTCGAGCGTGACGCCGACGTAGTATTCTTTGGCGATATCGACGGCGTCGGCGATGAGGATGGTGCGCACCTTCTGGCCTTCGGGGCCAGTCTGATGCGTGACGAGATTCATGCCCAGGATCGCCTCGGCTTTCTCGCGCACCTCGTCGATGCCCCGCGCCAGCTTCACGCCGCCGCCCTTGCCGCGCCCGCCCGCATGGATCTGCGCCTTGACGACGAAGAGCGTCGCGCCCTCCTCCGCCAGCTTTTGCGCCGCCGCGACGGCCTCTTCCACCGTCGTCGCAATGATGCCCGGCTGCACCGCCACACCGAAGCTTTTGAGAATGTCTTTGGCCTGATACTCGTGAACTTTCATCCTTGCACTGGTTAGGGTGAACTGAACGGGGAAATAAAGGTACACTACTATTGTTTTTTTGTCCATGGACAAAAAAACAAGAATGGGCTAAGTACGAAGCACTAAGCGCGTGACGACTTTCGACCGTCATATCATTCGGCGTTTGCTGACCGGGTACCTGTTTCTGGTCATCGCGCTGATCGTCTTTTTCATCCTGCTCCACTACCTGGAGTATGTGGATGATTTCCTCGACCGGCAAGCGCCCATGGATGAGATTTATTCGATCTATTATCCGAGCTATATCCCCGAAATTGTCCGGCTCATCTCGCCGCTGGCGGTGTTTCTTTCGTGTGTCTACCTGACGGGCAAGCTGGCGCAGACGATGCAACTGACGGCCTTGCAGACCAGCAGCATCTCGATGTACCGGCTGCTGCGGCCCTATGCGTTCGTGGCGCTGCTGATCACTGGCGTCATGATCTGGTTTAACGGATGGATCGTCCCGGTGACCAACCAGACGGTGCTCGAATACGACGGCAAATATCTCAAAGACGCGCCCAAACAGGTCGATATCAACGACATCCACCGGCAGAACAGCCCCGGCAGCATCGTCTCGGTGGGGTTCTTCGACCGGCGATCCAACACCGCCTACCGCGTCTCGCTGCAACGCTTCGACGGCGACCACCGCCTCATCGAGCGGGTCGATGCGCAGAATATGGCGTGGCAGGATTCGCTCTGGCGCCTGCCCGACGCCGTCGTACGCTCGTTCCACGAAGACGGCTCCGAACGCCGCCGCGTCGTCGAACAACTCGACACCCTCCTGCTGGTCTACCCCCGCGACCTGGCCCGCACCGAACGCGACATCGAATCGATGACGATCCCCATCGCTGCCGACTACGTTGATGCGCTGCGGCGGTCCGGCGCCGGCAACATCGGGCGGGCGGAAGTCGGCTATTACACGAAGTATTCGTATCCGCTGGCCAACCTGATTCTGGTGCTCATCGCCCTGCCGCTGGCGGCGGTGCGGCGGCGCGGTGGGCAGGCCGTGCAAATCGGCCTGGGGCTTGCCATGGCCTTCGCCTACCTCGCCGCGCAAAAACTCACCGAACCCTTCGGCTACTCCGGCGAACTCGACCCCATCCTGACCGCCTTCGTCCCTCACGCCCTCTTCTTCCTCATCGCCCTGTTGATGCTGATGCGAGCGCGGAAGTGATTTCTTTTGAGAGGGAGAAAGGGGGAAAGGGAGAGAGGGCGATTTTTGCCTCATCCACCCCCTCTCTCCCTTTCTCCCTCTCCCCCTTTCCCACCCTACGCCTCCCCCACGTTGCCGCCGCCGAACTGGATGGGCTGATCCGCAGGCGCGCGTTCGTCGATGGGGCCGTGGGCGCGTTCGTAGCGTTCCACGTTGTCCGTCAGGGCGCGTAGCAGGCGTTTGGCGTGTTGCGGGGTGATGATGATGCGGCTCTTGACGCGCGCCTTGCGCACGCCCGGCACCACCCGGATGAAATCGAGAATAAACTCTTCGGGCGAATGCGCGATCATGACGAGATTGGCGTATTCACCCTCGGCAATATCTTCGCTGAGTTCTATGTTGAGTTGCGAGCTGCTTTTGCCGGCTGAACCCGGCTTTTGCTGATCTTCCATAAGGTCAAGGGGTTGCTTTGAAACCGTTGCCGCTGCGTCCGGCCCCGGCGAGCGCGCTGATGAGGTCGCTCTTTGTGATAATCTGGAACCCGTCGCCGGCGTCCGGTTCGACGAGGACGGCCCCGGCGCCTTGCTCCAGATACGTCGTCACGTGGTCGAGGTGAAGCGAGCGGGAGACGATGGGGAACGGCTCCGACATGACGCCGCGCACGGCTTCGTCGCGGGCGCTGGGCTCCTCGATGAGCCGGTTGAGGATGACCGTCTCGGTGAGGCTGCCGACGACCTCGCCGTGGTCGATCACGGGCAACTGCGAGATGCTGCTGTCGTTCATGCGCTGGATGGCTTCGCCGAGCGTATCCGCCGGCGTTACGGCCACCACCTGCTTAGACGGCGGACGCGCGTTCAGCACTTCGGTCACGGTCAGGTCGGATTTCGACTCCAGGAAGCCGTGGTTGCGCATCCAGTCGTCGTTGTAGGTTTTGCGGAGGTAACGAAAGCCGGAATCCGGCAGGATGACCACGACGACGTGGTCTTCGGTGAGCGTCTCGCGGTGCGCCTGGAGCCAGTCGAGCGCGCCGGCCATGGCCATCCCGCAGGACTGGCCGGTGAAAAGGCCCTCCTGCTGCGCCAGCCGTCGGGTCATCTGCATCGACGCCTTGTCGGTCACCCGCACGTAGTCATCGACGATGTCGAAATCCATGTTTTCGGCGAGGATGTCTTCGCCGACGCCCTCGGTCAGATACGGATAGATTTCGTCGTGGTCGAACTCGCGGGTGAAGAAATATTTGTAATAGACCGACCCGTAGGGATCGACGCCGATGACCTTGATGTCCGGATTTTTTTCTTTGAGATAGCGGGCCGCGCCGGAGATAGTGCCGCCGGTGCCGGCGCCGGCAATGTAATGGGTGACGCGGCCTTCGGTCTGCTGCCAGATCTCCGGGCCGGTGGTCTCGTAGTGCGCGACGGTGTTGGCCGGGTTGTCGTACTGGTTGACGTAAAACGAATTGGGGATCTCTTTAGCCAGCCGCCGGGCCACCGAATAGTACGACCGCGGATCGTCCGGGGCTACGTTGGTGGGGCAGACCTTCACCTCGGCCCCGAAGGCGCGCAGCACGTCGATTTTTTCCTTGCTCTGCTTGTCGGTGGTCGTAAAAATACACCGATAGCCTTTGGCGATAGCCACCAGCGCCAGCCCGGCGCCGGTGTTGCCGCTGGTGCCTTCGATGATGGTGCCGCCGGGTTTGAGCAAGCCCTGTCTTTCAGCCGCCTCCACCATCGCCACGCCGATGCGGTCTTTGACCGATCCGCCGGGATTAAAAAACTCGACTTTCGCCAGCACCTGGCACGGCAACCCCGCCGCCAGGCGGTTTATCTTGACCAGCGGCGTCTGTCCGATGGTCCCCAGAACATTCTCATGCCACATCGTTACAGAAACAAGTTTGCAATATGGTATTTTATACCGTTTCGATGATGGTCTTTGGCCCAATAACCCGTCACGAGGTTCAGGTCATCCGCCCGGTAGAGACGTTACATGTAACGTCTCTACAAACGGTGGGACTTGTTCGTGACCGGATTATTTAGCCAAAAACATCATAAAACGATATGAACAGAAAGGCGACGTCTGGCGACGAAATTCCCGGTTCGCACGCCGTGTCAGGCGTCACCTTCAGACCAGAGAACGCCCGAAGCCGCTTTTTGGTCGATCTTCACGGAGAAAAACTTTTACCGGCGCCTTGTTTGGCCGATACTACGCGCGGCGTGTTGCGTTCTTCGTGTTGCGAAAGGCCTCTTGACCACGCATAACGAACGACGCACTGCGCAGCCCGCACGATCTCCCACCGCACGCCCCGGCTGTATTCATGCTAAACTCGCCTGAGCCTTTTGCGCCGTTCGAACCGGAGTTGCTCGTGGCTACGTGTTCGCCCCGGGGCGACCTGATTGCTGCCAACGAAGCGTGGCAGGCGCTCCTGGGCGCCACCGCCGACGCCTGGGCGCACCTCTCGCCGGAGGATCAGGCTCTGGCTCGCCAATGCGTCGAAGAAGCCGCCGCCGGGCATCTGGTGACCAACCAGATCTTCCCCGTGCAAATGGCCGAACGCGACGAGCCGCTGCCGGTGTTGCTGCATTTCCTGCCGGTACACCTGATCGACGAGGAAGGCCGCAGCCACGTCCGGGCCATCACCATCTCCGGAGAAGTCCTCGCCGAACCCACCAGTTGGACCATCAGCCAGACGCAGCGCCACCGGCTCGAAACGCTGGGCCGGATGACGATGGGCATCGCGCACGACTTCAACAACCTGCTCAGCGGCATCCTGGGCTACACCGAACTGCTCAAAACCTTCGCCGTCTCGCCTACGGTCATTGCCACCTACACCGAGCACCTGACGACGATCGAGAAGGCGGCGCTCGACGGCGCGGCGCTCGTTAAAAAAATACAACAGTACATTCGCCAGGAAAAACAGACACTCTTCGAAGCGCTCGACCTGCCGAGCCTGCTTCAGGATTGCATCCTGTTTACCCGCCCCTACTGGTACAACGAACCCCGCCGCCAGGGCATCGACATCCAGTTAAAGCTCGATCTCAACGAGGTGCCGTCGGTGATGGGGTCGGCGTCGGAGTTGCGCGAGGTGTTCGTCAACCTCATCCTCAACGCCGTGCAGGCCATGCCCGAAGGCGGGCAACTGGCGCTGAGCACGAGTTGCCACGACGGCGTGCAAGTGCGCGTTGCCGACACCGGCCTGGGCATGAGCGAGACGGTGCGCAAGCGCATCTTCGAGCCGTTGTTTACCACCAAAGGCGAACACGGCACCGGCATGGGCCTGGCCGTCAGCTACGGCATCATTCAGGAACACGAAGGAACGGTTGACGTGACCTCGAAGTTAGGAGAAGGCACCGTCTTTACGCTGACGTTCCCGCCGGCGCACGATGCCGTGCCGGTCCCGGACGAAGAAACCGCCGACCTGCCGTCGGCCTCGGCGCGAATCCTGCTGGTCGATGACGAGAAGATGGTGCGCGCGGTGCTGACAAAGCTGCTGACGCTGCGCGGGCATGAGGTGGAGGCTGCCGCCTCCGGCCCCGAAGCCCTGACGATCACCGATTCCAACGGCTTCGACCTCGTCATTGTGGATCAGGCCATGCCCGAAATGAACGGGCGCGAACTGGCCCACATCCTCCGGGGCCGCTTTCCCACGATGCCGATCATCTTACTCACCGGCGACACCGAAGTCGGCGAACCGGGCGATGACATCGACATCATTTTAAGCAAACCTTTTCAGATCAACGAAGTAGAGGCAACCATACAGAAATTGATCTGATGAAAAACCTGACAGGGTTGCCCTGAAACAGAACGCTATCCTTCAAAAAGACAGATCGGGGGATGCGATGCGCCGGTCAGGTCTTTTTTAGCGCCACATTGACATACCCCGTGCTTTGGCCTGGTTTTTGACAAAGTACGGGCACAGACGCCTTCGTTGCCGGTTACAGGTTCAACCGGACGGCAGCGCGTCTTCCTCAACCCCATTTTGCATACGACTTGATGATGAAAGACTCCTTTTACTGGATGATAGACGACGAAGCACCCGAACAGAGCATTCCGTTGCCGACGGCCGCTGAGGAGCATGAGATGAGCACCTCCAGCGTCCCGGAGACGCTACCGATCCTGGCGTTGCGCAATACGGTGCTGTTTCCGGGCGTGGTGCTTCCCATTACGGTGGGGCGTGATGCCTCGTTAAAACTCGTCAAAGATGCGTTCGCTGCCGATAAGCTCATCGGCGTGGTGGCCCAGCGCAGCAGCGACATCGAAGATCCCACGCCCGAAGACCTCTACGGCGTCGGCACCGTCGCGACGATCCTCAAATTGATCAAGATGCCCGACGGCTCGAAGTCGATTGTGATTCAGGGCAAGCGTCGCTTTCAGATTACCGACTACGTGCAGGAAGAGCCGTACTTCCGCGCGCGCGTCGATGCGCTGAAGGAGACCCTCGATGAGCAGGAAGAGATCCAGTTGCAAGCGCTCATCCGCTCGGTCAAAGAACTGGCCATCCAGATCGTGGCGATGTCGCCGAATCTGCCCAGCGAGGCGGCCTATGCCATCGACAACATCGACTCGCCGGCTTTCCTGATCCACTTCATCGCCTCGAACTTGCAGGTCGAAGTCGAGGACAAGCAGGAACTGCTCGAAACGCTCTCGCTGGTCGAGCGGGCCAACCTCGTGATGAAGCACCTCAACCGCGAGATCCAGGTGCTTCAACTCTCCGAAGAAATCCGCTCGCGCGTCAAGAGCGACGTCGACCAGCAGCAGCGCGAGTATCTGCTGCGCCAGCAGATGAAGGCCATCCAGGAAGAACTCGGCGAGAGCGACAGCACAGGCGAACTCGAACAACTGCGCCAGCGGGCCGAAGACAAAAACATGCCGGAGCACGCCCTGGAGACCGTGCTCAAGGAGATCAAAAAGCTCAACCGCATCAACCCGGCAGCGCCCGATTACGCCGTCACGCGCAACTACGTCGATTGGATCCTCGACCTGCCCTGGACCGAATATTCCGAAGACCACCTCGACATCAAACATGCTGAGGAGATCCTCGACGAAGACCACTTCGGCCTGGAAAAAGTCAAGAAGCGGATTCTCGAATACCTGGCTGTGCTCAAGCTCAAGGGCGATATGAAAGCCCCGATTTTGTGCTTCTACGGCCCGCCGGGCGTGGGTAAGACCAGCCTGGGCAAGAGCATCGCCCGCGCCCTCGGACGCGAGTTTGTACGCATGAGCCTCGGCGGTGTCCGCGACGAAGCTGAGATCCGCGGCCACCGCCGCACTTACGTCGGCGCCCTGCCGGGCCGCATCTTGCAAGGCCTCAAAAAAGCCGGCACCGCCAACCCGGTCTTCATGCTCGACGAAGTCGATAAACTCGGCTCCGACTTCCGGGGCGATCCGTCGAGCGCCCTGCTCGAAGTGCTCGACCCGGAGCAGAATTTCGGCTTCAACGATCATTACCTCGAACTCGACTACGACCTGTCGAAGGTGCTTTTCATCGCCACGGCCAACTATCTGGAGATGATCCCGGCGCCGCTGCGCGACCGCATGGAGATCATCCAGATCACCGGCTATACGCAGGACGAAAAGCTTGCCATCGCCAAGGGCTTTCTGGTGCCGCGCCAGACCGAACGCAACGGCCTCAAACCGGAGCAGTTCTCGATTGCCGACGACACGATTAAGCTGATCATCGACGGCTACACGCGCGAGTCGGGGGTGCGCCAGCTCGAACGCACCATCGGCTCGGTGGCGCGCGGCGTGGCGAAAAAGGTGGCCGTAGACGAGGTCGAGACCGAAACCGTCCAGCCCGACGAGTTGGAGGCCTACCTGGGCGCGCGCAAGTTTTTCAGCGACGTGGCCGAGCGCACCGAGGTGCCCGGCGTAGCTACGGGCCTGGCCTGGACGCCCGTCGGCGGCGACATCCTGTTCATCGAAGCCTCGATCTCACGCGGGTCGGGCCGGATGATCCTCACCGGCCAACTCGGCGACGTGATGAAAGAGTCGGCGCAGGCGGCGCGGTCCTACGTTAAGTCGCACGCCGATGAGTTGGGCATCCCGCAGGACGCGTTCCGGTACTGGGATCTGCACGTCCACGTGCCCGCCGGCGCCGTGCCTAAAGACGGCCCGTCAGCCGGTGTCTCGATGCTCACGGCGCTCGTGTCGATCTACACGCAGCGCCGCGTCAAAGACCACCTGGCCATGACGGGCGAGATCACGCTGCGCGGGCTGGTCTTGCCGGTGGGCGGCATCAAGGAGAAGGTGCTGGCCGCCAAACGCGCCGGCATCAAACAGGTGCTGCTTCCGCAAAAGAATGAAAAAGATGTCAAGGAGATCAAAGACGAGGCGCTCGAAGGCTTGAAGGTCAACTACATCAAACGGATGCAGGAGATCCTCAAACTGACGCTGGAGAAAAAACCCGTCAAAGACCCGGTAACCCTCTTCACCATCCCGGATTCGGATAAACCCACTCACGCGCCGCCCTCCAACGGCTCGGAGACCGTGCATACGGTGGTGAATTGATCGATTTCGGATTTTGGATTTTGGATTGGGTGGTTTCCGATCCGTCTTCAACAAACGAAAAAGCCGCGCTGGCCTTGACCGGCGCGGCTTTTTTATTGATTGATTGGATCAGGACTGGCAACCAATCCAAAATCGCAAATCCAAAATCGCAAATCCAAAATCCCTACTCCTCTTCCCACTCATCGAGGATTTTGGCGTTTTCGGGTTCGTCGAGGCCTTCATTGAAAGCGCGTTCGGCTTCGAGGACGAGATCGACGGCCTTCTCCAGCGCCGCGTCGATAAGATTGACGGTGGTGTTAACAGCAAATCCGGCGATAAAGACGGTCTTGCCGAGCCAATTCAACCGGTCGAATTCGATGATCTGGCGCTCCTCGGGGTCGGGCATCACACAGCGGGGTTAGGACGCGTCGCTGTCGTCTTTTTTGGTCGTTTTTTTCCGCGAAAAGGTCGTTTTCCTTGAGGAGGTGGTCTTTTTCGCGGTCGTCTTCTTCGTGGTCGAACTGCTTGCTTTCGACGCGGTGGTTTTTTTGCGGGTGGTGGTCTTCTTGGCGGCCCCGTTCTCGGCAGCCGCTTTTTCTTCGGTCTCGGCTTCTTCCGCCGGAGCCTCCCCGAACAGGCCCTCAAACTCGTCGAGGATCGAGCGCGCGGCTTCCTCGACACCCTGGACGATGGTGTTCACCGTTTCTTTGAGCAAAAAAACCGTTTTATCCTCGATGGGAAGGTCGTCGAACGCATCGCGGGCGCGGTCGTACTGTTCGGTGTGGGGATCTTGCTGGTCTGTCATAGCGTCTCCTGAGAACCGTCGCCGCCACCGGCGCGATCCTACTTGTTGTCTGGATGGTGTGATGAAGACTCTGTAGCTACGCAGGCTGCTCCTGTGAAGCGATAGAGGCACGCTGATGGCGGATTGCAAATGGGCAAATGGCAAATAAGCAAAGGGCAATCAAGCCGTTATCTGCTTTTGCAATTTGCCAATTTGCCATTTGCCTTTTGCAATCTGCCATCAGTCGGTAAAAAAATTAGACGTAACCCCGCAAGGTCAAGTTTCACCAGAGCGCCTGCGCTATGCCCGCCGATACACCCGAAAAAATTGCCCCTCCTGCCGATCAATTCGTTGGCGGTGTCGTGATCCGCTCGACGGGGAGCTGGTACGACGTGCAGGCCGGCGGGCGCGTGGTGAAGTCGAAGGTGCGGGGGAAGTTTCGCCTGGAAGACCAGGACCTGACCAACCCCGTCGCCGTGGGCGATCAGGTGACGATCCGCCTCAACCCGGACGACACGGGGCTGATCACGGCGATCCACGAGCGTAAGAACAAGCTCAGCCGCCGGGCTGCCGGGCGACGTGTGGGGCGCGAACAGGTGATCGTCGCCAACATCGACGCGGTGTGGATCATCCAATCGGTGCGGCTGCCGCGTCCCAACCCCGGCTTCATCGACCGCGTCCTCGTCACTGCCGAAGCGCACGACATCGAGGCCAATCTCGTCTTCAACAAGATCGACCTGATCCGCCCGAAAGACAGTGACAAGCTCGATTTCTTAGTGGCCCTCTACACCGATCTCGGCTACCGGGTGCTGCTGACGAGCGCCAAGACAGGCGAGGGCGCCGAGGCCTTCCGCGACGCGCTCACCGGCCAGACGAGTGTGGTCACCGGGCCGTCGGGCGTGGGCAAATCGACGCTGCTCAACGCCATCGAGCCGGGGCTGGATCTGCGCACAGGCGAGGTGAGCGCCAAGACGCGCAAGGGCCGCCACACCACCACTCATGCCGCGCTCTTCCCCCTCTCCGACGGCGGCTTCGTCGTCGATACACCCGGCATCCGCGAGTTCGGCGTGCTCGACCTGGAGCCGTGGGAGCTTTCGCATCATTTCCCCGAATTCAGGCCGCACCTCGCACACTGCCGCTTCCCCACCTGCACCCACGACCACGAGCCGGGCTGTGCCGTCAAAGAAGCCTACCTCAACGACGAGATCACTGAGGAACGCTACTACAGCTACCTCAACATCCTCCACTCGATCCACCTCGGCGAGAAGGATGTGGGGCGGTAACGTCCGGTTCTTAGTTTTTTTGTGGATTGAAAGCTTGCTCCCATCGCCGTGGAGGGTGTTTTTACTTCGTCAGTCGTTTACCTTCGGTCAGTTGCCTTCGGCTCGTGTCGCTCGTGTGGTATGGTCTCGGTCGGGGTATGGGCATAGAGAAACGGGGTGCCTGTTGGTTCCGAGAAAACACCATAACCCAAACCACTATAACATCCGCAGACATGCCGCTTCCATCCGTCGCCGAGCGTTTTTTGCGCTACGTGCAGATCGACACCCAGTCGGATCCGGATTCCGACACCACGCCGTCTACCGAAAAACAGAAAGACCTCAGCCGGCTGCTCGCCGAGGAGTTGAAAGCCCTGGGCGTGGACGATGCCTACATGGACGACTACGGCTACGTCTTCGGCACCATTCCTTCGACGTTGCCCGCCGAGCAGGCCGCACAGAGCCCCGTCGTCGCGCTGCTGGCTCACGTCGATACGGCGCCCGACGAATCGGGCACAGGCGTCAAGCCGATGGTGCATGTCGACTATGACGGCGGCATTCTCACGCTGCCCGGCGACCCGGCAGTGACGCTCGACCCGGCCCGCCAACCCGCCCTGCTCGACCACCTCGGCCACGACATCATCACCAGCGACGGCACCACGCTGCTGGGCAGCGACGACAAGGCCGGCGTGGCCGTGCTCATGCAACTCGCCGAAGATCTGCTCAACGACCGCGCCCTCCCCTGCCCCCCGCTGCGGCTGTGTTTTACCATCGACGAAGAGATCGGGCGCGGCGTCGAAAAACTCGACCTCGGCACGCTCGGCGCCGACGTGGCGTATACGCTCGACGGCAGCAGCACCGGCACCATCTCTTCGGAAACGTTCAGCGCCGCCGAGGCCGTGGTCACCGTCGAGGGGGTGATGGTGCATCCGGGCTACGCCAAAGACGTCATGGTCAACGCCCTGCGGATCGTCGCGGAGATGATTGCTGCGCTGCCTGCCGCCGAAGCGCCGGAGACCACCGCCGGGCGCGAGGGCTACATCCACCCACACACGCTCGCAGCCAGCGATGTCGCGCGCGCGAAGGTGAAGCTGATCCTGCGTGATTTCACTGAAGAAGGCCTGCAACGCCATAAAGACCTCGTCACGCATCTCGTCGAACTTTTCCGCCTCAAATACCCCAAATCTGTGATTTCCCTGGAAATCACAGATCAATACAAAAATATGCGCGCCTACATCGAGGAGACCGACCTGCGCGTGGTGACCTTCGCGCACGCCGCCGCAGAGGCTATGGGGATCACCCTCGAAGAACACCTCGTGCGCGGCGGCACCGACGGCAGC
The DNA here is from genome assembly GCA_028278205.1 of Rhodothermales bacterium. Classification (GTDB taxonomy): domain Bacteria; phylum Bacteroidota; class Rhodothermia; order Rhodothermales; family Bin80; genus JANQES01. The sequence goes on from JANQES010000043.1 coordinate 152,743, forward strand.
CGCCTCTCCGAACGCGGCCTGCCCACGCCCAACATTTTCAACGGCGGCCACGACTACCACAGCAAATTCGAATGGAACACGGTGCAAAACCTCGAACTCTCGCTGGCCTACACCAAAGCCCTCCTCGCCTACTGGGCCGAAAACGGCTGAGGCGATTTTGGATTTTGGATTGTCTGAGACCGCACTGTCTCCGAAAAAAATGAAGGCAGAAATGGCTCGGACTGTTGCGAATTTTCGCTTAATCTATATATATCAAACACTTACAAATCCAAAATCCAAAATCCAAAATCTAAAATCGTAACATCCGCTGTTGCTGTTTGCAATTAAGCCGCCGTGGAGATTGGCCGAAACCTATATCGACCCTACCATCTGGCAGCTACCAGGCATGCAGACTCATGAGCGTCGTTCTCGAACCACACAAGGACCAGGCCTCTATCATCGTGCACGTGGGCAAGTCGTTGGATTTCTCTAACGCCTCCGACTTCAAAACCGCGTGCTTCGATCGGCTCCACCTGGGCGCCCGGTCGTTCATCATCGACTTTTCCGAAACGGGCATTCTAGACTCGACCGGCCTCGGCGCGATCTTCGCCCTCTACCGCGAGGCTGCGCGGCACGACGGAAAAGTGGTCTTCGCTTCGCTGACCTCTCCCGTTCGGATGGTCATTCAGGTCTCCCGGATCCATCGTATCTTCCCAAGTTACGCCTCCGTCGAGGCAGCCTGCGCCGCCGTGTGCTAATGAATTTTGACTGTCAAATTCGGTAGGGCTTGAGCCAGACCACTATGCACCGTCTTTATCCGCTTTGGCGTGTCAAAATTCATAAGGTTCGGATTTTGGATTAATCCAAAATCACCCAGCGTGTGGTTATCTTTACATTGGATCTAACCACACCACGGCATGAGCGCATCTGAACCCCATCCTCGTCGTCCCGGCCTCCGTCCGATGAGCCGCCGGGCCTCTCGTCTTTTTGTCATCGGCTTGTTGCTGCTGGTGGTGGCTATTGTTATTGCCGGCTCTCTGTTTCTGGTGAATTCGGCAGAGGAAGCCCGGCAACGCACCGATCAACCGACCAGCGCCCCAACACCGGAGGCCACCCCCGCCGACTCGGTTTCGGGTTGAGCTTTGGATAACCAATTGCGGATTGAATGGGCATTTCTCCTCCTCCATTTGCAATTTGCCATTTGCCGTTTTCTATCTGACATCCGCTATCGGCCATCGGCTATCCGACATCAGCCGTCGGTAATCTTCCCAAATTCCCATCCAAAATCATTATACTTATCTCGATTTCAAACAGGCCCGACTCCTCTCCTTCCATGCGCTCATCCCTGCTGCCTGCCCTCGTGCTCACCGCGTCTATGACTGCCCTGCCCGGCTGCGCGCCGTCGTCTGAAGAAACGCCGGCTGCCTGGCAGGAGCGGCTCGACGCCTTCATTCAGTATCAGTTAGAAACCAAAGGGCTGCCCACGCTCTCGATTGCCGTGGTGGACGACCAGGACCTCGCCTGGGCCAACGGCTACGGCCTCGCCGATCCCGACGGCAACGTACCTGCCACCGCCGAGACCGTCTACCGTGTCGCTTCGGTCTCGAAGCTTTTCACCGCCCTCGCCGTGATGCAACACGTCGAACAGGGAGACCTCGACCTCGACGCGCCCATCACGACCTACCTGCCCGATTTTCAGCCGGACAACCCGTTCGAGACGCCGATTACGCTGCGGCAGCTTCACAGCCATCGTTCCGGGCTGGTGCGCGAGCCGCCCGTGGGTCATTATTTCGATCCGACGGAGCCGTCGCTGGCAGCCATGGTGGCGAGCTTGAACGAGACGATGCTCATCTACCCGCCGGAGACGCGCACGAAGTATTCGAACGCCGCTGTGAGCGTGGCCGGCTACGCTCTCGAACGCGCTCGGGGCGAGCCCTACGCCGATCACATTCAGCGATCGTTGATCGATCCGCTCGGCCTGGAGAAGACCAGTTTCCTCCCTCGCGACGACCTCCGGCGCGACCTCGGCATCGGCTATATGTGGCGCTACGACACCAACGCGTTCACCGAAGCGCCCGTCTTTGAACTGGGCATTGGCCCGGCGGCCAACCTCTACACCACCGTCAGCGACCTGGGCCGGTTCATCAGCGCGCTTTTTGCCATCAAAGACGGCACCCTGACAGGCATCCTACGGCCTGAATCCCTGGAAGAGATGTGGACTGTGCAGTTTGCGCCACCGGAAACGAAAGCCGGCTTCGGCCTCGGCTTTTATGTGGCCGATTTCCAGGGCCACCGGCGCGTGCAACACAGCGGGGTGATGTACGGCTATGCCACGCGGGTCTTTGCCCTGCCTGACCGCAAACTAGGCGTGGCCATCGTGGCAAACGTCGATGCCGTCAATCCGGTGGTGGATGAAATTGGAAACTACGCGCTCGCGCTGATGCTGGCCGAACAAGACGGCCAATCGCTGCCCGGCTTCGTCCGGACGCAACCCATCGACCCTGAACTGGCGCGGGCGCTCGACGGGCGGTACGTGGGGCCGGAGGTGATCGACCTCGTCGAACGCGACGGGCGGCTGTTTCTGGAAAAAGGCCCGGAACGCTTTAACCTCCGCACCCTCGGCGATACACTCGTCACCGACAGCCGGCTCGGCATCGGCTTCAAACTCTTTCCGGGCGAGGACGCCGTGCTCTCTGCCAGCGACCGCTACGAGCGGCAACCCCGGACGCGCCCGGAGCCTGTCAAGGAGGCCTGGCGAGGGCTCATCGGTGAGTACGGCTGGGATCACAACACGCTCTACATTCTCGAACGCGGCGGACAACTCTACGCCCTCATCGAGTGGTTTTTCCGATATCCCTTACGCGAGGTTAGTGAAAATGTCTTCGCCTTCCCCGGCGACGGCCTCTACATGGACGAGACGCTGACGTTCACCCGCGACGCAACGGGCCGGGCCACGCAGGCGAGTCTCGTGGGCGTGGTCTTCGAACGCCGCGCCGTGGCGCCCGACGAAGGCAACATCTTTCGCATCGTCCCCGAACGCCCCATCGACGACCTCCGCGCCGCCGCCGAAGCCGCCTCGCCACCCGACGAAGACGGCGACTTCCGCGAATCCGACCTCGTCGAACTCGTCTCGCTCGACCCGACGATCAAGCTCGACGTGCGCTACGCCTCGACGAATAATTTCATGGGCGAGGCGTTCTACGAGCAGCCGCGCGCCTTCCTCCAGCGTCCCGCCGCCGAAACCCTCGTCGCGGCGCATCAGGATCTCAAGGAGCACGGCCTCGGCCTCGTCGTCTACGACGGCTACCGGCCCTGGCAGGTCACCAAAATGTTTTACGACGCCACGCCCGACTCGCTCAAGATTTTCGTGGCCGATCCGGCGCAAGGCTCCCGCCACAACCGGGGCTGCGCCGTCGATCTCGGCCTGTTCGATCTGGCAACGGGCGAGATCGTCGAGATGGTCAGCGGCTACGATGAATTTACCCCCCGCGCCTTCCCCGACTACCCCGGCGGCACCGCCCTGGCCCGCTACCACCGCGAACTGCTCCGCGACGCCATGGAAGCCCACGGCTTCACGGTCTACGAAGCCGAATGGTGGCACTTCGATTACAAAGATTGGCGGGCGTATCCGATTATGAATGTGGCGTTTGAGGAGCTCTCGCCATGAGTTTATTTGAGTCACCCTGTCTACAAACTCACTTCGAAAAATACAATTAAGAAAAGGACTATTTACTTTGGTCTTAATAGATCGTTAGATTAGAGTGTTTTTATCGAGTTTGTTCAACCTCTCGTACATCACCAAATCGATAAAAACGTGGTTGTACGCCAAAGTTCAACGGACCGCTCGTAGACACAAAACAGGCGAGCAGACCGGGCAGTTCTCGCTCTGAAAAAGCCTATTAAATAGACCTGACAGGAACGCACGAGGTAGGTTAAATTTAGATAAGCCGGGAGTGAACCATGGAGACGAATGAAGATCCGAGCCCAACCCAGAAGAAGACAGACCTCAGCGAAATTAAAGAGGCTGTTGAGGCGATTGCATACCCGCCAAGGAGCACTTTTTGGCAGACGCTGGAGAGAGGAGCTAAAAAAGAATTTCGGGGAATCCCGTTGAGCTTGTTGTTGGGTATTCCGGCTTTTTTCTCTGTCCTTATTCCATCACTTTTCAAAAGCATCGGTCAAATCTCCAGCTTCTTTGGTTACAGTGATGAGGTCGCTCCAACCTGGTTGTACGTTATCTTCGAAACCTTTCTCCTCGTTTATTTCCTGTTTCCGCTGCTATACTTGTTCTTCCGAGCAGCGAGTGTCGAGCCGTTTTGGCAAGTCCTCTTTTACGTCGGCTTGCCCCTGGGTTGTGCATGCCTCCTCGCGTTGCCGATATATCCGATAGGATCCTTCATTTTAATCATCCTCCTCCTTCTCATCGCAACAGGTTTCTTGCTATTATTTTGCGTCGAAGATGATCGAAAACCTGAGTCCCGGAAAAGACCGTTAGGGTACACAGGCCAGCCCTTTCAAGGTGTGCATGTGTAGTGCATGTTCAAACCCCTATTTCGGAGCTATTGATGGATGCTAAAGCATCGTCACAGGGTATCGTTCATCAAGCGGAGGGGTCAACATAAGCTCTGCTTGGAGAGCCATCCCCAAAAAGGGAGGTAGAACGTGACCTGACACATGCCTTCAACACATACACCTTGAAAGGGCTGGGTACACAGGCCTCATCTTCGTGGCCCTCGTGTTGCTATCCTTGAGCAACGGGTGGTTTCCCAAAGACTATCATCACTCCCTGACAACGAAAGAACTACTCATCCTCAGTGATACCCTGGTAAACGAAGACAATAAGCTGAGAAAAAAGTTTATAAACGAATTACTGGAGAAGGAGCAGAAGCAGGCTGACGGCTTTCGCATTCAGCTTACGGACCAGAAGAACCCGTTTCGCTTCTACGATAAACGGTTGGATTCCCTTAAGCAGCTCATTCTCAAGACCAAGAATTACGAATCGTTTTTGGCTGATGAATTGAAACGCATCGATCCCGATAGACAAGATTCGAAAAATCTAGAGGAGATCCGTAATACGTTGCTGGCGAATGACCGTTTGTTCCAAGACACTCTCAGCACACATATAGCCAGTGTTGCAGCTTCGGAGAGTGAGGAGCGCGTTTTTTCAACCGATCTCTTTCACCGGGTCGACTGGGCCTCCGCTTCGTACGATTCTACAGTGAGTGACCTTCTTGCAGCACACGCCCTGCCGAGATCAACCAGCGATAGGGATGATCGTATCCAAGAGTTTGAACAAGAGCTCGAACGAAAAATAGAAATTCTGGAAGATTGGCAGCCTAAACGGGACTTGATTGTTTCTGCTTACGAAGAACAACAAAGCCATTACATTGGGCAGCTTGGCGTCGAGTTGGAACTACTGGATACCATCAATAAAGAACAGCGGACCTTTGCCCGAAAAAGGCTAAAAGAGCTTTACACCAATGTTCGGGCCAAGGGGCTTTTACTCTTCAGCTTTGCATGGATTCTCTCACTTGTCGGATACATCATTGCCATGAGAAACGACGAAAAACAAGATTCCAATGGCGTAGGGCGAGATTCCTACGTACTCGGTCTTGCTTTGATGACTATCCTCATCATCCCACTCATGCAACCTATCGATGAGAACAAAATCGACCTGAACCGTCCCTTCGATGCCTTCACTCTCTCTAACTGGTATCTCCCTAATTTCCTTGCTGGCGCATTCACGGATGATCGCTCCCCGCCCGCTACGCTTCCACCACGTCCCACCACTGTAACCTATCGGGTAGATACCAAGGCGCTGGTAGACTCGCTGGCAAAGCGCGATTCGAGTCTTGAACAACGGATTACGTCACTAGAAACAGCCATCTCCGGCCTTGAAACCAACCCCAAAAAAATAACAACCATCGATAGCCTCATTAAGATACTTGATACCAGGAGTTCTAATCAGCCGACCCGAACAGATATCCAAACGGCCATAAATGACTTGATAAGAAGGGAGTTAAACCGCGACACGCCGCAGAACCAGTAGGGTGGCACCGGCGGCTCAACTAACCCCTGAATGGCGCCCCCGCTTCACCCAGCCCTGGAATGAACCAGACACCATGAATAGCCAACACAAGATCCTGCACGTACTGCGGCGAATCCCCTCACCCATGCCGTCCTGGGCAAGCATCCTCATACTGATGCTTGGGATGACATTGCTCTGTCCGTCTGGTTATGCCCAAGATTCCACCGCCGTAACAGTTGAACAGAAGTTTTTGCTTTCCCACGCCTTGCTCGCTGAGCTCGATAGCCTTTACATACTTGCCTGGGAGCACCTTAGCGATGTTAAATCACACAACGGCCTGGGCAACGCGCTTACTTCCAAGATTGACACACTGCGCCTGATTGATATTGAACGGTACAACGATCCCGAAAAGCTTTCTCAACACCTTTCCTTGCTTCACTACAATCTGCAGAATCTCAACCACGTATTGAAACGACCACCCTCTCCTAACCTAAATAAACTCACTGGTTCAAAAAATGTCGATACCAGACACTATGGCCAGGGCACACTTACAACGACCCGCCCCATCGCTGAAGATGCAATCGTTGGGATCTGGAATCGCGCCTTGACTCCATTCCTGGAACAAGCAAAAGCCTTGTCATACATCTCGCGGCAAATCAACGAAACCAACGGCAACATCGTACAATCGGCCCAGGCCATTTCCAAGGAATTACGCTTGCTGCAATACCAACACCTCTATCAAAACTACCTGTCTCTGCGTGCTGAGTTAACGCGTGTTTCTCTAAGAAGGAACATCAACTTTGCGCTCAGCTTTCCCGGTTATTCGAACAACGTCATGGGCGTTGGAATACTGTTTAGCCCCGCAAGCAGTCGTTTCATGGCCGGCTTCCACGGGCTTTATGACTTTGAGAGAGAGCGTTTCGGTACGGAGGTGGTTGCCGGTGTCATGGTTGGAGACTTTGCGTTCCTGCCCGGTATTATTTACATCGGTGCCGACGAAGACGCAGTTGCTTTTAGCGGGTCGGTTCTTTACTTGAGACGCCCGTTAACCATTGGAGCGAGCTTTTCAACCGTGCAGGGTCCCGGTTTTAAAGTCATCATCATGCCGTGACATTAGAAAGCCCCGGCTGCCGCAAACAACCGGGGCTTTTGTACTGCTGAACCTGCGTGACCGTCAGTACCGCCAGTACCCGGCCACCCAGACCCAGCCGCCGCTGCGTTTCGACCAGTGCCCGGCCACCCACTTGCCGCCGTGGCGTGGCGGCACGGTCCAACGCCCCTTCACCCACACGTATTTGCTGCCGCGATACGACCAGTAGCCGCCCACCCACACGTGCCGCCGCGACGGACGCCGGGGGCGCACCTCGCGCCTCGGCGACGGCGGTCGTTTTGTGACGACGACGACCTGACCCGGACCGGGTTGGTGCTTGACGACAACCACCCGTTGCGCCGGCTCGCGCACGACTACGCGCTCCGAAGTACAGCCTATCGTCGAAACGGCGACAAAGGAAAACAGCGTTGCCAGCATCATCGTTTTGCCTTTCATGGCGATATCCCCCCAGGGTAAATCCCGATTGTGTTCGTGAATGTGCCCGTGCTTTGGGGATAGATACGTCGCCGAGGTCCTGCAAGATGATGCGAGACGACGCCCATTGTGTCACAAAAGATGTGCGTTTTTGTATTCGAAAATCGACAAGCGATTTTCGAAAATGAGGGACGTTTATAGTATGCAAAAACCCCGGTCGCCATGACAGCAACCGGGGTTTTGCGGATTGTTTTTAACGTTGGAGCACCGCCGGAAACATTCCGTCCAGCACCCTCACGTTTTACGTTTCACGTTTCACGATCTACGGTCGTTGCTCGAACGAGCCGGCAGCGCCGTCGCCGGAGGCTTGGGGCGGTGTGCCGAGGTCGCTGCGGGCTTCGAGGTCGCCGCCGATGGCCGCTTGCAGTTCGGCCAGCTCTTTCTTCGAGCCGACGACGATGTCGCGGAACCGGCGTTGCCCCGTGCCTGCCGGGATAAGGTGCCCGACGATGACGTTCTCCTTCAGCCCGTAGAGCGGATCGACCTTGGCGGCAATCGACGCTTCGGTGAGCACCTTGGTGGTCTCCTGGAACGACGCCGCCGAGACGAACGACTCGGTAGCCAGCGCGGCCTGTGTGATGCCCAGCAGAATGGGCTCGGCCACCGACGGCTGCGTCTCGCGGACCTGCACCGGCTTGAGGTCGTGCCGTTTCATGTCTGAGTTGACCTCACGCAGCCGGCGCCGGTCGATCAGGCTGCCGAGCGGGATCCCCGAATCGCCCGCGTCGATGACGACAAACTTGTCGTAGAGGTTGTCGTTGAGTTCTTCGAGGTAGAACCGGTCGATGTTGTTGGCTTCGAGCAGCGACGTATCGCCCGGATCCGAAACCCGAACCTTCTGCATCATCTGACGGACGATCACCTCGATGTGTTTGTCGTTGATCGTCACGCCTTGCAGGCGGTAGACTTCCTGGATCTCGTTGACGAGATACTCCTGCACCGCCCGTGAGCCCCTGATGCTCAGGATATCCTGCGGCGAGATCTGGCCGTCCGAGAGCGGTTCGCCGGCGCGCACGAAGTCGTTCTCGTGGACGAGCAAGTGCTTCTGGAGCGAAACGAGGTAGGTGCGTTTTTCCGATTCGTCTCGGCTGGTGATGATCACCTCCTGCGCGCCGCGCTTACGACCGCCGAAGCTCACGACGCCGTCGATCTCGCTGACGACCGCCGGATCGCTCGGCGTGCGGGCCTCGAAGAGTTCCGTCACACGCGGCAGACCGCCGGTGATGTCGCGCGTCTTGGCGGACTGGCGCGGGATCTTCGCCAGCACCTGCCCGGCCTGCACCATGTCGCTCTCATCCACCTGGATGCGCGCCCGCACCGGCAGCGGATATTCGCGCCGGCTGTGAACCACCGTCTTATCCCTGGTGTCGATGAGCACGGCGGGCGTGAGCGTGCGCTCGCGGCTCTCGGTGATGACCTTCTCCTTATACCCCGTCTGCTCGTCCGACTCCTCGCGGTAGGTCGTGCCGTCGATGATATCCTGAAAGCCGACCACCCCCGATACTTCGGAGAGGATGACGCTGTTGTAGGGGTCCCAACTGGCGAGCACCTGGCCTTTCTCCACCACGTCGCCTTCGCCCACGAGCACTTCGGCGCCGTAGGGGATGATGTAGGAGATCAACTGCCGCCGGTCCGACTCCGGATCGACCACCTTGATCTCGCCCTGGCGTGTCAGCACCACGTCTTTCGGGCCGTCCTCGCCTTCGAACGTCACCGTGCGCAGGTTTTCGTACGTGATGACGCCGGCATACTTGCTCTGGATGGTGCTCTCGGCCTCGATGCGGCTGGCCGTACCACCGACGTGGAACGTCCGGAGGGTAAGCTGCGTGCCCGGCTCGCCAATCGACTGGGCGGCCACCACCCCGACGGCCTCGCCGTCTTCGACCAGACGCCCCGTGCCGAGGTTGCGCCCGTAGCACAGCGCACACACACCGCGCCGCGCCTCGCAAGCCAGCACCGAACGGATTTCCACCTCTTCGATACTGGTCTCAGCAATGTTGCGCGCCTTCTCCTCGTCGATCATCTCGTTGGCCGAAACGATCAACTCGTCGGTGAGCGGATCGTAAACGTCGTGCAGCGACACGCGTCCGAGGATGCGGTCGTTGAGCGGCTCGACGATGGTTTCGTTGTCTTTGAGCGCCGAGATGGCGATGCCGCGCAGCGTGCCGCAGTCGTAGGTCGTCACTGTCACATCCTGCGCCACGTCCACGAGGCGGCGCGTGAGGTAGCCGGCGTCGGCAGTCTTCAGCGCGGTGTCGGCCAGACCCTTGCGGGCGCCGTGCGTCGAGATAAAGTATTCGAGCACCGACAGGCCTTCCTTGAAGTTCGAGACAATCGGGTTTTCGATGATCTCGCCTGCCGAACCGACGAGGCTCTTCTGAGGCTTGGCCATCAGACCGCGCATACCACCGAGCTGACGGATCTGCTCTTTTGAACCACGGGCGCCGGAGTCGGCCATCATGTAGATGGCGTTGAAGCCTTCCGAGTCGTGCTTGAGCGTTTCGAAAAGGACTTCAGAGACCCGGTTGTTCGTCCGCGTCCAGATGTCGATGACCTGGTTGTAGCGTTCGTTATCGGTGATGAAGCCCATCTCGTAGTTGCCGCGCGCTTTGGCAACCTCCGTGTGCGCTTCGTCGATGTATTCCAGCTTTTCATCCGGCACGACGATGTCGGCGAGCGAGAACGTCAGGCCGGCGGTGGTGGCCTGTTCGAAGCCCAGACGCTTGATATCGTCAAGGAATTGGGCCGTCACGGCGAAGTTGGTCCCCTTGAGCACATTGCCGATGATGCCGCGCAGGTTTTTCTTGGTAAGCACGTCGTTGATGAAGCCCACTTCGTCGGGCACCACCTCGTTGAAGAGCACACGCCCGACCGACGTATCGCTGAGTTCGCCGTCGTTGAAGCGCACCTTGATCTTGGCGTGGATGTCCACTTTGCCCTGATCGTAGGCCTGCCGCACCTCGTCGGTCGAGGCGAAACGCATCCCCTCACCTTTGAGGCCATTGCGCGACTTGGTCAGGTAATACAGGCCGAGGACCATGTCCTGCGTCGGCACGGCGATGGGGCCGCCGTGGGCCGGGCTCAGGATGTTGTGGCTCGACAGCATCAGCACCATCGCTTCGAGACACGCATCGTGGCCGAGCGGGACGTGTACGGCCATCTGGTCGCCGTCGAAGTCGGCGTTGAAGGCCGTACAGACGAGCGGGTGAAGCTGGATCGCCTTGCCTTCGGTGAGCACCGGCTGGAAGGCCTGGAAGCCGAGGCGATGCAGCGTCGGCGCGCGGTTGAGCATCACCGGGCGGCCCTGAATGACTTTCTCCAGGATGTCCCACACGTCAGCGGTGCGCCGGTCAACCACCTTTTTGGCGGATTTAACCGTCTTGACAATGCCGCGCTCGATGAGCTTGCGGATGATGAACGGCTTGAACAACTCGACGGCCATCTCTTTGGGGATGCCGCACTGATGCAGATCAAGCTCCGGCCCGACGACGATCACCGAACGGCCCGAATAATCGACACGCTTGCCGAGCAGGTTCTGGCGGAACCGCCCCTGCTTGCCCTTGAGCATGTCTGAGAGGCTCTTGAGCGCGCGGTTCGAGTCGCTGCGCACGGCGTTGGCCTTGCGCGAGTTGTCGAAGAGACTATCGACAGCCTCCTGCAACATGCGCTTTTCGTTGCGCAAGATCACCTCCGGCGCCTTGATGTCGATCAGGCGCTTGAGGCGGTTGTTGCGGATGATGACGCGACGATAGAGGTCGTTGAGGTCGCTCGTGGCAAACCGACCGCCTTCGAGCGGAACGAGCGGGCGGAGTTCCGGCGGGATCACCGGAATCACGCGGAGCACCATCCATTCGGGATGGTTTTCCATGCGCGAGTTGGCGTCGCGGAAGGCCTCCACCACGGTCAGGCGCTTGAGGGCCTCGCCCTTACGCTGCTGGCTCGTCTCGGTCTTGATCTGGAAGCGCAACTCGTGCGAGAGCAACTCCAGATTCAGCCGCTTGAGCATCGTCTCGACGGCCTCGCCGCCGATCATGGCGATGAATTTCTCCGGGTCGTCGTCGTCGAGGCGGTTGTTGTCTTCGCGAATCCGGTAGAGGACATCGAAGTACTCTTCCTCGGTCAGAAGCTGCTTTTCCTCGATGTCGTGTTTCTCGGCAGCGCCGGCCTGCACGACGACGTAGTTCTCGTAGTAGATGATCTTTTCGAGATCCTTCGACTTGAGCCCGAGCAGGTGGCCGATCTTGTTGGGCAGCGTCTTGAAGTACCAGATATGGATGACCGGCACCGAGAGCGTGATGTGGCCCATACGCTCGCGGCGGACGCTCTTCTGCGTCACTTCCACGCCGCAGCGGTCGCAGATGATGCCTTTGTAGCGAATCCGCTTGTATTTGCCACAATGACACTCCCAATCCTTGACCGGCCCGAAGATCTTCTCACAGAACAACCCGTCCTTCTCCGGCTTGAACGACCGGTAGTTGATCGTCTCCGGCTTGAGCACTTCCCCGTAGCTGCGTTCGAGGATCGACTCCGGCGAGGCCAGGCTGATCGTGATCGAGCTAAAGGTCTTTTTGATCTTGGACGTCTTTCCGTAAGGCATATGGTATCAGGGATTTAGGGTTAAAGTCCCTAGTTAGGGTCACTGGTCATTGGTCATTAGTCACTGGTCTCAGGGCGTCCCCCAATGACCAGTGACTAGTGACCAGTGACCCAATCAATCCAACTTGATCTCAAGGCCGAGGCCCTGAAGTTCGCGAATGAGCACGTTAAAGCTCTCAGGGATGCCCGGCTCCGGCATGTTCTCGCCCTTGACGATGCACTCGTAGGCCTTCGAGCGGCCCTGCACGTCGTCGCTCTTGTAGGTGAGCATCTCCTGGAGGACGTTGGCGGCGCCGTAAGCATACATGGCCCAGACCTCCATCTCGCCGAGACGCTGGCCGCCGAACTGGGCCTTGCCGCCCAGCGGCTGCTGCGTGATCAGGCTGTACGGCCCAATCGAGCGCGCGTGGATCTTGTCTTCGACGAGGTGGCTGAGCTTCATCATGTAGATCTGGCCGACGGTCGTCTTCTGGTCGAACGCCTCGCCGGTGCGCCCGTCGTAGAGCTGCGCCCGGCCATCGACCGGCAGGCCGGCCTCTTCCATGACCCCGGCGAGGTCGTCCATGCTCGCGCCGTCGAAGATCGGCGTGGCGAACTTCTTGCCGAGCGTGGCGCCGGCCCAGCCGAGCAACGTCTCGTAGATCTGGCCCAGGTTCATACGCGAAGGCACACCCAGCGGGTTGAGCACGATGTCTACGGGCGTGCCGTCTTCGAGGAACGGCATGTCTTCGACCGGCACGATCCTCGCCACGACGCCTTTGTTGCCGTGGCGCCCGGCCATCTTGTCGCCCACCTGGATCTTGCGCTTCTTGGCGATGTAGACCTTCGCCAGTTGCACGATGCCCGGCGGCAGTTCGTCGCCCATCTGCACGCGATACTTGGCGCGTTTGGCCTCGCCCTCTACGCGATGATGGATCGACCGGTAGTTCTGGAAAAGATTCCGGACTTTCTCGTTGAGCTTCTTTTCGGCGGTGACGTCTTTGCGCCCGTTCAACTGGTTCGGCGCCACTTCTTCGAACGCATCCCGTGTGATCTTGGCGCCTTCAGACACCACGACCACCCCCTCGCGCGTCTCAATACCCGCCGAGGTCTTGCCTTCGACGATCCCGAAGAACTTCTCCCAGAAGTCGTTGTGCAGGTCGATGAGGCTGCGTTCGTGCTGCTTCTCGATGTCGGCCAGGTGTTGCTGTTCGCGCTTTTTGGTGGCCGGGTCGAGCTTGCGGCGGCTGAAGAGTTTGGTGTCGATGACGACGCCTTTCATCCCTGGCGGCGCCTTGAGCGACGCGTCTTTGACGTCGCCGGCTTTGTCGCCGAAGATGGCGCGCAGAAGTTTCTCTTCCGGCGTCGGGTCGGTCTCGCCCTTGGGCGTGATCTTGCCGACGATGATGTCGCCGGGCTTGACTTCGGCGCCGATGCGGATGATGCCGCGCTCGTCGAGGTCTTTGGTGGCCTCTTCCGAAACGTTCGGGATTTCACGCGTAAGTTCCTCCTCGCCGCGCTTGGTGTCGCGCACCTGAAGCTCGAACTCTTCGATGTGCACCGACGTGTAGACATCCTCCGAACTCAGCCGCTCCGAGAGCACGATGGCATCCTCGAAGTTGTAGCCGCGCCAGGGCATGAAGGCCACCAGCACATTCTTGCCGAGGGCCAACTCCCCGTTGTCCGTGGCGAAGCCATCGGTGAGCACCGAGCCCTTTTCGACGCGCTGCCCCACCTCGACGATGGGCTTCTGGTTGACGCAGGTGTCCTGGTTCGTCCGGCGGAACTTGGTCAGGATGTATTCCTTGACCGGATCCTCGAACGACACCCTGGCCTCGGCATCGGTGCGGTCGTAGCGCACCACGATGCGCCGGGCATCGACGTATTCGACCGTGCCGGGCCCCTCGGCGACGACCACGGCGCGCGAGTCGCGGGCCACGCGATGCTCCAGGCCCGTACCCACCAGCGGCGCCTCGGCCCGCAGGAGCGGCACCGCCTGGCGCTGCATGTTCGAACCCATCAGCGCGCGGTTGGCGTCGTCGTGTTCCAGAAACGGAATGATCGAAGCCGACGGCGAGACGATCTGGTTGGGCGCGATGTCCATGTACTGGATGTCCTTGGGCAGTTCCGTCGGGAAATCACCCCGATACCGGCAGCGAACGCGCTCGTCGAGGAAGTTGCCTTTATCGTCGATGCGGGCGTTGGCCTGCGCGATGACGGCCTCATCCTCTTCTTCCGCCGACAGATACGCGATCTTGTCGGTCACTTTGCCCTTGATCACCTTGCGATACGGCGTCTCGATGAAGCCGAATTCGTTGATGCGGGCATGGACGCACAGCGATGAGATCAACCCGATGTTCGGGCCTTCCGGCGTCTCAATCGGGCAAAGGCGTCCGTAGTGCGTGTAGTGGACGTCGCGCACCTCGAAGCCGGCGCGCTCGCGCGTCAGACCGCCCGGACCGAGCGCTGACATCCGCCGCTTGTGCGTCAGTTCAGCCAGCGGGTTGGTCTGGTCCATGAACTGGCTGAGCTGATTCGTCCCGAAGAACGTATTGATCACGCTGGAGACGGTCCGCGCATTGACCAGATCCTGCGGCGTCAGGTTTTCGGCGTCGCGCAGGTTCATCCGCTCTTTGATGGTCCGCGCCATACGCGCCAGCCCCAGCGAGAACTGCGCGCCGAGTTGCTCGCCGACGGTCCGCACCCGGCGGTTGCCCAGGTGGTCGATGTCGTCGACGCCGCTCTGACCGTTTTTGAGCGCCACGAGCTTCTGGATGATCGCGACGATGTCCTGGCGCGTGAGCGTCAGCGTGTTGGGCGGCACGTCTACGCCGAGCTTTTTGTTGATGCGATAACGCCCCACCTCGCCGAGGTCGTAGCGTTTTTCGCTGAAGAAAAGCCGTTCGAGCACGCCGCGGGCGGTCTCGATGTCGGGCGCTTCGCTGCCGCGAAGTTGCATGTAGAGGTATTCGAGGGCCTCGCCTTCGGAGTGGCTCGGGTCCTTCTTGAGCGTCTTGATGAGCGTGCTCTTGTCGAGCGCATCTTCTTTCTCATCGTCGCGCAGTGCGAAGACCTGATTGATGCCCGCTTCCTTGAGCTTGTCGTAGTCGTCCTCCTTGACCTCGTGGTCGGCAGGCAGGATGACTTCGCGGGATTTCTGCTCTTCGATGACCTCGCCGGTATCTTCGTCGACGATCTCAGTGATCTTCTCGACGGTCACCGACGCGGCGAGCTTACGCCCGATGGCCTTCTTGAACGAACGCTTGTCCTTGGCCGAAATGGTATCGGCCAGGTCGAAGATGCGGACGAGTTCTTCGGTTTCCGAGAAGCCGAGCGCGCGCAAGAGCGTCGTGACAGGCAGCTTCTTCTTGCGGTCGATGTAGGCCCACATCACGTTCTGGACGTCCGTCGAGAATTCGATCCAGGACCCCCGGAACGGGATCACCCGCGCCGAGAAAAGCTCGGTGCCGTTGGGATGCACACTCTGGCCGAAGAAGACGCCCGGACTCCGGTGCAACTGCGAGACGACGACGCGCTCGGCGCCGTTGATGACAAACGTGCCGCGTTCGGTCATCGCAGGCAGGTTGCCCAGATAGACCTCCTGCTCGATGGCCTCTTCCGCTTCATCCTCGTCCTCATCCTCCTTGCTCGAAAGGCGCAGCTTGGCCTTCAGCGGCACCGAAAAGCTCAGGCCCTGAGCAATACACTCATCGACCGAGTGCTTCGGTGCATCGAGCGAGTAGTGGATGAATTCGAGCAGGTAGCGCTCGCGGCTGTCGGTGATGGGAAAGTGGTCTTGGAAGACCGACTGCAACCCCATGTCCTCGCGCTCTTCAGGCTGGACGGCGGGTTGCACAAAATCGTTAAAGGATTTAAGTTGGACTTCGAGAAAGTCGGGGTAGTCGAGAACGGATCGCGTACTGGCAAAACTAGTGCGTCCGCGATGGCCTTGCTGACCATTCCTCTCTGGCATAAGCGGATTCGCTGCGATTGGTGAGACGGTGCCGGCGACGTCGTGCTCCTTTTCACCGGGTGGCAAAGTGAGAAAAGGGTAGCAGGTGTATAACCCAAGCTCCTTCTCTTTGTTTCCCTGAAAGGGCTATAAAACCCTTTCTTTTCAAACGCCTAAAGCCGACCCCCGTTTTACTCCGGGAGACGGCTTTTTCCGTCGGAGGCAGGCCGTGGCGCAGGAACCTGCTCCGTGTGTAGGAAAAGAGTAACCGGCGAGGCGGCCAGCAGCGGCTCGCCGCCTCGCCCGATAGCTCTTTCGGTGCTCTACTTCAACTCGACTTCGGCGCCTGCCGCTTCGAGCTTGCCTTTGATCTCTTCAGCCTCGTCTTTGGAGACGTTTTCTTTGACCTCTTTGGGCGCGCCGTCGACGAGGGCCTTGGCTTCTTTCAGACCCAGCCCGGTGATGGCCCGGACCTCTTTGATCACGGCAATTTTGTTACTGCCGAAGCCTTTGAGGACGACGGTGAACTCGGTCTGCTCTTCGGCAGCAGCAGCGCCGTCGCCGCCCACAGCCGGACCCGCCACGGCTACCGCCGCCGCTGCCGGCTTGATGCCGTGCTCTTCTTCGAGCACCTTAGCCAACTCGCTCGCCTCCTTGATGGTCAAGTTGACGAGCTGTTCTGCAAGATCTTTGATGTCTGCCATGGTTCGGTTTTCCTCCTGCGGCGGTCTAAGCCAGCATGGCTGCGCCGCGCATTAAGGGTGGTTGGGATTTGCGATTTTGGATTTTGGATTTTGGATTGGTCCAACAAGGCACCCAATCGCAAATCCAAAATCTAAAATCCAAAATTTTCAGGACTCTTCTTCCTCGCTCTGGATGGCCTCCAGGATGGCGGCGAGGTTGGCGCCCGGCGCCTGCAAGGCTCCGACGACGTTGGTGATCGGCGCCATGAGCAGGCCGACGACGTCGGCCAGGAGGTCGCTCTTCGATTTGAGGGCGGCCAGCGCATCGATCTGGTCGCCGCCGTAGATGGCGCCGTCGATGTAGGCTACCTTCAGTTCGGGAAGTTCGAGCTTGGTGTCTTCGGTGAACTTCTTGATGACGCGGGCCGGGGCTGCCGGCTCTTCGCTGAGGGCCATGGCCGTCGGGCCGTGGAGATGGTCGAAGAGGTCATCGTAGCCGCCGAGGCCTTCGAGCGCCCGGCGCAGCAACGTGTTCTTGACCACCTTGTACTCAACGCCCGATTCGCGGAAACGCCGCCGCAGATCATTGATCTGATCGACCGTCAGGCCCTTGTAATCGGTCAAATACAGCGCCGGGATACCGCCTACATGGCCGGTGATCCCTTCGACTTCCGTTACTTTCTGTTCTCTTGTCAATGGCATGGTTTTATCCTCGAATACGCTCGTGACGCAGTGAACGATAACGGCCTATCGCACGATGTTGAGCACTTCGGCCCGTGTGACGGGAACAGCCGGCCCCATCGTCGTCGATAACGTGATCGAGCGCATGTAGGTGCCTTTGGCCGAAGACGGGCGCAGCCGGATCACCTCGCGCAAAAACGCCTCGGCGTTCTCCTGAATCTGCTCCTGGCTGAACGAGATGCGGCCGATGCCGGTGTGCAAGTTGCCTTGCTTATCCACGCGGAAGTCGATCTTACCGGCTTTGACCTGCTTGACGGCCTTGCCCACGTCCATCGTCACGGTGCCACTTTTGGGGTTGGGCATCAAGCCGCGAGGACCGAGGATGCGGCCCAACCGACCCACCTTCGACATCACGTCGGGCGTGGCGATGACCACGTCGATGTCGGTCCAGCCATCCTGGATCTTCTGGACGTAGTCGTCGAGGCCGACGTGGTCGGCGCCGGCTTCCTCGGCTTCGGGTTGTTTGGCTTCGTTGGCCAGCACGAGCACGCGGACTTCCTTGCCCGTGCCGTGCGGCAATGCCACGGTGCCGCGCACCATCTGATCGGCATGACGCGGATCGACGCCCAGGCGCAGATCGATGTCTACCGACTCGTTGAACCTGGCCGTGCCCAGCGACTTGAGCAACGTCGCGGCCTCTGCCAGCGTAAACGGGCCGCCGCCGGCTTCCTTGATCGCCTCGGCAGCCTTCTGGTAGCGTTTTCCTTTCTTCTTAGGCATGACTGAGTAAGCTATGCGGTTCGAACGCCTATTTTTTTGCGTGCGCAAAAAAATAAAGGGCTCCCGCTGGTTCAGAAAGGGTTGGTTGTTTTTGGTTTTACTGGCGTCAGTCGCCTTCGGCTCGTGTCAGTTTCTGGTTTTTCGGTTGGATAACACGGAACTAGAAACCAGAAACTAGAAACCCGGAACTAGACCTCTTCCGGTTTGCCATCGACGACCAGGCCCATCGACCGGGCGGTGCCGGCGATCATCGAGGCGGCCTTGTCGAGGTCGAAGGCGTTGAGATCCTCCATCTTCTGCTCGGCGATGGCGCGGCAATCGTCCCACGTCACTTTGCCGACTTTCTGGCGCAGCGGATCGCCGGCGCCGCTTTCGATCTTGGCGGCCTTTTTGAGCAGCACCGCCGCCGGCGGGCTCTTGACGATGAAGGTGAACGTCTTGTCGGCGTAGACGGTGATGACCACCGGCAGCACCAGCCCCATGCGGTCTTGCGTCGCCGCGTTGAACTGCTTGCAGAACTCCATGATGTTGACGCCGTGCTGCCCGAGCGCCGGGCCGATCGGCGGCGCCGGGTTGGCCTGTCCTGCTTTGATTTGCAGTTTGATATATCCGTCGATTTTCTTCGCCATAATTTTTTTCGGGGAAAAAAATTAAGTGTGTAGGGGATGGTGGGTTGCGCTGAAAAGGCGCAGCCGCATAGAAAGTAACGACTGCGCCCAAGGTTCCAGACCCCCGCACGCGAAGCGTGCAATTAGAATAATTTCGCCAGAAATTATTCTATGCCAGCAATTATTCTTCGTGCTCGACCTGCAAGTAATCGAGTTCGAGCGGGGTCTTGCGGCCAAAGATGGAGACCATCACCTTGACCTTCATCTTGTCGGGATAGACTTCATCTACGAAGCCGGTGAAGTTGTTGAACGGCCCATCGACGACCTTGACGGCATCGCCCGGCTTGAAGGGGATCTCCGGCTGTTCGCCCATTTCACGCGCCTCGTCCACACGACCGAGGATGCGGTCTACCTCGTCGGGGCGCAACGGCGTGGGCTGATCGCCATCGCCCAGGAAGCCCACCACCGACGGCAAGCCCGTCACGACGTGCTGCAACTCGTTGTCCATCACGGCGTGGATGAGGATGTAGCCGGGGAAGAACGTCTTTTCGCGCGTGCGTTTTTTGCCGCCGCGCATCTCAAAGACGGTCTCCGTCGGGATCATGATGTCCGTAAGTTTCTCCTGGAGGTCAAGCCGTTCGATCTCGCGTTCGAGATATTGCTTGACTTTCTTCTCGTGCCCGGAGAAGGTTCGCAGCACGAACCATTTACGGACGTTTACTTTCTGCATAGCCATAGGCCACCTCTTGCCGCTAAAGCACGCCGTCTTTGCAAACGGGATCCTCAGTAGATGAGATCAAGGATTGAGCTGATAACCCGATCGGCGCCGAAGATAAACAGCGCCAACGCCAGGCTCGCCAACAACGTAATGACGGTGTTGCTGACAAGCTCCTTGCGCTTGGGCCAGTTGACCTTGCGCATCTCGGTGATCACCTCGTCGATGTAGGCCGGTATGTTCTTCATGGTCGATGTTGCCCTGAGCTACTCACAAAAACGGGTCGATCCCACGAACCGACCCGGTAAAAACGCGCTTCCGGAAGCACGGGCGGTAGGACTTGAACCCACAACCTGCGGTTTTGGAGACCGCCGCTCTGCCAGTTGAGCTACGCCCGTAAATTTTTGGGGACGAGCCCCAAAAATTTAAAGGGTTTACGATTTTCGGAGAAAATCGATCCCAAATGCGCGAAGCGCACGACATTTTCTGGATTGAGGGCTTGCCCTCAATCCAGAATCTTGGAGACGACACCGGCGCCGACCGTCCGGCCACCCTCACGGATCGCGAAACGCAACCCCTGCTCCATCGCCACCGGCTGGATCAACTTCACCTTGAACTGCGTGTTGTCGCCCGGCATCACCATCTCTACA
>JANQES010000044.1 GCA_028278205.1 Rhodothermales bacterium
GCGATGGAGACGACGAAGCGGAGGTTGGAGCGGGTGAGTTTGAGGAGGGCGTCTCGGTCGCCTTGTTTGATACGTTGAGCCAGTTCAACTTCTTCGTCGGGGGACAGCAGGGGAATCTGTCCGATTTCGTAGAGATAGCGGTCCAGGGACTGCTGCCAGCGGGGTGCGTACATGGCTAATACGAGGCTGTGGGGGTGGGTGAGAAGCCGGTTCGATACGCAACCTGGAGACATTCTTGCCCGAAGGCACTGCTTCTCGCAGTCGCGTACCGGTTTGTAAAGGATTGCGCCTTTACGATGAACCGACACGAATTCGTCGAAGAACATCAGCAGC
The DNA here is from genome assembly GCA_028278205.1 of Rhodothermales bacterium. GTDB lineage: Bacteria > Bacteroidota > Rhodothermia > Rhodothermales > Bin80 > JANQES01. The sequence goes on from JANQES010000044.1 coordinate 334, forward strand.
ACAGGGGGAAGACCTCAGTCCTTGCTCCAGGCAAGAACGGACGGTCAGCAGACGAAGGCCGGAGGGCCAAACATCAAATCAACCAAACACGACGCCTACGCAGGGTTTTCAAGAAATAGGAACCAGAGGCTACTCCTACGTGACATAAGAAAGGCGGGGGGCGACCTTTACTCGTACGGGTCGCTGCACCCATACTTAACGAAATACTAAATAAAATTGCAAGTCCTACACTTAACGAAATCCGAAAGAAAGTTGCAAATCCTGGAGACGACGCACCGCCCGTAGGTATTAGTCGTGCATAGATTATTACAACACAGCCCCGTCTTGCGTATTGATTCTCTTATCCGCCCTGCTCAAAGATGTTGAGCCAGCCCGTAGAAACGAATGCAATAGGTGCAATGCCGCACGAGTTGCCGGCGCTCCGGCTCGCTCAGCGCCGAGAGCGCCTCGTGCTGAACCTCAGCTTTGAGCGTGCGATAGCTAGAGAGCGGGCAGACACGGATGGCATGCTCGTTGGGGCATTTGTCTACCGTCTCTAGAAGAAAATGAAGATCCGGGTCAAGATCGGTCATGAGGCAGGCCTGCCAGGTCGTGGATTGCAGGTAGACAGAAACCTCATTAATAACCACACCATCCCCCCTCGACTGTGGGGGAATCCCTGATTTTGGTGTGGTGGTTCCGGGCGAAGCGTGTAGGGTTCTCAGGCTGGCAGGCCGGTGTCTGGGGCCGCGAGCGCAGCCCCGGCTTTCTTACCCGCGAAGTAGGTGTCGAGGGCAAACACGCCCGACCCGAAGACGCTATAGACCGCCAGCAGGACCAGGACCAGCGACGCCAGTTCCAGCGATTGCCCCGCCGTCATCAGCCCCTCGCCCAGGTGAAAAAAGAGGACGGCGCCCAGCAGGATAGGAAGCTGGAGCAACGCCGCCCACCGCGTCAGAAAACCGACCGCCAACAACACGCCCCCCAGCAGATGAGCGCCGATGATGTAGGCATACCACCAGTAGACCTGCTGCGCGCCGGTCATTTCGGTGATGACCGAGGGATCGGCCAGGAGGTACCAGCCGCGTACGAACAACGCGATGCCGAGGTAGATGCGAATCGCTGCATAGGCGAGATCGCGATGGATCTCCAACCAGTTCAGAATCTCACCGAGCCGTTTCATAGAACCTCCGGCTGCACAGAGGCACGCCGCCTCTGAAGGGTGGAAGGGGCACGAGATTCTTATTTCGTATTTAAGACTCTTAAATGTTACTATACAATAATAAAACGCCCTCGTCAACCCGGTTCTTCGAAGGATGTTTGAACTTCAGACGCCGCCTGATTCGTATCATGCAAGCAGGTCATCCCCCCTCCTCCCACCTTTCTATCGATCTCACGAAGTCGTATCTCGATGCGCTCTTCGGCGATACAAAGAGCAAAGCGCAACACCGAGAACTACCTCTTACTTTTTCCTGCCCACCCAGCCATGCTCGAAACCTCCGCTCTCCAGGTTGCCGCGACCGATGCTATTCGCGCGCATTTTCCGGCGTTGGAACGCCGTCACAACGGTCACGACGTGGCGTATTTCGACGGCCCCGGCGGCACGCAGGTGCCACGCGCCGTGGGCGAGGCGATGGCGGACTATCTCTATCACCACAACGCCAACACGCACTGGGCCTATCCCACGAGCGAAGAGACCGACGCCGCGCTGACCGAAGCCCGCCGCGCCGTGGCCGATTTCCTCAACGCCGCGCCCGGCGAGGTGGTCTTCGGCAACAACATGACCTCGCTCACCTTCCACCTCGCCCGCGCCCTGGGCCGCCGCTGGAGTCCGGGTGATGAGATTGTCATCACCGACCTGGATCATCACGCCAACATCGACCCCTGGCGCGACCTCGCCGCCGAACGCAGCCTGACGGTGCGCGCCGCCCGGATGAACACCGAGACCGGCCAACTCGATTGGGATCACCTCGAAAGCCTGCTCGGCCCGCGCACCCGGCTCGTGGCTGCCGGCGCGGCCTCGAACGCCCTCGGCACCGTCAACGACGTCCGCCGCGTCGTCGAGCGGGCGCGGGAGGTCGGGGCGTTTTCGTTTATCGACGCCGTCCACTACGCGCCGCATGCCCTGGTAGACGTGCAGGCGATGGGGTGCGACTTTCTGGCGTGCTCGGCCTACAAATTCTACGGCCCGCACGCCGGCGTGCTCTATGGACGAGGCGATCTGCTCAATGCGCTCGACGTCTCGAAAGTGCAGCCCGCGCCGAACACCGCGCCCGACCGCGTCGAGACGGGCACGCAAAACCACGAAGGCATCGTCGGCTCTGCCGCTGCCGTCGATTTTCTGGCGTCGCTGGCCGAGGGCCCATCGCGGCGGGAGCAGTTGGAAGCCACCTTCGAGGCGCTGCACACACGCGGCACGGCGCTGGTGACGCGCCTGTGGGACGGCCTCGCCACCATCGACGGGGTGACGCTCTACGGCCCGCTGCCGGACACGCCGCGCACGCCGACGGTCGCCTTCACCATGCGCGGCCACACGGCGCGCGAAGTCAGTCGCCGCCTGGCACAGCGCGGCCTCTTCCTCTCCCACGGCAATTTCTACGCGATGACGGTCGTCGAGCGTCTGGGCGTGGAAGGCCTGGTGCGAGCCGGCGGCGCCTGCTATACGACGGAAGAGGAAATCGAGCGGCTGATTGAGGGTGTAACTGCAATCGCAGATGGGCGCTGATACTGCAACCGCAGATGAACGCAGATGAACACAGATAATCCGCGTCCATCTGCGTTCATCTGTGGTTGCAAAGAATGCCTTGCTAATGGCGAAGGGTGAATCGTTAATTGTGAACGATTGCATCATCAGCCCTGAGCAAGCCATGCCCCACATCTACGGTTTCCTCAAACGCCTCGGCGGCGTCCTGGCGATCTGGATGCTGCTCGGCCCGATGGCCGGGCAGGCGCAGACGGCGGAGAAAGTACGCGGCAACATCCTCGGCGAGTGGCGGTCGTACGGCGCCGATTATGCCAGCACCAAGTTCGCCCCGCTCGACCAGATCAACCGGGAGAACGTCAACACGCTGCGTATTGCGTGGCGGTGGGAGTCGATTGACGATGCGATTCTGAAAGCGCGCGGGCTCTGGACGTGGAAGAACGAAGCCACGCCGCTGATGGTCGACGGCGTGTTGTATACGAGCACGTCGTTGAGCCAGGTGGTCGCCATCGACGCCCGAACCGGCACGACGCTCTGGAGCTACGATCCGGAGATCTACCTCTGGGGTGCGCCGACGAACCACGGCTTCGTCCACCGGGGCGTGGCGTATTGGGAAGACGGCAACGACCGGCGCATCTTCATCGCCACGGGCAACGCCTACCTCATTGCGCTTGACGCGGGCACAGGCGAGGTGATCACCCGCTTCGGCGATGAAGGCCGCATCGACCTGACGAAAGGCCTGCGGCGGCCCATCAGCCGCAGCTTTTATGGCGTCAGTTCGCCACCCATCGTGTGCAACGGCGTAGTCGTCACTGGCTCGTCGATCCTCGACTATCCCGCCGTAAGCCCGATGCCGCCGGGCGACGTCCGGGCTTTCGACGCCCGCACCGGCGCGCTTCGGTGGATTTTTGAGTCGATCCCGCAGGGCACGGCCAAAGGCGTCGAGACGTGGGAAGACGGCTCGTGGCAACACACCGGCAACACCAACGTCTGGCCGCCGATGAGTTGCGACGAAGAGTTGGGGATGGTCTACCTGCCCGTCGGCACGCCGAGCAACGATTATTACGGCGGCCACCGCCCCGGCGATAACCTCTACGCCGAAAGCCTCGTGGCCATCGATCTGGCGACGGGCCAGAAGGTGTGGCACTTTCAACTCGTCCACCACGGCATCTGGGATTACGACCTGCCCGCCGCGCCCAACCTCCTCGACGTCGTCGTGGACGGCCAGCCGGTCAAGGCCGTCGTGCAGGTCGCCAAACAGGGCTTTGCTTTCGTCTTCGACCGCGTCACAGGCGAGCCGGTCTGGCCTATCGAAGAACACCCCGCGCCGGCTTCGACAGTGCCCGGCGAGCGCGCGTCGCCCACGCAGCCGGCGCCTACCAAACCGGCGCCGTTCGACCGCCAGGGCATGACCGAAGACGACGTCATCGACTGGACGGAATCGCTGCGGCAGCAGGCCCTGAACATCCTCCGGCGCTACGACCACGGGCCGCTCTTTACGCCGCCGTCCGGGCGCGGCGCCATCGCCATCCCCGGCGCCGCCGGCAGCGCGAGTTGGTCGGGCGCGGCGGTGCATCCGGAGAAAGGCATCCTCTACGTGCCGTCGATCACCTCGCCCTTCATCTACCGGACTGAGACCGCGACGAACAACGCGCACTACAATTACACCGGCGGTTTCACCTACGGCCCCATCGGCCCGCAGGGCTTGCATCTGATGAAGCCGCCCTACGGCCGCATCACCGCCATCGACATTAACACCGGCGAGCATGTGTGGATGAGCCCGGTGGGCGAAGGACCGCGCCGCCACAGCGCCATCAACCATCTGAACCTGCCAAAGCTCGGCTGGGACCGGCGCATCTTCCCGCTGCTGACCGAGTCGTTGCTCTTTGCCGCGCAGGAAGGCATCACCCTCAGCCGGGGCAACTCGCCCATCGGCTGGGCCTCCGAGATCGCCTCGCGCAACGCCGATCCGTTCCTGCGCGTCTTCGACCCGGACGACGGCACGGAGCTGGCGCAGATCCCGCTGCCGGGCAACGCCACGGGCGCCCCCATGACCTACATGGCCGCCGGGCAACAGTTCATCGTCGTGCCCATCGGCGGGGCTTCGCAAAAAGCCGAACTGGTGGCGCTGACCCTCGGCGGCGCGACTTCCACGGAAGACGTGCCGCCCGCTGCGTTCGCCCTCAGCCAGAATTACCCGAATCCGGTCCAGCGCCTCACGACCATCGAATACGTCCTGCCCGCCTCCGAACACGTCGCGCTGACAGTCTACGACCTGCTGGGCCGGCAGGTGCGGACGCTCGTCGATGAGGTGCGCGGCAGAGGCCGCCATCAAGCCCGCTTCGACGCTGCCGGGCTGCCGAGCGGGATGTATTTCTATCGATTCGAGACCGGCTCGTTTAGCCAGACGCGGCAGCTTGTAGTGGTGCGGTAGTGTTTGAGTTTACTTCGTCAGTCGCTACGCTCGTGTCAGTGTTTTGGTGTTATAGTGTTTTTGTGTTATAGTGAAACCGCGACTCCGCCCGGCCCTGAAGGACCAGGCTCACCAGCTAAAGCCCCAAAGAGGCTAAAAGGGCGCTTCAGCGCCCTTGTGCTACTGAGCCCGGTGATTTATCGCCGGGCGGGCCTCGCCACAAAGTGCATAGCTACCGCCCTTCAATCCGATCACCAAAACACCATAACACTATAACACCCAAACACTATAACACCCATGAAACGCCTCTCACGCTTCTTCGCCCTCATCTTGCTGATGTCATCTTCCGTGATGGCCCAGAACACCACCGTTCCCCGCCCGATGACCACCGACGACGGCCTCGACATGATCCAGGTCGGCAGTGCGTTGATGACGCCCGACGGGCAGCATGTCTTCTACCGAAAATCTGAGTTAGACTGGGCGAAGAACAAGCGCAAGAACACCTATCACCTGATCCCGTCCGGCGGCGGCGAGGCATATCAATACATCGGCGAAGACGGCGGCAGCGACTTTCAGTTTTCGCCGGGCGGCGCGTATCTCGCCTTCAAGCGATCTGTGGGCGAGGGCAAGGACAAGAAAAACCAGCTTTTCGTGATGCGCACCGCCGGGGGCGAAGCCGTCCAGTTGACCAAAAACAAGACGGCGGTGGGCAGCTATCGATGGACGGCGGACGAGCGGGCGCTCGTCTTCAGCGCCATGATTCCCCGGACGGAGGAGACAGAGAAAGAGCACAAAAACGGCGACGACGCCATCTTCGTCGATGAAGGCCCCAACGGGCAGCAGGCCGGCCAGTGGCGCGCGCTCTGGAAGGTCGATCTCAAATCCAAAAAAGCCTCCCGCCTGCTCAAAGATTCGCTCTTGATCGGCAGTTTCGACGTGGCGCCAGACGGGCAGCGCATCGTCTTGACGGCGCGTACGGAGAACCGCCGCAACCAGGGCAACCTCTCCGAAATCCACCTGCTGACGCTCTCGGAAACCGACACGACGCTCACCCGCCTGACCCGGAACGAAGCGCCCGAAAGCCAGGTCCGATGGGCGCCCGACGGCACGCACTTCGCCTTTACCGCCCCGGACGACAAGACGTGGGAACTGCGCCAGGCCAAGATCTACGTGATGAATGCCCAGACGCGCCAACATCGCCTCGTCTCCGGCGCTTTCGAGGGCAACATCCGGGGCTTCGTCTGGACGCCCGACAGCAAATCGATCCTCTTCACCGGCCTGCAACGCACCAATTCGAACCTCTTCCGCCTCGACGTGGAATCGGGCGACGTGACGCAGATCACCAACGTCACCGGCACGCTGCGGGCACTTTCGTTTTCCAAAGACCGCACGCGGATGGTCTTCAGCCTCAGCGACGCCGCCACGCCGCCGGATCTCTACACCTCGCCCACCGATCATCTCGCCCCGATGCGGCTGACGACGGCCAACCCCGGCGTGACGCCGGACAGCCTGCTGCTGGCCCGCACCGAGGTGGTCCGCTGGAACAGCAGCGACGGGCTGGAGATCGAGGGCCTTTTGATGCTGCCGCCGGGCTACGACGGGTCCAAACGCCTGCCGCTCTTGTTGCACATCCACGGCGGCCCGGCGGGCGTCTTCACCAACAACTTCCGGTCGCAATATCACGTCTGGGCCGGCCTCGGCTATGCGCAACTGCTGCCCAACGTGCGCGGCAGCAGCGGCTACTCCGACGCCCTGCTGCGCGGCAACATGAACGACATCGGCGGCGGCGACTATCAGGACCTGATGACCGGCGTCGATTACGTCATCGAGCGCGGCATTGCCGATCCGGACCGGCTGGGCCTGCGCGGATGGAGCTACGGCGGCATCCTCGGCGGCTGGACCATCACCCAGACCGACCGCTTCAAAGCCGCCTCCGTCGGCGCGATGGTGGCCGATTGGACGTCCGAGTACGGCCCCGGCTTCAACTTCGACGTCCGCCGCTGGTACATCGGCGGCACGCCCTGGGACAATCCCGACGAATGGCGCCAGCGCTCGCCCCTGACGCACGTCAAAAACGTCACCACCCCGACGATCATCCTCCACGGCATCAACGACCGGACCGACACCGAGGGCCAGAGCATGATGTTCTACTCGGCGCTCAAAGATCAGGGCAAAACGGTCCGCTACATCCGCTTCCCGCGCGAGCCGCACGGCTTCCGCGAACCTCGCCACCAGCGCACCCGCGACGTCGAAGAGATCCGCTGGATCCAGAAATACGTCCGCGACATCGAGTGGAAACCGTGGGAACGCAAGAAGGATGAAAAGAAGGAGGTGAAGCAGAAAAAGCAAGAAAAAGTCACGGTGACCTCTTAGAAATATCCTGGCGGATATTTCTAAAAAATGGATCGCATGGTGGGATTCCTTAAACGCTTCCAAGAACGGTTGGCGGCCTGGCATCGGCGACGGCTCTTTCCGGAGTCGCGGATCCTCGTTGAGCTAGACGACGACGTGGTGCGCTGTACGTGGCCGGACAAAGAACCGGAAGAGATCAATCTGGCGGATCTCGCGCGCGTCGCTATCGCAACGACCGACGCCGGGCCGTATCAATGCGACGTGTTCTGGATTCTCGAAGACACCGACGGCAAGAACATGACCGTGCCCAAGGGCGCCACGGGCGAGGACGATCTGGTCAATTACGTGCTGAATCTCGACGGCTTCGACTACATGCTCATGGTCATGGCGATGGGCTCGACGAGCAACAAGGTCTACGAATGCTGGAAGCGGTGAACGTTTATGCTCCTTGCGCAATGATGCGAATTCAGCGTTGAAATAGAAAGCCGTTGAAAACAAGCTGAAAACGGCGAAAACCATACCTGCCAGGTTTCCAAAACCTGGCAGGTATGCCAACAGATATCCGGAGCAAACCCATTTCACCTTTGCGCCGATTGCGTTATACTGCTGAGAGCCTATCGGCAACCTTTTCTTGTCATCCTGAGGATCCCAGACTTGATCCAGGGGACGAAGGATCTGTCATTTATTGGAACCGTCCTGAATAACTCAAACGGCGCGTTTCAGACAGATCCTTCACTTCGTTCAGGATGACAATTTGAAATGGTTGAGGATGGCCTCGTAGCCCTCAATTTTTCAAAACCGACAGGTTTTGAAATGCCCGTTTCGACGACCAACTCGAAGATCATCTACGACGCCTTGAAGGCGTGCGGCGTGCGCGTGGTCTCGGCATTGCCGGAGACGTGGCTGGTGCATCTGGTGGGCCTGGCCGACGACGACCCGGAGATGACGCTCGTGCGGCTGGCCAAGGAAGAGGAAGGCATCGGCATCTCGGCGGGGGCGCATCTGGCGGGTGTCAAATCGGCGTTGTTGATGCAGAATCACGGGTTTCTGGCGAGCGTCAACGGCATCGTGTCGCTGGCGCAGCTTTACCGGATTCCGCTGCTGATGCTGATCAGCTACCGGGGTACGTTCGGCGAGGAGCATCCGTGGCAGACCGAAGGCGGCCTCGTCACCGAAGCTGTGCTCTCGGCGCTGCGCATCCCCTACGAACGCCTCGACGATCCGGCGGAGGTGCTTCCCAAAATCCGCAAAGCCCAGACGCTGGCCGGGGCCTCGCTACGCCCCGTAGCCCTGCTCCTGGGCCGCGACTTGATGATGGAGTAACGTGAAACGTGAGGGTGCCCTTAGAAACGCCGAGGCAAGCATCCTCACGTTTCACGTTTCATTAGACCGTTGTACTAAACGACATACCTCATGCTTCGCCTCAACGCCATCAAGGCGATCTATCCCGACTTGAAAGAGTGCGCGGTGGTCACCATCATGGGGGCGACGGCGGCGGAACTCTACGCCTGCGGCCACCGGCCCAACTTCTTCTACCTCGAACACGCAATGGGCCTGGCCTCGTCGATGGGTCTGGGCATCGCGCTGAGCCGTCCGGACCTCCAGGTGGTCGTCCTCGACGGCGACGGCTCGACGTTGATGAACCTGGGCGGGCTCACGACGATGGCCCGCTACCGCCCGTCCAACCTGATCCACGTCGTCTTCGATAACGAAGTGCTGCTTTCGGTGGGCGTCAGTTTTAAGACCGCCACTGCCGAGGGCGCCGACCTCGCCGGCATCGCTGCTGCCGCCGGCATCCCGCGTACCGCCACCTGCACCGACATCGACTCGTTCCGAGATGCCTTCCGCGATGCCCTGGCTGCCCGCGAACTCGCCACGCTCGTCGCCAAGGTCGAGCCGGTGCTGCCGCCGAGCTTTTTCATCGGCTGCCACATGCTGGAGAATCGCTTCGAATTTCAACGCGCTTTAGAGCGTGAACCGTGAGGTAATCCTATGTCAACGATACTCACCCAACTCGTCGAAGAACTCAACGCCGGCACCCTGAAAGTCGTCGATTTGACGCAGCCGTTGGGGCCGGAGACGCCGGTGATCGGCCTGCCGCCTATCTTTGCCTCGTCGCCCGGCGTGACGATGGAGGTTATCTCGCGCTACGACGAAAAGGGGCCGGGCTGGTACTGGAACACCATCTCGATGGGCGAGCACACCGGCACCCACTTCGACGCGCCGGTACACTGGATCACCGGCAAAGACTTCCCCAACAACACCTGCGACACGATCCCCGCGCACCGGTTCGTCGGGCCGGCCTGTGTGATCGACGTGACGGCTGACGTGGAGGCCGATCCGGATTTCTTGCTGACCAAAGCGGGGATTCTGGCCTGGGAAGCCGAGCATGGCCGGATCCCGGCGGGTGCCTGGGTGCTGTTGCAGACGGGCTGGAGCAAACGCCGGGGCGCCGAAGCCTTCCTCAACGTCGCCGACGACGGCCCGCACAGCCCCGGCTTCCACCAAGAAGCGTCCGAATTCCTGGCGCGCGAGCGCGACGTGGTGGGCGTCGGCGTCGAGACCGTCGGCACTGATGCCGGGCAGGCCGGCGGCTTCGATCCGCCCTTCCCCAACCACACTATCATGCACGGCGCCGACAAGTTCGGCCTGGCGAGCCTCTGCAACCTGGATCAACTCCCGCCCACCGGCGCCGTCGTCATCGCCGCCCCGCTCAAGATCGTCGACGGCAGCGGCAGCCCGCTGCGGGTGCTGGCGATAGCGCCGGCCTGACTCGTATCCCTCTTCACACAAAGCCTGTTATCATGCGTCTCTACGTATCGCTCCAAACAGATCCACCCAGGGGAGGCATTCCCATCTTCGTCGATTCGATGAAGAAGAATCCCGACTTCCTGATGACACGATGCAATTACCTCACGCTGGAACGCGACGAACCCGCGAGAGGCAAATTCTTCAGGGACAGCGACGAGTTCTTGAATCTTTTCTTGCTGGGCTTCGAGGGCATCGTGCAAAAACCCTTCGACGCGCAGCTCTTCGACGCGCCGGAGCTTATCGAGGACCTGTTCCATCAAACAGAGGAAGCCGGCCTGAACATCAACATCGATGATATCTGGCTGCCCAATTTCCTCCTCGAGGGCCAGGATTCCGAAGTGTCTCCCGGCGATACCTACCGTATACGATATGAACTATTTCTCGAGGCATATCGCTTTCGTGACGGGCAAATCGATAAAGAATACTTCCTGGAACGATGCCGTGAGTTAGATACCCCGGTGGTCTTCTCCGAATCGGAAACAGAAGCATTCAAAGCCTGGCACCAGCAAGAAATCGACACCGCCTTCGAAATCTACCCGAAGAACGCCACCTATGAACTCAGTTGGACTGAGTGAGAGGACGGCCTTCGCAGACACGCCAACGCCATGAGCACCCTACGCGTCACCTTAATCGATGTAGGCTGGGGCGACTCCCTGCTGCTGGAGTCTATCGACAATGCGGGAAATGAGCACTATGCGCTGATCGACTCCAACGACACGAAGAACAATCGTTCGTCCTACATCTACTTGAAGCGCTTCTTTGAGCGCAAGGGAATTCGCTTTCCGACGACGACCCACCTCTTTGACTGGGTTTTGTTATCGCATGCCCACGCCGATCACGGCCAGGGGCTCAAAGCCATCCTCAGAGATTTCCGGACCCAGCAGTTCTGGTATCCCAAGTCGAATAAAAACCCCGTTTTCTATACTGATTTAATCCGATACGCCAACCGGTCAACGCGCGTGGCTCACCATCAGGCTATCGACAACACCAAAAATTTCCCCAACTTCGGGGATGTAGCGATGGCGGCCCTTTGGCCCAATCACAATCAGATCAGTTCGAACGAAAACAACAACTCCGTCGTGCTGACGCTGACGCTGGGCAACGTATGCTTTGTCCTGACCGCCGATGCCGAGGCCGATGTGTGGGCGCAGATTTCAGCCCAGATCCCCGCAAACACGCGTTTTTTTAAAGTGCCGCACCACGGCTCCGAAGACGGCGTCTTCCACAACCATCAAACACCGTGGCTGACTCGACTCAACGGCCAGGCCGAACTGGCTATTAGCAGCCATATCCGCCCCTTCTCCCACCCCGACCAGGAAGTCATCGATGAGTTGAATAATCGCGGAGAAACGTACTACCGGACGGACGAACATTACCACATTATCGTTGAAACAGACGGCAATACCATCTCGGTGCAATACAGTCATGTCTGAACGCAGATAGACCCCTGCGCCATCAACCCGGACGAGCACTGTGAACACCTCCGCCCATCCCGAAACCGTCGCTGCTCCCGCCTACGACCTCGCAGGTTGGCGGCGGCAGATCCCGTTGCTCGACCGGTTTATTCCGCTCAACAACTGCTCGCAGACGCCGCAGACGCACCGGACGCGGGCGGCTGCCGAGGCGTATCTCGATTCGTGGAATCGGGACGGGATGGACTGGGAGCGGTGGATGGAGGAAGTCCATCTCGCCAAAGTCGAATTTGCCCGGCTCATCAACGCTTCGCCCGATGAAGTGGCCGTCACGACGTCGGTTTCCGCCGCCACGGCCAGCCTGGCAAGCGCGCTCGACCTGTCCGGACCGCGCCATAAGATCGTGGCGACGGAGGCGGAGTTTCCGACCGTCGGGCATGTGTGGCTGGCGCATCAGAAATATGGGACGACGGTCGATTGGGTGCCGGTGCGCGACGGCGTCATCGCGTTGGATGATTACGATGGAGTGATCGACGAGCAGACGCGGGTCGTCTCGGCCTGCCACGGGTATTATCAGAACGGCTTCAAGCAAGATCTGGCCGCGCTGGCCGCCAAAGCGCATGATCACGGCGCCTGGCTCTACGTCGATGCCTATCAAACCCTGGGCACCTGCCCGGTCGATGTCAAGGCGCTCGATGTCGATTTTCTCAGTGCAGGCGCGCTCAAGTATCTGATGGGCACGCCCGGCATCGCCTTTTTGTACGTCCGCCGGGAATTGATCGACCACCTGCATCCGGCGGTGACGGGCTGGTTCGGACGCGCCAACCCGTTCGCCTTCGACGTCAAAACGCTCGATTGGGCGCCGGCGGCAGCCCGCTTCGACACCGGCACGCCGCCCGTCGTCAGCGCCTACGTCGCCCGCGCCGGCCTCTCGATCATCAACGAGATCGGCCCGGCCCGCATCCAGGCCTGGACCGACCAGCTCTCGCAACGCCTCCTCGACGACGGGCAGGCACGCGGTCTGACCCTCCACGGCACGACCGACGTCCGCCGAAAAGCACCCTCAACGGCCTTCGTCTGTCCCGGCGATTCGCACCTCGTCGAAGTCCATTTGCGAGAGCGGGGCATCCTGGCCTCAGCACGCGGCCCGGTGATCCGTCTGGCGCCGCATTTCTACAACACGCTGGAGGAGATGGACGTGGCGCTGGATGCGTTGGTTGAGGTTTTAGAGCGTAAAACGTGATGCATATTGCGTATTTCGTACTGCGTATTCTGAAAACGAAGACACCCTTACGCAGTACGAAGTACGCAGTAGCATCACGCTGCACAATTAAGCAAAACGCCGGAGCCCCTTGAAAACATCCCGCGAAACCTTCGCCTCCCGGTTCGGCTTGCTGATGACGATGATCGGCGTGGCGGTGGGGCTGGGTAATGTGTGGCGGTTTCCGTACATGGTGGGGGAGTTTGGCGGGGCGCCGTTCGTGGTTTTCTACGTGCTGATGGTCGGCGTGGTGGGCATCCCGGCGTTGATGGCGGAGTGGTCGTTGGGGCGGATGACGCGGCGGGGGCCGGTGGGCGCGTTTGCGCGGGCCGGCTTGCCCGGAGGCCGCGCGGTGGGGTGGTTTTTCTTTTTCGTCGTCACGGCGGCCACGGGGTATTACACCAACGCCCTGGGCTGGGTGCTCTACTATGCCCTCGGCGGGCTGGCCCAGGCGCTCGGCTTCGCCTGGGAATCCTCGGCGATTCTGCCGCCGGACGACGGGTTTGTGGCGCGGTCTTTTTTGTTGCAGACCGCCTGCACGGGCCTGGTGATCCTGGCCTGCGTGGCGGTGCTGCTGAAAGGGTTGCGCTCCGGCATCGAGCGCGTCAGCAAAATCATCGTGCCGGCGCTCTTGACGTTGCTGCTGCTGGTCATCTTCCGCTCGGTGACGCTGCCGGGAGCCGGCGCGGGCGTGCAGTGGTTCATCCTGAAATTCGACCTGAGCGCCTTCAGCGGCGGGGTGATGCTGGGGGCGCTGGGGCAGGCTATCTTCAGCCTCTCGCTCGGCGGCACCTTCATGGTGGTCTACGGCTCGTACCTCAACCCGCAAGACGACCTGCGCCGCAACGCCGTCTGGACGGCCTCCGGCGACGTCATCGCGGGCTTGCTGGCCGGGTTTGCCATCTTTCCGGCGGTCTTTGCCCTCGGCCTGGAGCCGGCCAGCGGGCCGGGCTTGATCTTTGCGACGCTGCCGGAGGTCTTCGGCCAGATTCCGGCAGGCGGGCTTTTTGCGCTGTTGTTCTTCCTGGCCCTCTTCGGCGCCGCCTACCTCTCCGACGTAGCCGCCTTCGAAGTGCTCGTAGCCGGCCTGACCGACAACACCCGCCTGGGCCGCACGCCAGCCGTCTGGCTGATGGCCGCCATCGTCTTTGCCATTGCCTTGCCGCCAATGATCAACATGGCGATCTTCGTGCCGTGGGACCTGACGTTCGGGTCGGGGATGCAGACGCTGGGGGCGCTGCTCTCGGTGCTCACCGTGGCCTGGGCCGTCCAACGATCAGAAGCGTTGAAAGAACTGACCGCCGAAGGCGACGACGCGCCGCCTGTCTGGCTCTACTACTGGCTGCGCTTCGTTATCCCCGGCGCCATCCTGCTCGTGGGCATCTGGTGGGTGTTGACGGATCTGCTCGGCGTGGTGGATTGATTAAATTAAATAACTGAACGTGTATCTTTACGGCGCCTCGGCATCTTTCTCGTTATCGCCCCTTATCCCGCAGATGTTGTTATGATTCGATTTCAAACCGCAGTCTTTCCTTTGCTGTGTACGCTTTGCGTCCTCCTCGTTCATCCGGCCGGTGCGCAAAACCTCAACACGCTTTCGAATACCTACAAACGATTAGATCCGGACCTCGTCGGTCAACTCACCGACGACCCGGCGTGCAAGATCACCACCCAGGATTTCTGGACGGTGCTTCAGGCCCTCCAGGCAGAGAACGTGTTCCAGACGCAACTGCGGGGCAGCAGTTCGTTTTCTTTTAACTCGGACGAGGCCGGCGATAACACACGCTACCGTTTCGGCGCGGGCGCCTCGCTGAGCCGGGGCAACTATCCAAGCCAGATCCAATTCTCGACCAACATCGGCGTCACCCTCCGAGGCTCTACGTTCGAAGAAGAAGTATCGGAACTGAGCATTTCATATGACCATCACCAGAGCCTGGGCTTCGAAAACTACTTCTTCGCAGAACGCTACACCGACAACTTTCTCGGCATCGATCAGCGCTACGAGGTGGGCGGCGGCGTCATTTTTCAGCATTATAGCGGGTATACCGCGAGCGGCCAGGGGCCCAAGGCTACGATGAACGCTTTCGATATGAACGCTGCCTACGACCTGGCCGGCCAGATCGACGCGATGGCGGCGGACGAGGCACCCGTCGATTCCATGCTGGCGGAAATCGATGAGGCGACGCGCGACTGGTATCAATGCCTGGGCCGCGCCCAATCTGCCGACACCACCAGCCTGACGGACGCAGCACTCATCGACTTGATCAGAAAGACAAAGGCCGACCTGAAAGCCCTAGCCAAATTCCAGCACGAAGCGCAGCAAGCCACGCAAAAGCGGTACGGGCGGCTCCGCGTCGGGCTGCTCCTGGGCATCTTCGGCGAACTGGAAAAAGCAACCGTCGGCGACACGCTGGTGGTTGACGATCAGGATACGAAGCAGTTTTTCAGCCAATCGCTGCCGGGGCAGCAGGCTTTCCGATGGGAAATCCGCCCGACGTTCACCTTTCGCCCCTCGGATCGCTTGCGCTTCGACCTACGGCCTTACTTTAAATTTCCGATGCCCTGGGACTGGCAGGAGGACGTCGCCCGCACCGATCCCGACGGCATCGACCAGCGCGCCAACGTTCGTGTCGATTGGATCAATACGCTGACGGTGCGGATCGGCAGTAGCTTTCTTCAAAAGGGCAGCGTGAGCGCCCGGCTCACGTACCGGCTGCTCTACGACCACGCCCCGCCGCGCACGCTGCTGCCTCTGCTCGACCCGGAAACCGGCGAGCCGCTCCTGCTGACCGCCGAGGATACCCATCACATCCTGAAGCTTTCTTTCTCGGTGGCGTGGTAGCACGCCGCGTGCCCCTTTTCGCTCCACGATCTCCCGGAGGTGTACCATGCAAACCTCGATGTTTCTTATAGCGATGCTCGCGTTCGTCGCGCTTGCCTGCCGATCCTCAGAAGCGCAAAAACCGGCGTTGCACGGCGCCTGGCAGCCGGAACGCTACCTGATCAAAGACGGCGGCGAACTCGCCGTCACCGGCCAGATCTTCTTCGCCGAGAACGATTGGACGGTGTTGTTTTTCGTGCTGGATGACGACGGAGAGCCCACGCGCGGCTCCGGCGAAGGCGGCACCTACACGCTCGATGGCGACAGCCTCACCTTCACGCATCGCTATCATCTCTCTGCCGGCGAAGCCGCCGACGGCCTGACCGAAAGCGCCTTGCGCATGGAGATCCACGACGCCGCCGATGCCGCCACCGAACCCTGCACCATCGACCTCGACGGCGAAAACCTCACCATCTACTTTCCCAGCGGCAATGCCATGACGTTTCGCAAGCGTTGATGGAATTCTAAGTGGGTGAAAAACGCAGAAACGAGAAATTCCCCTCCTGGACAGGAGGGGTGTCCGAAGGACGGGGTGGTCGATGACCAACCGCACGAGAAAGCGCAGCGTGTGTCTGTTTTTTCGACGTTTTCAATCAGAAGTTGCCGCATACCTTTTTCTCACCTGCATAGACTGCCATGAACCTCGATGCCCTCTTCGACCTTCTCGGCACGCTGGGGACGCTGGGTTTTCCCTCGGTGCTGGCGGTGCTGACTTTCTTTTACCGCCGGGCGTTCAAAAAACAGCTTAAGTTTTCCCCGGCGCTCGCGTTTGCGTACAGCTATTTCAACAATTACATCGTGCCCCTGCACACCGTGCTCGCCGCTGCCGAGCCGTTGCGGGTAGACGGACGCCCCGTCGAAAAAGTGTTTATCCGGATTCCGCCGTCGCTTCACGAAGCCTCGAACCAGCACCTCGATATCATCAAGCAGGATTTCCAACGTCGCGGGCATCCGCTGGACGAAATAGCCGTGGAGACGCCTTCCGGAAAAAGAACCATCCTCGTCAAAACCCTCCCCGACGAAAACGAGGAAAAGGTCCTGTTCGACATCCCCCGCATCCTCGCGACGACCGAACCGATTATCAACGACACGCTGGGCGGATCGCGGGAAGCCAACAAGAAAAAGTGGATGAAGATGGAAACGCAGGAAATCAACAATTTTACTGATCATCTCACCTCGCTCATCGAAAAAAACCGCTTCGAAAACCGCATCAAACTCTTCGACACAGACGTCGCCGCGCTCACCCTGGACGATGACCTGATTGCGCGAAAACGCGCGGCAACGTCGTGGCTGCGAAGGCTTCTTGATTTTTGGGGGATTTAGGATGGGGGGAGATCGCTTATATTACTGAAGCGTCTCAAAAAAACCTCCCACCCCTTCTCGCTCCCACGGAGGACCGTGGGAGTGTAGACCGCGACGCTCCTGCGTCGCCCATCGGACGCAGGAGCGTCCTGATTCTGCATTCCCACGCAGGAGCGTGGGAACGAGAAAAGGGTAGAGCGGGATTTTTTAAACGCATCGCACCCGGCAAGCTTATCAGCGGAGGAAAACTCATGGCAGAGGAATTCAAATCGCAGGTCGAAGACCTCGACGGAATCACCGTCATTCGCGGCGGCGGAGACATCCGCCATTGGAACGGGATCCATTACAAAGAAGGCCTGTCGGCCAAAAACGTGGGGGCGAAAGAATTGTCGATCAACATCGCGACGATCCCGCCCGGCGGCGTGGCCAAGGCGCACATCCACGACGGCTTCGAGGTGATGCTTTACATCATTTCGGGCCGCGTCCGCCACGAATACGGCCCCGGCCTGACCAGGGTCGTCGATAACGAAGCGGGCGATTTCATCTACACCGAACCCGGCGTGCCGCACGAGGTTTTTAACCTCAGCGACACCGAGCCCGTCGTGGCCTTTGTGGCCCGCTCTACGGCCAACGAATGGGACAAGATCATCCCTTACGACCGAAACAGCGGCTGATGAAAACGATCCAGACTTTGAAGGCGCCGGCGCCCGCCGGGCATTATTCCCAGGCCATCGCCCACGGCGGCATGGTCTACGTCGCGGGGCAGTTGCCCATCGATCCGGCACGGCCCGAGCACCACATAGGGCCTATCGAAGAACAGACCGAGCAGGTCTTGCGCAACGTCGGCGAAATCCTGAAAGCTGCCGGCAGCAGCCTCGGCCAGGTGGTGCAGATGACGATCTACGTCTCGGACATCAGCCTGTGGGGCCGGATCAACACCGTCTATGCGCGGGTGATGGGCGAGCACCGGCCCGCCCGCGCCGTCGTGCCCACGCGAGACTTGCACTACGGCTATCAGATCGAAGTCCAGGCCATTGCCGCCGTCGCAGAGTGACCATGCGGATCACACTCTACAAGCAAGAGGGGGCCACGCGGGTCCACATCGACGCCGAGGTGAAAGGCAACGGCGACCTCGAAGTGGGCGGCCACGACATCGGCGAAGCCCCGAAAAAATGGTGGGGCCACGACGATTACGAATACATCGTAACGATACGGCGGCCTCACAAAGAGCGGTTGTTGCTGGCCTTGAAAGCCGCAGCGTTTAGCGACGACGCCGCGACGGAATCGCAGTTACAAGACCTCGCCCGGCAGAAGAACGTCCCCTACAAGTGGTTTAAACGAGACAAAGACCATCTCCTCCTCGCTTTGATCGCCGTGCTGTTTGGCAACGACTCTTCAGCGGTATCGCGGTTTCGAGACTTTGCGAGCGAAAATGACATCCCGTACGAATGGTTTTCCTGGCCGTGAGAGGCTCTTGTGCGCTACGGCGCACACAAACTTCATACGGCGCCTACAACCTTTGAACCCAGGACTCGTAGTAGGGCGCCGTTTGATCGACGAATGACGACAGCCGGTCTGCCATCCGTGGATCAGGCGATGTTTTGCTGTTTAACCCAAAACCACGGAAGTACCATGGAGATGATTCGATTCCCCTTACCGAAGCGGCCTTTCAATAGCTGGCGCCGTTAAGGGATCAACATAGACGCGACGGCGCACAGGCCGTTTTAATCGAAAAGGGGACGCTGCCTGCGGGCAGCGTCCCCTTTCACATTGTCGCTACGCCAGGGCAGCGATTGCAATCACCACAGAGGCTATGGCCATAACGACGATGGCGATCACCTCGATTCGACGTAGAGGATCCGAGGGCTCACTCATAATGGTCACCTCCTTAAACGCTATAGTTCACCTACGTGCAGCCGGCTTCAGCGCACCGGCTACACCAGAAACCACGTCAAAGCGTTGTCGAAATGGAGTTACCGCGCCAGCACCATGGTGCTGGTAAAGACGCCGGCTTCGGTAATCAGCCGCGAGAAGTAGGTGCCGCTGGGCAGGGTGTGGGCCTCGAAGCGCGCCTCATGCACCCCGGCTTCGACCCAGCCGTCGACGAGCACCTGCACCCGCTGGCCGAGCGCGTTGAAGACTTCTAGACGCACCTGCTGCGGCGCGCGGACGTCGAAGCGGATCGTCGTCTCCGGGTTGAACGGGTTGGGATAGTTGCCGATAGCCGCTTCCTGGCCCTGCTCTTGCGCCACCCCGGCGATGCCTGCGGCGGCGTAATCGTGCACCACCCGGTCATAATCCGAATCGGGCGGGGGGGAGTTGTTGCCGTCGTCTTCTCCTCCACCGTTGAGCGGCGCGGGCGGGTCTTCGCCGGTGGTATTGTATGCCTCGGCGTCTGCATTGGCGGTGCCGCCAACGGGAACAACAACGGATTCAGGATCCGTGCCGTCGTTGAAGCTGTTGGCAATGGCGTTTGCCAGAGACTGCTGGATGGCGCCGCGCAAGACCGGCTGGTTGAGTTGTTGCAGGGCGGTTATATGAAGCGGGCGTTCTTGAATCCGGCTGGCCTCCTGAGCCCAGCTCGGCGCAGCGGTGATGAGAACAAAGAATAGCGCCAGCGCGCTCAGTTGCTTGATCAGGACGTTGATGTTCGCGTGCATGGTTACCCCGTGTTAGGTTGGTGGGAGTTCTGTACTCGTACCTTGCACGGGAGCGTCCCTTCTACTGAAGAACTGCCTGACCGACACGGAAGTGATGCACTTTTGGGACAGCCCCGGATTCCCCCTTCACGTACTCCTCAACATCCATCCAGCACAGAATCCATGGAGCGTTTTCCCGGCGTTCGGACGCGCGCATGTGGCGATCATTCAGAGCCCCGGCGAAAACATAGTTGCTATTATCGGCGGGGCGGAGGATCACTTAATGCGCTTTCCGGACAGGAAACCCGAAAGGAGCATCCCCTTCCACGTACACGCAGCGGCGCCAAGTCTCCCTTATAAGGGATCCCCAATCAGGGAGAAGGGTGCCCAGTAGAAGGGATGCTTCGTGCGAGGATTTTCGATGAAGTGCCGCTGTACCGTCGCCAGAGCGTGGGCCTTCCCTTTCGGGCCGAGCGCTTCGTAGAATTGAATCATAAAATCGCTACTGACCAGATCGTCGATGGGCCAGAGGCTCGCCATGACGGTGGGCGTGCCGGCAGCGAGAAAGGCCTGGTTGAGCCCAACCCATTCATCGCCGTTGGGCACGTCGGCGAGCAGACCGCCGCTGAGCGCCGATTCGCAAGCACTCAGCGTAACGAGGTAGGCATCAAGATCTAACTGGCCGATTTCCTCTACGCTCAGCACATCGTCTCCGTGGAGTTCGAGATGCGAACGCCAGGGATTTCGGGCGACAAACCGGCCATGGGTGGCAAAGTGCAAGATGTCATAGTCCCCGGCATTTTGCTCCAGATTGGCCTGGGTCACGTCCGGACCAATCAAGGGATGACGACGCTTGGCCGATCCGGCAGAGGCGATAGCCTGCACTTCTTTTTCCGATCCGGGCAGGCGTCCATTGGGATTCGCGAAGAGCAACATGGAGCGCCAACGCCTCGGGTTCCGATCGCGGCTTAACTTCAAAATACTGGCCGACGGGGCCACGGAGAGCGTATAGCGCTCTATCAGAAAACGGCCGTCTGCATCCATAAGCGCAGCAAACGGCAGGTAATGGAGCACGCCCTCCGGAACGAGATTCAAATGCGTCACCGAAGCGGGCAGCGCTTCGAGCACCGGCGCGAGCAACTCTCGATGCAGCCGCCGGCTCGACGGCTCCCAGCGCGTGGTGGTCTCTCCGTCGGTCTGATTAAGATAATCCCGAAAAAAACGGACGGACTCGGCCATCTCGCCGGCGCGAACCTCTAACCGGCGGGTAAGCACGGTGTCTGAGAGCACGACGTAGGCCACCGAGGCGGCGGTCTCTTGCCGGGCAGCGCGCAGGTCATAGACGATGAGCGCCTCGTTGCCCGCCAGCATGGCGCGGATGGCGTCGGAGCGCAGCGGGTCGAAGGTGTAGATGCGTTTTTCGGAAGCCAGATCGCCCCGTAGTTGCCGGTAGATCGAGTCGGAGCGGGCATATTCCCGGCGCAGTTGCGCCATCCGTGTAGCCGTGTAGGTCTCCGCCTCGCCGCCGGCGCCCAGATCTTGTTCGGCAAACACCTCATTGATGGCCTGCATCCGCCGGTTCATCTCAATGAGCCGATCCGTCGACTGATTCGGGTCGATGGCTTGTCCTTGCTGCGTGGTATAGAGCAGATCGAGCAGGCTCCGGCTGCGCGCCCGTTCGGTGTAATAGAGGGCCTCTTCGCTGCGTCCTTGTTCTTCCAAAAACGTGGCAAACGCCTCGTAAACCCGCACCTTATCCTGAACGAAATACGCGCGGTTGGTGGAGGAATCAAGATTTTCGCGAAGGGCTTCGATCAGGTCGATCGCTTTGTGGAAAGCAGCCTCGGCCTCACGCAGACGCCCCAGCCGGGCGAAGGTCCGCGCCTTGCCATACATCACCGCCCAATAAATGACCGGGTTGGGCAACTCCCGCCCGGCTACTTCGGCCTGTTGATAGTGGCGGAGCGCGTCTTCATAGGCTCCCTGATCTAAATACGCTACACCGAGCCAGGCTTCGGTCTCATACGCCAGGCTTTTATTCCGAACGACCTTGCGTACGTCGCTCAAGACCGTGATGGCTTCCTCTAGCGATCCTGCAGCGATCAACGCAGCGGCTTTAGCAATAAGAATCTTATGGGTCTTATTTTGGTGGATTTCCTGGTCTGTCAGTTGCGCCAAAGCCAGATCGAAGTACCGAAGGGTCTCGGTGTAATTATTAAACTGATAATAGGTGCGTCCTAAGCCTTCATAGGCCGTTGCTAAAGAGAACGGCTTCCCCTCTTGCGCAAGGTCGGTGAGCATCATTTCGAAATACTCTTTCGCGGCGTTGGCGTCTTGAAGGTCTAGCCACACCCGGCCTAGTTGGGTCGTCAGTGCCTGAAAACGCACTTTTCTCTTAGTCTCCTGCACCAGTTCAAGCCCCCGTTCGTAGTAAGCGATGGCCGCTTCGAAATTGCCCAGGCGCCGTTCTACCCGACCGAGAATCGAGAGGGTAGCGATCTCATGATCTTTCAAACGATCTTGCTCGGCTATCGCCAGAGCCTCCAGCGCCGATTCTCGCGAGGCAATGAACCGGCCCATTCTGTTTTGAAGTTCCGCCAGCGATACCAGGCCTTCCACCTTGCTGGTGCGACGCCCCTGGCGCTCAGCCTCAGCAATGGCCTGGCCCAACACAGCCTCAGCATCGCTGAAGCGATACATGCGTGTAAGCACGGTGCCACG
Organism: Rhodothermales bacterium; assembly: GCA_028278205.1. Classification (GTDB taxonomy): domain Bacteria; phylum Bacteroidota; class Rhodothermia; order Rhodothermales; family Bin80; genus JANQES01. The sequence goes on from JANQES010000044.1 coordinate 22,806, forward strand.
CCGGGTCAAGACCTCCGCATACCGCGTCGGGCGGTGCCGGAGATACAACACCTCCGCCGAATCGACGGCCGCCAGCGCTTCATCGTAGCGATGCTGCACCAGGTAGATATAAGCCAACCGCTGATGGTTGATGCTTTCGGTGGCTCCTTGCGCCAGCGCCCGGCTCTGCTCGATGGCCTCTTTGATCGACTCTTCGGCCTTGTCCAGGTCTCCGTTGTTGGTCGCAAGGGTCCAGCCGAGATTGCCCTGCAGCGCCAGTTCCTGTTCGAGGTTGTGCGCTGCTACAGCAGCGTCGATGCCGTCTTCCAGCACCGCGATGAGCTTGTCTGTCTGGCGGGTGAAGAAGTAGATGCGCCCGAGTTCACGGTACACCTCCGGCCTCTCCGGCGCCTGCGCCACTACCTGGCCCAGCAGGTGTTCGCCGATGCTCCACTGCGAACGCCGCACGGCAGCATAGCCCAACCCAAACCCGACCCCGATAGCCGTGGAATCTTCCTCGAACCGCTCTTTCCATCCCTGTTCGATCTCCGTAAACCACGCAGGTTGTTTAGCCTGGAACCCCCGTTCTACGACCAGCCGCGCCAGGCCCAGATCGAGCGCCGGGTCCTGGGCCACCTGCTGCCACCGGCGGACGGCCTCGTCGGTGAGGTCCGGCCCCAGCATACGAGCCAGCGCCGCCTCGCGGTAGAGGCGTGTCTGCGCGTCGGGCGGGTCGATGGCGCCGAGCGCCTCGCGGCAGGTGTCGAGGGCTCCGGCGTCCCGGCATACGTCGGCCAGACGCAGGTAGAGCAAGGGCAGGTGAGGATGCGCTTCGAGCAAAGACAGGCCGGATTCCAACGCGGCATCGGCGCCTTGATTGATGGTGCCTACCCAGCGCCAGAACGCCCGTTGATCCTCCGGCATGCCCGGATTGGCTTCCAACGGGGTGTTGCGAATCACAAGAAGCCCCACGACGAAGCCGGCCAGCACAAGCACGCCTAAACCGAGTTGCCAGATATGATGGCGTAGCCAGTTTGCCATAGGGTAGTACTTTCGAAAAGAAGCAATTGCTAAAAATGGTCGCCGCCAGCAAATTAGAGAACGTAGAATTTTTCAAAATTCGTTTTTTTATTCCCCTGTTTTCGTCGTTTTTTTCGTGCGAATTTTTCCCTAAATGAAGGAGCACCGAACCTGAAGCCAGGCCCGGCGCTCTAACACATCGTTGGAGACAGCCCTTAGAGCGTATTTCAGTTGGCTGCAAGCTCTCAAGATGGAGAGGGAGAAAGGGAGAGAGGGGGAAAGGGGGATCAAAGCACTTTTTCTCCCTCTCCCCCTTTCTCCCTCTCTCCCTCTCACAGCCAAAGGCATACACACAACTGACACGACACGAGCGGAGCAACTGACGAAGTAAAACCGCTCTAATTGACGCTCCGGTCAGCGAGACGGCGTCATGGCGCGCAGCCGCTCGATGCGCTCTTCGGTGGGCGGATGGGTGGAAAAGAGGTTGCGCAATCCGCTCATCGCTCCGGCAAACGGGTTGACAATGAACATGTGCGCGGTGCTGGGATTGGCCTCCATCGGGATGTGCGCCGCCCCGCTCTGGAGCCGGGCCAGCGCGTCGGCCAGCGCCCAGGGTTTGCCGCTGATGCGCGCCCCGTCGCGGTCGGCCACAAACTCGCGCGACCGCGAGATGGCCATCTGAACCATCACCGCCGCCAACGGCGCCAGGATTAACATCAACAGCGTCCCGATGAGATTGCCCCGATCCCGTCCGCCGCCGAAAAATAATCCAAAACGCGCCAACAACGTAATAGCCGCCGCGATGGTGGCCGCCACCGACGACGTTAGAATGTCGCGGTTTTTGACATGGGCCAACTCGTGGGCAATCACGCCCTCCAATTCATCCCGGCTCAGCATCCGCGCGATGCCGTTGGTCACCGCCACGGCAGCGTGGGAAGGATTGCGTCCCGTAGCAAAAGCATTGGGCTGTTCCGACGGGATGACGAAGACCCTGGGCATGGGCAAGCCAGCCTGCTGCCGCAACCGATCTACCATGTCGTAGAGTTCCGGGGCTTGCGCCCGGCCTACCTCCTGCGCCCGGTACATCCGCAGGACAATCTTATCGCTGAACCAGTACCCGGCAAAGTTCATCGCCACGGCTACGCCGAAGGCGATCAGCATGCCGTTCGGCCCGGCGAGCGCGCGGCCCACCAGGGCAAACAACACGATCAACACAGCCATCAAGGCTGCCGTACGAACACTGTTAAGCATGGCTCTTCTATGTAAAAATGCGTTGATTTTCGCGAGAAATACCTACATGAAAACTAAGCATTTCCAGGTAGATACTAATCCTTAAACCACCCGACAACGCAGGGGTTCTGACTCACTCATCAAAACCGATGCCTTGCGCCTGCAAGAGTGCATCCTGAAGCTCCGACAAATCTTTGAGATGCCGCTGCCGCCGCGCCGCTTCGATGCCTTTTTGATACGTAGCCACCGCCTCGGCCTTGCGCCCGAGCGTCTCGTAGAGCTTGCCGAGATGATAATACGTGCCGGTGTAGTCAGGTTGATCGGCGGCGAGCTTTTCGTAAAACGCCAGGGCCTGCTCCGGCTCATCGCGTTTGAGATATTCTTTGGCGATGGCAAACCGCGTGAATGCGTCGTCGGGGTCTTGCTCATAGAATTCGAGCAACAAGGCAAGACGGTCCTCGGTCATAGTTTTCGGGTTTTTGGCTTCTGGTTACGTCGAAATAAATCCTGTTCCTTTTATCTAACGATCAGAGGACATGGGTCACTGGTCATGGGTCACTAGTCACTGGTTTTTTGACTCCCCCAGTGACCAATGACTAGTGACCAGTGACGGCTTAAGGAGGGCAAAGCAGATAAGATTTATTTCGACGTAATTAGAAACCAAAAACTACCAGCTTCCACCGGCGCCGCCGCCGCCAAAACCGCCACCGCCGAAGCCGCCGCCGCCAAAACCACCACCGCCGAAGCCGCCGCCTCCACCGCCGCTACCCCAGACGCCGCCCCAGAGGATGACAGGAGGACCACCACCACGACTCCGGTAGCGCCGCCCACCGCCGCGGCCACCGCCGCGACGGCCTAGCGCCGAGATGATGAACATGACGATGATGAAAATGACGAAGAGCAGCCCAAAAATATCTTCCTCTTGATTCGGAGGCGCATGGGCAGGCGGGGGCGACTCGGCAGTAAACTCGCCCGCCGCCGCCAGAATCAACGCATCGACGGCACCGGCAAGGCCGGCGTAGAAACGCTCTTGCTTGAAATTGGGCACCACAATCTCGCGCACGATGCGCCCGGCGACGGCGTCGGGGATGGCGCCTTCGAGCCCAAAGCCCGTGGCGATGAAGACCTCGCGGTCGGCCCGCGAGACCAGGATGACGACGCCGTTATCCTTGCCTTGCTGCCCCACCCCCCACTTCTGGCCTAACTCGGTGGCATACACCGCGATGTCGGCCCCCTCCAGGTCCTGCAGCGTCACGATGACGATCTGTGTAGAGGTGCTATCGGCATAAAAACGCAGGCTTTGCGTCAAGGCTTGCTCTTCGGAGGGCGAGAGCATATCCGCCCGGTCGGTCACCAGATCATCCACCCATCGCCCGGTAGGCGAGATCACATCCACGCGTTGGGCCAGCGCTGCCGGCGCAGCCATCACGGCCAAAAGCACAATAACGAGAGGGAGAAAGGGAGACACGAGCGCGAAGCGCGACTGACGCAAGTAAAGGGGGAAAGGGAGAAATGAAGAGTGCCGTCCCTCTCCTCCTTTCCCTTTGAAACAGGCCGACATCCAACGGCCACGATGATGCGGGATACGGCTTTGCATCAGGAACTAAAGTCGACAGTGGGCGCCTGCTCCGCTCCGGGGTCGGCCTGGAAGCTGGGGCGGGCGCTGTGCCCGAAGAGACCCGCAAAAATGGCTGCCGGGAAGCTACGGACCTTTGTGTTGTAGGTACGAACGGCTTCGTTATACCGCGTGCGGGCCACGTTGATACGGTTTTCGGTGCCTTCGAGCTGCGTCTGCAAGTCGCGGAAGGCCTCGGTGGCGCGTAGTTCCGGGTAGTTTTCGGCTACCAGCAGCAGCCGCCCTAGCGAACTGCCCAATTCAGCCTGTGCTTCCTGAAACGCGCGAAGTTTGGCCGGATCGCTCAGATCCTCTGCCGACACGTTGATCGATGTGGCCCGCGCACGCGCATTCGTGACGGCACTGAGCGTCTCTTGCTCGAAGTTGGCAGCGCCTTTGACCGTACTGACGAGGTTCGGAATGAGTTCGGCGCGGCGCTGGTAGGTGGACTCGACGTTGCCCCAGGCTTCGTTGACGATCTCTTCTTCGGCCACGAGGCTGTTGTAGGTGCTGCATCCGGCACAACCACCGAAGGCTACCAACAACAGAACGATCAACAAGCCAAGCGTCCCTTTGCTTCGCATAAGTCCTTATGATCTAAGTGCTTTGATCCAAGAAAAACGTGCTACTTTGAGGCTTACGACCAGCATGCCCCAGGGTTTCCCCCTTTTTTAAAAATGACGCGTGACTCCTCACGCGTCATTTTTAAAATCGAGGTATTCTTGCAAGATAATCCCGGCGGCGGCGGCATCGACGCGGCCTCTGTCGGCGCGGCGTTTGCGGGGGCCGCCGGCTTGCTTGAGTTGTTCTCTGGCAAGCTCCGACGTGTAACGCTCGTCCCACTTGACGAGTTCGACGCCCGGCAAGGCGTTGCGCAGCCGGTTGATGTACTGCTGCACGCGCTCTGTAGCCGGGCCTTCGGCGCCTGCCTCGGTCAAGGGCCATCCCACCACCACCACGGCGAGGCCTTCCCCGGCATGCATCTGCTTGAGCCGGTCCACCGCTTCGTCCTGGCTGAAGGTGCCGTAGGGCTGGGCAAAGAGCCGCAACGGATCGGCCAGCGCCAATCCGACGCGCTTCGTCCCATAATCCACCGCAATGATGCGAGGGGATGGAGGCATTCCTCAGCGTGAAACGCGTTTGAATCGTGGTGCCGGAGCGTAGGGGTTCAACGGTCAATATCCGTCATTGACTCGCTTTGCGAGTGTCACTGGCTCGGCTTCGCCTCGCGTCATTGGTTCGCTGCGCTCACGTCATTTGTGGTCATTCATTGTCTCAAACAAAGACAATAAATGACGCGCCGCAGGCGCAACTGACGCGCGCGGGGCGGGCAAATGACCGCGCGCAACGCGAGCCCATCCCCAAGACACAAACGGACGGAAACGTCAACCGCTCCCGCCCGCCTGTAGGATACCGATGAAACCAGAGACCCTGGCTAGACGCCCTCGTAGGCCAACTGCTCAAGGTCGGCCAGTTTCATGTGTTCGTCGGCGCTACCGTCGGGAATCTCGTAGTCCAGACGCTGGAGCGGCGTTTGCAGGACTTCCTTGAGCCGCTTGCTGGGCTTGAAGTGCGTTTTGCGCCGGCTCGGGATAAAGACGGTTTCGTTCGTCTTGGGATTACGCGCCTTGGGCTTGGCTTTGGTCTTCTTTACTTCGAAGACACCGAAATCGCGCAGTTCGATGCGCAGTTCAGGATCCGCTTCCATCATCAGATCACCCAGCGCCATAATGACTGCTTTGACCCAGGGTTCGCTCTTGTAGATGGGCTCGTCCATGATCTCGGCGACACGCCGCGCCACATCCTTTTTTGTAAGCGTCGTTGATCTCTCCGACATGGTGCAAGACTCCGTTGTTTAGGGAATGAGGAGATGGTTTGCGTACGGCAAAAACCAGGTGATTCCGCACCTTTCAGAGCGCGCCTACGCTTCTGAAAAGCCAAATCGAGGCTAAGGTACGGATTAATGCTTTGTCAATAAAGGACTTAGCCCAGAAAAAAAGGTTCCGACCCAAAAAAAAGGCGCTTTCATCGAAAATTGCAGGTTTGATCCCTAAAAATTACAGGAAAGGTACGTTCCTAAGCGATTATTCCTCAAAGCGATAAACCCCATGAATACCGTTGAGACGCTTGATGCGCTCGATCAACCGGCGCAGGTGTTCGAGGTCGTTGACGTAAAGCACAATGGTGCCTTCGAAGATGCCGTCCTCCGAATCGACCGTGATCGACCGGATGTTGGTCTTGAGGTTGCGCGAGATGACCGTCGTGATGTCGCTGACGATGCCGACGCGGTCTTCGCCGATGATCCGAAGCCCGACGATGAACTGCACATCTTTCTGCCGGCTCCACTCGACCGGCACGACGCGGTCTTGCTGATTGACCAGCAGATGCGGCGCATTGCGGCAGCCCGTGCGATGAATCTTGATAGCCCCGGCCTTGCTGATGTAGCCGAAGACTTCGTCGCCGGGGATGGGGTTGCAGCACGAAGCATAGACCGTGGCGATGTCGGTGTGCAACTCGCCGTCGATCAGCAGCGCCGGTTGCCCGTTCGACTGGGCGCGTTCGAGGAAGCTCTCGTACTGAAGTTGGAGCGTCTCCTGATCGTGCTCTTCTTCGACGCGCGCCGTGACGCCGTGTTTGATGAGTTGGACGAGTTCATCGACCTCGAAAAGCCCTGCGCCGATCTCGTAAAACATCTGCTGCGGGTTGGGAAACTTGAGCCGGGCGGCATAACGGCCCAGATCCTGCTCGTCTACGTCGAGGCGCGCGCGTTTGGCTTTCTTTTCCCACATCTCGCGCCCCTGCCTGATGGCGTTGCGGCGTTTTTCGTTGATCCAATGCCGGATGCGGCTGCGCGCCTTGTGCGTGACGACAAACTTCATCCAGTCCGGGTTCGGCGTCTGTTTCTTCGACGTGATGACCTCGACCTGATCGCCGCTCTTGAGCTTGTGCGACAGCGGCACCATCTTGCCGTTGACCTTCGCCCCGATGCACTGATACCCGACGTCGGTGTGAATCTGAAAAGCAAAATCGATGGGCGTGGCGCCGCGCGGCAGGGTCTTGAGGTCGCCCCGGGGCGTGAAGACATAGATCTCCTCGGTGTAGAGGTTGAGGCGGAAGTCTTTGACGAACTCGGTGGCCTGTTCCGGCTTGGGGTTTTCCATCAGGTCGTGCACCCAGGTCAGGAACTGATCCATCTGCGTGTCGTGCCGCGCGACGCCTTCTTTGTATTTCCAGTGAGCCGCCACGCCGCGTTCAGCAATCTCGTGCATCTCCTGGGTGCGAATCTGCACTTCGATGCGTCGTCCGTCCGGCCCCAGCACGGTCGTGTGCAGGCTCTGGTAGCCGTTGGATTTGGGCACCGAGATAAAGTCGCGAAAGCGTTCGGGCAGCGGCTTGTAGAGGTCGGTGATGATCGAATAGACACGCCAGCAATCTTCTTTTCCTTTGCGCCCTTCGGTCTTGAGCACCACGCGGATGGCAAAGACGTCGTAGATCTCCTCAAGGGGCTTGTTCTGCACCTTCATCTTGCGGAAGATCGAATGGACGTTTTTGGATCGCCCGTAGATGTCGAACTGGAAGCCGTCTTCTTCGAGGCGTGCCTTGAGCGGTTCGATGAAGTGCCGGATGTAGGTCTCGCGCTCCTGCCGGCTGGCCTTGAGCCCGCGTACGATGCGGCCGTAGGCATCGGGCTCAAGCACCCGCAGCGACAGATCCTCTAACTCGTTTTTGATGGCGTGCAGGCCGAAGCGATGGGCCAGCGGCGCAAACAGGTCGTGTGTCTCGCTGGCAATCTTGAGTTGTTTGGGCCGGGGCAGCGAGCCGAGCGTCTGCATATTGTGCAGGCGGTCGGCAAACTTGACGAGGATCACGCGGATATCCTGCGCCATCGAGAGCATCAGCTTGCGGACGTTTTCGGCCTGCCCGAGTTCTCGGCTGCTGAAGACCCCGCTGATCTTGGTAAGCCCGTCGATGAGCATCGCCATGGTCTCGCCGAACTCTTCGCGGATCAGATCGAGCGAGCATTCGGTGTCTTCGACGACGTCGTGCAACAGGGCCGCGCCCACGCTGATGTCGTCGAAACTGATTTCTTCGGCGACGATCATCGCCACGGCCAGCGGATGGGTGATGTAGAGTTCGCCCGAAGCGCGCCGGTCGTTGCGATGCGCCCAGTAACTGAGCCGGAACGCCTGCCGGATCATGGCTTCATCCACCGACGGCAGGCGTGCCTGGCACGCCTCGATGAGTTCCTGAAGCTTATGCTCGAACTCCGGCTCAATCCTGACAGCCGTCCCCTTTAATATGGCGGAGGCTTGTAACATGAATTACGGGGTTATGTCTTCCACCGGTTCTTCGCAATCCTTGTGCACAGTGTCCGTCGTATAAAGCTGGACCTCTGGTAGAGACGTTACATGTAACGTCTCTACGGCATTGCACAATCATTTTAGAACGGGTATGATGCCATTAGATAATCATTTACCGCACCATTCGGCATCAGTTTCCATCAACGAAAAAGGTGCCCCCACAAACAGCAGGGGCACCTTCTTTATAAAGTAGCCTGGACGGGCGTCAGTCTTCTTTCTTTTCCTCGTCCTCCCCCGGCTCCTCGGCAGCAGCTTCGGGCTGATCGGCTTCGGCCTCCGGTTGCTCGGCCTCTGCTTCGGGCGCCGCCGGCGCCTCTTCCTCAGCCGGCGCTTCGACAGCCTCATCCGCCGGGGCTTCCACTTCGGCTTCAGCAGCCGGTGCCTCGGCTTCGGCAGTCTCTTCAGCAGCTTCTTCCTCAGCCGGCGCTTCTACTTCGGCAGCCGGGGCTTCGGCGGCTTCATCAGCGGGAACTTCCGCTTCGGCAGCCTCGTCGGCGGTTTCTTCGACCGCCTCAGCAACATCTTCAGCCGTCTCTTCGACGGTATCGACGACGTCCTCGACGGCCTCTTCAGCGGTATCGACGACCTCTTCGACGGCCTCTTCAGCGGTATCGACGACGTCCTCGACGGCCTCTTCGACGACTTCGGCAGCGGCAGCAGCCTCGGCAGCTTCTGCTTTCCCACGGCGACGGCCTCGCCCACCACGACCACGACGCGTGCGACGACGACGGCCCGTGGTCTCCGGCCCGGTCTCATTATAATCGACCAGTTCGATGACCGCCATCTCGGCGCCGTCGCCGGAGCGTTGGCCCAGCTTGACGATACGGGTATAGCCACCCCGACGCTCGGCTACGCGCTCGCTAATCTCTCCGAAGAGTTCCTTGATGGAGTCTTTGTCCTGGAGCTGGCTGAAGACCGTCCGCCGGTTGTGGGTGGTGTCGTCTTTCGAGCGCGTAATCAGCGGCTCTACATAGGTCCGCAGCGCTTTCGCCTTGGTGAGCGTCGTGCGGATGCTTTTATGCTTGATCAGGGCGTTCGAAAGCGCCGCCAACGTCGCGTTTCGGTGCGCGTGGGTCCGGCCCAGTTTATACCCTTTCTTACCGTGTCGCATGAGTCTGTTGCGGATTTTGGATTCCTCGACGAAATCCAAAAAGGTCAGGTTTTAACATCTTCGAGATACTGATCGACGTCCATGCCGAAGCCCAGGCCGCGGTCTTCGAGCACGACGACGAGTTCCTGGAGCGACTTGCGCCCGAAGTTGCGGAACTTGAGCATCTCCGACTCTTCGCGCCGCACCAGGTCGCCGATGGTCTTGATGTTGGCGGCCTTGAGGCAGTTGTGCGCCCGCACCGACAGGTCCAACTCGTCGACCGGCTGCGCCAGCATCTCGCGGATGCGCTGCACCTCGGCATCGACCTCTTTCTCTTCTTCGACGACCTGCGGCTCGCTGTCCATCTTGATGAACAGGTTGACGTGGTCGCGCAGGATCGTGGCGGCCTGCGCCAGCGCATCGTCGGGCAGCACCGAGCCGTCGGTGGTCACTTCGATCTCCAGACGCTCGTAATCGATCCGCTGGCCCACGCGCGTGGGTTTGACGTTGTAGCGGACGTTTTTGATGGGCGTAAAGATCGAATCGATCGCGATGACGCCGATGGGGTCGTCGGGGTGTTTATTCTCGTCCGCCGGCACATAGCCCCGCCCGGTTTCGACGCGCAGTTCGACGGAGAAGGTGGCGTCGTCGGCCAGGGTGGCGATGTGGTGTTCGGGGTTGAGGATTTCGTATTCGGCGGTGGCTTCGGCCAGGTCATTGGCCGTCCACGTGGCGGGTCCGTTGAGGACCAGATGGATGTTGCCGCCGGCGTGTTCTTCGGCTTTGAAGCGCACGCCTTTGAGGTTGAGGATGATGTCTGAGACATCTTCGGTGACGCCGGGCACGGTCGAAAACTCGTGCTGGACGCCGTCGATCTTGATGGCCGTGACGGCCACGCCCTGAAGCGAAGACAAGAGCACGCGCCGCAGGGCATTGCCGATGGTCACACCGAACCCGCGTTCGAGGGGTTGGATGACAAAACGCCCGTAGGTTTCGTTGGCTTCTTCAACCTTGACGCCGTCCGGCATCTGAATTCCATAGTTGCTCATTGCAGCCCAATCTTGGTGGTTCGAAAATCCCGAAAGCAAGCATGCCGTGTTGTGCCGCGCCAGCGCGGCGCTCCGGCCTACTTAGAGTACAACTCGACGATGAGTTGCTCGCGGATGTTTTCCGGGATGTCTTCGCGATTTGGATAGTCCAAGAACTTGCCCTTCATCTGCTTGCGATCCACCTCGAGCCAGGGGAATGAACGACGATGCCGCTGCACGTTCTCCTGGATCGCACTGACACGGCGGCTCTTGGGCCGCACGGCCACGATGTCGCCCGGTCGTAACAGAAACGACGGGATACTGACGACCTGATCATTGACCATGATGTGGCCGTGGTTGACGAACTGGCGGGCCTGCCGCCGCGTTGCGCCAAAACCGAAGCGGAACACGGTGTTGTCGAGACGCGCTTCGAGGAACCGAAGCAGGTTCTCGCCCGTGACGCCCTTCTTGCGCGCAGCCTTTTCAAACAGATTCCGGAATTGCCTCTCCAGCATTCCGTAGGTGTATTTAGCCTTCTGCTTCTCTTTCAACTGCACGGCATACTCGCTCTCGCGGCGACGCCGTGTCCGCCCGTGTTGCCCCGGCGGGTAGGGCTTGCGTTCGAGCGATTTGCTCGGGCCGAAAAGCGGCTCTTTGAACCGCCTGGCTATTTTCTGCTTAGGGCCTCTGTATCGGGCCATAGGTGTTCTCCTGTTTCTCGTCTGTCGATGAATTTTGACGCAGTCAAAATTCATAGTGGTGAGTGGTGGACAAACGCATGGATAAGCCTTCTACCTATCCATGACCGGTCTTACCCCTTTTTAAATTTTCGCGCCGCGAAAATTTAAACGCGGCGGCGTTTCGGGGGCCGGCAGCCATTATGTGGGATCGGCGTGACGTCGCGGATCGTGGCAATCTCCAGACCCGACGACGACAACGCGCGGATAGCCGACTCGCGCCCGGAGCCGGGGCCTTTGACGTACACATCGACGCGGCGCAAGCCCAGGTCGTGGGCTTCGCGGGCCGCCGTCGTAGAAGCCACCTGCGCCGCGTAGGGCGTGCTCTTGCGGCTCCCTTTGAATCCCTCCTTGCCCGAACTCGACCACGAAATGCAGTTGCCGTACTGATCGGTCAAGGTGACGATGACGTTGTTGAACGTGGCCCGGATGAAAGCCATGCCATTGGCTTCAACAACGACATTTTTTTTGCGTACGCGGCCTCCGCGGCCTCTTTTCTGTTGCCTTTTTGCCATAGTGTTGGGTCATTGGTCACTGGTCATTGGTCACTGGTGTCTTTTCACAAACCAGTGACCAATGACCAATGACTCGTGACAAAATTACTTGCGGGGAGCTTTCTTCTTGCCGGCCACCGTCTTCTTGCGGCCTTTGCGCGTGCGAGCGTTGGTCTGGGTGCGCTGGCCGCGCACGGGCAAGCCGCGCCGATGCCGAAGCCCCCGGTAGCAGCCGATGTCCATCAGCCGCTTGATGTTCATCTGCACTTCCGTGCGCAACTGCCCTTCGACGACGTAGTGATCTTCGATGAGCCGCCGGACCTTCTTAGTCTGCTCTTCGGTCCATTCGCCCGGATGTGTGTCGGGGTCGAGGTCGACGCGTTCGAGGATCTCGCGCGCTCGCGACCGGCCCACACCAAAGATCGAGGTCAACGCAATCTCGCCGCGTTTTTTAGGCGGAACGTCTACTCCGGCAATTCGAGGCATGATCGATTTTGGATTTTAGATTTTGGATTTTAGATTCTGAATTTTGGATCAAGGCAGGTGGTGAAGCCAATCCAAAATCCCAAATCCCCAATCCAAAATCGGTTCAACCCTGGCGTTGTTTGTGCTTGGGGTTTTTCTTGTTAATGACGTAGAGGCGGCCTTTGCGCCGGACGATCTTGTCGTCGGCGCTCCGCTTTTTGACACTGGCGCGCACTTTCATAGGTCGCTTCTGCTTTTCGATTCGACAAACCACGCAAACAGCGCGTAGCAACGACACGCTCTGCCCCAAAAGGGCAGAGCTTATGTACAACGCACTCCTCTACGAGAAGTTCGCGCCCGTTTTTTGAAGCCTGCGTAACCGCCGCAGGCCCCCAGACAACGGGGATTCTACTTGTACCGATAGACGATGCGGCCCTTCGACAAATCGTAAGGCGAAAGCTCTACTTTGACACGGTCGCCCGGCAGGATTTTGATGTAGTACATCCGCATCTTGCCCGAGAGCAGCCCCAGAATTTCGTGGCCGTTCTCCAGGCGCACGCGAAACTGCGCATTCGGCAACGCCTCGATCACTTCACCGTCTTGCTCGATGGGTTTTTGTTTAGCCATCCGTTAATACTGCTTTGCGGTAGGGTGCTTGAATGACGTCCTCGATATAAGCAAACGTACTCAAGACTTCGGGCTGGCCCCGGCGCACGACCACCATGTGCTCGTAATGCGCCGACGGCGCCCCGTCAGCCGTACGGATCGTCCAACCATCGGAGCCGGTGTTGACGGCGTGGGTGCCCCGGTTGATCATCGGCTCGATGCAAATGGTCATGCCTTGTTTGAGCTTGCGCCCGGTGCCGCGCCGTCCGTAGTTGGGCACCTGCGGATCTTCGTGCAGCTTACGCCCGATGCCGTGGCCCACCAGATCGCGCACGACGCCGTAGCCGCGCTCCTCACAGTAGCTCTGCACGGTATATGAGATATCGCCGATGCGATTGCCGTGTACGGCACGGGCTACGCCGGCGTTGAGCGCCTCGTACGTCACCTGGCACAACCGGGTGTCTTCCTCTGAGATCTCGCCGACGGCAAACGTATAGGCGCTATCGCCGAAGTAGCCATCGAGCCGCACCCCGCAATCGACCGAGAGGAGGTCGCCCTCTTTGAGGGTGTAGCCGCCGGGAATCCCATGAACCACCACGTCGTTGACCGAGACGCAGAGCGTGCCGGGGAACGGCGGCAACTGCCCGATCTTGTAGCCCTTGAACGCCGGTTCGGCCCCGTGCGAGCGGACGTAGTCCTCGGCCACCCGGTCGAGCGTCAGCGTCGTCACGCCCGGCTCGACGAGCTTGGCCACCTCGGCCAGCGTGCGCCCGACGAGGTCGGCGCTGGCCTTCATCAGGTCAATCTCGCGTTGGCTTTTTAGATGAACCATTCGATTGCTCTTGGTTCTTTGTACGCTCGCTGCGCTCGCTTCTTTGTTCTTTGGATTTTGTTCATCACCGTCGACGCGGGGTTTAAACAAAACAAAGCACAAAGAACCAAGCACAAAGAACTAAACGCGTCGTCCGCGCATACGACCGCTCTTCATGAAGCCGTCGTAGTGGCGCATGAGCAGGTGGCTTTCTACTTGTTTCAACGTGTCGAGTGTCACGCCCACCATGATCAGCAGGCTGGTGCCGCCGAAGAACTGGGCAAACTGTTGCGTCTCGGTGATGCCCAACTGCACGGCAAAGGCTGGCAGAATGGCCGCAAAGCCGATGAACAACGATCCCGGCAGCGTCACGCGCGTGAGGATGTCGTCGATGAACTCGCTCGTCTGTTTGCCGGGCCGGATGCCGGGAATGAAGCCGCCCTGGCGCTTCATCGTGTCGGCCATCTCCTTCGGGTTGACCGCGATGGCGGTGTAGAAATACGTGAAGAAGACACAGACAAAGAAGAAGATGAACGAGTAGCCCCAGCTCGTGAAGTCCAGAAACAGCGCGCCGAAATTCTGCATGAAGGTGCTATCGGGGAAGAACTGCGCGATGGTGCCGGGCACGAACATGATCGACTGGGCAAAGATGATGGGCATCACACCGGCAGCGTTGACGCGAATGGGCAGGTACTGCGTAGTGCCGCCGTAGACCTTGCGCCCGACCACGCGTTTGGCATACTGCACCGGCACCCGCCGCGTGCCCTGCGTCATCAACACGACGAAGGCCGTCACGATCACCAACACGCCGATCTCGAAGAGGAACAAGAACAGGTTCGGCGTCTGGGTAAATTCGTTGATGAGCGCTTGCGGGAGGAAGGCAATAATACTGATCGTGATGATTAGCGAGATGCCGTTGCCGATGCCGCTCTCGGTGATCCGCTCGCCCAGCCACATCACGAACATCGTCCCGGCGGTCAGCACGATCACCGTGGTGATCATGAAAAAGGCGGGATCGATCACGATGGCCGTAGGCACGGTGCCCTGAAGGAAAATCGCGTAGCCTATCGACTGGAGCGCGGTGATGCCGGCAGTGCCGTAGCGTGTGAGCTGCGTAATTTTGCGTCGTCCTTCTTCGCCCTCGCGTTGGAGCTTCTGGAAATACGGAACCACCGCGCCCAACAACTGAATGATGATCGACGCGGTGATGTAGGGCATGATGCCCAGCGCAAAGACGCCCGCCTGCAAAAAGGCCCCCCCGACGAAGAGGTTGAAAAACCCGAAGAGGTTATTCGCAGCCTGATCTGCGAAGGCCTGGGTCAGCGCCACCGCATCGATGCCCGGCAACGTCACGTAGGCGCCGATGCGATAGATAACCAGAATGCCCAGCGTATACAGAATCCGCTTTCGCAGCTCCTCGATCTTCCAGATGTTACGCAGGCTCTCGGCAAAACTAGCCATTTCCGATTTTGGATTTTAGATTTTCGATTTTGGATTAATGGCTTTTGGACCAGGGACATCCCAATCCAAAATCCAAAATCCAAAATCTAAAATTCGACTACGGTGGTTGATCCACCGGCATCTTCGATCTTCTTCTGGGCCGACTTGCTGAAGGCGTGGGCCGTCACGGTCAGGGCCACGCCCAGGTCGCCGCCGCCGAGAATCTTGATCCGATCTGACGTGCCCGCCAGACCCGCCTCGGCCAGCGAGGCCGGCGTAATCGGCGTGGCGGCATCGATCCGGCCTGCCTCCACGAGTTCGGCCAGCCGCGAGACGTTCAGGACGCGGTACTCTTTCCGAAACGGATTTTTAAAACCGAACTTCGGAATGCGCCGTTGCAACGGCATCTGCCCGCCTTCGAACCAGGACGGCATGGCGTGGTTGCCGGTGCGGCTCTTCTGGCCTTTGTTGCCCCGGGTACTGCTGTGGCCGCCCGTGCCCGACCCCACGCCGCGCCCGAGGCGCCTGCGCTTTTTCGTCGAACCTTTGGCCGGCTGGAGATTGCTTAAGTCCATTGTTTTTCTCTGGCTAAACGCTCGTTTCTCTTCGAAACGAACTCGCTGCTGGGACTGTGTTTGAGTGTTTGGGGGTTTGAGTTCTTTCAACGCAAACACCAAAACACTACTTCACTTCTTCGACCTCGACCAGATGCCGCACCTTGTCGATCATGCCACGAATGACGGGATTGTCTTCGTGTTGGACCGAATGGCGGATCCGGCGCAGGCCTAACGCCTCCATCGTCCGGCGCTGGCGCCCGGAGCTGTGGATGAGGCTACGCGTCTGTGTAATCTTCAGTTTCATAATAGCTTCCGGCTGTTTGCTTCCGGCTATGATCTTCGTTAAGCGCACGGCGGCCCGGTCTGGCAATTCGCTCGCACCTAATGAATTTTGACGCTCGAATTCGGTACTACGGCCTCGGTATCCTGAAGGCCGAAAACCTCCAAAGGGTTTCCCTGTCAAAATTCATCAGGCCAAAAGCTATTAGCCTTCGAAGACCTTGCTCACCGGCACGCCGCGCCGCCGGGCCACTTCGAGGGGGTCTTCGAGACGCTCCAGGGCGTTGATCGTGGCGCCTACCTGGTTGTGCGGGTTGCTCGTGCCCAACGACTTCGACAGAATGTTTTTGATCCCGGCGCATTCGAGCACCGCGCGCACGCCGCCGCCGGCAATGACGCCCGTACCCGGAGAGGCCGGCTTCAAGAGCACCCGGCCTGCATCCTGCTTGCCGATGACGGCGTGAGGAATCGTACCGCCTTTGCTCAGCGGCACCCGAATCAGCTTTTTCTTGGCGTCTTCGGTGCCTTTCTGGATGGCGTCGGCCACTTCGTTGGCTTTGCCGAGCCCGGCGCCCACCAACCCCTCGCCATCGCCCACGACGACGACGGCGTTGAAGGAAAAGCGACGCCCGCCCTTAACCACCTTGGCGACGCGGTTGACCGTCACAAGGCGTTCGAGCCAGTCTTTCTGTTCGCCGCCTTCGCCCCGATTGCGACGGCCTTTCTTTCCTTTTGCCATATGCGTTAGGCCTGGTGGCCTGTCTTTAGTTGCTTGTGCTAAAACGTCAACCCGCCTTTGCGAGCCCCGTCGGCCAGCGCTTTGACACGTCCGTGGTAGCGGAAGCCGTTGCGGTCGAAGACGGCCTGCTCGACGCCGGCCTCTTTGGCGCGCTCGGCCAGCCGCTGGCCTACCTGCAGGCAGACCTCGGTCGGCTTGCCGGTGTCGAGGTCGTTTTCGAGGCTCGACGCGGCGGCCAGCGTACGCCCGGCCACATCGTCGATCAACTGGGCGTAGATGTTTTTGTTCGAACGGAAGACCGACAGCCGCGGGCGCGCTTCGGTTCCGTGCACTTTGCTGCGCACACTCCGCTTGACGCGCATGCGCCGCGCCGTCTTCCTGGTTTTCGCTTTTCTAATCGCCATCGTTCGATTGCGGATTGCGGATTCCGGACGGCGGATTGGGCTCGCAGAGCATCCAATCCAAAATCCAAAATCCAAAATCTAAAATTACCGGGCCGCCGTCTTGCCGGCCTTACGACGGACGTACTCGCCGACGTAGCGCACGCCCTTGCCTTTATACGGTTCGGGCGGGCGCAGCGAGCGGATCTTGGCGGCCACCTGCCCCACCATCTGCTTGTCGATGCCTTCGACCGTGATCATCGGGTTCTTGCCCCGGCGGCCCGGATCGGCCGAGATCGTCACGCCTTCCGGCGGCAGAAAGTAGATCGGATGCGAAAAGCCTAGCGCCAGTTCGAGCACGCCGTTCTTGACTTCGGCCCGGTACCCGACGCCGATGACTTCGAGTTCCTTCTTGTACCCCTGCGAAACGCCCGTGACCATATTCTGGATCAGCGAACGATAGAGCCCGTGCATCGACCGGTGCCGCTTCTGGTCGGTGGGTCGTTTGACGAGGATCTGGCCCTCTTCCAACTCGACCGCGATATCCGGATCCACCTGCAGCGACAACTCGCCCTTGGGGCCGGATACCTTCACCAGATTGTTCGACGCCACGTCGATCTTGACGTTGCTCTCAATCGCTATCGGCAGCTTGCCTATCCGAGACATAATGCATTTTGCCTGCGGCAAAACGCATATCGAAGATGCTTTTCCCATCCAGCACCCCGAACACGCATTTTGCCCGTTTTGAATTAGCGTTACTGGAATCAACCTTATGGATTTTGGTGCAGCCAAAATCCATTAGAAGACGGTAGCCAGCACCTCGCCTCCTACGTTGATCTTGCGCGCTTCCTTGTCGGTCATCACACCCCGCGACGTCGACAGGATGGCGATACCGAGGCCGTTGCGCACGCGGGGCAGATCGGCGGCGCCGACGTAGCTGCGCAGGCCCGGCTTCGAGATCCGTTTCAACTCCTGGATGACCGGCACACCCTCGCGGTCATACTTGAGATAGATCCGGAGCAAGCCCTGCTTGCCGTCGTCGATGTTGAGGTAGTTGCGGACGTAGCCTTTCTCCAGAAGGATCTGGGTGATGGCGCGTTTGAGCTTCGAGGCCGGTATGTCGGTATACCGGTGCCCGGCCATCTGCGCATTGCGAATGCGCGCGAGATAATCCGCGACCGGATCGGTGATTCCACTCATGGTTGGTTGCTTCTTTTTAGCCAGTTCGCTCCCGGCAGCCGTTGAGCCAGAAAGAGCGCTTAGCTAAGTGATTCGGTCATGAGTCATGGGTCATGAGTCATGGGTTTTTCTAATGACCCATGACCAGTGACCCATGACCAGTGACCCTCCTTACCAGCTCGCCTTGCGGATGCCGGGGATTTTGCCCTCGCGGGCCATATCCCGGAACACGATACGCGAGATGCCGAAGACGCGGATGTACCCGCGCGAGCGGCCCGAAATAGGGCATCGGTTGCGCAGGCGCACCGGGCTGGCGTTGCGCGGCAGCTTTTGCAGCGCCTCGTAATCGCCTGCCGCCTTGAGTTCGCGGCGTTTGGCAGAATACTTGGCGACCAGGCGTTCGCGCTTTTTCTGACGCGCCATCCAGCTTTTCTTAGCCATAAAATTTTCCTCCGGAAAATTTTAAGTGGGTTGGAGTCTCTTAAGCAGGAACCGCTTCTTCACGGCGGACGAAGGGCATGCCCAGTTCTTTGAGCAAGGCATAGGCCTCTTCGTCGGTCGGCGCCGTCGTGACGATGGTCACGTCGAGGCCGCTAATGGCGTCGATCTTATCGACGTCGATCTCCGGGAAGATGATCTGTTCTTTGATGCCGAGCGTGTAGTTGCCGCGCCCGTCGAAGCTGCGGTCGGGCACGCCGCGGAAGTCGCGCACGCGGGGCAGCGCCAGCGTGATGAGGCGGTCGAGGAATTCCCACATACGCTCGCCGCGCATCGTCACCGCTGCGCCGACGGCCATGCCTTCGCGCAGCTTGAAGTTCGAGACGCTTTTGCGGGCGCGGCGCACCGACGGGTGCTGCCCGGTGATCAGGCGAAGCTCCTGGACGGCGTTGTCGAGGAGTTTCTGATTCTGCGTGGCCTCGCCCATGCCTTTGTTGACGCAGATTTTGACCAGGCGCGGCACCTGCATGATATTCTTGTAGCCGAACTGCTTTTGCAGCGCCGGGACGACCTCGTCGTGATACCGCGTTTTAAAGCGGGGGATGTACTGTTCCATGGTTCGTTGCGCTTTTCTGGCGCCCTCAAGCGTCAGTGATCCAGTTCTTCGCCGGTAGTTTTTGCGTATCGAATCCAGCGTCCGCGTCCGGTGTCCGGGTCTTCGATCCACTTACGCCCGATGCGTGTCGGGTCGCCGTTGCCGTCGAGCGGCTGGACGTTGGAGATGTGGATCGGCGCCTCGCGCAGCACGCGCCCGCCCTGCGGATAAAGCTGGGTAGGCCGCGTGTGGCGAATACGCATGTTGACGCCTTCGACGATCACGCGTTCTTTATCGGGATAGACACGCAAGACTTTGCCCACGTAGCCTTTGTCCCGGTCGTTGCGGCCTTCGCCCGTGGCCGAGGCGTCGGCTGCCGTGATGGCTTTGGTCAGCATGACCTGATCGCCCTTTTTCACGTGCAGCTTCTTCTGCTTGTTTTTCTTGCGAGGCATAGCTCAATTTTGGATTGCGGATTTTGGATTTTGGATTGCTTCAGGAACGCCTCCCAATCGCAAATCCAAAATCAAAAATCCAAAATCAGATAACTTCCGGGGCGAGCGAGACGATGCGCATGTACTGCTTTTCGCGCAGTTCACGCGCCACGGGGCCGAAGATGCGGGTGCCGCGCGGTTCGTCCTGCGCGTTGAGCAGCACCGCCGCGTTCTCATCGAACCGGATGTAAGAGCCGTCGCGCCGGCGAAACTCTTTCTTGGTCCGGACGACCACCGCGCGCGAGACTTCGCCTTTTTTCACGTTGCCGCCGGGGATGGCCGTCTTGACGGTCACGACGATCTTATCACCCACCCGCGCATACCGCCGGCCGCTGCCGCCGAGCACGCGGATACAAAGCACCTCTTTGGCTCCGCTATTGTCCGCCACGTTGAGTCGAGATTCCTGCTGGATCATCTTTCTGTGCGTTTTTGGTTTCTGGTTTCGGGTTTCTAGTTTCAAGTTTCACGGTTCAAAACCAACAACTAGAAACCAGAAACGCGTAACTCGCAACCAGTCTTACTTGGCCCGTTCGATGATTTCGACCAGGCGCCAGCGTTTGTTTTTGCTCAACGGACGCGTCTCGACGATGCGGACGGTGTCGCCTTCGTTGGCGTCGTCGTTTTCATCGTGCGCCATCAGCCTGGTCGTCTTTTTGATGAACTTGCCGTAGATCGGGTGTTTGATCTGTCGTTGGATGCCAACGATGATGCTCTTGTTCATCTTGTCGCTAACGACGATGCCGATGCGTTCTTTGCGCGTGGTGCGTGTCTGTACAGGCTGTTCCATTACGTCACGGGATTCGGCTTGGTGAGCCGTGGCCTCACCAACTACCGTTTATGTTGGGGTTCAAGATTCCAGGTTCAAGGTTTCTCTTGGACGAACCTTGAATCTGGAACCTATTCCAGTTCTTTGAGGATGGTCTTCAGGCGGGCCAGAAACCGGCGTTTCTCCCGAAGAATCATCGGGTTTTCCAGTTGCGCGATGGCATGCCGGAAGTTGAGTTCGCGGAGTTGTTCTTCCTCTTCGCGAATCCGCTCGGTGATCTCTTCGACACTGAGCCCTCTCACTTCTTTTGCTTTCAACATGGTCTTGTTCGGTTGAATCGACGCGGGCTGCACCCTGCCGGGCTGCCGCCGGGTCTATTCCGTGTAATCCGGCCTTACGACCATTTTCGTTTTAATCGGCAGCTTCTGCTGGGCCAGGCGCAAGGACTCCCGCGCCAGGTCTATGTCTACGCCGCCGCCGATCTCGAAGAGGATGCGTCCGGGCTGCACGGGGGCGGCCCAGTGATCGAGCGAGCCTTTGCCTTTACCCATACGGACTTCGGCAGGCTTCTTCGTGATCGGTTTGTCCGGGAAGATGCGGATGTAGACCTTTCCGGCACGTTTCATCCGCCGCGTCATGGCGATACGGGCCGCCTCGATCTGGCGGCTCGTGATGCGGCCCGGCTCCAGGGCTTTGAGTCCAAAATCACCAAAGCTCACCCGCGTGCCTCGGGACGCATTGCCTTTGATGCGTCCTTTTTGCTGCTTGCGGTACTTGGTGCGCTTGGGCATTAACATGAGCTTACCTCACACGATGCTGAAGGCCGGCCTGGGGCCGGACTGGGTTTCACACTGTTTTTCGAGGGTCGATGCAGAAGCTTTCCGGCTTATCGGCGACCACCACCGCCGCCGCCACCACGGCCACGACCACCACCACCGCCACGACCGCCGCCGCGTCCGCCGCGACCACCACCGCCGCCGCGACCACCGCCGCCGCGTCCGCCGCCACCGCCGCGACCACCGCCGCCACCACCGCGTCCGCCGCCGCGTCCGCCGCGACGGCGATCTCGACCGCCGCCCTCTTCGCCACGACCACCACGACCGCCTCGGCGTCCGCCGGTCTGCATCTGTTGCATCTGCTGGCGCTGGGCCTGCACGTTGGGGCTCAGGTCGGGCTTGCCCAGGATCTCGCCCCGGTACACCCAGACCTTGACGCCCGTGGTGCCGTAGATGGTGAAGGCCGTCGCCTCGGCGTAGTCGATGTCGGCACGGATGGTATGCAGCGGCACCCGGCCTTCGAGATACTGCTCGACGCGGCCCATCTCAGCGCCCCCGAGCCGGCCCCCGACCTTGATGCGGATGCCTTCGGCGCCCATACGCATCGCAGCGGTGATGGCCTGTTTCATCGCCCGGCGGAACGACACGCGGCCTTCCAACTGCTGCGCCACGTTCTGCGCCACGAGGCTGGCATCCAACTCCGGACGTTTGATCTCGTTGATGTTGATCTGGATGTCCTTGTTGGTGAGCTTCTTCAGCTCTTCGCGCAGCTTCTCGACCTCGGCGCCGCCGCGCCCGATGACCACACCGGGACGGCTGGTGTGCAGCGTCAAGATCACCCGTTTGGGCGTGCGTTCGATGACGATGCGGCTGAGGCCGGCTCGCTTGAGACGCGCCGTCAGATACCGGCGTATCTCTTCGTCTTCGACCAGCTTGGCCGGCATGTCCTTTTTCTCGGCATACCAGTTAGAATCCCAGCCTCGAATGATGCCGAGGCGAAATCCGACAGGGTGCGTTTTCTGACCCATAGGTGTTGTGGTTCTTTGTGCTTCGTTGTTTGTGCCCGGTTCACGCTGGTAAACCCGGGCCTCAAAGAACGAAGAACGAATGAGGTTCGACGGTCGGCCCCGAAGGCTTATTCGTCGTCTTCGTCTTCCTCCTCTGCCGTGCCCACGACCACCGTCAGGTGGCTCAAGCGTTTGCGGTAGGGGTGCGCCCGCCCGCGCGGCGCCGGGCGGAACCGCTTAAACATCGGCCCTTCATCCACTTTGATCTCGTAGATGAACAGATCGTTTTCGTCGAAGCGTTCATCCTGATGTTGATCCATTAGGTTATGCACCGCCGACCGGATCGTCAGTTCGATAGGCCGGGTGGCGGCCTGCGGCAAAAAATGCAGCGCGTTGAGCGCCTCGGCTACCGACTGGCCGCGAATGACGTTGACCACCCTGCGCATCTTGCGGGGCGAACTCCGAATGTACTTGCGTACCGCTCGTGCTTCCATTGCCGATTTTGGATTTTAGATTTTGGATTTTGGATTGCATCTGGATTCGGCGTAAGGAATCCAAAATCGCCAATCCAAAATCCAAAATAGATTACCTGCCGCGCTTGTCTTTTTTGCTGCCGGCGTGGCCGCGATACGTGCGCGTGGGCGAAAACTCGCCGAGCCGATGCCCGACCATGTTCTCGGTGACGTAGACCGGGATAAACTTCTGGCCGTTGTGCACCGCGAAGGTGTGCCCGACGAAATCGGGCGTGATCATCGAGGCCCGGCTCCAGGTCTTGATCACCTTCTTCTTATTGCTCTGGTTGAGCCGGTCTACCTTGCGCTGGAGCTTGTAGTAGACAAAAGGCCCTTTCTTGAGTGATCGTGCCATGTTGGATTTTGAGTTTGCGATTTGGGTTTTGGGTTTCGTTTGAACCAGCGCATCTCAGCCCAAATCGCAAACCCAAAATCCAAAAGGGAGTCATCTGCGTTTTTTACCCCGGCGGCGGACGATGAGCTTGTCCGACTCCTTGTGTTTGCGGCGCGTTTTGAAGCCTTTGGCGGGCTGGCCCCATGGCGAGCGCGGGTGGCCGCCCGAGGCTTTGCCTTCGCCGCCGCCCATCGGGTGATCGACCGGGTTCATCGCTACGCCGCGCGTCTTGGGGCGCACGCCCAGCCAACGACGACGACCGGCTTTGCCCAGATCGACGTTCATGTGGTCGGGGTTGCTCGTCGTGCCAATGGTGGCCATGCAGCGGCTGAGCACGCGGCGCACCTCGCCCGAGGGCAGCTTGAGCGTCACGTACCGCCCTTCTTTAGCTGTAAGCTGGGCGTAGGTGCCGGCAGACCGGGCCATCTGCGCGCCTTTGCCCGGCTTCATCTCGATAGCATGCACAAACGTGCCCAGCGGGACGTTCGACAGCGGCAGGCAGTTACCGACTTCCGGCGGGGCATCCGGCCCGTTCTCGACCGTGTCGCCGACGGCCAGTTTGTCCGGGGCGATGATGTAGCGCTTGTCGCCGTCGGCATAGACCAGCAGGGCGATACGCGCCGAGCGGTTGGGGTCGTACTCGATGGTGGCAACGCGGGCCGGCACGCCGAACTTGTTGCGTTTAAAGTCGATCTTGCGATACCGGCGTTTGTGGCCGCCGCCCTGATGGCGGACCATCATGCGCCCGGTGTTGTTGCGCCCGCCTTTTTTCTTGAGCGGGGCCAGCAAGCTTTTCTCCGGCTTTGTCTCGGTGATGTTCTCGAAGGTCGAGACGGAGCGTTGCCGCTGTCCGGGCGTGACCGGTTTGAGTTTTCTGATTCCCATTGCGCTAGATATTTTCGAAGAAGTCGATCTGTTCGCTGTCGGGAGCGAGCGAGACAATCGCTTTCTTGTAGCGAGCGGTACGGCCTTCCCGCACCCCGCGCCGGGTGAACTGGCGACGGCGTTTGCCGCGTACGATCATGGTGCGCACTTCCTTGATGTGCACACCCGGAAAGCGTTCTTCGATCGCCTTGCGGATCTGAATCTTGTTGGCTTTGACGTCCACCACAAAGGCGTACTGGCCGTTCTCCATGAGAGCGGTGAGCTTCTCAGTAACCAACGGGCGAATAAGGATCTCTCGGCTCATCGTCGTTATCCTTTGTCTTCTTCGGATTCGGAGGCGGCTTCGTCTTCGGCGGCCTCGTCGGTAGCCGTTTCACCGGCTTTGGCAGTCGTTTCTTCGGCTTCAGCAGCAGCCTCGGCTTCGGCTTCGGCGGCTTCGGCAGCAGCTACTTCGGCGGCTTCAGCAGCTTCGGCGGCTTCGGCTTCAGCGACTTCGGCAGCTTCGACGGCTTCGGCTTCGGCGGCTTCGGCTTCGGCTTCAGCGACTTCGACAACGGCTTCGGCTTCAGCGGCTTCGGCAGCAGCTACTTCGGCGGCTTCAGCAGCTTCGGCGGCGGCCTCTTCGGCGGCTTCAGCAGCTTCGGCGGCGGCTTCAGCAACGGCTTCGGCTTCGGCGGCTTCAACGGCAGCCGTTTCAGCGGCAGCAGCGGCCTCGGCATCGCCTTCAGCGGCCTCAGCTTCAGCCGCAGCGACTTCGGCTTCGGCGGCTTCGACGTCCGCGAGAGCAGCGGCCACGTCGGCTTCAACAGCAGCAACTTCGGCATCAGCAGCTGCAACTTCGGCTTCAACAGCAGCGTCGGCGGCTTCCGCGGCTTCGACTTCCGCGACAGCAGCAACCACTTCGGCAGCTTCAACAGCGGCTTCGGCTTCAACAGCAGCGACTTCGGCTTCCACCGCAGCGGCTTCGGCTTCCGCAGCTTCGGCAGCAGCAACGGCGGCAGCTTCAGCGGCCTCGGCAGCTTCAACTTCAGCGACTTCGGCAGCGACTTCGGCGGCTGCAGCAGCGGTTTCGGCTTTGGTCTCATCAGCCGGGGCCTCGACCGAAGCATCGCCCGAAAGCGTTGCGCTGAGCACGTCGAGCGCTCCTTCTTCGAGGACGATCACTGCGGCGCCGAGCAATTCTTCGGATGACGCGTTGCGGGCCTCTTGCACGTGTACCTTCGCCAGATTACGGCTCGACCGGTAGAGCGTGCTTTCGGCCCTGGCCGTCAACACCAGCACCTTCTGGCCCTCCAGTTCCAACGCCTCAATCATCGCGGCGAGTTGCCGGGTGCTGGGCGCCTCGAAGCTGAGCGTATCGACGATGCGGAGGGCGTCTTCCCGGGCTTTGTAGCTCAACGCCGAACGACGCGCCAGGCGGCGGGTCTTCCTGGTAAGCCTGAGGCCATAGCTGCGCGGGCGCGGGCCAAAAACCCGCCCGCCGCTACGCCGCAAAGGCGACTTGACGCTGCCCGAACGAGCCATGCCCGTGCCTTTCTGGCGGTAGAGCTTTCGCGTGCTCCCGGTAATCTCGCCCCGCTCTTTGGCTTTGTGCGTGCCCTGCCGGCGGCTGGCCTGCGTGCGGCGCACGTCGAGCCAGAGGACGTGGTCGTTCGGTTCGATGCCGAAGACGCTCGCGTCCAGGGCGACGCTGCGCCCCGTCTCGATGCCGTCAGTGTGGTATATTTGCAGTTCCATCGTTACGATTTTTTGAAAAGCTCTACAAAGCCGTTCTTCGGACCGGGGATGGCGCCGCGCACCAGGAGCAGGTTGTGCTCCGGATAGATCTTCACCACTTCCAGGTTTTTAACCTTCACCCGCGCGTTGCCCATTTGCCCGGCCATCCGCATGCCTTTATAAACACGCGACGGATCCGACGATTGGCCGATCGAACCAGGGGCGCGCTCGCGGTTGTGCTGGCCGTGCGTCCGGTCGTTGACGCCCCGGAACCCGTGACGCCGCACGACCCCCTGAAACCCTTTACCCTTCGACGTACCGGCCACATCGATGAGTTCGCCTTCCTCGAAGACATCATCGACGCGGACCTCGTCGCCCAGGTCTACCTCGTCGCCCGACCAGGAGAATTCGCGGAGTTTCTTTTTCGGCGTGGCGCCGGCGGCCTCGAAGTGGCCGCGAAGCGCCTTCGTGGTGCGCTTCTCTTTCTTGTCCGCAAAGCCGAGTTGGACGGCGTCGTAGCCGTCCTGGCCGTCGGCGCGTTTGACTTGCGTGACGACGTTCGGCCCCGCTTCGATGACCGTGCAGGGGATGTTATCGCCCTGCTCGTCAAAGACGCTCGTCATGCCGATTTTTCGTCCTAGCATACCGCTCATTGCAATCCTCGTTGATCGACTGCCTCGCGCAGCCGGATTGTTAAGCGTTTAAAAGTTCGTGAGAGCTACCCCGTTCGCTGAATGACCAGCGTGATGCTATCAACCTGGCCCAATGTCGTCGGATCGAAGCCCGTCAAATCGATGAACAACGCGACATCAGCCGTTTCCAGCGTAATCTGGTTGTTGCTGTCGATCATGTACTGGATTGTGACAGGGGCGGTAAAATCGCTCGATGTCAGCGTCACGGTCTTCTGCGTCTCATTGACGTTGTACGTTCCGGCAAAGGTGGACATCGAGTCCGTCATGTTAACGTCGATAGCGAAGGTGCTGCTTTCGAAATCGATATCAACCGTGATGCCGGCAAGCGTGAGCAAGAGCGCCGTGACATCCTGCGAGCCATCCGGCCCCGTGAGCACCAACTGCGTTAGCCTCCAATTGCCCACAAAGACCTCGGCGTCGGTCGGGCCGGTGTCTTCGTCGCCGCCGCTGTCGCAGCCGATGGCGCCGCCGAGCATCGCCAACACAAGCGCGAACAACCAGAGCTTACGCATACTAACACCTCCCCACGCCCAGGCTTATCAGACTTTGATTTCGACGTCGACGCCGCTGGGAAGCTCAAGCTTCATCAACGCATCGACGGTTTTGCTGCTCGTCGAGAGGATGTCGATCAACCGCTTGTGGCTGCGGCTCTCGAACTGCTCCCGGCTTTTCTTGTTGACGTGCGGGCTGCGCAAAACCGTGTAGATCGACTTCTTCGTCGGCAACGGTATCGGCCCGCTGACCACCGCGCCCGTCGACTTGACGGTCTTGATGATCTTCTCCGCGCTCTTATCGATCAACGTGTGATCGTACGACTTGAGCTTGATGCGAATCTTCTGGCTAGCCATAGAATTTTGGTCGCGTTTTCTGACCGCCGGCCGCTGGATCCTCACGCGGTGAAAATCCAACGACCGACGACCAAAATTCTAATTACGTTAGATTTCCTGGCGGAAATCTAATCAAGGATTTTGGAGACCACACCGGCGCCGACCGTCCGACCGCCCTCACGGATCGCGAAACGCAACCCCTGCTCCATCGCCACCGGCTGGATCAACTTCACCTTGAACTGCGTGTTGTCGCCCGGCATCACCATCTCTACA
>JANQES010000088.1 GCA_028278205.1 Rhodothermales bacterium
TTGCTGTTTTCTTGGTCGATAACAGGCAATATCGTAAGTCAGAGGCGGCTTTGTAAGGGGCTTATTCTCCACCAACAGAATCCATCATAAACAGAAAAAATGAA
This sequence comes from Rhodothermales bacterium, assembly GCA_028278205.1. Lineage (GTDB taxonomy): Bacteria > Bacteroidota > Rhodothermia > Rhodothermales > Bin80 > JANQES01. The sequence goes on from JANQES010000088.1 coordinate 105, forward strand.
AGCGTTTTTAACATCCCTGTATCTCAACCGCCGGTTCTACCTCGCGTTGACCGCCGTAGTGCTATTGTTCGCGGTCGGGTATTTCGTGCCGGTGTTGGCGGGGCTGGCGCGGCTGGGACTGTTGGCCCTGGTCGTGCTGCTGGTGCTCGACGTGCTGCTGCTCTATCGCGTGCGCGACGGTGTGCGCGCCCGCCGGACGACCCCCGAACGCTTCTCCAACGGCGACGACAACGAACTGCGCCTCCACGTCGCCAGCACCTACTCGTTCCCGATCCGCGCCACGCTCATCGACGAGTTGCCGTTTCAGTTCCAGATTCGCGATGCGGAGTACACGTTGACCCTCAAGCCGGGCACGGAGCGGGCGGTGGCCTATGCGGTACGACCGGTCAGACGGGGCGCCTACGTCTTCGGCGCCGTCAACGTCTACGCCGCCAGCCCGATTGGCCTGGCCCGCCGCCGCTATCGGTTCGACGAAGGGCGCGAGGTGCCGGTCTATCCGTCGTTCCTCCAGATGCGCAAATACGAACTGCTGGCCATCTCGAACCGCCTCGAAGAAGTCGGCGTCAAGAAAGTGCGGCGCATCGGGCACACGATGGAGTTCGACCACGTGCGCGACTACGTCCTCGGCGACGACCCCCGGACGATCAACTGGAAAGCCACCGCCCGTCGCGCCGAACTGATGGTCAACCAGTACCGCGACGAACGTGCGCAGCCGGTCTACTGCGTGATCGATATGGGGCGCGTGATGAAGATGCCGTTCGAAGAGATGACGCTGCTCGACTACAGCGTCAACGCCAGCCTCGTGTTGGCGAACATCGCGCTGCTGAAGCAGGACCGGGCAGGCCTGATCACGTTTTCGAACAAGATCGGCGCGTTCCTGCCGGCGGCGCGGCGGTCCGGGCAGATCTACAAAATTCAGGAATTGCTCTACAACCTGGAGACCGATTTTCTGGAATCGGATTATGCTTTGTTGGCGGCGCAGGTGCGTCGGCAGCTACGCCAGCGGAGCCTCGTGGTGCTTTTTACCAACTTCGCCACACGCTCGTCGATGCAGCGGCAATTGCCTTCGTTGCGGGCGCTGGCCCGGCAGCACGTTGTCGTGGCCGTCTTCTTCGAAAACACCGAACTGCGCGCCTTGCTCCAGACGACGCCGCGAGACACCGAGGGCATCTACGTCAAGACGATTGCCGAGAAGTTCGCTTTCGAAAAGCGCGAGATCGTCAAAGACCTCAGCCGCCACGGCATCCAATCGATCCTGACACCGCCGGAGCAGCTTTCGGTCAATACGATTAATAAGTATCTGGAATTGAAAGCGCGGGGGATGGTTTGAGGTGGGAAGGGCGAAGGGCGAGTGGGGAAGGGGATGATTGCAACCGCAGATGGACGCAGATAAACGCAGATGATTGGCGCCGTGCCCTATCAGCGTCCATCAGCGTCCATCTGCGGTTGCCACCTTCACGGCTTCCTCATCGCATCGTAGGAACGCAGGCGCGGTGGCGCGGTAGATCGTCCGAGATGACGATCACGAAAGCTGATGGCGCATGATTGAATTGGAACATCGCCCCGAAGCTGTGCCGGATGTCGAGACGCCGGGGGAGGCGCCGGTGCGGGTGTGTGTGATTGACCTGGGGACCAACTCGTTTCACGCCGAGATCGTCGATGCGCGCGCCAACGGCACCTTTGAGGTGCTCGACAAGATCAAGGAGATGGTGCAGTTGGGCGAGCAGGGTCTGGCCCGGCACCGGCTGGCCGAGGATGCCATGGACCGGGGCGTAGAGGCCCTGCGCCGCATCCGCATTCTGGCCGAAGGCTGGGGCGCCGAGGATTATCTGGCTTTCGCCACGAGTGCCGTCCGCGAAGCCGTCAACGGCGGCGATTTCATCGAGCGGATCCGGGAGGAACTGGGGCTGCGGGTGCGTCCGATCAGCGGCCAGAAAGAGGCGGAACTCATCTACGAAGGCGTACGCCGCGCCGTCGAAATGCCCGATCCCACATTGCTCGTCGACATCGGCGGCGGCTCGACGGAGTTCATCGTGGCGACGAGTGAAGAGGCATTTTTTGCTACGAGTTTGAAGCTCGGCGCGGCGCGGATGACCGAGCAGTTCGTCAGCACCGATCCGGTCGAGAAGGCGGAGTTCAAGGCGTTGCGGGCGTATTATCGCAAGGTGCTGCGGCCTATCCTGGCGGTGGCGCGCGAGTACGGCGTCCGCGAGATCGTCGGCTCGTCCGGCACGATGGAGAACATCGCGCAGGTGTTCGTCAATCGCGAAGGCGATCCCCGCCGGACGATTTACCAGCACGTCTTTGATGGGCAGGAGGTGCGTCGCATCACCAAAAGCCTGATGCGCTCGACGCGCGCCGAACGCGAGGCGATGCCCGGCCTCGACGAGAAACGCGTGGGCCAGGTCGTCGCCGGGGCAATTCTGGTCGACGTGTTGTTGAAAGATCTGGCCGTCGAGCGGCTGCGCGTCTCGCCCTATGCGTTGCGCGAGGGGATGGCGGTTCATTTCATCGAGCAAAACTACCGCCGTCTCGAACAGGTGGCGCCGTACGCCGACGTGCGCCGCCGCAGTGTCTACGAACTCGGCTATCGATGCCAGTGGGAAGAGCAGCACGCCCGCCACGTTACCGACCTCGCCCTGCGTCTCTTCGACGCGTGCGCCCCGCTGCACGGCCTCGCCGCTGCCGAACGCGAGTTGCTGGAATATGCCGGATTGTTGCACGACATCGGCTATCACATCAGCCGTCGCAATCATCACAAACACGCTCTCTATCTCATCAAAAACGCCGATTTGCGCGGTTTTCAGCCGGAGGAGATCGACGTGATGGCGCACGTGGCGCGGTATCATCGCGGCGGCTTGCCCAAAGACAAACATCTCGAATTTCAGGCGCTTTCCAAGGCCACCCGGCAGACTGTTTTGAAGCTGGCGGCTTTTCTACGCCTCGCCGAAGGCCTCGACCGCAGCCACTTCCAAAACGTCCAACACCTCGCCGTCGATCTCGGCAAAAAAGTCCTCACACTCCGCATCGAGACCGCCAGCGACCCGCAACTCGACCTCTGGGGCGCCCGCCACCACGCCGACCTCTTCGAGCACGTCTATGGATTGGTTGTGCGCGTTGAGGCGGTGGGGTGAGTTTGTGAGTGTTTTGGTGTTTGAGTGTTTTAGTTCATAGAACCCAACCCACTAAAACACTCAAACACCAAAACACCATAACACTCTTTAACGCGATCTTATCTTGTCTTCGCCGGGTGATTTGTCTAACTTCTCGCTTTGTTTGACGCAGGCATTCGGCCTACTTCACCCACTGGTCCCTCCGAGGACTTATCCACCGTCTTCATGCTCGCGCAATTGCTTTTTTTCCTCCTGGCGACGGTAGCTGTCGCTGCTGCGCTTGGGATGCTCATTTCGCGGAATCCGGTGTCGAGTGCGTTGTGGTTGGTGCTCAACCTGTTTTGCATCGCCGGGCTGTACCTGACGCTCAATGCCCAGTTCATCGCCGTCATTCAGGTGTTGGTTTATGCCGGGGCTATCATGGTCCTGTTTCTGTTTGTGATCATGTTGCTGAACCTGGCTGCCTTGCCTCGCCTGGAGAAGGTCGATTGGAAACGCGCCGCCGGCTTCGTGCTGGGCGTGGTGATCCTGGCGCAACTCGTCTTCGTCGTGGCGATGGGCCTCGGCGCGCTGCCCGAACCGGTGGCGATGGAGCAGGCCGCCGAAGCAGGCACCGCCACCGAGATCGCGACAGAGCTTTTTACCCGCTATGCGCTGACCTTCGAGGTCATCGGCGTGTTGCTGCTGGTGGCCACCATCGGCGCCGTGATGCTGGCGCAACGCAAGTTTGTCTAGTTCTGTTTTCTCGTGCGAGAAAACAGAAATGAAAACCGGAAAATCATGGAAATAACGCTGAACTGGTACCTGACGTTGAGCGCCGTGCTTTTTACCATCGGCGTGCTGGGGGTGCTTTTTCGAAGCAACGTGATCGTCATCTTGATGTCGGTCGAGTTGATGCTCAACGCGGTGAACCTGACGTTGATCGCGCTGGCGCAGTCGATGGGCGATACGGCGGGGCAGATCCTGGTGTTCTTCGTGATGTCGGTGGCGGCAGCGGAGGCGGCTATCGGGCTGGCTATCGTCATTGCCATCTTCCGCAATAAGCTCACGGTAGACATCAACAAGATCAACCTGTTTAAATATTGATGCTCGCTGTGGCTCGCATCAGTCACTAGTCACTGGTCATTGGTCACTGGTTGTTTCTTCAAGCGAACCAGTGACCAGTGACCAGTGACCAATGACCACAAAACATGAACACCGATCTTCTCGTTCGTCTCATCTTGCTGTTGCCGCTGGCCGGGGCGGTGTTTAACGGCATCCTTCCTTTGTTTTTAAAGGGGATGCGCAAGAACGAATGGATGCTCGGCGGCATCGGGACCGCCGTGGTAGCCGTGCCGTTTGTGCTGGCGCTCCTCCTCTTTATGCAGGGTTTCGACGAGGCGTACGTGGCCTCGTATTACACCTGGATGGCCGCCGGAGACCTCAGCGTCTCTTTTGCCTATCGCGTCGATCATCTCTCGCTGATCATGACGCTCATCGTCACCGGCGTCGGAGCGCTGATCCATCTCTACTCGATCGGCTACATGCACGGCGACCGGTCGTTCTGGAAGTTCTTCTCTTACCTGAACCTGTTCATCTTCATGATGCTCAACCTCGTGCTGGCAGACAACCTGCTGGTGTTGTTCCTGGGTTGGGAAGGCGTCGGATTGTGCTCCTATCTGCTCATCGGGTTCTGGTACGAAGATCTCAAAAACAGCGCGGCGGCCAACAAAGCGTTCATCGTCAACCGCGTGGGCGATTTTGCGTTTTTGATGGCGATGTTCATCCTGTTCAAAGAACTCGGCAGCCTCGACTTCGACGCGTTGATGGCGGGCACCGCGCAGATGTCGGCGGGGACGATCAACTGGGTGGTGTTGCTGCTGTTCATCGGAGCCACGGGCAAGAGCGCGCAGATCCCGCTGTTCATCTGGCTGCCCGACGCCATGGCCGGCCCGACGCCCGTCTCGGCGCTGATCCACGCGGCGACGATGGTCACGAGCGGATTGTATTTGCTGGCGCGGCTCTCGCCGCTGGTGCTCGCCTCGCCGGTCATCATGGGTGTCATCGCCGTCGTCGGTGCGCTCACGGCGATTATGGCCGCCACGATTGCCATCACCCAGAACGACATCAAGCGCGTGCTGGCCTATTCGACGGTCTCGCAACTCGGCTATATGTTTATGGCCGCCGGCGTCGGCGCCTTCTTCGTAGCGATTTTCCACGTCTTCACGCACGCGTTCTTCAAAGCCTGCCTCTTCCTCGGCTCGGGCAGCGTCATTCACGGCATGCACGAGGTGGAGCACGAACTCCACGAAAAAGGCCACGACGCGCACCTCGATCCGCAAGACATGCGCACGATGGGCGGGCTCAGGAAGTACATGCCCAAGACGAGCTGGACCTACTTTTTCGCCACGCTTGCTATTGCCGGCATTCCGGGGATGTCCGGCTTCTTTTCGAAAGATGAGATTCTGTTCAAAGCTTTCGAATACGGCTACGACGGCCACTTTTACGCGTGGTTCGTCTGGATCATCGGCCTCGTCACGGCGCTGTTGACGGCGTTTTACATGATGCGCTCGTACATGCTCACCTTCGAGGGCAAAGAGCGCTGGCCAATGGCGCCGGAGGTGAAACCGCGCGAGTCGCCCTGGACGATTACGGTGCCGCTGATTGTGCTGGCGTTCTTTTCGATCTTCGCCGGTTTCCTGGGCTTGCCGAAGCTGGCCGAAACGATAGGCCTGGGAAGCTGGATCCACGGGTATCTGGCCGGGCACGACGGCCACACCGGGCCGGTGGCTGAAGCCGCTATCGAGGGGCACGTCGGCGTCGGGCTTGAGATCTTCTTGATCGTGCTCGGTATGGCCATCGCTGTCGTCGGTGTGGTCTGGACGCGGGGGTTCTACCGCAAGCACGACCTGGCCGGCGACGAACGGGTGCAGAAGCGTTTCGGCAAGCTCTACGGGTGGTGGCAGGGCAAGTATTTCTGGGACGAGTTCTACGACAAGACGGTCGTGCGCCCGGTCATCGGCGGGGCCGAGAAAGCGCTGGCTCCCTTCGATCAGAAAATCGTCGATGGGCTGGTCAACGCGCTGGCACGGGCGATGACCGGCACGAGCGGCTTGCTGCGTCGCCTCCAGACAGGCGTCGTGCAAAACTATGCGATGGCAATCGTCCTCGGCGTCGTCGTCATCATCGCGTTGATGTTGTTTGGGTGATGGTCATCGGTCACTGGTCACTAGTCACTGGTCATCAGAAAATCCACCAGTGACCAATGACCAGTGACTAGTGACCCCCCACGCAAAGCATAACCGTAAAGAACGAGCATAGATGGGCATTCCTTACCTCATATCCATCGTCATCTTCTTGCCGCTGCTGGGGGCCGTGGCGACGATGCTCGCGCGCAGCGACAACACCGTCCGCTATGCCGCGCTGATCACGACGACGGTGACGTTCTTGCTGTCGCTGCTCTTGTGGATCGACTTTGACGTGGCGACGGCGGCTGAGCTTCAATTGCGGGATGGCCCGTTTCTCCTGATCTCCGAAACGCTCGACGTGAAGTATGACGTCGGCATCGACGGATTGAGCCTGTTATTAGTGCTCTTGACGACGCTGCTCGGTCCCATCGTGGTGCTCTCGTCGTGGACCTACATCGGCAAACACGTCAAAGCGTATTACACGCTGTTGTTGATCTTGCAGACGGGCATGACGGGCGTCTTCTGCGCCTTCGACATGCTGCTGTTCTACATCTTCTTCGAACTCACCCTCATCCCGATGTACTTTCTCATCGGTATCTGGGGAGGCGAAGACCGGATTTACGCCGCCGTCAAGTTTGTGATCTTCACGCTGGTCGGTTCGCTGTTGATGCTGGTGGCGTTGTTGTATCTGGGCTTTGCGGCGGGCGATGCCGTCAACAACGGCGTCTTCACGACGGATTACTTCAAGCTGCTCGAATTCAATGTGCCGCTGGGGACGCAGTCGTGGCTCTTCATCCTGTTTGCCTTCGCCTTCGCCATCAAGGTGCCGATGTTTCCGTTGCACACGTGGCTGCCCGATGCGCACGTGCAGGCGCCCACGGGCGGCTCGGTGATTCTGGCGGGGGTCTTGCTGAAGATGGGCACGTACGGGCTGGTGCGTTTCTGCCTGCCGTTTTTCCCGAACGCGGCTTACGAATACGCCGTGCTCTTTGCCGTGCTGGCCGTCATCGGCATCGTCTACGGCGCGTTGGTCTCACGCGCACAGCCCGATGCCAAGAAGCTCGTCGCCTACTCGTCGGTGAGCCACCTGGGTTTCGTGGTGCTGGGCATCTTCGCTTTTACTATCGAGAGTATGCAGGGGGCGATGATCCAGATGATCAACCACGGCCTCTCCACCGGCGCGTTGTTCCTCATCGTCGGGATGCTCTACGAACGGCGGCACACGCGGTTGATGGGAGACTTCGGCGGCATCGCCCGGACGGTGCCGGTGTTGACGTTTTTCATGGTGTTGACGGCGCTGGCTTCGGCAGGATTGCCGGGGCTCAACGGCTTCGTCGGCGAGTTTTTGATCCTCGTCGGCGCCTTCAGCAGCGACACCGTCGGCATGCCGCTCTTGATTGCCCTGGCGACGACGGGTGTGATTCTGGCTGCGGTGTATTTGCTGTGGATGCTCTACCGGACGTTCTTCGGCCCCATCACAAACGCAGAAAACCGCGAGATGGCAGACCTGAACCTGCGCGAGGTCGTCGTGTTGACGCCGCTGGCGGTGCTGATGGTGATCATGGGTGTGATGCCGCAGCCTTTCCTGGCCCTGAGCGAACCGGCCACCACGAAATTGCTCGCCACGATCAATACGAAACGCATCACCGCCCTCGAAGACGCCGAACGCGCCGAACCGGCAACCGCCCCCCTCGTCATCGACGACGAAGAATTCACCACCGAACCGTTTGAAACGGCGCCAGGCGTATTTGTGCGCAGAAGTGTCTCGTCTTCTGCCAGGGAGACAGGACTGCCGGGATTCACCGAAAAGGTCTATCGTGGAGTCCCCTCTCCCTCGATGGGAGAGGGACAGGGTGAGGCTGATCCGAGACCGGCACAGCGTATGAAGGCCGTTTTTCCCCCTAACCCTCTCCCGCCGGGGGAGAGGGGACAGACGGCTCGCCTTCGGCTTCGCCCGGATAGAACGCCGGCAGCCCTACGGCCGCACGCTTCGTCCTCCCATCCATAAGCGTCTGATCGACGTTGCCCCCGCCCACCAGCCGATTTTAGCAGCATGCAACGGCCTTTCATCCTCCCCGACTTCGTCCGCAGGCTGGCTTTCGCTTCTGCGTTTGCCCTCTTGCTGATGCTGATCCCGGCATCGCCCGTGCAGGCGCAGGACGATCCGAATTCTTCAGCCGGGCCGGAAACCGTCACGCTCGTGTCTGAGGTTGCTCCGGCTGCGATGCAGGAGGCCCACGCGATCCCGCCGATCTGGCTGGTGCTGCCGTTCGTGGCCTTGCTTTTGATGATTGCTACCGGGCCGCTCTTCTACGCCCACCACTGGCATCATCACTACCCCAAATACGCCATCGGTCTCGGGGTGATCGTGACGCTTTACTACATCTTCGTGCTGCACGATCCTATCTCGATGCTCCACGCGCTGACGGAATACCTGTCGTTCATCGCGCTGGTGGCGTCGTTGTTTATCGCGGCCAGCGGCATCTTTTTGAAAGTCAACGCGCGGGGCACGCCGATGGCCAATGTGGCGTTGCTCTCGGTGGGGGCCGTCATCGCCAACCTGATTGCCACCACGGGCGCGGCGATGCTTTTCATCCGGCCTTTCATGCGGCTCAACCAGGGGCGGCTCAAACCCTACCACATCGTCTTTTTCATCTTCATCGTCGCCAATGTCGGCGGCGCGCTCACGCCCATCGGCGACCCGCCGCTGTTCCTGGGCTTCCTGCGCGGCGTGCCCTTTTTCTGGACGTTCACCAACGTCTGGCACGTCTGGCTGCCGACGATGATCGTCATCCTGGGCATCTTCTACGTCATCGACAAACGCAACAAAGCCGCATCCACGACGGAGTTGACCGAGGGCAAGACCGTGGAGATCGAAGGCTACCGCAGCTTCATCTTCGTGATCATCATCATTATCTCGGTCTTCATCGATCCCAACGTGTTCACGGGGATGAAGGGGACGGTGTTCGATCTCGTCGGCACGTTCCACCTGCCTTTCGGCATCCGCGAGATCATCATGTTTTCGATGTGCTTCCTGGGCTACAAGTTTTGTGAGCAGGAAGCCCTCAAAAAGAACGAGTTCTCGTTCGAACCGATTCGCGAAGTGGGCTGGCTCTTTCTGGGCATCTTCGCCTGCATGGTGCCGGCGCTGGCGCTGATCTCGGACTTCGCCAGCAGAAACGCCGACATCCTGACGACGGGCATGTTCTACTGGGGCACCGGCTCGCTCTCGTCGGTGCTCGACAACGCGCCGACCTACCTCAACTTCCTCGCCGCCGCCATGGGCAAGTTCGGCCTGGACGTCAATGTGGCGACGGAGGTGAAGGAATTTGCCAACGCCGGCGGGTCGTTGATTTTCTTGCAGGCCATCTCGGTGGCGGCGGTCTTCTTCGGGGCGATGACCTACATCGGCAATGCGCCTAACTTCATGGTCAAAGCCATTGCCGAGGCCAACAACGTCGATGCGCCGTCGTTCGGCGGCTACCTCGTCAAGTACGCCATCCCGATCCTGCTCCCGGTCTACTTCGTGGTCTGGCTGGTCTTCTACAGCGGTTGGATTTTTTAACTTTCTGGCGAAAGTCAAAAAATCCAAAAGTCAAAAGCTCTATGGCACGCACACCTTTGACACAACAGGAAATAGACGCTGCGCTGGCTAAGTTGCCGGGGTGGCGGCTCGAAGGCGACAGGCTGGTGAAGACCTTTCAGTTACGCAACTTTAAGGAGGCCGTCAGTTTCATCGTGCGGATGTCTTTTGAGGCCGAGGCGCTCGATCATCATCCGGAACTGCGCAACGTCTACCACACCGTAGACATCGCGCTGACTACACACGATGCGGGCAACAAGGTCACCCAAAAGGACGTCGACCTCGCCCGCGCCATCGAACACTTTTCCTGGATCTAATTTTTTATTTTTTCTCCCCCAGGAGAAAAAATAAAATAGCAACGCAATTATATGGAGTTAGCAGGAGCATACGACACCATCTGGACGGACCTCCTGGGCGGCTTTTCGCTGATTTTGCTGGCGGTCGTCGGGATGGTGATGGTTATCTGGGACGCCTTTAAAAACGACGATCCGGTGTTGCCGTGGATCGGGACGGCGGCGCTGGCTGTGGCGCTCGTCTGGGAAGTGTTTCACCTCGGCGGTACGCCCACGACGGCGTTTTACGACCTGATCCGTGTGGGCGGCTTTGCCTCGTTCATCAACATCGTCGTGCTCGGTAGCGGGCTCTTCAGCATCGTGCTCTCGGTGCCGTATCTGCGCGCCATCAAACATGGCTACGGCGAGGTCTACGCGCTGATCCTCTTTGCCACGGCCGGGATGATCTTGCTGGGCACGGCCAACAACCTGATCGCCATCTTCGTGGGGCTCGAGACGATGTCGGTGGCGCTCTACATCCTCACCGGGCTGGTGCGCGAAGACGAAGGCGCCATCGAAAGCGCGCTCAAATATTTCCTGCTCGGCGCCTTCTCGACCGGCTTTTTCCTCTACGGCATCGCCTTGCTCTACGGCGCGACGGGCACGATGTATCTGCCCGAAATGGCCGAGGGCCTCGCCGCGCGCGATGCGCAACTCATGTTCTGGGCGGGCGTGGCGCTTTTCTTGATCGGCTTTCTGTTCAAAGTCAGCGCCGTGCCGTTCCACATGTGGACGCCCGACGTCTATCAGGGCGCACCGACGACGCTGACGGGCTTTATGTCTACGGCTTCGAAGGCGGCAGCGTTTGCCTCGTTGATTCTGGTGCTTTTCTACGCCCTGGAAGGCCTGCCCGAAGAAGAGCGGTGGAGCCTCGTGCTGGCCGTAGTGGCCCTGGTGACGATGGTGCTGGGCAACATCCTGGCGCTGGTGCAAAACAACGTCAAGCGGATGCTGGCCTATTCGTCGATTGCTCATGCCGGCTACATCCTGGTGGGCCTGGCGGCATGCACCGCCGACGGCTATTCCGGCGCGCTCTATTACCTGCTCGTCTACGCGCTGATGAACATCGGCGCCTTCGGGGTGATGGCACTGCTGGAATGGGACGGCAAGGAAGGCCGCCTGCAAACCATCGATTCGCTGGCCGGCATCGGTTTCCGCAAGCCGCTTTTGGGCGTGACCATGGGCATCTTCATGTTCAGCCTGACCGGCTTCCCACCCTTCGGGGGTTTCTTCGGCAAAGTGGCTGTCTTCGCCCCGGCCATCGACGCCGGCCTGACATGGCTGGCTATCCTGGGTGTGCTGGCGAGCGTGCTCTCGGCGTATTACTATCTCCGGGTGTTGTTCGTCTTCTGGATGCGCTCGCCCGACGAGCAGGAGGCCCCGGTGAAGCAGGCCGGTTTCCCGGTGCCGAAGGCGTCGGCAGCGGTCATCGTGGCCTGCGCCGCGTTGCTCGTCGTCATCGGCTTCATCCCCTACATCCGCGAAATCACGCAGGTCTTTTTTGACAGCGGGGCGATGGCGATCCTCCCATAAGGATGTGCTCTCGATTCGTTCATCACTTTGTGGCAACGAAGTGAAATGTAAAACGTGGAACGTGAGGGTGCCACAGGAAAACGATGAGTCGGGCACCCTCACGTTTCACGTTTCACGATGCGCGACCTCATCCACGAACTGATCCCGCATGCGCCACACATGGGGCTTTATGTGGCGCCCAACATCCCGGCGGACAAGCTGCGGCATGCCCTTCAAGACTACGCGCCGTCGATGCAGCCGGACGAGGTGGTGGCGCTCTTCGACGCTACGCTGATGGGGAGCGCTAAAGACGGGGCGGTCTTTGCCTCGGATCGGTTTATCTTCCAGAATAACGACCTGGAGTCTCCGCAAGAGGTGCGCTATCAGGACATCGTCCGTGTCGATGAAAAACGAGGCTTTCTCAAAGGCTCAAAAATCCTTCTCGAAGTCAACCGGGGACGCGCCACGTTCGATTTAAAGCTCGACGCCTCTGGCAAACCCAAGGCCCTGGAGTTTCTCTCTCGTTTCCTCCACGAGGCCATGCTGGCGCCCGCTGAGCCGGCGCCCGCGCCGCCGAACGCGCGCACCGCCGCCGGCTCCGACCTCCACGCCGTGCGCCAGGCCCTCGACACCCTACGCGCTCAAGGCCTGCTCGCCGAGACAGACTACCACCGCCTGCTCGACACACTCCGGTGAGGATTTTGGATTGGCTGCCTGTCGATCCGTTTTGAACAATCGAAAAAGTCGCGCCGGTTGGAACGGGCGCGGCTTTTTCATTTGAGATTTTAGATCAGATCAAGCCAAAATCAGAAAAGCCCGGCTGCCTCCTCCGAGACAACCGGGCTTCCCAAAAACCAGTTCTAAAAATCCACCAGGATTTTTAGAACACTACTTCAGCAGCGTGATCCGCATCGTCTTGACCACACCCGCCGACTCCATACGCACCAGATACATGCCCGTCGGCAGATGACCCGCCTCGAAACGAACCTCGTGTAC
>JANQES010000118.1 GCA_028278205.1 Rhodothermales bacterium
GGCGCGCTCGACTACGTGGTCAAGTCGGATGCGACGCTGGCCCAGATGCCGCGCATCGCCGAACGCGCCCTCCGCGAATGGGGGCACATCACCGAGCGCAAACAAGCCGAGGAAGCCCTGCGCGAGAGCGAAGAACGCTTCCGCCGCATCTTTGCCGACGGCCCGCTGGGCATGGGCGTGGTCGATGAACGGCTCGGCCTGATGAACGTCAATGCCACGCTCTGCCGCATGATCGGCTTTAGCGAACAGGAACTGCTGGGCCGCGCCGTCACGGATTTCCTCCACCCCGAAGATCAAAACCGGGACGCCCACCTGGCCGAGTTGCTCTTCAACGGCACCATCCCGTCGTTCACCGTCGAGCAGCGTTTCTTGAAAAAAAACGGCGAGACCATCTGGGGCCGCATGACCGCCTCGACGATCTGCGACGCCGACGGCAAGGTGCTCTACGGCCTGAGCATGATCGAAGACATCACCGAAGGCAAACGCGCCGAAGAAGCGCTCCGGGCCAGCGAAGCCAACCTCGCCGAAGCCCAACGCATCGCCCACCTGGGAAGCTGGGACTGGCACCTGACCGACAATACCCTGCACTGGTCGGATGAACTCTATCGGATCTTCGGCCTCGATCCGGAAGAAACCGCCATCTCCTTCGAACTGTTTGTCGATCACATCTACCCCGACGACCGGGCCTACGTCGTCGAGCAAATGCAGACCGCCGTCGATGAGCGGAAGGCGCTTTCTTCTATCGAATATCGCGTGGTGCAGCCCGACGGCTCCATCCGCACTGTGCGGTGCGAAGGCGTCGTGAGCCTGAACGACATCGGGCGGCCCGTCCGGTTGTTCGGCCCGCTGCAAGACATCACCGAACGCCGGCGGCTCGAACGCGAGATCCTGGAGATCAGCAACCGCGAGCAGCGCCGCATCGGGCAAGACCTCCACGACGACCTCGGCCAGCTTTTGACGGGCATCTGCTTCCGCGTGGCCGAACTTGAAGACGATCTCCTCAAAAGAAATCAACCGGAAACGACCGACGCTGCCGAGATCGGGGAGTTGGTTCAGGAGGCCATCGGGCAGACGCGCGCGCTGGCGCGGGGGCTCAATCCGGTGAGCATGGAATCGGGCGGCCTGCGTACGGCGCTGGCTATGCTGGCGCGCGGTATCGAGCAAATCTACGAGATCCCGTGCATCCTGACGTGCCCGGAGCCCGTCCTCGTCAACGACACCGAGTCGGCGGCGCACGTCTACCGGATCGCGCAGGAGGCGCTCAACAACGCCATCAAGCACGGCAAAGCCTCCCGCCTCGAAGTCTCGCTTTTGCAACTCGACACGTCTATCACGCTGACGATCCGGGACAACGGCGTCGGCATAGAAATCCCGGACGCCCAGTACGAGGGCATGGGGCTGCGCAACATGCGCTACCGCGCCAGCATGATCCACGGCTCTTTCGACGCGCGACGCGGCGAACACGGCGGCACCGTCGTAACGTGTCAGTTCACCACCAGGACCGGGCAACCGGAAGAAGAATTCAGCCTGCCGGGTGAGTGATAGTGCGTATTGCGTGCCAAGAAGCACCTTTACGCAGTACGCACTACGAAGTCAAATCCCATACCGCAGGCGGATAAAAAATACGCGGCCCGGTTCGGTAATCGGCTGCGCGGAGAGGGCCAGGCGGACGTTGAGATGGTTGGCGTAGGTCTTGCCCGTCAGGTTGTTCACGCCCAGAACCAGCGAGGCCGCGCGAGGAAGCATGACGCCAAAATGCAGATCGGCGGTGATGTAACCATCGGTGGCCCCTTCGACGCGTGAGCGGGCTACCCGCGTTTGCTCGAAGACACCGCGCAGGATGCCTTCGAGGAAAAAAAGATTGGCCGGCGCATTGAGCCGTCCGCCCATCATCACATGCGCGGGCGCTACGCCGTAGGCGGGTTCGCGGAGCAGATCATTGCGACCCCAGAGGTAGCGCGCCGCGCCGTGGATCGTCACAAACTCGCCCATCAACGCATAACGCGCGGCCATTTCAGCGCCGTAATACGTCGCCTTGCCGTTGACATAGCGAGGCAGTTCCGGCAGCGTGTTGGGCGGCTCGATGTAGTCGGGCGACGGGGGAACCGTAATGGCATTGCTGAGACGACGGGCGAAAGCGTTGAGATGGAGTTCGAGCCGGGGATATGAGGCGCTCAGCCAGAGATCGGCCTGCGTGCTGCGCTCCGGCTCCAGCCCTGGATTGCCCGCCACCTCGGTGAGGAAGAACGCATTTCTGAACGAAGCCGGGTCAGCGTATCGTTCGTAGGCCCCGGCAGAACGCGCCACCGAGCCGATCCCCGCCGACGCCTGCCAGACCGACGAGAGGCCCGCTGTCAGCGCAAAAGCACCGCTGAGGTTGGTCTCGGTGACGCTGGCGTAGTCGGAAGGCACGTCCAGTTCAGCCTGCGCATGAACGACGTCGAGACGAACCGTGCCGGTGGCTTCGAGGGTACCGAAAACGCGGGTGCCACCGGCAAAGAACCCGGCGTCGGTGATGCGGGCATCGCGCACCAGAAACACTTCCGGATTGCGCGATGCCACGCCACTGATCTGGCGCACTGCGTCGTGGAGCACGCTGTAGACATCGCCGCCGGCTTCCAGCGTCCAGCCTTTGACGGGGACGAAGCGAGCGGCCAGGCGCCCGCCTACCTGAGCTTGCTCAACGTCGAGGGCCAGGAGCTTCGGCCTGCTGAGATCGGGCGCCACCGAATCTTCGAGTCGCTGCGCGCGCCGGTTCCAATAGACCGTCGCATCGAGGGCGCGGATGGGGCCGGCGGCCCACGCCGTCTGAAAACGCGCCGAAACGTCGGCGGCGTCAGAGGCTCCCTGAGAAAGCACCGATCCCGGCGCGTCGAGATCGCCCCGGTCCTGATAGCCGGCTTGAAGGACGAAGCGTGTGGAGGTTCTGAACCGATAAGCGGCCTGCCCCCGCAGCGTCACCGCTCGAAAATCAGCAGGGATCCGCTGGCTGCCGCCGTCTTTGTAATCATCGCCCGACCGATACGCGCCGTGCAGCCGGTACGAGGCCTTGCCGGAGGAGCCGCTCAACGAACCTGCCGCATCAAGGGCGTCCAGCTTCGACGTATAGCCGGCCTGGAACGAAGGGCGCAGCCGCGTGCCTGCCGGGGCGTCGCGCGTCGTCACACGGATGGCGCTCAGGTTGCCGCCGCCCCAGGTGAGCGCATACGGCCCTTTGACCACATCGACCCACTCAACGACACTGGGGTCGAACAGGCTCAGCGGCGCGCTGAAACCAAACGGGCTGCCTGCAAGAAACCGCGCCCCCTCGACGTAGACGCCGATCTGATTTCCCCCAAGCCCCCGAATGAACGGTTCAAAATCTAACACGCTGCGACGCCCGGCGTCGGTCCCCGGCAGCGCGCGCAGCAGTTCGCCGGTTTCGTGGGCGTTGATTTCGCGAAGATGCCGGTCTTCCACCGCCTCAACGGGTTGCAACACGCGCCGCAGCGCCGCCGCATCGATCCGCTCCACTTCGACCTCCGGCAGGCGCAGGCGAAAAGCAAGCTCGGCCTCGGCGCCTGCCGCCAGGATCACGTCTCGCCGCTCCGTCCGAAAACCCAGCGCATTAATTTCTACAGCGTAGGTCCCCGGCGGCATCGGCCCCAGCACGAACCGGCCCTCGGCATCGGTAACGGCAGCGTAGAGCGTGCCGACGACTACGACGTTGACGCCTTCGAGCCGCCCTCCCCCGCGCGCCTCTTCCACCGTCCCGGCGATGCGGCCCGGCTCCTGGGCCTGCACCGCCCCGGCGGCAAGCAGGAGGGTGAACGCAAGCATAAGACTTGCCTCTATCGGCACGCGCATAGGCTTCGAAGCGTTTTTTGAATGTCGAATAACGAACAGTGAATATAGAATTTTGATCGGTCTCGATTCATCCGTTCCAGCATTCGACATTCGATATTCGGCATTCGATCTTATCTTGTGAACCGCCCGTTGCCCCGCAACGCGTCAATCAGACGACTCCAACCCTTTCAGCCCTCGCGAGTTGCCGATGAAGCGTCTCTTTTTTGTGCTCGTCCTGGTGGCGCTTCCTGCCATCGTCTTTGCCCAGACCGAGGGCGCCCGCGCGCCGTCGGCAGCGTTGGAGGCAGCCCGGAGCTACCGCGCGGCTCACGGCGCCGAAATCCTGGCTGCCTTCGCCGACGTAGACGTGTGGCTCTTTTGCGATGGGCCGGTGCATCAGAGCCGCCGCGCCCAACTCGTCTTCGGCGTGCGCGGCGTGACGGGGCTGGAGGTGACGGTCTACGGCGCCACGCGATCGCTCCACAGCGGCCATTACGGCAACTGGGCGCCCGTCCCCGGCTTCCTGCTGGCCGATCTGCTGACGAGCATGAAGGACGAATCAGGCCGCGTCTTGATCGATGGGTTTTACGACACCGTTGCGCCCATCGGCCCGTTGGAGCGGGAGGCGCTGGCCAACCTGCCCTCGTACGACGACGTGCTCCGGCAGGAGTTGGGGCTGGCGCACACCGAGGGCGACGGCGCGGCGCTGGCCGAAAGGCTGCTCTTGCCGGCCCTCACCGTCAAAGGCCTCTCCAGTGGCAACGTGGGAGCCAGGGCGCGCAACATCATCCCGGCCTCGGCCACCGCTGCGCTGGGCATCCGCCTCGTCAAAGGCAACGACCCCCAGGCGATGCTCGATCTGGTGGAGGCGCACATCCGCAAGCAAGGCTTCCACATCATCCGCGACGAGCCGAACCACGCCACGCGGCTGAAATATCCGAAACTGGCCCGTGTGCGGCGCGGCGGCGGCTATCCGACAACCAGCACGCGCCCGACGAAAACCTCCACCTCGCCAACCTCCTCTACGGCATCGATCTGTATGCCGCATTGCTGACAATGCCCTGATGGATTTTTGCCTGGGGCAAAAATCCATTATGAAGGGGTTTTTGTGCGGGATTGCGTTTGTGCCAGGGCCTCCTCCGGCGCGGCTTCGTTGAGGAGTGATGCGTCGAGTTGGGGCGTTTGCTCCGGCAAAGGCGTGGGCGCTGTTTCTGTCGCCGGCTCGGCTATGATTTGCTCCATCCGGGCCAGGAGATGATGCGCCTTGCGTTCACTCTTCCGCATCGACCGGCCAAAGACGAAACGCGCCCCCAGGGTGAACGCCACCAGCATACTGACCACGAAGGTCCAGAAGTTCAAAAAGGCAGATTCGGGAATAGATCCAGCCAGGATGCTTGCCGACAGCAAAGCCAGCATCGTAGAGGTGATAAAGGTGATGCGGGCGCCGTAGTCATAGCGCGCCGCGAGGTGAACCCGCGTCTGACCGCCGCTTGAGGTGACCCTCACATGCGCCTGTTGCTCCGAGCTTTCGTGAGTCCACTCGTAGGACCGGCCCACGTGCCCGGTGCTCCCGACGAGACCGAACGACTCGCGGATTTCCTCGACCATCTTTTCCCATTGATCCTCCGAAACCTCTCCTTCGAACACCCGATCCAGTTCCAGCGACGTCGGCGCACCGAGCCAGTGGAAACGGTCGGCGGTGCCGTCCTCCTGATCCAACTCGGCCACCGCTGCCGCCAGGTGATGCGGATCGATGCCGACCTCGGCGGCAATCTGTTGGAGGTCTTCCAGCGAGAGGCCGGCTACGTCGGCGGCTCCTGCGGCAGGCCCTTCGGCTTCCTGAAGCTCGGTCGCTCGCTTGAGGACGCGGCTTACGTCTTTTTCGCTAAACAGCCTTCGGGGTTCGCGCTCGTCGCTCATACAAACCTCGTCGAATATCTCGTCTTACAGCAGAGGGTTGATCCGAATGCAAGTATAGTAATATTAATTTCTTGATGCATCAAGAAGACGCGCGCGTGCGCGATTCCACTTGTCGCGATGCCTCGCCCACCTGTTCTGCTTCGTCGAACAGCGATTCATCAAGCCGGGCGCCCTGTTTTGCCGAGGGCAAAAACGCCGGTCCTAACGGTTCAGAGACGATCTTTTCTAACTGATTGAGGAGGTGGCGCGCTTTGCGTTTTTTATTGTCGACCATCCGGCCAAAGACAAAGCGCATCACCAGAAAAACAGCGCCCATGAGGCCGATGAGCATCGAGGCAAAACCCGACGGATCGAAACGCCCCACCGCCGTCACGAACAGGCTGGTGATCATGTACGACAGCGCGATGGGAACGGCAAACGTGACAGCAGCGGCCTGGGGATAGCGCGAGTAGAGACGAATCCGCGTCTTGCCCTCGCGTGAGATCACCCGGACCTGTACCTGCCGGCGGCGGTTGTTGTGCGTCCATTCGAGCATCCGCCCCACCTTGCTGGAGACCCCGACGAGGTTGTACGACCGGCGCATGGCTTCGACCATTTCCACCCACTGTTCCTCCGAGACCTCACCTTCGACGACCCGCTCCATCTCGTACGAAAGCGGCCCGCCGAGCCAGTAGAAACGCTCGTCATCGTCGCCGCCCTGCTCTACCTCGGCCATCGCCGCCGCCACGTAGCGCGGATCGACGCCCATCTCGGTGGCGATCTGCCGCACTTCGTCGAGCGAAAGGCCCATCGTGTCGGCGGGGCCTTCGGCTTCGTGCAATTCGGTAGCTCGCTTCAGGATGCGGCCTACCTCTTTCTCGCTGAACAACTTCCGAGGCGCGTGTTCTTCGGGCATAAGAAATCCAATTTTAAATCCTTGATTTATCAAGAATTTAACTACCATCCCGCCTCATAGGACGGGGGCGGCGGGGTGCGCGTCAACAGGTCGACGTGGCGCTTGCCGATCTTGGTGAGTTCATAGTCGCCGTTGGTGCCGGTGACGAGCCCGTTGGTCAGGTATTTGTATTCGATGGGCGAGGGGTTGAGCATCACGAGCACCGGCTCTTCGACTTCGCGGTCGGAGGGTTCGATGCGCAGGGGCATGCCGGAGCGCGCAAAGCTGATGGCCCAGGAGGCGCGCGGCTCAACCTCGGCGTAGATCGGCGTCCAGGCGTTGTGTTCGGGCGAGAGCCACGGATAGCGCCAGAGCAGGTCCAGCATCCCCTCGTTAGGCACGATCACCGTGAAAAAAACCGGCTGGCGTTCGAGGAATTCCTGAATCGTTAGCGACGAATCTTCGCGCAGGCTCAGGTAGAGATCAGGGACGTTGAGACCGCTGAGGTTGAGGCCGCTGTAGATGCCGTGATAATTGGGATCGTCCTCTTCGAAATGGTCGTCGTACCAGGGTTGGAAGGTCCGGTTGAGCAGCAGGTTGATTTCGAAATGGACGTGCGCCCGGCGGCGGTTGATGCCCACGCCGGTATAGCCGAGCCGTCCGAGCCGTTCGCCCTGCTGCATCTCTTGCCCGATGTGCACAGAGACCGACGCCATGTGGGCATACAGGCTATAAAACGGCGATCCCGTCCACCAGTGCTCGACGACGACGTACTTGCCGTAGTTCGAGTTCTCCTCGATGTAATTGGCATAGACGACGATCCCGTCATCGATGGCGTGGATGTAGTCGAGGGGTTCTTCGTCGGCATCGCGAGAGATAGGCTTGATATCGACGCCTTCGTGGAAGCGGCTGAAGACGGCGCCGTAGGGCGTCTCGCGCACGTTACGGACGAAACCGTACTGCCCGCCCTGCCAGGGCCGCGTGACGCCCCGTTTGGTCCGGCGGTCGGTATACTGGTAGAAGGCCGGGCCGTCGCCTCGGAAGAGGGCGTCGTTGTGCGTAGGCAGGATGAGGTCGAGCGGAGGCTCGCCCGCGTCCTCTTCAAGCAGAAACGATTGCGCGCCGGCCACGCCGGCTCCGTAACCGGCAAGCACCAGGCACAGGAGGAAAATCGCTACGAAATACCGTCGTCCGAGCATGTTCATGGTGAGGGCGAATTGTGAAACGTGAAACGTGAGGGTGCCCTTAGCAGAGCCATTCAGCGAAGCTCCCTCACGTTTCACGTTTTACGTTTCACGCATGACTAACGTGATCAAAAGCCGCTTACGCGTGTCAATCCCTCCCTACGCTCATAGGGCGCCTGATGTTTACGGTTCTTCAAAAAAAACAACGGCTACGGGCTCAGCACGATCTCGAAGATTGTTTTGATGATCGCACTGTGTGCATCGCCGGAGAAGGATTCATCGTTCGACATGAGCGCCACGGCGAGGCCCGCTGAGGGTAGCAACGCCAGAAACGTCCGCGTCTCATCCTGGCCGCCGGAGTGCGCCAGCATCGTAGCCCCCTCCAACTGCTCGACAGCACTCACGCCGATGCCGAAGCCGTAATAAGACTCGGCCTGCTCCGACCCCGGCGGCGGCGCGGTCATCCGGGCGCGGCTCTCTGCGCTCACCAGCGCGTCGTTGTGGAAAGCCAGCGCAAACCGCACCAGATCTGCCGCCGTCGAGACGTGGCCGCCCGCCGGGAGGTTTTCACTCACATCACGAAAGCGGGATCGACGCACCTCGCCGTCGCGGGTTTTTGTGTAGCCGCGCGCTCGTTCGGGGATGACGTCGAGGGCGTCGTCGTCGCGGGTGTGGGTCATGCCGGCGGGATCGAAGACGAGATCATCCATGAGCACCCGATAGGGGCGCCGCGCCGCGCAGAATGCAACCGACGAGCCGGTAGCCGTGCGAGGTGTAGCGAAACTGCGTGCCCGGCTCGAAGAGGAGTGTGTCGTTCCGGAATCGATTCAGCGGCGCAATCACGTCGGTGTAGCGGGTGGTCATGCCCTGGCGTTCTTCCTGACGACTCTTTTCGAGGGCCTGCCGCTGCTCCGGCGTGTCTTTGGGCTCGTTGTTAGCGCCCCAGCATCAGCCCGGCGAAGGATCACCGGGCTGTGGTATGGAGGCCCGTTGGGCCTTTCTCAGGGCACCGAAGGCGTCCTTGAGCAACGACGGCGTCAAGTCAAACTTATACCCGATTTAAACACAAAGACCAGGCAGCGTTGTGGTTTCACAGTTTTGTCCATACCCGCCCATGAGCCGGAGCGTCGAAGAAAACCCCGACGCCCCGACCCTCAACCCCTTTTTTAAATTTCCGCCAGGAAATTTAAAAGGTTACACTGAGGTTGCTGAAGAAGACACGACCCGGCTCCGGGATGGGCGTGGCCGTGAACGGGTTCTTGGCGTTGAGGTGATTGACGTATTCCTCATCGGTAAGATTCGTTACGCCCACGAGCAGGCTTACGTTGCGGACGAGTTGCAGGCCCGCCCGCAGATCCACCGTCGTGTAGCCTTCGGTCAGCGTCTCGCCGCGTGTGGTAGCCACCCGGTCCTGCTCAGCGACGACGCGCGCGAGGCCCTCGGCAAAGAAGCGCCCGTCGCGGGTCGAATAGCGCAGGCCGAACCCGGCTTCGAAGGGCGAGACGCCCAGCGCCGGTTCGTCGAGTTCTTTGTCTTCGCCGTAGAGATAGCTGGTGCTGACGTGGGCCGTGAGCACATCGAGCAGCGCCACCGCCGCCGTTGCCTCGGCCCCATAAAAGGCCGCCTCGCCATTGATGTAGCGGAAGACGGTCGGCGGGCTCAGCGGCAGCATCCGGGGGACGTTCGTCGGCTCCAGCGTGATGTAGTCGGCCATCTGTCGATAGAAGCCGTTGACGTTGACTTGAATGCGCGGATAGCTCGCTTCGAGCCAGACATCCACCTGCGTGCTGCGTTCAGGATCGAGGTTGGGATTGCCTACAAATTCGGCGGCGGTCTGCGCTTTGCTGGCCGGGAAACGGTCGGCATAGCGCTCCAGCGCATCGGCTGTGCGAACCACCGAGCCAACGCCTACCGACAGCAGCCACTCCGGCGCCAGCGGCACAGCCAGCGTCAAGGCGCCGCTGAGGTTCGTTTCGGTGTCGTCGAGGTCATCCTGCATGGCGCCGGTGTGTTCGAGATAGGACGGGCTGACACGGCCTGCTTCTGCCGAGACAAAATCCAACCGCACCGAACCCGACACCGCCACCGCGCCGGCGGTGCGTTTGCCATTGGCGAAGAGGCCCGCGTCGGTGATCGTCACGTCGGGCCAGATCTCGTCGCTGGCGTAGAACGGCGGCACGACGGTGTTGCCGTTGGGCATGACGGCCTGGAACGGGCGCACGGCATCGCGCGCCGTGCTGTAGACATCGCCGCCGACGGTCAGCGTCCAGTGATCGTCGGGGATGATCTCGGCAGCGAGCCGGCCCCCGATGTTTTGCATCTCCGAATCGACCGTGATGATCAGCGGCGGGCGCGGGTTGCCGTTGGGAAACATGCCGGCCTCACGCGTGGGCTTTTCGTCGTTATCCATCCCATGATCGACCCGGTGCCAGTAGACCAGCGCGTCGAGGCTGCGGAAGACTTTGCCGGGCTGCGAGAGTTGGTAGCGCGCCGAAACGTCGGCAGCTTCGAAAAAGTCCGCGTCGAGCAGGCGACCGGGATAGTCGATGTCGCGCTGATCCTGGTAGCCGCCGGCCACCGTCACCTGCGACGTCGGCGAGAGGCGATAGCTGACTTTGCCGCGCACTTCGCCCGACGTGAAATCCCCCGGAATCTCGGTGCCGTCGCCCGATTCGTAATCATCGCCCTCGCGATAGGCGCCATGGACCCAGAACGTGACGTTTTTTTCCGATCCAAAGACGGCGCCCGAAAGGCCGAGGGCGTTCTGATTCGAGTCGAAGCTGCTGCGGACGAAGCCGTGGGCAAGGCCGGCGGCGGGCGAGACGGTCTTGGTATGCACCCGGATGGCGCTCATGTTGCCGGCGCCCCAGATCAAGGCATACGGCCCCTTCACGATCTCAACACGGTCGATGGTGCTGGGGTCGAAATGGCTGACCTGCGAGTCCATGCGTAGCGGCCCGGCGGGAAAGCGGCGCACGCCGTCGACGTACGCGCCCACCTCGGTCTCGACGAGGCCGCGCACGTTGGGATCGAGCCCGATAGGCCCGCGCCGGGCGGCGTTAATGCCGGGCATGATGCGCAGTAGCTCGCCTGAATCGCGCGGGTTGGTCTCGCGCACGGCCCGCGCTTCGAGCGAGGCTTCGGGCTGCAAATCCGGGCGCAGCGCCGCCACCGTGATGCTGGTCATCCCGATGGGTTCGAAGCGCAGTTCGAACCGCACCCTGGTGGTGGCATCGGGCGTGACGCGCACCTGCTGCACGGCTTCCTCAAACCCGATAAACCGCGCCCGGAGCGTGTACGTCCCGACGGGTACCTCGGCGATGGTAAAGCGGCCATCGGCCTCGCTGGCCGCGCCCAACAGGGTGTTTTCGACCAGCACGTTGGCGCCGGGCAGCGCTTCGCCGGTGCGGGCATCTACCACGGTGCCGGCAATCGTTCCCGTCTGGGCCAGGGTATTCTCCGAAACTGTGAAAAACAGCAAAAAAACCACAAAAAGCGGCATGACGAGCCCCCGGCGCACCGGCGCACCCGTCGATTGAGTAACAGTCATTGTTTATCCTCCAACGGATTTGGACTTTGGCGAATTGGGCGTAGCTCATCCCAAATCCGGATGATCACGGGCGGAAGTGCGCAGGCTTATGCTCTTTGTAATTATGATCAGGTAATGGCTTTGCCCGGCACCACCCGGCCCTGAAGGGCAGGGCTCAGGGGCTCAAGGACGCTGCGCGCCCTGTTTCAGGCCCAACAGGTCTTGAGCCAATGAGCCCTGTGGTTCACCGCCGGGCAGACTCGTTACCCGATTAAAATTACAAGGAGCATAAGCTGGCGCCTTCCCACGCCGCATCAGGCGGATTCGGCAAAAACGGGATGAGCCAGTCAGGCCAGGCGTGGAGGATGGAAGATGTCGTGGATGGGCTGGTGGAGGACGCTTCGACTGGTCCCGGCAAACGTCAACGGGGGGCGTAGACGCGGCCCGGTAGCGTCGCTTTCTGCGAGAAGGGCTTTGTCGATAACTGGGAGAACGAAGGGCGTGGCGGCGTCGGGCGTGCCACAGGTGCGCAGCGAAGAATGCTCGCCGTGGCCTTCGTCCGCATGATTCATCGCACCATGCGAGGCCGTGTGATGACCGCAGGTGCATCCGGCCTTGCAATGACAGATCGCGCTCGTGCAGGGCGCATGGTCCGCGCCGGGATGAAGCACGCGCGCCAGGAGCGGCGCCAGCGGCAACTGATAGAGCATCAACACATACACCACGAAGACGGCCACGATGCCCCACCCCGTACTCAGGGCCGGGTTGCGGGGCCTTGTCTTCGTGGTGCGTGCTAAAGAAGCCATCAGAAAGACATCCTTGATGGTTTTACGATGCTCACAGACACCCTTTTGGTGTATGCACGATCGCAGATATTACGAGGCGGCGATGCCGTCTACGGGCGCAGCGCGATTAAGTGGCGTTGCGCGGCGTGCTATTGCCGATGCTCCTCCATCATGCCGGCGTGTTCTTCTTGCATCCGGGCGTGCTCCTCCTGGATGCGTCCGTGCTCTTGTTGCATCGCTTCGTGCTCCTGCTGCATCTGCGTGTGGTTTTCCTCCATGACCACGTCCGAGATTCCGCTGGCTTCATGGGCATCGAGCATGCTTCGGTGCGCGTCGAGGTTTGCCTGGTGCTGAGTAAGGAGGGTCTGGTGCCCATCGAGAAGGCTCTGATGCGCGGCCAGCAGCGAATCGTGCCGGGGAAACTGCCCCGCGCCGCCGGCTTCGGCGTGCTCGTCCACGAGATGCTGATGCTGCTCTACCATCTCTTTGTGCATCGTGGCGAGCGAGTCGTGCATGGCCTGCATCTGCGCGTGGGCTGCTACCATTTCCGTGTGCCGCTCGCCCGGCCCCGAAGCGCACGCCGCCAGGCCGAGCACCGCGACAATCGAAAGCACAAAAAGGGGGATCTTCATGGTTTCGGCTGCTTTTTGATGACGTAGGCCCCGGCAGGCAAGCACACAACCTGCCGGTCAGGATGAAATGGTATGTACCCCATTCGTCGTAATCAAATTAAATTGATGTGCAGAATCCACCCACTCATCGCCCCTGGAAGGCTGCCCGGCGAAGCCTGCTCGCCGTTCATCGCGTATCATTTGAGCCGGGCGTCCGTCGGCTTTACCTTTCACTCGCCCCAGAAACATCGTCCTGATGATACGCTACCTCTCCATACGACTGACCGGCCTCGCTGCCTGCTTGCTGCTAGCGACGACGGCCTCCGCCCAGCCGAAGGCGCCGGCCTGGGAAGTGCAGCCGCCCGAAACCTTCGGCCTCGACAGCACCGCGCTGGCGCAGGCCTACGCCCACGCCGCCGAGCTGACGCCGCTCAACAGCCTGCTCATCGCCCGCAACGGCGCGCTCGTGGCCGAGCAATATTTTGGGGGGATGACGGCGCGGCGGCAGATCAACATCAAGTCGGCCTCCAAGAGTGTGCTCTCGGCGCTCATCGGCATCGCGTTCTACGAAGGCCACCTCGACAGCCTCGACCAACCCATCACCGATTTCTTCCCCGAATATTTCGACGCATCGACCGATCCGCGCAAACGCGCCATCACCATTCGTCACCTGTTGACGATGACGCCGGGGCTCGAAACGACGAGCTTCGGCAACTACGGCGCGTGGGTGGGCAGCCGCAACTGGGTGCGCTACGCGCTCGATCAGCCGATGATCATGAACCCCGGCGGCGATGCGATGATCTACAGCACCGGCACGACGCACCTGCTCTCGGCCATCCTCACCAAAGCCACGGGCATGAGCACGCTGGCCTACGCCCGCGACCGCCTGTTCAAGCCGATGAGCATTGCCTTGCCCGCCTGGGACCGCGACCCGCAAGGCAACTACCTCGGCGGCAACAACATGGCTCTCACCCCCCGCGAACTCTTGAAATTCGGCCAACTCTACCTCGACGACGGGCGCTACGAAGACCAACAACTCATCCCCGCCGCCTGGATCCACGCCTCCACGCGGCGCTTCGTGACCAAGACGTTTCGCGGCTTCGAATACGGCTACCTCTGGTGGATCGAGGACTTCGGCGGCTACGAGACGTGGTTTGCCTGGGGCTACGGCGGACAGTACGTCTTCGTCGTGCCGGCACTCGGCCTCGTCGTGGTCTGCACCTCGGCGCTCAAAGGCCACCCGCGCGGCGTAGACCACAACGCGCGCATCTATGATTTGCTGGAAAACTACGTGCTGCCGGCGGTGCTGCCGGAGGCGGTGGGGCGATGAATTTCGGTTTTAAGAAGCCCCGTAGGGGCGTCCTGTTTGTAGAATCGATCCCCTTAAAAAACAAAAGCTCCGTCAGGAGCGACCTGTTCAAAACAGGCCGCCCCTACGGGGCTATTTTCTTTTTGGGAATGCGGGTTCTACAAACAGATCGCCCCTACGGGGCTGTTGGAATTGCGCCCTTACCTCATCCCAATCAAAACGAAATCTTATACTCCTCCGCCCCATCCGCAAAGTAATAGGAAAACTCCTTCTCGCTCGGAAAATGCCGGACTTTAAAAATGTTTTTCTGATCGTCGAAAAGCTCGAACAGAACCACGTCGCGGACGGTGAAGGTTTTTAGCACAGCGGGGGCTTCGAAGCTCACCGTGTACCACCACATCGGCTCGCCGGCCATCTGGTCTTCACCGCTGGAGATGATCTGGCCCGGCACCGCCACCTCGTCTTGCTTGAGCACAAAGACTTCGTTGAAATACGCGATAAAGAGCGAGTCGGAATGCGGATTGACGGCGAGGGTGAAATCGGGCTCTTCGAACTTCTGCCGGAGCGCAACTTCCAGATCATCTTTGAACAATCGGATCTGAAGCATCGCCCGGTTTTCCTCGACGGCCATGCGCCCGTAGCTGACATGAAACTTGTGCGCGCCCGGCTCGGCAGCTTCCGGCTCCTCCCCACCCCGCTCACCGCCAAAGCCATAAGCCGGCCCCTGGATCAACGCCGCTACCGCCAGCAGCAGCACGCGCCTTGCTATCCGGCTGCGTTGCATGATTGGGTGTGTTTAATCGAAGGTCTTCCTTTCACGACGGAAGCCGTCTTGCGGGTTCCCTGTTTTTGAAAGGGAGAGAGGGGGAAAGGGTGAGAGGGAGATCTTGAAGGCGAATAGCGAATGGCCAGTGGCGAATGGATTTTCTCATTCCCCATTGGCTATTCGCCATTCGTCCTTGGAATCTCCCTTTCCCCCTTTCTCCCTTTCGAAAATCACTCGTCGTTGCTATCCCTCGTCCCGCCCGTCTCGCCTTCCTGGAGGCTGGCGGCTTCCCAGACGTTGTTTTCGCGGTCTACGTCGGCGAACGCTTCGTCGGGGTCGAGTTCGACGCGAACGACCTTTTTGTCGGTGAAGAAGCCCTTGGTGAATTCGATCTCGTTGTTGCGCCAGACGTCCGCCGGCAGGTCGAAGCGCTCGGTGGTGTCGTCGTCGTAGGTCACTTCGATCTCAAGCGGCATCAGGAGTTTGCCTTCGTTCTTGACCTCGATGCGATAGTAGTTGGCGCCGTTTTCGGTGGTGCCCATGAGGTTTTCCGCATTCTGCGCCGTCACGTTGACGAGGGCCTGGTCGTTGGAATACGTGGTGTAGAACCAGCCGCGCCAGAACCACGCCAGGTGCTCCCCGGCGCTCTCTTCCATCGACCGGAAGAAGTCGGCGGGTTGCGGATGTTTGAAGGCCCAGCGCTCCGAATACCGGCGGAAGGCATCGTCGAAGGCCTCCGGCCCGAGGATGTGTTCGCGCAGCATCACCAGCCCCGTGGCCGGCTTGGCGTAGCCGTTGTTGCCGAAGTTGTTCTGGATGATATCCGACTCCGTCATGATGGGGACCTGATTCGGATTGCGCATGTAATCGACGATGCCCCTGGCCGGGCCGCGCCGGCTGGGATAGGTGCCGTCGGTGGTCTGCGTCCAGATCTCGGTGCCGTTGAACTTTTTGGCGTAATCCTGCTCGCCGTAGTATTGCAAGAAGGTGTTGAGCCCCTCGTCCATCCACGTCCACTTGCGCTCGTCCGAGGCGATGATCATCGGGAACCAGTTGTGACCCACTTCATGGATCGTCACGCCGATGAGGGCGCGTTCGAGGCCGGGGCTGTAGCTGCCGTCGGGGCCGGGGCGCGCGCCGCAGAAAGCAATCATCGGATACTCCATCCCGAAGACCGGCCCGTGGATGTTCGACGCCTTGGGATACGGATATTCCAGCGACATCCGCCCGTAAGTCTCCAGCGTCACGATGGTAGCCCGCGTCGAGACTTTGTCCCAAAGCGGCATGGCATCGCGCGGGTAGAGCGAGTGGATCTGGATGGGCTCCTGGTCGTCGCGATACTGGAAGCCGGCGGCGTCCCAGACGTACGTTTGCGACGAGACCCAGGCGAAGTCGCGCACGTCTTCGGCTTTGAAATGCCACGTCAACATGCCGCTATGCACCGGGCGGCTCTCCTTCGTCATCACCTCGTCCGGCGCGATGATAAACGTCGGTTCCTGGCTTTGATAGGCCGTCTTCAGACGCTCAAACTGCGTCCGCGTGAGCACATCTCCGGGATTCTGCAAAATGCCCGTCGCCTCGACGATGTGATCCCACGGCACGGTCAGCTTGACGTCGTAGTCGCCGAAGTTGAGATAGAATTCGCCGCGTCCCAGGAATTGATCGGTCTGCCAGCCGTTGACGTCGTCATAGACCGACAGGCGGGGGAACCACTGAGCCATCTCGTAGAGCCAGCCGTCGCGCACTTTCTCCTTGGCGCCGCGCCCGCTGAACGGAATCGGATAGCTCCAATCGATGTCGAATTGGACCTTTTCGCCCGGCCTCAGCGGCTCGGCCAGATCCACGCGCATGATGGTGTTGTTGATGCGATGCTTGGCATCGGCGAGGTTGCCGGCGTCATCGACGAGTTGCACCCGTGAGATGGTGTAGCCGCCATCGAAGGGCGTGGGGTTGAAATACTGGCGATACCGGGCCGGGATGCTGTCTGGGAGCGCACCGCGTGTCTTGTAAGACCGGCTGTGTTCAATCGACCGGACGTTCTGGTCGAGCTGGACCCACAGAAAATCCAGCACGTCGGGCGAGTTGTTGTGATAGGTGATGCGCTCGGATCCATGGATGGACTGCGAGACGGTGTCGAGCGTGGCCTCGATCACGTAATCGACCTGCTGCTGCCAGTAATCCTTGCCGGGAAAGCCGGAGGCGGCGCGCTGGTCGTTGGGATCGGGCCACTCGTCGATCAGGCGAAACATCGAATGGTTTTTGCTCTGGACGTCGCCGTCGATGTTGCGCCAGTTTTGGGCGGTAGCCGCCGGCGCGCTGACGACCAACACGAGGCCGCACAGCATCACGCCGAGGCGATAAACGGTAGCGGTGTTCATAGCGAGGAGCGGTGAGAGGTTGGAGTAGTGCGTACTCCGTAGTGCGTATGGGGGCTTTGTCGACACAATACGCACTACGAAATACGCAACACATGTATCAGCCGAACGCTCGTTCCACCATCATCGTCAGGGCGATGCCGGCGGTGGCGCCGGAGAGCACGAGCACCCAGTCGTACCGTCGCATTCGTACGAGACGAACCATCACGAGTGCCAGCAGCAAAACGAAGAACAGAATAAAAAGCTGCCCCAGTTCGAGCCCTACGTTGAAGGCAAAAAGCGGCCACACGATGCTCTCTTCGGCGCCCAGCACCGCCCGCAGGAAGTTCGAAAAACCCATCCCGTGGATCAGGCCGAAGCCCAGCGCCAGCGCGTATTTAATCCGCCAGGAGCGTCGCGTAGCTGCCCGGCGATGCGCGTCGGGTTCGGCCTCGACGATGTTGAGCACGCTGGTGATGAAGATGGTCAGGGGAATGAGAAACTCGACCAGGGCGTCGTTGATCGTGATGACGTTGAGCGTCGCCAGGGCCAGCGTCACCGAATGGCCGACGGTGAAGGCCGTCACGAGCCAGAGCAACTGCCGCCACTGCTGCCACTGATACACCGCGCACAACGCGGCGATAAACAGGATGTGGTCGTACCCGGCCAGGTCCGAGATATGCTCGAAGCCCAGTCTCAGATAAACGAGAAACTCAGAACCCATAGCGGATTTTGGATTTGCGATTTTGGATTTTGGATTGGGAGATTTCCGATCCCTTTTTTAACAATCGAAAAAGCCGAGACGGTTGGTGCCGCCGAGGCTTATTCGATTGAGATGACGGTGCCATCTCAAACCAATCCAAAATCTAAAATCCAAAATCCAAAATCGACCGACGCGTTCCTTACGGAATGAAAAGGTGCCTGGTTACTGTCGATGTTAATTTTTTACCCTCACGCCCTCAGGCTGAAAATCGTTCTTCGGCGCACCCGGAGCAATCCAGCCACACCTCGGTGGGAATGTGGCTCAGCGCTTCCGGACTGGCACCGCGTTCGAAGACAGGACGAAACAGCACATCACCTTCGGGATGCGCTTCGCCGCACGTGTGGCAGGCCGCTTCC
Organism: Rhodothermales bacterium; assembly: GCA_028278205.1. Classification (GTDB taxonomy): domain Bacteria; phylum Bacteroidota; class Rhodothermia; order Rhodothermales; family Bin80; genus JANQES01. The sequence goes on from JANQES010000118.1 coordinate 18,277, forward strand.
CGCGATAGTTGCATCGGCGTGTAGCCGGTGATGACCCAGCCGTCGTGGCCGGTATGCGCGGCCAGGCTTTCGAGCGCCGCCCGGACGGTCTGCGACTTGTTGCCGTGGTAGTACGTCGCGGCCAGTTGCTCCAGCAACCGCACCGCCTCGTCGTCAAGGGTGAAATTCAGTCGTTGCATGGGGTTATGATAAATCTCTGCGTAGCACTTTGTAGATAGCCCGTTATCGGTCACGGGTCATGAGTCATGGGTGTTTTTCTCATGACCCATGACTCATGACCAGAACCATCATGCGTACAGCCGCGCCAGTTGCGCCAGTGTCCGGAGATCAGCAGGGTGCTGCCGACGAGCGTGATGCCCGCCTCTGTCCAGGCTCCGGCGTCGCCGCCATGACCGACGACCAGCGCGAGCAGCACGATCACCAATCCGGCCCCCATAGACACCGCGACGGATCGGGGATGCCGGTGGCGAATCGCGCGCCGGAGCGCCAGCAGCGTCGTCGGGATCAGCAACGCGGCGAAGACCGGATGCACCCACGCGTCGAGTTCAAAAGCCAGCGGCCACAACGGCAAGACCGCCAGCACGATGGACGTCACCAGACAATGCACCGCACACAACCCCGAAAGGCTGATCCCGAGCCGATCCCAAAGATTCGTGTCGAGGCGGGCGCTGGATGAAATGGGGACTTCTTGCACGATTCGCTACGGAAGGAGAGGGTTGAATGTCGCGTGTGTATCGTTATACACACTGGCTACATATAGGTTTCGCGACGCTTTCCAGAACAGATCAAGGGCCGCCTTGTCAGATCCGACCGGTAAAACACGAACGCGGTTTGCACTTTTAAGCAGATTTTAGTTAAGTATAGACACTTCAACCACTTCGAGCGCAGGTCGCCCCCCACCTTTCTTACGCGACGTTCGGAGCGCATCGAAAACGCCTGTCTCCATGTGAAGCCCACGCCGGCATCACGCACGGTCACTCTCTGTTCACGCTTTTGGTGCCCGCTGCCGTCTGTGCGGCTCTCATGAGGGCATCTCTCCTCCCATCACCCATGCAGAGAGGATATCATGAAACGATTCAACGCGCTCTTGCTCTTGATTCTTGCAGCGGCCGTCATCGGCTGCGACACCAACACCCCTCCGGCTCCTGCGCATCGAGGCGACGCCACCGCCGTTCGGGCACGCATCGCGGCGGAAGCAGCGGCGATGCAAGCCGAAGCCGACCGGATCTCGGCGCTAGCCCGGCAAAGCCTGGCGGCCAGAAAAAGTGCGCCTCGCGCGCTCAGACTCAGCGGCACCATCGAGGTGCCCGGCGACTTCGACACCATTCAAGAGGCTGTGGATGCCGCCGTACCCGGCGACGTCATCCGGGTGCGTGGGACTTTTACCGATGTGGGCGTGATCAATATTTTCACCGAGGATATCACGCTTGACGGCGGCCGGGAAGATGATGACGACGACGATGGAGATGACTTTGCTGCTGCCAAAGCCGCCGACGATGATGACGACGGTGATGATGATGACGACGATGACGATAGCGCATATCTCGTAGGAGCCCCTGGCGCGCGCTTCCAGATCTTCGCCGACGACGTCCGCATCACCGGCTTTACCCTGAAGCAGATGCGGATTTGGGCCTTCGAGGCAGATCGCGTCGAAATTACCGGCAACAATGTGTCGGATACCGGCAGCGGTCTTGCCGTACTCGACGGCAGCCGGGACTGTGTCGTCAAAAACAATCATTCGCACAACAACGGGCATGGCCTGTTTCTGCGGGACATCCAGGGCTGCCTCATTGAGAATAATACCTTCAGAAACAACACGAACGTCGGGATCATCTTGACCCGCGATGTCCACAACAACACCTTCCTGGATAACAAAATAACTGGTAATTGGCGCGGCCTCAGGGTCTTTGAAAGCAACGGCAACGTGATCCATGACTGTAAGGTCAACCGCAACGACGTCGCCGGCATCGTGCTTCTCGAAGCCTACAACAACGAAATTACCGAATGCCAGGCCAATACCAACGGCTCCGATGGGATCTTGCTTATTGACAGCGACACCAATACGATCCACGAGAGCCAGGCCAACCGTAACGAAGGCATCGGTATCCATTTGAGGGACTCAGACAACAACACCGTGGAAGATTCGAAGGCACGCCGCAACACCGAGTGCGATGCCGTCGATGGGGGTACGGGCAACGTCTTCAGCGGCAATAAATTCGGCAGCTTCAACTGTTAACGTCCGATGGCTCGTGGATGAAACATGAGTCATCCCGATTTTTTCAGCCCCGTAGGAGCGTCCTATTTACTTCGTCAGTCGCTTCGCTCGTGTGTAGCGCAAAGATTAAAAAAACAACAAGCTCCCCCCGCCTTCGCGGGGGCAGGCTCCGGAGCGGCCTGTTCAAAAGAATCCGTCACATTCTCTGAACAGATCGCCCCTACGGGGCTCTAAAATACGGGATGACGCATGTCACCCTTCTCTCTCACCCGCCGCCACTCCCCAGACTCGGCTCCGTCTCCGCGTCTGTAGGCACGATGATCGCGGGCACGGCTTGCTCCTGGATGAGCATGTTGAAAATCGCCACGTCGTTCTCCAGCAGCACGTTCATCTCGGCCCGGTATCGATCCCAGATTTGAGACAGGTCGGTGTGGCGGTCGCGGGCGCCTTGTGTGACGGGCGGGCCGGCGGCATCGACGTTGCCCAGCAGCCAGATGAACTCGGCGTTGAGCTTGTTGGGGAAGTTGATCACATCCTGGAAGGTCTCCTGTTTGGGCTGCACCAGCGCCTCCTCCCACGTCGTCATCTTCTCGACGAGCGCCTTGCCCGAGGCCGCGACGGTGTCGGCCTGCGGCTGGCCTTTGGTGTGGGCGATGAGCGTTTTGATCTGATCGCGCACCTGCCGCATTTTCGCCACCGACGCGTGGATCTCATCGACCGTCTCATAGATCGATGCCAGCAGGGCTTGCTGCTCCATGAAGTCGGGCGGCGTCAGGTTTTTGCGCGGATCGGCCACGACTTCGAAGGTCTGCGTCTGCGTCACCTCGCCGGCGGTGAGGCGGGCCTGATACGTCCCCGGCCCCACCCGATAGCCCTGCAAGCTGCCGAAGGTGAACAGCTTCGGCACCCGCGTGACGTTCTCGCGCCGCAGATCCCAGACGAACCGGTTGAGCCCTTCTTTGACGGGCAACTTCGCGGCCTGCCCTCCGCCCGGCCCCGGCGTGCTCGGTCCTTTGGCTTTCGACGTGATCGTGCGGAGCACCTCGCCGTAGGTATCGAGGATGTCGAGCTTGACGTCGACGGAGGCGGTGTCGGGCGCCTCGGCCAGATAATAGTAGATCAGCGCACCGGAGGGTGGGTTTTGGCCCTGGCCCGGCACGGCGTTGCTGCCGCCGCCCATCCGCACCGTTGCGCGCGGCGCGAACAGATGCACCGAGGCCTCAGCCACGGCGTCGTCGATTTGATGCAGCGGCGAGAGATCGTCCAAAACCCAGAATGCGCGCCCCTGTGTGGCAGCCACCAGATCGCCCTGGCGAATCGTCAGGTCGGTGATGGGGACGACGGGCATGTTAAGCTGGAACGGCTGCCACTGCGCGCCGTCGTCGAAAGAAATGTAGAGGCCCGTCTCGGTGCCGGCGTAGAGCAACCCGCGCCGCACCGGATCTTCCCGAACGACGCGCACGAAATCCTCCTCGCCGATGCCCTCAACCACACGTTGCCAGCGGTCGCCGTAGTTGTTGGTTTTGAAGATGTGCGGCGTGTAATCGCCGAATTTGTAGCGGGTGACGGCGAGGTAGGCCGTGGCCGGATCGTGCGGCGAAACTTCGATGGCGTTGACCTGCGCCTCGCCGATGCCGCCGGGCGTCACGTCCTGCCACGTCTGCCCGCCGTCGCGTGTCAGGTGAACGAAGCCGTCGTCGGTGCCGGCCCAGATCGTCCCGGCTTCGCGCGGGCTCTCGACGACGTAAAAGATGGTGTTGTAGGTCTCGGCGCCCGCTGCTTCGTTGGTGATCGGCCCACCGCCGTTGCCGTGTTTTTCGGGCTCATTCCGCGTCAGATCCGGGCTGATCTCCTCCCAGCTTTGCCCACGATCCGTCGATTTCAACAGCTTGTTGCCCGCATGATAAATCACGCTCGGATCATGCGGCGAGGCCACGATGGGCGCGTTCCAGTTGAATCGATATTTGAGATCTTTGGGATCTGCGCCGAGGCCGAGGAACGGATACGCCATGATATTCCGGCTCTGCCGCGTGGCGTGGTTGTACTCGCTGATGATCCCCTGATAACACCCGGCATAGACCAGCACCGGGTTGTCCGGATCGAACGCCGGAAACGCGCTCTCGCAGCCGCCCACCGGGTACCAATCCTCACGCCCGATGCCGCTGTCGTCCGTCCGGCTGGCGACGGCGACGGTGCTGTTGTCCTGCTGCCCGCCGTAGATGTGATACGGAAAGCGGTTATCGGTGATGACACGGTAGAACTGCGCCGTCGGCTGGTTGGCCTGCGTCGACCACGTCTTGCCGCCGTTGTACGAGACGTTGGCCCCGCCGTCGTTGCAGTTGATCATCGTCTGGTTGTCGTTCGGGTTGATCCACAGACAATGATTGTCGCCGTGCGGCACCGCGATGGGTTTGAACGTCCTGCCGCCGTCGGTCGATTTCATCATCGGCGCGTTGAGGACGTAGACCGTCTCGTCGTCCACCGGGTCGGCGATGACGTGGGTGTAGTACCACGCCCGCGCCCGCAGCACGCGCTGCTTGTTGACACGCGTCCACGTCTTGCCCGCATTATCCGAACGGAACAGGCCGCCTTCGTCCGCCTCGACCATCGCCCAGACGCGCTCCGGATTGGCCGGCGACACCGCCACGCCGATCTTGCCGACGACCTCCGGCAATCCGCCCGTCAACTCTTCCCACGTATCGCCCCCGTCGGTCGATTTGTAGACGCCGCCGCCCGCGCCGCCGCTGACCACCTTCCACGGCAGGCGCTGATGCTCCCAGAACGCGGCGTAAAGAATACGCGGGTTGGTCGGATCCATGCTCAGATCGCTCGCGCCGCTTTTGTCATCGACGTGCAGCACCTGTTCCCACGTCGCGCCGCCGTCGGTAGAGCGGTAGATGCCGCGCTCCGGGTTGGCGCTCCACGAACTGCCCTGCGCCGCCACGTAGACCACGTCCGGATTCATCGGATGGATCTGGATGCGCGAGATCTGCCGCGTCTTCGCCAGCCCCAGATGCCTCCACGTCTTGCCCGCGTCCGTCGATTTATAAACACCGTCGCCGTGCGAGGTCGTCACGCCCCGAATGGGCGCCTCGCCCATGCCCACGTAGATCACGTTCAGATCCGCCGTCGCCACTTCGACAGCCCCGACCGACCCCGTCTTGAAGAAGCCGTCCGAGATATTTTTCCACGACATCCCACCGTCTTCCGTCTTCCACACGCCGCCGCCGGTGGCGCCCATGTAATACGTCAGCACGTCGCCCGGCACGCCTGCCACGGCCACCGCCCGCCCGCCACGGTACGGCCCCACGTTGCGCCACTTCATCCCCGCCATCAACGCCGGGTCGACGGGATACTCCGGCGCTTCTTCTTGCGCAAACGCCCCATTCGGCATCAACAAACCAACAACAACGACGAGCGCAGCGACGAAGCGCGCGCTTTGGGGAAAGCAGGTAGCGGGGTTCATGGGTCCGGGGGTGATGGGTGGAATTTTTCGCGATTACAGGGCAGGATAACACTTTTTGAGGGACATAATCTACAAGCAACGGCCTTGATCCCGAAACGGGATCACCCTATCTTCGTACAATGAGAATCATTGCCCGCCGAACCCTCAGAGAGTATTGGCAAGAGCACGCCGATGCCGAGCAGCCGCTTCGCGCCTGGTACGCCGAAGCGAAGGCTGCTGATTGGAGAACTCCAGCGGATATCAAGGCACGGTATGCTTCAGCAAGCATCATTGCCAATAACCGCATCGTCTTCAACATCGGCGGGAATAAATACCGCCTCGTGGCAGCCATCCGCTACGATCTCGGCATCATCTACATCCGCTTCGTCGGAACCCACGCGGCCTATGACAAGATCGACGCCGCAACCATTTAAGAAAATCGCCATGACGATTCGTCCTATCAGAACACCGGAAGATTACGAGGCTGCGCTCGCCCGCATCGACGCGCTGTGGGAAGCGGCGCCCGGCTCGGAGGAAACCGACGAACTTGACGTGCTTGCCACACTCGTCGATCGGTATGAAGAGGAACATCAACCAATCCCGCCGCCGGATCCGATAGAGGCGATTTTATTCAGATTGGAGCAAACGGGGCAGACACGGAAAGAACTGGCCGATATCCTGGGTGTGGGCCGCGGTCGTGTCTCGGAGATCTTGAACCGAAAACGCGGGCTTTCGCTGAGAATGATCCGCCGGCTCGTACACAACCTCCACATCCCCGCCGAGATCCTCATCGGATAGGCGCTTATTTCAGCCTGAAAGTGACGGGAATCGACATCTTCACTTTCACCGGTTTGCCGTCCAAGATGCCCGGCTTAAACCGGGCCGGGCGAAGGACGCGCATGGCTTCTTCGTCGATCTCAGGACTGACGCTTTGCACCACGCGCAGATCCCGGATGTCGCCGTTCTCATCGACCACGAATTGCAAGATCACGCGCCCCTGGATCCTCACTTTCCGTGCCTTCTCCGGATAGCGAATTTTTAGCTGGATTCCCCTGAGCCCTCCGATGAGTTCCGGCATCTGAATGACAGCTACCTCTAGCGTGTCGATCGCGGTTCCGAGGCTGTTGGTAGCCGTGAGGATGGCGGTGTGCGTCGTGGCGTTCTCGTAGGTGTGCCTCGGCTGGGCGGTGGTGCCGGTGTGGCCGTCGCCAAAGGCCCACGTGTACGAGATCGGTTTTTGCCCCTCCACCAGCGCCGTAAAGCGGGTCGATACATTACCGAAGTAGAAAACTACCCGAAAACCAAATTGATCGGCCCGTCCCGCCATTCATCGATCCGAGCCGCCGTTCGTAGAAAAACGCGCAGCAGCCCGTGGCAGATGACGTACGCTACAGGTAGAAGAGGCTGATGCCAGCCTGTTTTGCTCACGCTCAAACCGCCTGTCTCGTGCTGCTTCGCACCGTCTTTTGCTTCGTCCTCCTGCCTGGTTTAGCAGGATTCGCCCGGGCGCAGACGCCGGACCGGGCCGTCGTACGCGGCCGGGTCGTCGATGCCGCCGGAGACGGGATGCCGTTCGTCAACGTGTCTCTGGAGGGCACGACCGACGGGGCGGCGACGGACCGAAACGGTGCGTTTGCCTTTGCCACACGCCAGCAGGGGCGACGGCGCGTGCGTGCCACGATGATCGGCTACGAGCCGGCCCTGCGCGCGGTCGAACTCTCGCCCGGCGACACCGTCGTGGTGCGCCTCGTCCTCAAAGAGACCCTGCTGCGGCTCGAAGAAGCCGTCGTCACGGCCCAGGCCTACACGACCGGCGAGGCCGAGACGGTCACACTCAGCCCCCTGGAGGTCGTCACCACGCCCGGGGCTGCCGCCGACATTTTCCGGGCCATCCAGACGTTTCCGGGCGTGGCTGTGATCGACGAGGGGGCCGGCCTGTTCGTGCGCGGCGGCGACGTGACCGAGACCGTGACGCTGCTCGACCAGGCCACCGTCGTACATCCCTACAAGTACGAGTCGCCCACCGGCGGCGTCTTCGGCACGATACCGCCGTTTCTGGTGAGCGGGACGTACTTTTCCTCGGGCGGCTTCTCGGCACGTTATGGAGGCGCCCTCTCGGCGGTGCTGGCGATGGAGAGCCAGAACCTGCCGCCGAGGACAAGCTTCACCGCTAACGCCGGCCTGGCTGCGGCCTCGCTCAGCGCCGACGTGCCAGTCGCCTCCGGCAAGCTCGGCCTGCGCTTCTCCGGCAACCGCAGCTTCACAGGCTTGCTCTTTCGCGTCAACGGGCAGCGCGAGGCCTTCACCAGGGTGCCGCAGGGCCTCGACGGCAATCTCAGCCTTGTCTTCCAGTATTCACCGACGGGCCGGCTCAAGCTGTTCAACTTCGTGAGCGACGACCAACTCGGCGTTCACGTCGCCGAACCCTCGTTCGACGGCGTCTATCAGGGCAAGACGACCAATTCGCTGCACAACCTCCAGTGGACGGAGGTCTTCGACAAGTGGCTCGTCCAGACCAGCCTGTCGATCAATCGCTATGCGGCGCAGCGCAGGCTCGGCAACCTCGACCTCCGGCCCGGCGACCGCACCCTCAAACTCCGCACCGACGTCGAACGCGGGCTCGGCACCCGTGCCCGGCTTGCCCTCGGCGGCGAGGTCGAGCGCATCGCCAACACGTTTCGAGGCACCATCCCCCTCCAGGACGACGTCCTCGATCCTGAGGCCGCCGCGTACGTCCTCGACGAGGAATACACCGCCACGCGCGCGGGGGCCTACGCCGAGGTCGAATGGCAACCTTCGCGACGGATCGTCACGCGGGCCGGTCTGCGGACCGATTATCACGCCCCGGCCCGGCAGGCCGTCGTCGATCCGCGCCTTTCGTTCCAGGTTGCGTGGTCTAAAAACACACGCGCCTGGCTGGCCTGGGGGCTTTATCACCAGTTCCCGATGCCCTACCAGTACAACCCGGAGAGCGGCAATCCGGCCCTGCGCGCCCAGCAGGCCCGGCATTACATAGCCGGGCTCCACCACGAGCGCGACCTGCTGACGCTGCGCGCAGAGGTCTATTACAAGCCCTACCGCCGGCTGACCCTGCGCGCCGCCGAGGACAACCTGCGCAACACCGGGCGCGGACGGGCGCGCGGGGTAGACCTTTTTGCCAAGTACGGCGCGTTCCTCCGCACGCGTTTCAACGGCTGGCTTGCTTACAGCTTCTTGCAATCGCGGCGCCTGCAAGTGCGGCATCGGGGCCGGGCGATCACGCACGAGCAGGGGCCGTCGCCGTTCGACGTCACGCACAACCTCTCCGCCGTCGGCAAAGTGCGCGTGGTGGGCTTCCTGAGCGCCGGCCTGGGCCTGCGCTACGCCACCGGACGGCCCATTACGCCCGTCGTCGATGCAGTTGCCGTGGAAGGCCAGGATTATTACCTGCCCGTCGAAGGACCGGTGGGCTCGGAGCGGCTGCCCGCTTTCGCCAGGCTCGACGCCCAGGCGAGTTACTTCTATCCCTTTGGCGATGGCAGTTCCGCCACGTTTTACCTGGCCCTCTCCAACGTGCTCAACCGCGCCAACGTGATCGACTATGACTACACCGCCGATTACGCCGAGCGCACCGAACGCGCAACCCACTTCCGTCGCTCCGTCTATTTCGGTGTGACGGTTACGCTGAATCCCTGATCTAATCTGCGAGACCTCCCATGAGACCTCTGACTACGATGCTAACCCTGGCCGTCCTGTTCGGCCTGTTCGTGACCCTCCCGGCGCAGGCGCAAGACGCCGACTCGCTCATCCTCCAGGGCAAAGGCATGATGGCCGCCGGGCTCAGCGCAGCGGACCTCGACCAGATGCGTCAGGCCCGCGCGCTCTTCGAGCGGGCCACGGGCGACGAGAACCGGGCTGTCCTGGCCCATTACTACGTGGCCCGGGCCGATCACCACCTCGCCAACCTTCTCGCCGAGACCGACGAGGGCGCGGCTGCGGATCATCTCGACAGCGCTATCGAACACCTGAAGCAAGCCATCGCCCTGGAGGCCTCTGCCGAGGCGTACGCCCTGCTCTCTAGCGCCTACGGGCGAAAGATCGGCCTCAAGCCCATGATGGGCATGTTCCTCGGTCCCAAAGCCGGCAACGCCCTCAGCGAGGCCAAAGCGCTCGACCCCGACAACCCGCGCGTGGTCCTGACCGAGGCCATCAGCGACTTCAACACCCCGAAGATGTTCGGCGGCAGCAAAACGCGCGCGATGGTGGGTTTCCAGCGAGCGCTCGACTTGTTCGCGCAAGAAGACATCACCGACCCGCTGCTGCCGAGTTGGGGCCGCGACGAAGCCTATGCCTGGCTGGGGATTGCGCATATGCAAAACGACGCGCGCGACGAGGCCCGCGCGGCCTTCGAGAAAGCGCTCGACGTCAACCCCGATTATGGATGGGTCAAGTACGTACTCTTACCCCGGCTCGATAACGCGGCGGGTTCAGAGTAAGTCGATGGGCCTGTTGTATATTGAAAAGGCCATTGGATCCTTCCTTTGGATCCTTCCTTCCACCGAAGATACGTCATCATGACGGACACGGTCGACACGGCGAAAGACGTACGCGCGGCGGGCCGAGGCGACCGGGCAGTTGCCTTCGTCGTCCCGAGGCCGACGATCACGTGGCGGGGCGTGGCGATGGCGGCCGGGCTGTGGCTGCTCTATGCCCTCCTGTATGCCGCGCTCATCACCAGGCAATCGGATACGGCCTTTGTTTACATCTTCGAGGGACAGGTTTATAGCAACCTCATCCTGGCGCTCTACAGCGCGCCGGTATGGTGGCTGACGGTGCGCGGGATGGACGACAGGCCGTGGACCTGGAAGATCGCGGCGCACCTGTTTCTGGCGCCGGCCTATGCCTGGGTGGGTCTTGAGAGCATCATGGCGCTCGTGCGCCTGTCGGCACCGGAGGCCGCCGTGCAGGAGGTTGAGTCGGCCACGCCGTGGATCTTCTTTAGCTACGTGACGATCTACGGGGTTCAGTTCGCCCTCTACCACGCCGTCCGATCGTTCCAGCGGCTGCGATGGCAAGAGCAGCAGGCGATGCAGTGGATGGTCCTGGCCCAGGAGCGGGAACTGGCCGCGCTCAAGGCGCAGGTCAATCCCCATTTTCTTTTCAACACCCTCAACGCGATCAGCGCCATGGTCAGGCGCGATCCGGAACAGGCGCGCGAGATGATTGCCCGCCTGGCCGAGATGCTGCGCTACGCCCTCGACAGCGCCAAACGCGATCAGGTCCCGCTCGGCGAAGATCTCCGCTTCGTGCGCGCCTACCTGGATCTGGAAGCGCACCGCTTCCCCGACCGGTTGGACGTCCGGTATGAGGTCGATCCGGAGGTGCTGGAAACCCCGGTGCCCCCGATCCTCTTGCAGCCGCTTGTCGAAAATGCGATTAAGCACGGCATCGCGCTGGACGAGCAGTGCGGTACCATCACGCTCCGCATTGCCGGCGCGGACGGCCGCGTGCATGTAAGCGTCGAAGACACGGGCCGGGGTGCCAACGGGCGGGCTCCTGCGGCCCCGGCGCCGGGCGGCATCGGGCTGAGCAACACCGAGGCGCGGCTGCGCCATCTCTTCGGGCCGGACCTCGCTTTCGAGGCCGGCCCCCAGCAGCCCCGCGGCTTCAAAGTGTCGTTCTCCATACCTGGAGCGACGCCCGATTGATCAAAGCCGGCCCGGCGACCCTTTGAAAACCATTCTATCAAACAAAAATCATGTCCGTTCGCGCCGTTATCGTAGACGACGAGCCGCTGGCCCGCGATCTCATCCGGGAGTATCTCCAAGAGTATCCCGAGATCAGGGTGGTGGCCGAGTGTAGCAACGGGCGGCAGGCCATCGAGGCCATCAACACGCATGCGCCGGATCTGGTCTTCCTCGACGTGCAGATGCCCGGCCTGGGCGGCTTCGACGTGCTCGAAGCGCTCGACTATCCCCCCTATATCATCTTCTCGACGGCCCACGACGATTTTGCCCTCCAGGCCTTCGAAACGGGCGCCGTCGATTACCTGCTCAAGCCCTATAACCGGGGTCGTTTTCGCAAGGCCGTCGAGCGCGTGTTGGAGCAGCACCGGCTCCGGCAGGACCCGTCGGAACGCCTCGCTGCGCTCCTTGAAGCCAGACAGACGCCCCATCTGGAACAGCTCTTTGTCCGCGACGGCGACAAGATCGTGCCCGTCCGGGCCGGCGACATCCTCTGGGTCGAAGCGGCCGGCGACTATTCGAAGCTCTACACCGAAGCGCGCAGCTACCTGTGCAACCTGGGCATCGGCGCCCTCGAAGCGCGGCTCGATCCGGCCCGCTTCGCCCGCGTCCACCGCTCGGCTTTGATCGCGCTCTCGGCCCTCGAACACCTCCTCAGCGACGGCGAAGGCGGCTACGTCGCCACGTTGCGCAACCGCGCCCAGGTGCGCGTGAGCCGCTCCTACGCGCCCAAGATCCGGGATGCTATTCTGTAGGAGCGGCCTGGCCTGTCTTCGCCGCATAGCGCATCGCAATCAGCCAGCGACGCAGGGATAGGTGTTCTCTAAAATGTTTCTCAATCAGCGCACCTTCCGCAATACAGGCTGTCTGCCGCCTGGAAGTTTTTCATCATGCGGAGATGTAGTTTGGGGGAAGCCTGACGAACCGTCGTGGTCTCCAACTTCTTAAACCGAAGGTTATATTTCCAGAGACCCCATCAACAAAAAAAGAACAAGACCCACCTATCGGTAATGAGCCTAAGATTCCTATTGATTCGGCGCCTGCAAGGCCTTGTCTGGAAACTGGCGAAAGCGCTCTACAGGCGATGGCCGGGCGGTGCAGGTACGCCCCAGCTCGCTACGCCGCGTCCCGGTGTCGCCCCCGATGCCGTCCCCCGCGCTCACCCGCCGAGCGTGCCCATAGGCCAGGAACAGGCCCGTAGCTTCATCACCGGGCTTCTCCAGCGCGGGGAGTATATTCTCACCTTCCTTGTCACGTCGGTTGCCGCCGACTTTAGCGTCCACCTCATCCACGCGGTCAAAGAAGCGTTGCACCACAAACTCCAAGAAGCCCAGGACGGCATCCTTGCCACCAAATGCGTTCACCCCCATACCGCCGCCGAGATCATTCTTCTCCTGGACGTTGCCTTCCTGCGCAGCTACCAGCACAGCACCGGCGCCTGGGACCTCGACGTGTTCCTGGCCTGGCTCTTCAGACGCTACGCGGAAACCATAGGGGAGCGCCAGGTCAGGGCAGCTTTCTTTCGCATGACCCGGCAGCAGCCCTACTGGGAACTCGACTCGTTCATCGACCAGGCCGGCGCGCGGATCTACGTCTGATCTTCGATCATGCAGAGCGGGATCGCAAAGACGCCGATGGGAACAGATTGGACTGCATCTCAGATGACATCAAAGGGCAGGTCAAGGCACTTGAGGATAAATAAACGTCAGAGTCGACGGCTAAAATGGCTATTTCAGACCATCTTCTCCCGAAAAATCGCGATAGCCGAAGTAGTGGAGCACGTACTTCATCTTGGCGGCTTTGCCCACGCCGAAGCCGGGCAGCCGCCGGAGGCGCTTCTCGATGACAGAGAAAGCGACGCCGTCGTTCCAGAGCCGGGCGGCATCGCCGTCATACTCGTCGGTCAGGATACAGGCGACGGCGCGCGTCTGGTCGGCCATCTTGTTGGTGAAGCGGTGGATGGCGGGCTTTTGGGCGAACACCTCGCGCAGGGCCTCAGGATCCATCGCCGCGAGTTTTTTCAGGTCGAGGTGGCCGAGGCGGTCGCGGAGGCGGTGGGGGCCGGTAAAGGCATATTCGGCGCGCACCCGCTGATCGTAGAGCAGGCCGAGCAACGCCGCGTTGGCGTCCCGGCGCAGGTAATCGTCGGCTTCGAGGTCGCCGGTGAAGGTGCCTTCGTCCTTGAACCGATCCAACATCCGCACGAGCCCGCCGTCGAAGTGGCTGTAGTCGAGATGGATGATTTCGATTTTGGATTTTAGATTTTGGATTTTGGATTGCATGGTTGGCATAGCTTTTCAGTAAACGAGGACGCCTGGCTGGTCGGCAAAGGCACGGCTTTTTCGATTGTTGGATTCCGTGGAAGTAAACAATCCAAAATCCAAAATCTAAAATCCAAAATCGCTTTTCCTTCGCCACTTCGTGCCCTCCGGCGTATCCATCACCTCGATGCCGAGGGCGTCGAGTTCGTCGCGGATGGCGTCGGCGCGGGCGTAGTCTTTGGCTTTTCGGGCGGCTTTGCGTTCGGCCAGGAGCGCTTCGACTTGTTCGGCCAGCGGATCGACCTCGGCGTCGGGGGTGGTCGTTTCGGTTTCGTGATAGACGATGCCCAGGAGCGCGTTGATCTGGTCGAGCCAGGCGCGCGCGGCGCGGGCCGAGGCGCCGTTGAGGTGGTCCTTCATGCCGTTGATGAGCTTGACGCCGTCGAGCGCGGCGGCGATGGCTGCCGGCGTGTTGAGGTCGTCGAGCATGGCGTCGAGAGCGCGGGCGTAGATGGCGTCGAGGCGAGGGCCGATGCGGTCGTCGCCCGGCGCCTCCTCGGCGGCGATGCGGTCTACGTGAGCGAGCGCATCGCGGAACCGCTGCACGTGGCGCGCGCTGTCGCGGAGTGTGGCGAAGGTAAAGTTGTACGGTTTTCGATACTGGCCGGCGATCAGCGCCAGGCGCAGCGCCAGTGGATCGACGCCGCGCCCGCCTTCGCTTTCGGGCGCTACCAGATCGCGCACCGTATAGTAATTGTTGAAGCGCTTCGACATCTTCTCGCCCTCGACCTGCAAAAAGCGCGTGTGCGCCCAGTGGCGAGCGAACGGCTTGCCGGTGAGGCTCTCGGCCTGCGCGATCTCGCATTCGTGATGCGGGAAGATCAGATCTTCGCCGCCGGTGTGCAGGTCGATCTCTTCGCCCAGATACGCCTGCGCCATCACCGAGCATTCGATGTGCCATCCGGGGAAACCCCAGCCCCACGGGCTGTGCCATTGCATCAGGTGGGTGGGATCTTTCTTCCAGAGCGCAAAGTCGCGCGCATCTTTTTTTTGCTCATCGACCACCACGTCGCGGACGGCCTGTTCGAGGTCGGTGGCGGCTTCGTTGCCCGAGAGTTTACCGTAGACCGGGAAGCTCGGCACCGAGAAATAGATGCCCTGCCCGGTCTCGTAGGCATGCCCTCGTTCGATGAGTTGCTCGACGGCGCGGATCTGCTCGCGGATGTGTTCGGTGGCGCGAGGCCGGACGTCCGGCTCGCGCAGGTTGAGCGTGTGCCAGTCGTCGAGGAGAGCGCCGGCGTAGTACCGGGCGAGATCCCAGACGTTGGCAAAACGCTCGCCTTCTTTCGACCGGAGCGCCTTGGCCATGCGGTCTTCGCCCGAAGGATCGGTAAAGTCATCCTCCGTCAGATGACCCACGTCGGTGATGTTGGTGACGTAGGTGGTCTTCCAGCCGATGGCGTGCGCGGTGCGGAGGATCAGGTCGGCGGTGAGGAACGAACGGAAGTTGCCGATGTGCGCGTACGAATAGACCGTCGGGCCGCATCCATAGAAACGCAGGTGGCCGGGTTCGAGCGGCGCCAGGGCATCGACCCGGCGGGTGAGGGTGTTGTAGAGGGTAAATGATTTATCGGTCATGGGTCACGGGTCATGGGTCACTGGTCACGGGTCACGCGTCATTGGTAAAGGTCAAAGCCACTAATGACCAATGACAGCGAGCCGAAGGCGAGCGACACGAGGGCACAGCCCGACTGACGAAGTAAATGACTAATGACCAACGCCAGGCGCTCAATGAAGCGCAACGTAGAGCAACGCCACCCTCATTAGATCGTGGCTACATAAAACGCCGTTATACCCTACCCGCGCGCCGAAGTGCCACCTTCGCCGGGAATCAACAAAGCCGGAGCCGCCGCTACGAGTCGTCGGAGCCGCCGCCGTTGTCGAAGGCGCGATGGAAGGCGTCGTTGGACGCGGCGAAGTGCTGTTCGCTCACGTTTTTAAGCATCCCCCGATACATCGTCAGAGATCGGAGCGCTTCGAGGCTTTCTTCGAGGGCCTTTTCGCGTTCGGCCTCATCCGTCATATCGAGTTGGCGGATTTCGCGGATCTGGTTGATGATCCGCGCGAGGTGCGCGTCGAGGCGTCGTTCTACAGGAGAATTCATGGGAGTCTTTGCGAAAATGGCTGTTTCTCTTCGATTTAACGCATGATCCTTGAATAAAGTTTACACCCAGTCTGATAGATACTACAACGTTACACGGGCCGGCAACGAACGGTACTACACCCTATATACAAAGAAAAAGCTCCGGCTTCCACAGACCGGAGCTTTTTCATCATAGGTCCCTGTTTCGTCGTCACGAGCCCTTCACACGAACAGGGTAAAAAAACAGCACAATTCGGTTCATCTCAAGCAGATCGCAGGGCAGACGAGTATGTTCGCAGCGTCCGGCGGTCGGGGTACACTACCTGGTTGCCCTCTTCACGGCTTCCCCACTTCACCAGATACCCCACTAAGACCGCCGGACGCGCTCACGTCACGTATCAAGATGTCGTTGCGATCAAGCTTACGGTTGTAATATATCGTTTTTTGACCCTGCTTGGATATGGGAGATTTCCCCATCTTCGGGTCGGGATTTTTCGGATGCGATGTCTTTAACACACGTGGTGCCTTCCCTTTATGGCACACAGATGAACACAGATGGTACGGATTTTCACAGATTTCTGTTGCCGGCCAGGACAGGATCACCGTGCTTAAACCGAGGACTTATCTCTGCATGATTGATCCTGTCCTGGCCGGCAACAATCCGTGTCAATCCGTACCATCCGTGTTCATCTGTGTGTTATTCAAGGGGGGCACAACGTATTTTCTTAAGAATCCCGCAAGCCACCATCCTCCTCCCCCGCCATGCCTGCTCCTCTGACAGCCCGTCGCAGCAAAGAGATCGCCTCGTTGGGGCGGAAGAAACACCGCGACCGGCTGGGCCAGATGCTCATCGAAGGCGCGCGCGCGGTGGAGGCAGCGGTGAAGGCAAAGGCCTCGCTGATCGATCTGGTGATAACGGAGGCGGCGCAGCAAGAAGCTCGCGTGCAGGCCCTCGCGGCGCAGGCCGGCGTGCCGGTCTACGTCGTGCCCGAACACGTGCTGGCCCGGCTCTCGGACGTGCAGACGAGCCAGGGTGTGTTAGCCACAGCCCACACGCGCCTCGTCCCGGAAACCCACCTGCCCACCCTCTCGACGATTCTGGCGCTCGACGGCGTGCAGGACCCCGGCAACGCCGGCGCCCTCATCCGGACGGCGGCCTGGTTCGGCGTCGAGGCGGTGCTGGCCGGCCCCGGCGCCGCCGATGTGTTCCACCCCAAGGTGGTCCGCGCAGCCATGGGCGGCCTCTGGGACGTACACCTTGCCCAGACGCCCGACCTGCCCGCCACGCTCGCCCGTCTCCGAAAGCACGGCTTTACCTGCTACGGCGCCGACCTCCACGGCACGCCGGTGCAGGCCTGGACGCCGCGCCGGCCCTCGGTGCTCGTGCTCGGCAGCGAAGCCCATGGCCTCTCGCCCGGCGTGCAGGCCTGCCTGGCCGAGCGGGTAGCCATCGAAGGAGCCGCCGCGCGGGCCGGCACCGAGTCGCTCAACGTCGCCGTCGCTGCCGGTATTCTGGTGTATGCGTGGATGGAGTGAGAGGCCGGGCGCTAAGTAATGAAGCTCGGATCCGTATTGCGTACTTCGTATTGCGTATTGATTGAAGCAGGCATCCTTACGCAGTACGAAGTACGCAGTAAGCCCCTCATAATCCATTTATCACATTTTTAATTGCCGAGAACGGATCGTCGATTTACTCAATTAGCTCATCAATCCTTATCTTGGTAGGTTCAAACCGGCAGTTTTTCCCTTTTTACCACGGATTGGATTATGGAAATTCCCGCGCTGCAGGGATTGAAGCTCGATCCGGGCTTGATGACGAAGGAACGGCCACTGCGTGTGCGCGAAGAGCACAAGAAAATGCGCATCGGGGTGCCGCGCGAGATTTCGAATGAAGAACGGCGTGTGGCCCTGGCGCCCAGCGGCGTCACGGCCCTGGTGGCGAACGGGCATAAGGTCTACGTCGAGACGATGGCCGGCGAGCAGGCGCACTTCACCGACGATAAATATTCCGAGGCCGGCGCGATGATTGCCCCCTCGCCCGAAGACCTCTACAGCCAGAGCCAGCTCATCGTCAAGGTCGGCCCGCCCAGCGGCGAAGAACTCGATTTGCTTCAGGAAAAGCAGATCGTCGTCTCGGCGTTGCATCTGGGCGTGACGACGCCGACGTTCCTGCGCCGCCTGATGGACCTCGGCATCACCGGCATCGGCTTTGAGTTCATGCGCGACTCCGACGGCTCGTTTCCCATCGTGCGCATGATGCACGAGATCATGGGGTCGATGGCGGTGCAGATTGCCGCGCGGTATCTCGAAAGCGACGAAGGCGGCAAGGGGGTCATGCTCGGCGGTATCTCCGGCGTGCCGCCGGCCACCGTCGTGATACTCGGCGCGGGCGTCGTCGGCGAGTGGGCCGCACGCACGGCGCTGGGCTTCGGCGCCCACGTCATCGTGCTCGACTCCGACCTCGGCGCCCTCCGCGCCCTCGAACACTACCTCGACCGCCGCATCACCACGGCCATGGCTTCGATCCAGTACATCCGCCAGGCCGTGCTCCGGGCCGACGTGGTCATCGGCGCGATGATGGCCGACGGCCAGCGCTCGCCGGTGCTCGTCGATGAAGACCTCGTCATGAAGATGCGCCCCGGCTCGGTCATCGTCGATGCCGTCATCGATCAGGGGGGATGCATCGAAACCAGCCGCCCGACGACCCACTCCGACCCCACCTATCGCCTGCACGACGTCATCCACTACTGCGTGCCCAACATGCCGTCGAACGCGGCGCGGACGGCTACCTACGCGCTCAACAACGTGCTCGTGCCTTACCTCGTGCAGATCGGCGAGGTGGGCTCGATCAACGAGGCGCTCTGGCGCAACGTGGGGCTGCGCAACGGCGCCTACGTCTACCGCCGCCACCTTACCAAAAAAAGCCTCGCCATGATGTTCAACATGCCCCACCGCGACATCGAACTGCTGATTGCGTCGGGGATTTGACTTTTGGATTTTAGATTTTGGATTGGCCTGATTCAGCATCGTTATCTCAAACGAAAAAACCGCAGCGGTTCCGACCGTCGCGGCTTTTTCGTTTATTAGAGTTCGTTGTCCATAACAATCCAAAATCCAAAATCTAAAATCCAAAATGTCCACTCGTATCATCGTTTTCGACGTTAATGAAACGCTGCTGGATCTGGCGGCGCTCGATCCGTATTTCGAGCGGGCGTTCGGCGATGTGGCGGCGCGCAAGGAGTGGTTTGCCCGGATGCTCCGCGCGGCCTTCGTCTCGGTCATCACCGATCGGTATACCGACTTCGGCACCATTGGCCGGGCGGCGCTGACGATGACGGCCCAACGCCGGGGCGTGACGCTCTCGGAGGACGACCGGGTCTGGATTCTCGGCGGGATGCGCCGCCTGCCGCCTCACCCCGAAGTGCCCGCGAGCATCGAACGGCTGAAAGCGGCGGGTCTGCGCCTGGCGGCCCTCACCAACTCGACCAAAGAAGCCGCCGACGCCCAACTGACCCACGCCGGCCTTTTCGATTTTTTCGACGAGGTGCTCTCGGTCGAATACGCGGGGTGCCTGAAGCCGCACCCGGCGGTCTACCAGATGGCTGCCGAGCGGCTGGGCGCTTCGCCCGGCGGGCTGCGCCTGGTGGCGGCGCACAACTGGGACATCACCGGCGCCATGCGCGCGGGCTGGGCCGGCGCTTTCATCGCCCGCCCCGGCATGCTCCTCGGCCCCCTCGACGAACAACCCGACATCACCGGCCCGGACCTGAGCGTGGTGACGGATCGGATTCTGGAGGTGGAGATTTCTGGTTTCTAGTTTCTGGTTTCCAGTTTCTAAGTAGGTCCAGAGAAGAACCTTATGGAAAGAAGCTATCCCTCGTCGGTATAAGGACGCCCTGATAACGACGAAACCTGAGTCTATGCAGTATCGCCACGTACGCATCCCACGTCCAGAGGAGCGCCAAGAACTCGAACGCATCATGCAGCAGGAAGTCGGTCGCGTCAGCCTGCGGGCACACCTGGTGCTGCTTTCGAGCCAAGGCTTCACCGTACCAGAGTTGGTGCGCATCTTTGCCTT
>JANQES010000130.1 GCA_028278205.1 Rhodothermales bacterium
CGTAGAAAGGCACAAAAGGCGCTCCCCCGAAGGAAGAGCGCCTTTTTTCAGAGCAAGTTGTTAACTCAGTTGTAAACTGCCGATTTTGACTTTTCGCAAGATTCAACAAATTATTGACTTACAACAAACAATTAGTACCCGGGGTGGGACTCGAACCCACACTCCTTTAAGGGGAACCGGATTTTGAGTCCGGCGCGTCTACCAATTCCGCCACCCGGGCAGGCATTTGCGGATTTTAGATTGCGGAGAACAGATTGTCAACTTTCCACTTACCATTCTACGTCCAATCCGCAATCCGAGATCCGCAATCCTCAATCAAGATTGATGGCCGTAGATCGTCATAAACCGGATGATCGACTCGATGCCTTGCTGGAACCGGTCGAGGCCGAAGTGTTCGTTGGGGGAGTGGATGGCGTCGGAGTCGAGGCCGAAGCCCATCAGCACGCTGTCGAGGCCCAGGATCTCCTTGAAGTCGGCCACGACGGGGATAGAGCCGCCGCTTCGGGTAAAAAAGGGCCGTTGCCCGTAGACGCCTTCGAGGGCCTGGGCTGCTGCATCCATGGCGGGGCTGTTGGTGTCTACCAGCACGCCGTAGCCGCCGTGGAGGTCGGTGAAGGTCAGATGCATCGTCGCCGGCGTGTTGGCCTCGAAGTACTGGCGGATCTTATCGGTGATTTCTTCGGGCGTCTGGTTGGGCACCAGACGCATCGAGATTTTGGCGCTGGCCTTCGAGGGCAGCACGGTTTTGGCGCCCTCGCCGATGTAGCCCCCCCAGATGCCGTTGCAGTCGAGCGTGGGACGGGCGGAGGTGCCTTCGAGCGCGGAGTAGCCCGCCTCTGTTTTGGTGGTTTCGACCCCTACTTCTGCGGCCCACGCCTGCGCGTCGAAGGGCAACGCCCGGAACGTGGCGCGTTCTTCATCGGTCAGCGGGCGGACGTTATCGTAAAAGCCCGGAATCGTGATGCGATGGTTTTCATCGTGAAGCCCGGCGATAAGGCGGGCCAGGGCATTGATGGGGTTTTCGACGGCGCCGCCGTACATGCCCGAATGGAGGTCGCGGTCAGGTCCGGTGAGGGTGACCTCGACGTAGGCCATGCCGCGCAGGCCGTAGGTGATCGACGGCACGCCCGGGGCAAAGAGCGTCGTGTCGGAAATCACGACGACGTCGGCGGCGAGGTCGTCTTTGTGCGCCTCAATGAAGCCTGGCAGGTGTTTCGAACCGCTTTCTTCTTCGCCCTCAAAAATAAATTTCAGGTTGACCGGCGGCTGCCCATCGGTCTTGACGTACGATTCCAACGCCTTCAGATGCATGAACAACTGGCCTTTGTCGTCGCACGTGCCGCGGGCGTAGAGGTCGCCGTTTTTGATGACGGGTTCGAACGGCGGCGACTCCCACAAGTCCAGCGGATCGGGCGGCTGGACGTCGTAGTGACCGTAGACGAGCACCGTCGGGCGCGTCTCATCGACGATATGCCGGGCAAAGACGATGGGGTGACCGCCGGTAGCGACGGCTTCGGCCTGTGCCACGCCGAGGCTTTTGAGATGATCGACGAGCCACCCGGCGGCGCGCTGCACGTCGGCGTCGTAGGTCGGATCGGTGCTGATCGATGGAATGCGGAGCAGATCGTTCAACTCCTCGACAAAGTCATCGTGGTGCGCCTGGGCGTAGGCAAGGGCGTCTTTCATTTTTTTTCGGTCTTTGTTTTTCGTTCTCTGAATCTCCGGCGGGGTGTATAGTAGAATACGCAGAACGAAAAACAAAGACCGAAAAAAAATAGTCAAAACTCGCTTTCGTCCCGCCAGAATTGCAGTTTCCAGGTGCTCGTCGAGTCGGGGCGGACGAGCAGGAAGTTGACGTTGCCATCGCCTCGGAAGACTTCGCCGCCTTCGAGGGCAATCGTCAGGTTGAACGAGCGCACCACGCGGGTTTGGCGCCCGGCGTCGAAGGCGTTGCGCGAGATGATCTGATTCCATTGAAGCTGCACCAGCGCGGCGTTCTGAAACAGCCGCCGGGTCGATTCCAGTTCCTGCGCGAAGCTCCATTCGCGTTCGATGCCGGCGTCAAAATCGGTGTACTGAAAGACGAATGACGAGTCGATCAGCGGTTCGTAGAGCGAGAGGTCGCGCAGTTCATAGGCGTTGCGAAAGTTGGTGAAGAAGCCCTCGACGGTGGTCGGATCGCCGAGCAGATCACCAAAAGCATCGCCCTCGCCCAACGACGGCGCAAACGGATTGCACGCCGCTGCCAGGCCGCCGAGCAATGCCAGGAGCAGGGCGAGGCTGCCAACCTTGACGCCTGTGCTTTTCATTAGATGTCCGTGGTTCGTAGTCCGTGGTCCGTTGTTTGGTATTACGTTGATCGAGGGCATCAACAACTAACAACTGACAACGGACTATTTACCAAATTCCGCCTTGAGGTCGCTCCAGGAGGGGCTGTTGCCGAGTTCCTGGTCGGTCCAGCGTTGGAGGCTCCAGAGGCCGTCGTCGCCCTGTGCGATTTCCCAGACGAGGCGGCCCTGGACGGTGTCCGGCACGTCGGGGCGGCGATGCTGGACGATGAGCACGTAGGCGGCGTCGAGCGTAAAGCGGGTGTCGCCGAGTTCGGTGGCGGTGTCTTCGAGGCGCAGCAGGTGGCCGGTGCTTTGCCGGGCGGCTTCGGCCAGCGTCGTGAAATAGCTGTTCTCTTCGGTGCGGCTCCAACTGGCCCACAGCGACGGGTCGCGGGCTTGGGCTACCGCCGTCGGTTCGAACATCAGGTTCTCGGCCAGGGAGCGGCGGTAGTTGGCTGCGTTCATCTCGGCAATGGCCGCGCGCAGGTTATCGACGACCAGATCCGGGGCGTCGGGCTGGGTGAAGGTGCCCGCTTCATTGATCGGATCCTCCGGCGAGCGCGGCGCAAACACGTCGCACGCGGCCAGCGTAGCGGCCATCAACAGCGCCGTTGCGATGAGGATCAAACGAGGCATTACCGATTTTGGATTTTAGATTTTGGATTCTGGTTCGGAACAGGAAAACCGGAATCCAGACACGAGGCGAAGCCGACTGACGGAGTAAACCCAAATCCATCACTCCACTCCTACACCTTCAAACGGGGCCAGCACGGCGTCGAGTGGGCGGGCTTCGGGGAACCAGCCGGTGATGGTGTGGATGACCTGATCGAGCAGCGTATCTGGGCAGGAAGCGCCGGCAGTCAGGACGATGTCGGCGGGGCGATGATCGGGGAACCAGCCGTCGGTTTCGCGCATCGTCTGTGCGGGATAATCGAAGTGGCGGATGCGTGCCGGCGAGAGGATTTCTCCCACATCCTTGATGAAATACGTCGGCATCCTTTCCTCGCACAACTCGACGAGGTGGCTCGTGTTCGACGAGTTGTAGCCGCCGACGACCAGGGCGAGATCGGCGGTTTCTTCGATCAGGGCGCGGGTAGCTTCCTGGTTCTCGTGCGTGGCGTAACAGAGCGTGTCGCTGGTGTCGGCGAAGTGGTCGTCGGCGTTGGCGGCGCCGTAGCGGTTGATGACAGCCTGCCGCAGCACCTCGGCGATGGCCTGCGTCTCGGTGGCGAGCATCGTGGTCTGGTTAACCACGCCGATGCGCTGGAGGTCGCGTTCGGGGTCGAAGCCGTCGGAGTAACGATCTTGAAAACGTTCGAAGAAAAAGGCCGCCGACGCCTCGCCCCGAATCACCCGGCACAGATCGTGGGCTTCTTCGATATCGCGCACGACGACGACGGGCGCCGCCTCGCGGGCGTGCGAAAACGTGGCCCGCGTCTCTTCGTGATACCGCTTGCCGTGGACGACGACGGTGTAGTTTTTCTTGCCGATCTGATGGCTGCGCCGCCACACTTTTTCGACGAACGGACAC
The DNA here is from genome assembly GCA_028278205.1 of Rhodothermales bacterium. Lineage (GTDB taxonomy): Bacteria > Bacteroidota > Rhodothermia > Rhodothermales > Bin80 > JANQES01. The sequence continues at coordinate 3,862 of JANQES010000130.1, forward strand.
GTGGTGTCGTACGTCCGGGTGTCGATGCCGCGCTGCGCGAGGTCGGCCTGGATCTCGACGGTGGCGCCGAAGGCCGGGATGAGGACGATGTCGTCGGGCGTGAGCGTGTCGAACGGGATCAGTTGTTCGCCCCGGGTGGTGCGCAGAAACCGCATCCCGCGCTGCTGCAAATCCTCGTTGACGTGCGGGTTGTGGATCATCTCCGAGAGCATAAACAGCCGCCGGTCCGGATGCTCGTCGAGGGCGCGGTAGGCAATCTCGATGGCGTTCTCGACGCCGTAACAAAAACCGAAATGCCGCGCAATCTTAAACCGGACGGGGCCGAAGTCGAGCACCGACGGCGCCAGGTCGCGCTTGCGCGGATCGAGAAGCCGCCGGGCCTCTTTGACCGTGGCGATAATCGGACTGCGGTAAAAATCGGGGACGTTGAACTGCCGGGCCATGGGGGTGCTTATTGGTGTCGGATGGTGGCAGTCTGGTACGCCGGAGCCGTTGGGGAAGTTCGAAAAAGTGTGGACGGATGAAGGGGTGGACGTATGGAGGAAACGGAGCCTGCACCACCACCTGTCGCGTTTAGGAGGCGCTTCAGGAAGGAATAGCTATAATGGCTGGCTACTATATAAGAGCGAGTCTTCTATCAATTCGCGAATGCGTCTCTGACGATACGGATAGATGATTCTGCCGTTGAGGTATTGCTCGGCCATGAGGCTGGCGATGGGGGCCGCCTGTAGGGCGCCGTCGCCGCCATTCTCTACAAACACAACAATAGCGATCTTCGGGTTTTCAAAAGGCGCAAACATGATGAAGGCGGAGTGATCCTTGCGATCCCCACCCACCTGAACCGTTCCCGTTTTACCGCCGCTGGTAATGGCCGGGATTTGTTCAAATTGGCCCGTACCCTTCTCCATCACAAGCCGCATTCCTGCACGCACCGTATCGAGATAGGCTGGGTTAATAGGAATTTGGTCTGGTCTGCCAGGCGTCTCTCGGATTATCTGGCGTGTCTCTGACTGTCTCAGGCTATCCACAAGATAGGGTTGATGGAGCACGCCGCCGTTTGCCAGGGCGGCCACGTACTGCGCCAACTGCAACGGCGTCGCCTGGATCCTGCCTTGCCCGATTCCAAGTTCCACGATGTGCCTCAAATCGTCTGACCATACCTTCTTCTGGTGCGCGCGGTCGGGCGTCTGGCTCGTACTATCCCGCGGGGCCTCCTTGTCAAAGCCGAAAAGACGCCACCATTTTTCGAAAGCCTCCTCATCAGATTCCATCATGATGGAATAGAAAAAGGTGTTGCACGAATTCTCAAGGGCGGCCTTAACGGTCACGGAATCATGAGGCACCTCGTGACACTTAAAATAGCGAGAGCCGACGCGCAACCCCCCGCCACAATAGATCTTCGTGTCTTCCTTGATAATGCCCTCCTCCAGGGCCATCAACGCCACAAACGGTTTCCAGGTCGAACCGGGCTCGTACTTATTCTGCCTGGCCCGATCCCACAGCGGCGCGTCTCGACTAGAGCCCAGGGTATCCCACGTAGCCGGGTCCATGAATCCCGAGAAAATCGCTGGATTGTAGTCCGGTTTGCTCACAAGAGCGAGGATCGCGCCTGTATTGGGATCAAGCGCGACGGCTGCGCCGCGTTTGTTCACGAAAAGCGCCTCGGCCAGCGCCTGCACATCACTGTCTAGGGTCAAGTGAAGGTCGAAGCCGCCTTCCGGTGATTTGTCTTCACCCTCGTTCATATAGGAGTCGATCTCAACACCATGCACATCAACCAGCTTATACGCGACGCCGGGCTTTCCCCGAAGGTATGATTCATAGTGCCTTTCGAGCCCTACCTCCCCTATGAGATCACCAGGGCGGTATGTTCGATCTGCCTGGAGATCCTTCGGCTTGACTTCGCGAAGGTAGCCCAGGGCGTGCGCTGCCCGCGCCTGAGACAGATAACGGCGCTTCTGGTCGATCTCTTCGCCGACGCCGGGCAGCCGGTAAGCATTCTCCTGAACGCGACTATAGATCTCGAGGGACACGTTGCGGAACGACGGGCTGGAGCGATACGAACTCCACCGCCTCGCCTCGGCGAGCCGGGCTGTCACCACCGAATCCGGTACCTCCAGCAGGCGCGCCAGCAGGCCGATCTTCGACTCATCGAAATAGCGCGGCGTCAGCGTGATGGTGTAGGCCGGCTCGTTGGCAACCATCATCGTCCCCTTCCGGTCATAAAACAATCCACGTCGTGGTAAGACCCGCTCTGGTTTTATCGCATTGCCGAGCGCGACTTTCTCAGACTCAGCTTTGTCGATGAGTTGCAACCGGACCAATTGTATTGCCAGTATCCCGAGGGTGATGATGATCACACCGATAAAAATTCTGACTCGAATCTTATATTCTTCCATTGCTCAGATACATTTAGTGTGAGCAAAGTAGCCTGGGGTATGTGTTTGCAGGGCACGGAGCGTGCCCTGCCTGCGCCTCGCTTCATTGAACCGCTCTAACCAGGCGGAACCCGATGTTGCTGTTCCGGAAATCCGGGGCGGCCTTATGACGATCTGCCAACCGGCAGTTCCAGGGCCAGTTGGACCAACTCCCGCCGCGAAAAACCCGCTCAGATCCCTCCATGGCCCCGCTGGGATCACGTATTGAATCCGGCTGATAGGCCCCATACCAGTCTTGCACCCATTCCCAGACATTGCCATGAACGTCGTACAAGCCAAAGGCGTTGGGTTTCTTCTGACCGACGCGGTGCGTGCTTCCACGGGTATAGACCTCTGTGGTGGAGTTCGTCTTATACCAGGCATACTCGCCGAGGCCTTCTTCGTCATTGCCGAAGATATACGCGGTGGTACTGCCTGCGCGGCTTGCATATTCCCATTCGGCCTCCGTCGGCAAGCGATAGCAGGCACAGTGCTCCCGGTCGTTCAAGCGGGTGACGAAGTCCTGGGCTTCCTCCCATGAGACATAATAAACAGGATGCTCTGCTCCCTCTCCACGGAGATTTAGCTGCTGCTCCTGTTGCTGCTCGGCCTTATCTCGCTGTTGCCGGAGCGTCGTGCCCATCACCTCCTGCCACTGGCCTTGCGTGACTTCATACTTGCTCATGTAAAACGGCCTGCTGATTTCTACGATGTGTTTAGGCTTTTCATCGTCTGAGTTATCCGAACCCATCTCAAACTTTCCAGGGGGGATCAACACGAACTGCATACCGAGGGAATCGGTCAATTCCACGGGTTCGTGCGTAGAGTCAGGAGGACTGCCCACCTGCCCGGATGGCTGCGAGGAATCAGCCGATGGATTCGTGTTGAGAAAGAAGAATTCCCATCGATCAGAGGTAAGGCTGTTTGTGCCCTCGTCGTTTATGGCTTCGACCCGCCAAAAAAAATGATTTTCCTCAGGAAGATCGAAAGATAGGCTGTCGGTCGCGATGGGAACGCGAATCGAAGGTGTCGTTGCTAAGGTGTCTTGTTTGATCTCGACGATGTACTGTACCGCTCCCGGCATAGATTTCCATTTGAAGAGCATAGTTCGCTGATCATCAGGAAACGAGTTTCCGTTTCTGGGTTCTTGCAGCACGGGTTTCTCTTTATCAAAGCCGCCGGGAGACCAAAGGGGGACGAAGGAACCCAGGGAGAACATTAATACCAGGGGTCCGACGATCTTGAGCGGCTTTCTGCCATCAGGGGAGATCCTGGGTATGGTGATATTGCCCAAAATCAGGTCATTTTCGAGCTTGAGAAATGCGCCAAGCGTCAAGACCAGTCCCAGAACAAACAGTATGATCCCGATCATGTCTGGAAATCCAAGTAATTCGTAGGTGCTCATTTTAGACATCTGCGTTCACCGGTGGGGGTTGATGTAAATCTGGTTGCAATGCTGTAACAAAAAGAAAAAACTTGCTCAATTCAATTTCAACTATTCTTGAAACGGTGTCCTGATCTATAACCGGCGCATCGTTTGTTGGAAAGCAGGAGACCTCAAAATATATCCATCCCTAAAGCCGCCGGCTCACCCGGGGCTGCACCGCGCGCTGCCACGAGGCGAATCGATCTTCCAGAATAGCCCGGCGGGCTTCGCGCATCAGCCAGAGGTAAAACGTCAGGTTTTGCAGCGAGGCGATTTGCAGGCCCAGGATCTCTTTAGCCTGGAAGAGATGACGCGCGTAGGCCTTGGTGAAGGTCTGCGAGGCGTAGCTCTCCAGGCCGGGGTCGAGCGCCGAGAAGTCGGTTTGCCACTTGCGGTTGCGGATGTTGAGGATGCCTTCGGTGGTGAAGATCATGCCGTTGCGCCCGTTGCGTGTGGGCATCACACAATCGAACATATCGACGCCCCGGGCGATGTTCTCCAACAGGTTCTCCGGCGTGCCGACGCCCATCAGGTAGCGCGGCTTGCCGGCGGGCAGCACGTCGTTGACCACCTCCACCATGGCGTACATCTGCGCGGCCTCTTCGCCCACCGACAGCCCGCCGATGGCGTAGCCGGGGAAGTCCATCGCCACGAGCCGCTCGGCAGATTCGCGCCGGATGGCCGGGTAGACGACGCCCTGCGCGATGGCGAAGAGCGCCTGCTCGTGCCCGTAGCGCGCCTCGGTCTCGTCGAAGCGTTGCTTGCAGCGGGCGGCCCAGCGCATCGTCAACGCGTTCGACGTCCGGGCGTAAGCCTCTGTGACGTCGCCGGGCGGGCATTCGTCGAGCACCATCATGATGTCGGCCCCGATGGCGCGCTGGATGTCTACGACCGATTCGGGGGTGAAGGTGTGGTACGAGCCGTCGAGGTGGCTCTGAAAGCGGACGCCCTCTTCGGTGATCTTGCGCCGCGCCGCCAGCGAGTAGACCTGATAGCCGCCCGAATCGGTGAGCATGGGGCCGGGCCATCGCATGAACGGATGGAGCCCGCCGGCCTGCTCCAGCAGCGCCGTGCCGGGCCGCAGGTAGAGGTGGTAGGTATTGCCCAGGATGATCTGCGCCCGGATGTCGTCGAGCAGTTCGCGCGGCTCGACGGCCTTGACGCTGCCCACCGTCCCGACGGGCATGAAGATGGGTGTCTCGACGACGCCGTGGGCCGTCTCTAGAAGCCCGGCGCGCGCGTTCGTCTCCGGATCGCAGTGTTCGAGGGTGAAACGCATGTTGGGGGAAGAGGGAAGGGCCAGTGGTCAATGGGGAACAAGGGCTTTTACCGTGTCCAGGGAGTGGTGCGAAAGGGAGAAAGGGTGAGAGGGGGAAAGGGCGAGAGAGAGAATATCGAATATCGAACAAGGAATATCGAATGTCGAAGTGTCAGATCCTTCGTAATTCAACAATCCTTGTTCGATATTCGATATTCATGAATCACCCTTTCTCCCTCTCACCCTTTCGATCCCCACTGGCCGCATCCTACTGACCATTGGCCTCACGCTACCTGCGCGATGGGGGCTTCGAAGGGGGATGTCAGGTGTGCTTCGAGGAGGTGCAGCACCGTGTCGTGGTCGTCCGGCAGCAGGCCCAGTGCCACGGGGGCTTCTGCCGTGTGCAGCATGAGCACGCGCGGCGTCATCCGGTTGACGAAGGCTTGCGTGGCGGCGTACTGCCCATAGTGCCGGTGATACAACAGCGCCGGGATGGATTCGGCGGAGGTGATGGCCTCGTAGTCTAGCATACGTTCGTGCCGGCCCCGGCGCAGGTGCAGGCCTGCCAGCGTCATCGTCACCGTGACAGCCGGCGTAAACCCGACCACACAGGTGCCTATTCCCAACGCCAGCGCGCTGAGCTGGCTGATCCAGAACGCCACGGCCACCGGCCCGCCCGGCGCGGCCAGGATAGCCGGTTTCAGCCATACCCAGGCAAAATATTGCGCCAACAGCAGGCCCAGCCCAAGCATCGACAGCGCGATGAGAAACCAGGCTTCGGCCCGCCGCGCATCGCCCAGAAGGCGGCGCAGCCCACGACCCAGCAACGAATAGGCCGCATGAAAACGAGGCGGAACGCGGAACGTACGGTGCAAAACGGTGGGGTATTGTGTTTTTGTGTTTGCGTGTTTTTGTACTTATGGTGCCGGGGTTCAGGTTCGGAAAACTAAAACACGCAAACACAAAAACACGGTACTTGGTGCCGGAGCGAGCCGGAACGTTTCAGTTTCTATTGATTTTGAGAACCGGACGGCGTGGGTTGTTGCGGGGCGCCGTCGTCCGGGCCGGACGATTGCCGCGCTGTCGAATCCTGCCGGGCCGCCTGCGCTTTCAGGCGTTCCTCCCACAAGAGCAAGGCGCGTTCTTTCTCCTGAAGTTGCCGGAAACTCTCCTCGATAGCCCGTTCGCGCACCTCGAACGGGGCTTTTTCGACGTAGCCGCGCTCTTCGAAATATCGCTTGAAGAGCCAGTTGTGCTTGCCCGCCTCCATCAGTTCGGCAAAACGATACGCGCCGAGGGCGCCCCAGTTGGCCAGGTTTTCGGCATTGCTCGAAAGCGCCCGCAGGTTGGCCGAGATGGCCTGGAGCGTGTCTGCCGTCGAGAGCAGCGAGTTGTAGACCGCCGGGTCGTTGATCATCTTGGCCAGCGTGCCCTCGCCCTCGTCTACCTTCCTCAAGATCGACTGGACGCCCTGCGTGGCCTCGCCGGCCAGCGCCACCAGTGCCTCGGCGTCGTTGCCCAGGTTAGTCATCAGGCGCTGCGTCTCGTCGGCTGTCGCGACCATGCTGTTGTAGAGCGCCGGATCGTAGACCAGCTTGCCGAGCGTGCCCTCGCCGTTGCGGACGTCCTGGACGATCAACTCAAACGACCTCGCTGATTCCTCAAAGCGTTGCACCGAAACCAGGGCTTTATCGGTGATCTCGAACAGGTCGAACGGATCGACGCCCCGGATGGTGCCGTCTTCTTCGATGGGGTTGGGCGGCGGCGTGCCCGGCGCCAGGGACGGGTTGACCAGCACCACAATCATCTGGCCCAGCAGGCCTTCGGTCTTGATCTGCGCCTGCGTGCTGTCGTGGATCAGGTGCTGGGCGGTCTCCTTGATCGCCATCGTCACCTCGATCTTGCTATCGGTCTGCGTCGGCAACAACACACTCTCTACGGCGCCGACGCTGACGCCCTGGAACTGCACGTCGGCCCCGGCCCGCAAGCCGGCCACCTGGTTAAACTGAGATTTGACGATGAACCGGTCTGAAAAGAGGAACGTGCGGTTAGCCAGCGTGAACAACGCCAGGACAAACAGCACCAGCCCCAAAAAAACAACCAAACCGACCCGAGCTTGGCGTGTCATGGTTGCCTCCGCGTTAAGTCTGAGGAAGTCCTTGTCCTTTTCCCGTCTATCGAATGTTGATACAGGTCATGGGTCATGAGTCATGGGTCATGAGTGTCTATAAACAAACCTATGACCCATGATTCATGTCTCATGACTGTATGAAAAAAGCAAAGCAGACGGGAATGCTTCCAGGGTGAATCATAGCAAGGAAGTCAACAGCTAGGTTCCGAAGAAGTTGCGTAGTTCGGGATGCGGGGAGCGGCGCAGGGTCTCCATGGTGCCGCTGGCAATGATTTCGCCCTGATACAAGAAATAGGCGTTGTCGGTGATGATGTCGGCGCAGAGCAGATCGTGCGTGATGGCCACCGACGTGATGCCCCGCTCGTCGCGCAGGCGGACGATGATGTCGGCCACGGTGCGTACGGAGATGGGGTCGAGGCCGGTGGTGGGCTCGTCGTAGAGCAGGATTTCGGGTTCGAGGATGATGGCCCGCGCCAGGCCGATGCGTTTTTTCTGCCCGCCCGAAAGCTCCGCCGGGTACTGCGGCGCCTTATCGCGCAGGTTGACCCAGGCCAGCGTCTCCTCGATGCGTTCGCGGCGTTCCTTCTTGTCTAACGGCGTATGCCGGTCGAGCAAAAAGTCGAGGTTTTGGAAGACCGTCATCGAGTCGAAGAGCGCGCCGCCCTGGAAGAGATAGCCGATGTGCAGGCGCATCGCATCGAGGGCATCGTCGTCGAGCAGGTCGAGGCGTTGGCCTTTGACCCACACTTCGCCCTGGTCCGGCTTGAGCAGTTGTACGATGTGTTTGATCAACACGCTCTTGCCAGCGCCCGAGCCGCCCATCACCGAGACCGACGTGCCGCGCTCGACTTCCATCGAGACGCCGCGCAGCACCTTCTTCGGGCCAAACGCCTTGTGGATGTCCCGCAGGGCAATCATGACGTTCTCCGGCGGGGCGGTGCTTTCTGCTATGGTGGCAGGTTCTTCCAACGGTTTTGCTTGTTTGGTTGGGGTCACTGGTCATTGGTCACTAGTCACTGGTGTCTTTTCCTCAACCAGTGACTAGTGACTAATGACCGGTGACTAATTTAATCCAGGCTGGAAAAGAGGTCTCTAACGCCGTCGCCGGAAGACGGCATGCTGGTAAGCGTTTGCAGGTGATCCAGGAGGGACGCGCGCTGCCCTAAGGCGTCTGGCTGGAGCGAGATGCCCCCCATCGCGGCGAGTTTTCGATTGCCTTCAGGCACGTCTGCATCGAGGTATACAAGCAACGGCGTCCACTTTTTTTTGAGGTTTTCGAGGGCGCCGTTCCAGGTGCCGCCCTGCGTCGAAGCATGCACGACCATCGCCCAGTCGCTCAAGCCATAAATGTGTTTGTTACGACCCATCGCATTGCCTGTGGTCCATCGCGCCCTGGGATGATAAGGCGATACCAGGGTCAGGCGTCCTTCAGCAATGGGTGTTCGATATTTTTTTGAGACGGCGGGTCTGGCAATCCCTTCTGCGAGCACCGCGACGACGCTGCCGTTAGCTTCCAGCGCAGCCTGCATGGCTTGCTGGTCTATACCCCGGGCGCCGCCAGAGACAACCGTGATGCCCTCGGCAGCGCACTGATGAGCCACCTGACGTGTAAAAGCAAGGGCCGCCTCGTCTGCATCCCGCGAGCCGACCATGCCCAGCGACGGGCTTTTTTCGAGCAGGGTCCGCGGCCCCACGCCATAGAGCAGCGCCGGCGCTGCTTCGCGCAGGCGTCTCTTGAGCCGGCGTGGATAGCTTTCTTCTCCCCGGCTGATCACCCAAAAGCCCTGCCGTGCCCATTCCTCGACGGCGAATCCCATTTCCACGCCGCGTCCCAGCAGCGCCTGCACCCGGTCCGGGGTGATCCGGCTCTGGGCCACCGTGGCCAGCCGCTTCTCGCCTTCACGACGAAGCAGATCTTCAGGACGAAGCTTTTCTCTGCGCAGCCAGACGGCCAGCTTATTGTACTCGGCAAGCGAGAGCGGCTTCACCGCGCGGTCCACGCCGCCGAAGTAACCGCAGAGTAGCAGGATGACTTTGGTATCAGCCGGAAGGTTGATGTCGATCATAAAGTCGCTTAGTTGCTCCTGACCAATTAATTCGTTACCGCTAAGGCCACCGGATAGACGCGGCCCGCCTCGTGCTGTCGTAGCAACGCCGCCAGATAGGTGAAGGTCCAGCGCGAATCGACAAGGTCGTCTACGAGCAAGAGGTCTTGTCGGCGGTAGGAATCTGGTACATCTACGGCGAAAGCATGGCGTAGGTTTTCGAGACGATAATGGCTGTTTTGCTGATCCTTCTGCTGCGCCGTATTTCTCACCTTTCGGAGCGCGCCTACAAAAGGCAGCCCGAGGCGCCGGGCCAAGCGCCGGGCAAAGGACGGCACGAGTTCAGGATGGCGCAGCGAAGGAACACACGTGACCCCGGCAGGCATGGGGTCCGGATGCCAGTGATGAAGGATCATCGCGGCGGCGGCCTCAACCAGTTTGTCTGAGAAATAGCCGTCCTGATACTTGCCTTGTTTCACCAGCCTGCCCCAGCCGGCGTCTCCGTAGATACAGAGCGCCCGTCCTTCTTCGGCTTGAAACGGTTCGGGGATGATTTTTAAGGCCGGCGTGCGTTTTCGAGGCTCGATGATTCGATAGCTGCGTTTCAGGAAATCTATGGCGCGTTGCACCCATTCGTCGTGTGCCGTGACGGCGAGCAGAGGACGCCCTTCGCACACGGCGCACCGGCCGCACGGCTGCACGTTCTCGTCATCGAGTGCGGCGCGCAGGTACGCCATATGGCAGGTTGCGCCTTCCATATATCGTTGTAATTCCTCCTGTTCGGTTCGCCGAATTGCTGTGAGCTTTTGGATGCGCAGGAGGTCCGGGGTGTACGCATTAGCCGTCCGGTACCACCGCCCCTCTTGTTTAATGATCGGAGCCGGGGCCTGTACGTCTAATAGCTTAAGGACCTTCTCAAGCTGGCCCACGCTGAGATTACGCCGCGCCTGAATCTCGGTAAGCTTGAGACCGTCGTCGGCCTCTTCTAACACGTCCAGAACGGCATGGATGTGCTGAAGCGGAGGGAAGGCTGTTCGAATAAAATACTCCGTGATGTCATCGTCTTCTGCCCCGCTGAGCAGGATGCCGTACGCGTCGGTGTCGTTGCGTCCGGCGCGTCCTACTTGCTGGTAATATTCGATCACCGAGCCGGGCCGCTGGTAGTGAATGACAAATGCCAGATCGGGTTTATCGAAACCCATGCCGAGGGCGCTCGTGGCAACGAGGGCCTTGATCTCGTTATGGAGAAGCTGTTGTTCAAGCTGCTCGCGATGCTCTGAACTGCCGTGATAGGCGTAGGCCTCAAGCCCGCCCCTCCTCAGCCACCGAGCCACACGCTCGGCGTCTTTCACGGTACGTACGTAAACGATGCCGCTGCCCTGAATCTTCGGAAGTTGCTCGGCCAGCCACGCCATACGCTCAGCCTGCGAGGGCATCACGATGGCCTGCAAGCGGAGCGACTTGCGTGAGAGCGGCCCGCGAATCACACGCAGCGTCTCTCCAAGCTGATCAACCACGTCTTTGACCACGCGGTCGTTGGCCGTGGCCGTAGTGGCCAGGACCGGGACGTTAGGCGGCAGGGCCTTCAGGATGCGCACAATGCGGCGGTAGTCCGGGCGAAAATCGTGACCCCAATCGGAGATACAATGGGCCTCATCCACCACAAAAAGCCCTACGCGAGGGGCGAGGTGCGCCAACACGTTCTGCCGGAACGGCTGGTTGCTGAGGCGTTCAGGCGAAATAAGCAAGATATCGGCTTCATCCTTGCGAAGCCGTGCTTCGACAGCCGTCCACTCATCTTTGTTGGCAGAGTTGATGGTGACGGCTTGAAGACCTAGGCGGGCAGCGGCCTCCATCTGGTTGCGCATGAGCGCCAGCAGCGGCGAGATCAGCAACGTCGGGCCGGCGCCCCGGTCACGTAAAAGCCGCGTGGCTAGAAAATAAACCATGCTCTTGCCCCAACCCGTACGCTGGACGATGAGCAACTGCGCGCGGTCTTCGACAAGGGCATGGATGGCCTCCCACTGACCATCCCGAAACAAAGCGGTAGCATCGTTGAGGGCCACGTGAAGATAGCCCTCTGCCTGGTGTCTGAGGCTCGGCATCGATAAAAAACAGGCATAGTACGCGGGACATCGGTCAGGGAAATAAGCCATCTAGAGCACTCAGACAAAAGCGTACACCCTCCGATCCCTAAAAAAAATTCCAAACTCCCGAAATAAAATTCCACAGATGATTCGTTGTCACTGATCGTTGTCACCAGTCACTAGTTTTTCCACCAGTGACCAGTGACCAATGACTAGCCCCCCGCAACCCCGAAGAGCATCAGCGAGATCCGCACGACGATGACATCGGCCAGCAGGATCAGCAGCGACGAGAGCACCACGGCTTGCATGGCGGCCTGCCCCACCTCGCGCGTGCCGCCTCGGACGGTGTAGCCCAGGTAACAACTGACGATCCCCACGATAAACCCGAAAATGCTCGTCTTGCCCGTATCGACGATCAGGTCGGAGAGCCGGAGGCTCGAAAAGGCGCTGTCGATGAAGAGCCGGTAGTCCATATCCGTGGTCAAGACCGATTCCAGGTAGCCGCCGATCAGGGCGATGATGTCGGCGCAGATGGTCATGATCGGAAACATGAAAATACAGGCCAGCACCCGCGTGATCACCAGATAATGAAACGGTTTGAGCGCCGCCACTTCGAGCGCGTCGATCTGTTCGGTCACGCGCATCGAGCCGATCTCGGCGGCGATGCCCGCGCCCAGGCGCCCGGCCAGCACCAGCGACGTAATCACCGGCCCGATCTCTTTGAAGACCGACAACGCCAGCATATTCGGCAAGACGGCCTCGGCCCCGAAGCGCGCCAGCGTCCCCCGGCTCTGCATAGACAGCACCACGCCGATCGACAGGCCGGTCACGAGCACCAGGACCAGGCTCTTCGTGCCGGCTTCGTCCATCTGGTTGAACAACTCGCGCCCTTCAAAAGGCCGCCGCCAGAAACGCCGAAAAAACTCGCCCGCGAACGACCCCAACGCCCCGACGCGTTCGAGCCATTCGAGCATCATCGTCCCGTAGGTAGGATGCGTAGCGTTTCTAGCCATGGGTGAGGGATTTTAGATTTTGGATTTTGGATTTTGGATTGGTCTAAGACGGCACCCTCATCTCAATCGAAAAAATCTCAGCCGTTTCAACCGTCGCGGCGTTTCCGGTTGTTGGATTGCGTGGAAATAAACAATCCAAAATCCAAAATCCGAAATCCGAAATCAGTAAGCATACTGATACAACAGGCTCAGCCCGATCGTCGAGGTGTCGCTGGTGATGCGCAGCAGCAGCCAGTCGAAGAACTCATACTCGATGATGACCTCCTTGTTGCTGTCGGCGCCGGAGGCGGTGGTCAGCGCGGCGCCGCTGCTAAAAGAGATGGGCCAACTGACCGAGGCAAAGAACCGGCGCGAGATGTACTTGCCGGCGGTGACGGTCGCGCCGCGCGAGCCTTCCTGTTGGATTTCGACGATGTCGAGCCCCAGTTCGGCGCCGGCGGCGCTGGCGATGAGGTTGGTCAGTTGGTTCAGCGCCAGGTCGGTGCCTATTTCGACGGTGCCGCCGCCGCTGAGCTGAAACGCTTCCGCCGCCGGGCGCCCCGTGGCGATGTACGAGATGATGTCGGCCTGATCGAGTGGCACCGGCTCGGAGGTCAACTCCAGCTTGAGGCCGTCTTTGTCCTGCAGGCTGCCCTGCGCGATCATTTTGATGGTAATCTCGTCAGTCTGGTTGTTGGGCGACGGCACCTTGAAGTCGGCTTCAAAGTTGAGAAAAGGGTCCGTCGCCGGGCCGGTGAAGCGCACTTGCCCGGTGCGAATATCGAATTGGCGGCCAAACTGCCGGATGTAGCTGCGTTCCGGCACGACATTGACGATGCCGGTGAGTTCTTGCTCTTCGTACGGCGCTTTCTTGAGATCCAACGACCCGGTCAGCAGGATATTCAACTGTGGACTTTTACGCGACCGCAGCCAGACGTCGCGTCCGATCTCCACCTGAAGATCCATCTCCATGGCGTCGTAGAGCACGAACGTGGTGGTGTCGGCAGCGGTGACGCGGATGTTGAAATGGCGTTCGAGCATCTGCACATCAGCTTCGGTAAACTCGACCGGACCGAAGACGGCATCGGTCGATTCTTCGGTGGGGCGGATGTCGGTGTTGAAAAGCCGGACGGCGCCGGTCAACTTCGGCTCTTCGGTGGTGCCGGTGAGCTTGAGATCCGCCGAAGCGTCGGCCACGTAGGGGCGCGTGTCGATAACCCGGAAGTCTTCGGCGCTGGCCTCGATGTCAAATTTACCGAAGTTCAGTTGTTGCAGGTCGATGGTGCCGTGGCCGGTGAAGGCGCCCTCGCCGGATTTGACCGCGACGTGGTTGACCAGGACCGTGTCTCCGGCCAGTTCGGTTTCGGCGGCCAGGTTGGTGAGGTTGAGGCCGAGCAGCGGCAGGCCCAGGCGCCCGTCGCTGAAGGTCGCCTCGCCGGTCAAGAGCGGTTCATCGATCGTGCCGCCGATGTCGACGGAAGCCGTGAGCCGGCCCTCGATTTCGTCTACGGCTACTGGATCCAGAAAAGGTTCGATCCAGCCGACGTTGAAGCGGTTGGCGTCGAGGCGGAACGAGACGTCGCTTTCGGGGTCGCCCAGTTGGCGGTCGAGGCGGATGGGCGCTTCTTTGCTCGGATCCTCGCCTGCGGTCAGGCGCAGATCCATCGGGAGCGAGCCGCTCAGCGCCAAAGTGCTCGTATCCTGATGGGCAATCGAGGCGTCGAGTTCGAGCCGGAGGTCGGCGTAATCGACGCCCACGTTCAACCGGCCCACCGGCACGCCTTGCGATTCGACGTCGAGGTTGAGCGATCCTTCGACGAGGGGGGCAGCGGCGGGGCCGCTCAGAAAAAGATCGCCGTTGAGCGTGCCGTCGAGGCCGGGGAATTCGAACAGGTCGGCCACAGAGCCGATGCGGAAATTATAGATCGACAGGCCGAGACTTTGATTCCCATTGAGATCGATGACGCCGTCGAGGGCTATATCCTGATCATCTTCCACGAGCATAAAATTGCTGACCCGGTATTTGTTGCCATAGGTGATGGTGGCTTTCTGATCGAGGTGCCATTGGTCGTCATCGAGGTGCATACTCAGCGTATTGAAGATGACGCGCCGGTTTTCTCCACCCAGTTCAGCATATCCTTCGAGTTTGGCGTCGCGGCGGTTGTCAATGGTCAGGCTCGCCGAAAAACCGAGGGAGTCCTTCTCAAAACCGGCCTTGAATTCGGACTGCCGGATGGCCAGGGTTGGGATCGAAAAGCGATTTAGAAAGGCGTCTACCGTGCCGTCCTTCAAGTCAAACGTACGCCGGGTCACCTCTAGCGTATCGGTTCTGACGATGAGCGCGTCCTCGGACAGGGTGAGCGTGTCGCGTCTGACGATCAGGGTGTCCTTCATCAAAAACCGTTCGGGGCCGAGGATGCCGGAAGCATCGGCTTCGAGTTCGAGCACGCGCACGTCGTTGTAGATCACATTTTCGATCACGGCGTCGGCCTTGACTTCAAGCTCGCCGGGCCGGCTCGTCAGGGTTGCTTCGAACATACCCTCGCCCAGCGAAAACGATTCGGCCTCGACGTAGGGCCGCAGGGGTTTATCGTCGAGGAGTGTGCCTCGGAGGGTAAATAGGGAATCGGGCGTCTCCAGTGTGGCAAAGGCCGAGTCGAAGAGCGCCACGGCCCCGCCGCCCTCCATCTCGGCCACGTTCGAGCGGACGACGAGCGTATCGAGGCGCAGCAGCCCGTCGTGGAGGGTGAACGCGCTCTCAAGCCGGCGGACGGTGATGTCGTTGTAGCGGCCGTTGCGGGCATTGAGCACCCCTTTCGTCAGGCGCATCGTCTGGGGATCGAGTCCCTCGCCTTCGACCTCAAAGCTGGCCGAGAGGCGCAGTTGCAGCGAGTCGAGGCCGCCGAGGCTTGCCAGGTCTACGTTGGTTATCGATCCGGCGGCGGCGTAGCTGGGCCGCTCGTCGAAGAGATAGCCCGTCAGGGTGTCGAGGCGGATGCGGCCCTGGTTAAGATCGAGGTTGACGTTAGCACCGAGCAGGCCGTCGCAGAGTTCAATCGTCGCTTTGCCGTTGGTGATGTTTTCCTGGTTGATGCGGGAGGGGTTGAGCTGGATGGTCGTCTGGAGCGTCATCGTCTCCGGATCAGTGCCCTCCACGGTGAGCGAGTCGATGACGCCGTAAAGCTCGGTGTCGAGGTTGTCGAGGTCGAGGAGGGCGCCCAGGTTGAGGCCGTTGAGCGCGCTCTGGTTCAACCGATACGTGGGCCTCTCGGCGAAGGGGGTGCCGCTGCCGTTAATCGTGGAGGTGCCCTCCGGCGTCGTCACGCTTGCGTCGAACGTCAGCCCGCCCTGTTCCAGCGCTGCCGTCGCCCACATCGAGTCGATGGTCTGGTCGTTGTATGTCGAGGCGTTGAGTGTCAGGAGGGCTTCGTCGTCGAGGGTCATCGTGGCGGGATCGAAGCCGCGCCCGGCCAGGCGGAGCGTGCCGTTGAGCTTGCTGGTTTGTGTTGAATCTTGCAGCAGCTTCCCGGCATCAACATTCCTGAAATCCACCCGCGAAAACGAGAACGCCGGAACCGTGTCGAAAGGCCGGAGGGTGCCGTCGAGATCGAAGACGCCGCCTTCGAGGTCGGCCTCGGCGTCCAGGTCGAAGACGCCGCCGCGTAGCGCGCCGTTGGCCTGGACCGTGTAAAGATTGTACGGGCCGTACTGCGAATCGACCAGGTCGAGGCGGACGGCGTCGAAGGTCATTGCGGCCGGATCGGTGCCTTCGCCGCGCAGCGCAAACGAGCCGCTGAAGGCGCTGTGCGTGGTGTCGCCCAAGAGCGCTGCCACGTCGAGACCGTCGAACTGCACCTCGCGGATTTCATAGCGCAGTGTATCGCCCAGCCAGGCGGTGCCGTTCATCGTCAACGAATCGGCGTTGTAGCGCAGCCGGGCGTCGAAATTGAGCGTGCCGTCGGCCAGCGAGGCCGTCAGCGTGCCGTCGTCGAGTCGCTGCAAGTTGTAGCGCGAGGCGTCGAGGTCGAGCCGCGCCGTGAGATTCGCCAGCGTGGGGTCGAAGTCTCGACCGGCGAGGCGGAGGGTGCCTTTGAGATGGCTGTTTTGCCCTTCGACGAACTGGCCCACGTCGAGGCTGTCGAAGCGGCCCCGGAAGTCGTAAACCGGCGACTCGTCGAGCGGGCGGATGTCGCCGTTGATCGACAGGTTGGCGCCCCGGAGGCCGGTTTGCGCCCTCACGGCAGCGTTGCCGTCGGTGAACGTGGCGCGGAGCGTCGTCGGGTCAAAATCATACTCACCGTAACGGGTATCGAAGACGTCGGCGTTGAGCGAACCGTTGAGGCTGTCGAGCGCCGGGCCGTGGAGGTCGGCGGTCAGGTTGGCGTTGATGCGTCCGGCCATGGCGGGGTCGCCGGTGAAGACGCTGGGGTCGAGCGCCCGGATCGAGGTGCCTTCGAGCACGCGGTAGGTGAGCGTGTCCCCGGTTGTCAGCGAGGCTTCGGCGTTGAACGCGAGGCGGGCGCCGTCAGAAAACTCAGCCTCGGCGTTGACGGTGAGCAGATCGCCCGTGCCCAGCACGCGGGCGTGGATCTCGGCGGATTCCGGGGTGTCGGGTGTGGAGAAGAACGGGAAGAGATCGCGCAGCGCGAGCGGCGTTGCATCGAGGGCTACGTCCACGTCGTAGAACGTGTCGAGGCTGTCGTCGGGCAGGCGCAAGTTGCCGCTGGCGGTGACGTGGCTGCCCGGCCCGTCGAGGCTGAAGTCGATCAGGTTGAGGCGTCCGTCGTCGAGCAGGGTTCGGGCCTGGAGGAGGGTGGCCTCGGTGTGGCCCGGCGGCGTCAGCGCGGCCCAGAGCGTGTCGAAGCGGAAGGCCATCGCCGGGCCTATCGTCAGGCCGCCGCCGTTCGTGTTGAGGTCATCGATCTGAAAGACGGAATCGCGCCCCGACGCATAGAAGCGCGCGGCGAAGCGTCCATCGGTCAGGCGCAGTTGATCGAACTGGACGGTGAAGCTGCCGGGGGTGGTGTCGGGCGCAGCGGTTTCCGGCAGCAGGGCATCGAGCAGATCCCACGACGTGTCGGCGCGTTGCGTCATGGTGATCTCCGGCCCGGCCACCGAGATCGACCGCGCGTGGTAGGTCATCCAAAACAAGTCGAGCAAACGATGGCGCACGCGGATCGTATCGACGTGAACCATCCGCACCGAGTCGTCGCGGGTGACGGTGACGTCGCGCAGTTCGAGCGAGGTGAGCCAGTTGCCGCCGATGCGCCCGGCCTCCAGCGTGGCGCCCTCGAACGGATCGGCCAGCGCGATGAGCGCCTCGCCCACCACCTGCGATCCCCAGCGGGTCTGCACCAGCAACAGCACCAGCACGACCAGCGCCAGCACGACCAGCGCCAGCCGGCCCATCATGCGCCCCACCCACCGCAGCCGTCGCAGCCGCGCATGCCGCCGCCGCACGTGCCTGGCGCGTTCTTCGGAAGACGGCGTCTTCGGAGCCGGGGTGCTATGTTGGTTCGCTTCGCTCACGTCAATTGCTCGCTGCGCTCGCGTCATTTGTTCACTTCGTTCACGTCATTTGTGGTCATTATGCTCGCTGCGCTCGCGTCATTTATTGTCACGTTCACCCCATGACAATAAATGACGCGCCGCAGGCGCACTTGACGCGAGCCGAAGGCGAGCAAATGACGCCGAAGGCAAAATGACGCCGAAAGCAAAATGATACCAAAGTACGAGGAAGCCTGAGACCTTTGAATAGGACTTTAGCCCTATCCCGTCAAAAAGCCTGCCCGATGCTCAGGTGGATGTTCAGGTGGTTGAGGAACGACCTGTCGGGCTCGGCAAAGCCTTGGTTAGAAAGGAAGGCATTGCGCGGCGTTTGCAAGTCGAGGTCGTCCGGGTTGAGCTTGTAGGCCACGTCGAGGCGGAGGTAGCCGATGGGCGTCTCGTAGCGGATGCCTGCCCCGACGCCGTACTTGAACTTGTCGAGGGCCAGGGCGATCGTCCCCGAATCGCTAAACCCACACTGGGGCTCTGCGGATTCCGTCAGGGCTTCGTCGTTGAAAAAAGGTGGCGAGCAATCCTGCGTCTCGTCGCGTTTGCCGGAGACCTGCCCGAAGTCCAGAAACGCTGCCGCGCGCCAGGCATTGCCCAGGCCCGGAAACGGAAACCGGATCTCGACGTTGCCCACCAGCCGCGCCAGGCCGCCGATGGGTTCGTACTGCTCGTTTTCGGTGAGGGGCACGTTCCGATCATCGAAGAGCGGCATCCCCGCATCGTCGCGGCGGATCTCGGTGCGGTTGATTTTGGGGCCGATCAGGCCGAAGTCCCAGCCGCGCACGTCGTTAGAGCCGCCGGCATAAAAGCGGATGGGGTCGAAGCGGTCTTCGAAGGGCGCGACGAACAGCGGATCGAAGCTGCGCGGCGGCTCGGTGCCGGAGACGTAGAGCGGCACGGCTGCGTTGCTCTCGTTGAGCGGCCAGAGCCGCCCGCCAGCCAGCCGCGTGCCCACGCTGATCTTTTTAGTGATGGGGATGTATCCGACGACCTCGACGCCGGTCTTGAGATATTCGACGCCGGAGGCGCCCAGCCCGAACAACCGTTCGAGCCCGCCGCCCTGTTCGATGAACGGGCGCACGAGCCCGCCGCGCCGCGGATTCAAAAAATTATTGACCCACCCGAAGGTGCCGTTGAGCGTGATGATGCTCTTGCTGTAGGCGTCGCGCGCCGTGGTGTCTTCGCGGACGTCGGCAAACTGAGTGGCGCGGCTCAGGCCGTAGCGCAAGCTCACCGTCCGGAACGGACGGAGTTCATAAATCAGCGTCGTGTTGACGCCCAACTCCCGGCGGTTGATCTGCGCAAACAAGTCGGTGTCGCGCAGTTGGGTGTCGCGTTCGAACTGGATGAACGGCTCGACGATGCCGCTGAGGCCGTTGGTAAACAGGTAGGGTTGGCGCAGCGCCACCGAGCCGCGGAAGAGCCGGCTGGCCTCGGTGGCAGCCTCGTCGCTGGTCAAAAGCCCCGTTCGAAGGCGCAATCCCGATTCGATCTCGCCCCGCACCGAGAGGGTGCGCGCGCCGCCGAGAAAATTACGATGCGACCACTGGCCGTTGAGCGAGATGCCTTCTTTCTGATCGTAGCCCGTCTCGGCGGTGAAGTACCGCAGGCGCGATTCGCGCAGGTTGAACCGCACTGTCACGGTCGAGTCGCGGAGTTGCTGGAGCGAATCAGGATTTTCGACGGCTTCCGGTATTTCGACCTGCGCTATCTGAAACAGGTTGAGCCCGAACAACTCGCGCTGGCCCGCGATGAGCTTCTGGTTCGAGAAGATGTCGCCTTTTTTGAAGGGCAACTCGCGCAGCACCACGTTGCGGCTCACGCGCTCGTTGTCGCGCACCACCACATCGTCAAAGTAGGTCAGGGGACCGGGATCGACGTAGAAGCGGATATTGGCAGCGCTATTGGTCGAGTCGATCTCCGTCCTGGTGTCCAGGGTGGCGAAGGCATAGCCCTGGTCTTTGAGCCAGTTCAAGGCCTGGTCCTGGATGCGGGCGAGTTCGAAGATGGTAAATCGGTCGCCGACTCTGAAGCCGGTGCGGTCGCGAAAGGCAATCCACCGCTGGCGCATGGCCGCATCGAACGCGTCGACGTCGGCGAGGTAGCCGAGGCTGTCGGGGCTATTGGGGTCGAAGAACACCACATCCTCAATGAAGATGAACGGGCCTTGCCGGATGCTGAAGACGAGGCCGATGGTGTTGCTCTCCGTGTCGAGGTCCGATTCGCCGTAGTGTACGTATGCTCTCAGGTAGCCGTTCTGCTGGTAGAACTGGCGCAGGCGCACGACGTCTTTCTGCAACTCAATCGGATCGAGCCGAAACGCGTTTAACCCGTCGAGGCGCAGGTTTTTTTTTAGACGATCTCCGAAGCCGGGCGCTCTGGTGGCGATCTGTAGTTTGAGTTGCTCCGGCTCGAACTGAGGCGGATAGCGTTCGGCATCGACAAACTCGAACCTGATGCTCCGGATCGTCGTCTCTTCATTAGACAGATACAGCGGCACCTCCTCGTTCACATCCTGCGCAGCCGCATACCGTCCCCACCCCGCACCGAGCAGGATCACGGCCAACACGACATAGGATGGCGAGCGTCTGAGCATTCGGATTCGGAAGACAGTGTGGACAGGTCGCCCTTCCCTCTTAAAATCACAACAACTACCCTCTAATTAACCGACAGATCCTCCGGCGCGTTACGAGGTGGGGTAGATTCGTGCCGGTGCGTCTCGGCCAGGGCGTTGGTGGCGACGGGGTGGTTGTTGGTTTCCGGGGAGACCGGCATCTGCGCGGCGGCGCCGTCGTGTTTGGGCGCAGCGGCGGGTGGGGCGATGCCGGGGGCTTCGGGCGGCGGGGTCTCGCGGCGGTCGCGGTGCCGCTTCTCGTGCAACAACGCCATGACCGCACCCAGGCACAAGACGATGCCGGAATAATACACCCAGAAGACAAACGCCACGATCAGACCGATGGTGCTGCCGACCGGGTCTCCAGGATTGTCGCCGCTGTAGCGTCCGAAATTACCCACGTACTGGGCGTAGAGCGTAAAGCCGAATTTGGCGCCTTCCCACAACACCGCCGAGACCATCGCGCCGAAGAAGGCGCTGCGCCGGGGCGGATGCGGCTTCGGAGCAAAATAGAACAACTGGAAGAACATCACGACCGTGACCAAAAAAGGCAGCAGCAGGGCCACGATGTTAAACAAACCCGTCCATAAAAAGTCCAGCCCTGTTCCTTCGATGACATCGAAGCCGGCTCTGTCTAGCCGTTGCACGAGCACCGTCAGGCCCAGCGTAAGCAGGAAGAGCAGCCCTACCTGCCCCACCATCCGAAGGTCGAACAGGTAGCCGCCGAGGAGGGAGCGGGTTTCGCGCCAGTGTTCCTGAAACACGTTGCCCACCACCACGCGCATCGTGGTCATGAGCGTAAAGCCCGAAAACAACAACGCCCCGACGCCGATGATCGTCAGGGTGTTACTGGCGCGGGTGAGGCCTTCGAGAAAGTCTAGAATTTGCGCGCTCTGACCGGCAGGGAAAAAGTCCTGAATATACGTCGCGACGGTGTCGAAGATGGTCTCCCGCTCCAGAATCTCGCCGAGCACGCCGGTAGCCAGAATGATCAGCGGAATGACGGCAATCAACACTTTGAACGCAATGGCCTGCGACCAGAGAAAGATGTTTTTCTCGTTGAGTTGCCGGTAGAGGCCGCTCCCGTAATAGCGAGGTCCCTCGTGCAGGCGCGTCAGGTGTGTTAATAACTCAGCCATACAACGGCTTACGCAGATTTTGGATTTTGGATATCCAAAATCCAAAAATAACCAAAACGCCCATTCCGAAGAATGAGCGTTTGAAATATTCCGGGGGCATCGCGAGCAACAAAACCACCGTCAGGCGCTGGCTTTGCGCTCTTCATAGATCGGCTCTTCGCCGCTCGCGACCGTCTCCGAGGTGATCCGGCAGACGCCGATGTCCGGATGTTCGTGGATGTTGAACATGATGTCGAGCATCGTGTTTTCCATGACCGAGCGCAGCCCGCGCGCGCCGGTGCCCAACTCGCCCGCCTGCTTGACGACACCTTCGAGCGCCTCTTCCTCGAAGAGCAGGTCGACGCCGTCCATGGCGAAGAGTTTTTGATACTGTTTGACGAGGGCGTTCTTGGGCTCGGTCAGGATGCGCTTCATGGCGTGGTCCGAGAGCGGATCGAGCGCTGTGATGACGGGCATCCGGCCGATGAGTTCGGGGATCAGCCCGAAGCGCAGCAGGTCGTCGGGTTCGACGAACTGGAGGGTGCGCGGATCGTTTTTGTCGAAGCGCCGGGTTTGTTCGGTAAAAAAGCCGATGGTGTTGGCCGAGAGCCGGTGGGCGATGATGTCGGTGAGGCCTTCGAAGGCGCCGCCGCAGATAAACAGGATGTTGCGCGTGTCGATGTTGATGAGGCTTTGCTCGGGGTGTTTGCGCCCGCCTTTGGGCGGCACCCCGGCGATGGTGCCCTCCAGAATCTTCAAGAGCGCCTGCTGCACGCCCTCGCCCGAGACGTCCCGCGTGATGGAGGCATTGTCGGCCTTGCGGGCGATCTTGTCGATCTCGTCGATGTAGATGATGCCGCGTTCGGCGCGTTCGACGTTGAAGTCGGAGGCATGGAGCAGATGCGAGAGGATGCTCTCGACGTCTTCGCCGACGTAGCCGGCTTCGGTAAGCGCGGTGGCGTCGCTGATGGAGAAGGGCACATCGAGGATGCGAGCCAGGGTGCGGGCCAGCAGCGTCTTGCCGGTGCCCGTGGGGCCGAGCAGCAAGATGTTCGACTTTTCGAGTTCGACGCCGTCGTAGTCGTGGAAGTAGTCCTGGGCCTCGACACGCTTGTAGTGGTTATAGACAGCCACGGCGAGGGCCTTCTTGGCGCGTTCCTGCCCGATGACGTATTCGTCGAGCGCGCTTTTGATCTCGCGAGGGGTCAGGCGGTGGCGATGCGTCGAACTGCGCCGCGTCGACGAAGGGCTCGTATGCTGGTACGCCGCCAGGTCGTTCCGGACAATGCCGGAGGCGTCGTAGATGCATCGATCACAGATATAGACATCCGGCCCGGCCACCATCGAGGTGACCTCGTGGGCCGTGCGGCCGCAGAAGGAGCAACGAATCACATCGTCGCCACGTTGTTCACTCATGGACTCAGCAGCGTCAGAGAACCTTGAAAAAAGAAAAGGCGACTCGCCATCGCGCACCCTCCCTCACACCAGTATGGTAGGTATATCGGGCGTTTTACGCAACTATTAATCAGCCGCACCGGCGAGATGTGGCATCTACGTCGCAAAAAAGAACGATTCTGGGCGTCAGTAGTTCAGGTTTCGTCGTTTTTTTCTTTTCGATGAGGAAAGAGGTGGGGGGTTGCGTGTTTGTGTGTTATGTCGAAAATCCAAAATCCTTTCCCTGAAATCTTCCTCGAACGCTTGCGGCAGATCGTGCCGGCGGATCGGTTCGACGCGGTGCTGCACACGTTCTCGGCGCCGGCGGCGACGGCCTTCCGGGTCAACACGCTGCGGGCGACGCCGGAAGCTGTCGTGCGCGAGTTAGAGGATCTCGGACTGCGCCTCAACGCAGTGCCCTGGCACGACGGCGCCTTCTGGATCCGGCCCGAAGACCGGTCCCGGCTGATGGCCTCGGCGGCGTTTGCCGAACAGCGGCTCTACGTGCAAAACCTCGCCAGCATGATCCCGCCGCTGGCGCTCGATGCGCAACCCGGCGAGCGCGTGCTCGACCTCTGCGCGGCGCCCGGCAGCAAGACGCTTCAACTGGCCTGCCGGATGCAAAACACCGGCGAGATCGCCGCCGTCGAAGTGGTCAAAGGCCGCTTCTTCAAGCTACGCGCCAACCTCGACGCGCAGGGCGCCACCTGCGTCCGCCCGTTCCTGCAAGACGGCACCAGAGTCTGGCGCTACCGCCCCGAACACTTCGACCGCGTCTTGCTCGACGCGCCGTGCTCTACCGAAGGCCGCTTCCGCACCGCCGAGCCGGAGACCTTCGCCTACTGGAGCCCGCGCAAGATCAAAGAGATGGCGCACAAGCAGCGGCGCCTGCTTTTTTCCGCCGTCCACTGCCTGCGCCCCGGCGGTGTCCTGGTCTATTCCACCTGCACCTTCGCCCCCGAAGAAAACGAAGCCGTCCTCGACAAAACCCTCCGCAAATTCGGCGACGCCCTCCGCCTCGAATCCATCCCCCTCAACCTCGAAAACACACAGCCCGCCCTCACCCAGTGGCGCGGCAAACCTTTCAAAAACGATCTTTCCCTCGCTCGTCGTCTCCTGCCCACGCCGACGATGGAAGGCTTCTTTGTGGCGAAAATTCGGAAGGTGGCGCGGACCGTTTGAAGGCTTGCATATTTCGGATCAATGGTTTTCTTTTAGCAAAAGTTAAGAAGGACACATCCAGGCATCTCAAGTATCGGGGGTGGGAAAATGAGCATCTACAGGCAGTTGCGGACGGTTGCTACCCAGGTAAAAATAGCACAAAAATCGGGCGTGCCCTGTACGCTTTTGATAGGCGCAGGGTGTTCGAAAAAAGCCGGGATACCCCTGGCTAGCGAGTTTGTCGAGATCATTCGTAACGAGCACAGAGAGATTTACGAGGATGCGCAAAAGGAAGGAGAGGTAACCTATGCATCGTGTTTGAAGCACTTCCCGTCACAGCAGCTACTCAAGCGCTGGATGTCAACATATATCGATGGAGCCAGGATCAACTGGGCGCACGTCGCTATTGCGCAACTCATGAAGGAGGGGTATGTGGATCGCGTCTTGACGACGAATTTCGACCCGCTCATGGTACGCGCCTGCGCCCTGGTTAATGAGTTCCCCGCCGTTTACGATTTCGGTATTTCCCAGTATTTCGATTCCGCTGACGTTTACGACAAATCCATTTTCCATCTCCACGGGCAACGGACGGGATTCGTGATCCTTAATACCGATGATGAACTCGAAAAACATGCTGTCTTGATCGATCCTGTCGTCAAAGATCGGGTCGACAAAAGTATCTGGATTGTGGTTGGGTACAGCGGCTCGAATGACCCGGTTTTTAAGAAATTAGCCGAAGTAAGCTGCTTCGACTATCATCTCTTCTGGATCGGTTACAAAGACGAAGAGCCGCCGCCGCACGTCTGGGAGGATCTTCTTGAAGGGGACAAAAACGCGTTCTATATCAAAGGCTATGACCCCGACACCTTCTTCGTCCGCCTGGCGCAAGAACTTGGCTGCTTTCCTCCCGAGTTTATCTCGGATCCGTCCTCCTACATGCGTGGCGTGCTGGACGCGTTGACAAAATATTCGCCGTATGATCAGGGAGATGAGGTAAATGACATTGTGGATATCCTTAAGGAATATTATAAAGGACGTGTTACCCCTGAAGAACAAGAACTCAATCCCGAACAGCAAGCATGGAGCTACCTGATGGCCGCAAAGTATGACAAGGTCATTGAAATGGCACCTGATGATGGCGATCCTTCGGATGAAATAAAAAGGCCGGTTGCCTGGGCTCACATTTATCAGGGCAATGCGCGGTTGGATCGAGCGAAAGCGTCATCGGGAGCAGAGGCTGCGGATCTTTACAGAGAGGCCGCGGAGGAGTATGAGGCTGCCTCAAGGATCACCCCGAACTATCACTTTGCGTACTACAATTGGGGTCTTGTGTTGACAGAGCAGGCGCGCTTAGCCTCTGGGGAAGAAGCAATCGGGTTGTATCAACAAGCGGCAGAAAAGTATGCGATAGCATCCCAAAAGAAATCAGACAGCTATGATGTGTTTAACGAATGGGGTCTTGCGTTGATGGAGCAGGCCGGGTGGGTATCAAAGGCCGAGGAGTCTGCTGATTTGTTAACGCAAGCAGAGGAGAAATTCGATAAAGCGCTCCAGATCAAGGACGACTTTCACTGGGCGCACAACAACTGGGGATATACACTCTATAAACGGGCGCGCCTGGAGCCCGATGGACAGGCTGTCACGTTGTTGCAGGAGGCCGCGGGAAAATACGAGGAAGCGGTTAAACTCAAGTCGGGCAATTACAAGGCGTTTAACAACTGGGGCCTCGCGCTCGTCTATCAGGCCCGGCAGGAGGAAGGGGAGAGTGCAGGGATGTTGTATGAGCAGGCCGTTGAGAAATACGGGAAGGCGCTTGAAATCAAGAGGGACTATTATCCGGGGCTCAGCAATTGGGGCCATGCGCTGAAACGGTGGGCGCAACTAGAGTCCGGCCAGAAGGCAAGCGGATTGCTTGAGCAAGCCACAGAGAAATTTCTTGCTGCGGAAGCGCTCGTTGAAGGACCTGCTGCCTACAACCTGGCTTGCCTGAGTGCCTTGCGCGGTGACGAGGAAGCGTGTCTTAAGTGGCTTCAGAAAAGTCTCCAGGCAGGCAATCTCCCAGACCGCGATCATCTCATGCAAGCCAACGACCTCAACGGCGTCCGCGACAAGCCGTGGTTTCAGGAATTCCTCACTACGTTGGATGAAAACGGGGCGGACGGCTAACCGGGCAAGTCACGATCCAGAACTTTCTTTTCTCCACGTCAGGCTTGCAGCAGAGCCCTGGTCTCGCCCGTCAAGGGTGTCGCGACGGCGTTGTTTTCCGAGCAGGAAATGGTAGATTGAAATTCGGGATATATGATCATGCAAACGAACTGCTTTTTGAGCGATGGGCGTAATAATGATTTACAAGGCTATTCCTGAACAAACCTCGCTCTTTCGGCGCCTGCGCTCCGATCAAAAAATCAGCACCCTGTTCACCCGGCTCTTCCGCAATGGCCCTTTTCACACCGACGGCCTGGAGCCGGACGAACTTCAGGACCTCCTGGACTGGATTGCAAAAGACAAAGCGTTCGGTTCGCGGGCTGAACTCGATGCGACCGTGCTTGAGCTAGAGAAAGAACTTGAAAAGACAAAAGCCGCGCATCCCGGTGTGGAAGATCGAACGGCCCTGCTGGAAAAGAGCGTCTTTATCCTTGAGGAGCGACTCCTCGAAACCGTGAAACAGCAGGGGCACAGCGAGGCTGAGGATCTGGTAGAGACGCTGCTTTTTGGCCGGGAGCAAGTAGCGCCCGATTTCTTCGAACCCGTCGATGAGCAGCTTTTCCTGGTCCCCTCGGCAACCGTCCAGGCAGGCATCGAGGTGTTGAGAAACATAAAGCCGGAGGAGTTGATCAAAGGCGAGGGCAATCCAGCCGGCTACCACCGTTCAGACTTTGCGCGCTGGCGCCGCTTCTACGAAAGCGTCGCAGCGCATGACGAAGCCGTGCTGGTGAGTGCTTGAGAAAAGCGCCAATGAGGCAGATGGGAAAAAGTTAGGCGGTATTTTACCCTATTGCGCTCGTAGCACGTTCGACATCGGTCATGAGTCACGGGTCATGGGTGTTTTTCTCATGACCCGTGACACATGACCCATGACCGATAACGTCCAAAACAACAGGAGAACACGATGAACGACATCCAGGCCACCGCGCATTTAACGATCCACGAGGGCAAACTCGACGACTTCAAGGCCGTTGCCGCAGCGTGCATCCAGCACGTCTGCGAAAAGGACACGGGAACGTTGCAGTACGACTGGTTTCTTAATGACGACCAAACCGTGTGTGTGGTGCGCGAGCGGTATAAGGACTCCGAGGCTGTGTTGCAGCACATGGGCAATCTGGGCGAGAGCCTCGGTGCGCTCCTGGGTGTTTGCGATATGTCTCTGGAGATCTATGGGACGCCGTCACCCGCGTTGTTGAAGGCTATAGAAGGGATGGATATCGCGTTCTACAGCTACTTCGGTGGGCTGTAGGTCCGGCGGTTGAAGGCCGCGTTATTTCTCAAAAGGAGGCTTGATTCATGAGCATCCCCTCGCTCTTTCTGCTCGTCGCCCTCCTGGCCGCAAGCCCAGCGCAGGACGATGTCGAGAGGGCCGATCCGCAGCATTTCATCTTTTTCAACGTGGATCGCCACCGGATCAGGGAGGCCAATTTTTTGGAGACG
The DNA here is from genome assembly GCA_028278205.1 of Rhodothermales bacterium. Lineage (GTDB taxonomy): Bacteria > Bacteroidota > Rhodothermia > Rhodothermales > Bin80 > JANQES01. The sequence goes on from JANQES010000130.1 coordinate 31,746, forward strand.
GAGGCCATCGCCGGGGCGCAGTTGAAGTATACGTGGCGCGAGCTAGAGCCGGAGCGTGACCGCTACGACCTCGGCCCGCTGATGGCGGATCTGGCGTTTCTGATCGAGCACGGCAAGCGGCTCTTCATCCAGATTCAGGACGTGACGTTCGACCAAGAACGCGTCAACGTGCCGGACTACCTGCGCGAGGATCCGGCCTTTGGCGGCGGGGTGGCGCTTCAGTATGACGATCACGGAGGTGATGCCTCGGAGGTCGTCCCCGAAGGCCGGGTGGCGCGGCGGTGGGATCCCGCTGTGCGCACCCGGTTCATCAAGCTGCTCCAGGTGCTCGGCGAGGCCGTCGATGGAAAAATAGAAGGGGTGAATCTGCCGGAGACCTCCATCGGCTTCGGTTCGAGCGGCGAGCATGATCCCGAAGAGTTCACGCACGAGGGCTACGTCGAAGCCGTTAAGGCCATCATGACGGCGGCCCGCGACGCTTTTCCCAACTCTCACGTCATCCAGTACGCCAACTTCATGCCGGGCGAATGGCTGCCGTGGGACGACCACGGCTACCTCCGCAGCATCTACGAACATGCCGATGAAATCGGCGCGGGCGTCGGCGGTCCCGATATCCTTCCACACCGGAAGGGGCAGCAGAATCACAGTCTCCGCTTCATCGCCGAGCGCGGCCCCGGCGTCGTGGCCGGCAACGCCGTGCAATGGGGCAACCTCGACGAAATCAATCCCGCCACCGGCCAGCCGGTGACAGTGGACGAACTCTATCAATTCGCGCGAGACCGGTTGCGCCTAAACTACATTTTCTGGGGGATCCAGGAGCCGCACTATTCAACGCAGATCCTGCCTTTCCTGCATGATCTGGCTCTTGGGGACGGGCGCTGAACGGTTGCTCAATTCTCTTCCACCGCCGCCGGGTTGGGCGACGGAAACCGGGCGTCTACTTCCTGATGCCAGGTATGCAACAACATTTGCAATTCACGCACTTTCTCCGGCTCCGTTTCGGCAAGGTCATTCGTCTCACCCACGTCGTCGTCAAGGTTGTAGAGTTCGACGCGGTCGTCTTCGAAGAACTCGATCAGCTTCCAGGGGTCGGCGCGGACGGCGGCGCCGGGGCTGCCGCCCTGGTTGCCGTAATGCGGATAGTGCCAGTACAGGGCCTCACGCCCCGCCGAGCCGGTCTGCTGGAGCACCGGCACGAGGCTGACGCCGTCGCGGTGTTGATCGGCCCGGAGCGGCAGCCCGGCCATCGCCAGCATCGTCGGGTAAAAGTCGGTGCTGGTGGCGGGTTCGTTGGTCGTGCTGCCGGGCGCCGTCACGCCGGGCCACTTGACGATCATCGGCTCGCGGATGCCGCCTTCGTAGAGCCAGCCCTTGCCCGCCCGCAGCGGCAGGTTGGACGTCGGGTGGCCTTCGGAGGTGCTCAGCCCGCCGTTGTCCGACATGAAAAAGACGACGGTGTTTTCGGCCAATCCCGCCTCGTCCAGCGCATCCAACACCTTGCCGACGGCCTGATCCATCGCTTCGACCATCCCGGCGTAGACGGCGTGGTTTTGCACCAGCCGCACCTTGCGTTCTCCTTCTTCGCCCCAGGCTTCTTCGGGCGCACTCTGGCGTTTTTGTTCATACCTGGCTTCGAGGTCGGGCCGCGTCATCAGCGGGGTATGCACCGAGTAGAACGAGAGGAAGGCCAGGAAAGGCTGCTCGCGGTGGGACTGGATGAATTGCGCGGTTTCGGTGGCGAGGCGGTCGGGCAGGTGCTCGCCGTCGGGGCCGTCTTCGAGGCGGGGGTTGTCGTAGGGTGGGAAATAGCGGCCTCTGCCGTAGGGTCCGCCGCGTTCCCAGCCGCCTTTGTTGATCTCGAAGCCGTGGTCTTCGGGATAGGAGCCTTCGTGCCCCAGGTGCCATTTTCCGGCAAAAAAGGTGCGATAGCCGGCTTCGCGGAGGGCTTCGGCCAGCGTCGTTTCTTCGTGTGGAAGCTGCTCGACGTACGATGCCGGCAGCAGCGGCTTGTCGCGGGTCCAGTGTTCGGAGGCCGTTTCCGGCTGGGGTGCGCCGAACCAGTCGGTGGTGTGCATCCGGCCCGGATATTTGCCCGCCATGATGCTGGCGCGGGTGGGGCTGCACACCGGCGCGGCCGCATAGCCGTTGATAAAGCGCATGCCCTCGGCGGCGAGACGGTCTACGTGGGGCGTCTCGTAAAACGTGTCGGGGTTGTAGGCGCCGATGTCCATGTAGCCGAGGTCATCGACCAGGATGAACACGAAGTTGGGCGGGGCGCTCGGCGATTGCGCACAGGCTCCCAGCGTCAGCATCAACGCGCCGAGGGTGAGGACGAGGCGATAACAGGAGGTGTTCATGGTTTTGGCTGAAATGAATCCTTTCATCACGACTGTACCACCTGGCCCCCAATTTTATAGGCCGTGGCGTAGCCGATGCGCATAATGTAGAGCACAGCGTTCGGGTTCGTCGCTTTTGCCCGCTGCACGGCGGCCAGTTCATCCGAATCCACTTCATACGCGCCCGTCTCGATGTCGAGGATGAGGAATTTGCCCTCGTTACCGGCTTCCACCTCCGCGCGGAGGTGCCGGTTGTAGAGTTCCTCCCCGCGTTTTACAATCTCCTCGCTGGTGTACTGTGGATGGGGCATGGGCACGATGTCTTTGTGCAGTTTCGGATCTGATTCACCGAAGATACGCCCGGCGCGGAAGCAGAGATCCTACTGCATCACTCCGCATCCCTGGGCGGTTGCCAGAACAAAATGTTCGGCCCGTACTTTTCGAGAAGCCAGCGTTCGCGGTAGAGATGATAGGCCGCCTCGCAGACGCGCGTGGTGTAGTAGACGTTGAAACCGCCGCCGACGAACGCGCCCGCCATCGGAAGCAGTTGGGCGAGCTTGATCTTCGTCAGCCGCGTGCCGAGGGCTTTGGCGATGGCGCGTATCGACCCGGAGACGGCTACCTGCTCGATGGTATGCACGGTCTGATGCTGCGCGATGGCGTGCGAGACGCTGCTGACGGGCACGAGGGCGGTCTCCCGATCCGGGTCTTCCTCGTTGACCGGCGGCTGCGAGACGACGTGGAGGATTTGCAGGGCGTAGAGGCGTTCGGCGGGCTGGCTGATGTCGTAGCCGCAATAGGTGGCATACTCGCCGGCGGCGCGCAGGTTGAGCGCCACCAGGCCCAGCACGTCGGGCAGCACCCCGGCGGCCCCGGCGAAGCCCGCCGCCGCGCCCTGCGCCCCCGTCACCGAGCGATACTTGGTGTCGAGGCCGCGCAGCGCCTGGTCGATGGCTTCGAGGTCGAGCTTGCGGATGTCGTCTATGCGCTGGACGTCGTGGCCGGCTTGCTGGTATTCCTTGAGGATCGCATCGTGCCAGACGGAGTCTTGCATGATCTCGTTGGTCAGGCGCAACAGGCCGCTGACGACGTTGTCAATCGTCCAATCGATGCCGGGCACTTTGCGCACGAGGTCTGTGACCTCCCGCAGGCGGCGGTTGACCTTGTCGACCGTTTTGCCGAGCCATCCGACCTTCGGATTTTTCCAGCGATGGATCTCGCGCAGAACCTTCTGCTCGTACGCGGTCGGCGTCTTGGAAACGGGTACCGGGAGCGTTTCCATGTATAAAATGGGTTGTTTTCGATGAATTCCGTGTTCTTATACGGGCAAACGCCGGATTGTTTTTCCTCAATTCAAAATCGGCCAGAAGACGCCGAAGCGGAGGCGTTGGGCAGGCAGGGGGTAGATGGGCACGATCTGGTTGCCCAGAAGCACCTGGGTGCCGCTGAACGCGTTTTCATAGGCCAGAAAGAGCCGGGCCGTGCGTACAGCGGCTTCGGCCACCACGTCGACCGTGCCCGACGCGGGCAGGAAGCCCGACGCGGGGTAGAAGTCATCTTCCGCGCGGGGGAGGACGAGCAGGCCGGTGGGCGCGTGCAGGGTGCGACTGCGCAGCTCCGTCCAGAACCGCCCGCGCACCGAGAGGTCGAGGATGAGGTCGTTGGTGAAGAGAGCGTAGCGCGCGCCGAGGCGTCCCTGGACGAAGAACGTCGGGAGGGCGGCATCCATGCGGCGGTGCGCGTCTGAGGCGTTGGCGTCGAGGAAGCGGACGAGGGTGGGCTGGGCCGTGGCGTAGAAGCCGCGCCGGGCCGTCCGTCGCCAGCCCAGGTCGCTGCCGAGGCCGAGGCGTTGGAACGGCGCCGGCGCCACCCGCGCTTCGATGCTGTCTTCGGTGGCGGTGGTGTAGAGATCGAGCGGTTTCGATTCTTCGTGCGCAAAGCCGAAGACCGCCACGTCGAAAGCGCGCGCGCGGAAGCGCAGGCCGGCGCGGCCTTGCGAGACCCGCCCGTCCGGTATTTTATCGACCGGCGCCACGAAGCGCCCGAAGCCGTACTCTTCGACCCACGAGGCGGGTTGCCCGGCGTGCAGCGCCTCGGCAAACACACGCACCGGGCCGAGGCGCCGGGCCACGCGCGCCGCCCCGCCGGCAAACCGCGCGTGCGCCGTCACGTGGGCGCCGCCTTCGACAATCGCCTCGAACCTGCCCAGGCGCAGCGAGTCGTGGAGGGTGACGTGCAACTGCGAGCGCGTCGGGTCGCCGGGCAGGGCGTTGCTGCGGGCGAGGCGGTCGGTCCAGGCTTCGACGAGCAGGCGCAGGCGGTGAGGGCCGATCTGCAGATCCTGATGCACCCGCGCGCCGTAGCGGTTGGTCTTGGCCACGAGCGTATCGGCGCCGGGGTTGCGGTAGCGGAAGGTGTTGAGCGTGGTGAACGCCGAGATCGTCAGCGGATCCGCGAGGCCGGGCACGAGGCGCGCGCGCAACGTCACCGAGAGGTCATTGCGGATGGTTTGCCGGAAGGCGTTGGGGTTGCGCACCGTGGCAATCAACTGGTTGTAGATGGCCTCGTACGGCGTGGTCGGATTCACGCCGCTGTGCGCGCCGAGGCGCCGCTGGTTGTGAAGGTAGGCGGCCTCCACCGACCAGCCCGTCTGCTGATAGCGCACGCGGGTGATCAACTGGCGCATCCGGCGCAGGCGGCTGCCGTCGTAGGCGCCCCTGGCGGCGTGGCCGCCGTAGCCGAAGAGCACCCGCAACACCCCCGGCCTGCCGAAGAGGCTCAGGCGGCGACGTTGCGTGTGGATAGCCAGGATGCTTTGCAAGCCCCCGCCGCCCGACCGGTAGTGCATCTCGGTGAAAGGCTGACCGATCTCGTACGGGCGCACCTGGGCGTAGACGGCCATCGGCGCGGCGTGGCGACCAGCCTGAAGACCCAACGGTTTGAGGATCGACAGCGGCAGCAAGTCGTAGCGTGGGCGCCCGGTGACGGGGTCGTCGAAGGGCAGCCCGCCCAGCAGGAGCGCCACGCGGTTCGGGGTGAGGCCGTACGGACTCCACCCGTTCGGCCAGCCGAATTCTCCGAAGTCGTAGAAAAACGACGCCGGGCGGGTTGCCAGCACACCGGCGGCATCGAGTTCGAACGAGAGCGCCAGCATCGTGTCGGTAGTTGCCGTGGCTGGCTCAGGCAGGCGGAATCCCATCGGCGGGCCTGTAGGCACATGGGGCGCCGTAGAGTCCGGCGTTGCCTGAAGCGAATCGGGAACGACCTGTAGTGAATCCGGCGTCACTTTTAACGTGTCGGGCACCTGGGCGTAGAGCAGGCCGGGCAGCAGGAGCATGAGGGCGACCGAGAGCGCCGCGCGTTTCGCATTTTGCGTTTCGCGTTTCTGGTTTACTGCGTCAGTCGCCTGCGGCTCGTGTCGAGGTACGGGTTTTTCTTTTCCAACCCATACCCAGAATCCAGAACCCAGAACCCGGAAACGCAAAACCATCATCCCTCCTCAGGTTGGAATCTATTCGTCAGGGAATAAGCCGAAGAGGCGGCTGTCGATGCGGGCGATGATTTCTCGCCGGTCTTCGACATCGTTGACGAAATCGAGTTCATCGACGTCTACGATCAGCTTGGGGCCGAGGTCGTAGCGTTCGATCCAGTCTTCGTAGAGTTCGCTCAGGCGTTGGAGGTATTCGATCCGGATGGTGTTTTCATATTCGCGCCCGCGTTGCTGGATGTGATCGACGAGCGTCGGCACGGTCGCGCGCAGGTAGACCAGCAGGTTGGGCGGGCGCAGGTACGACGTCATGATCGAGAACAACTCGGTGTAGTTGTTATAATCGCGTTCGCTCATAAGGCTCATCTCGTAGAGGTTGCGCGCAAAGATTTCGGCATCCTCGTAGATCGAGCGGTCTTGCACCACCGAGTGCGGCGCGTTTTCGATCTCACGCTGGTGCTTAAATCGGCTCGACAGAAAGAACACCTGTAGATTAAACGACCAACGCCGCATTTCATTGTAGAAGTCGGCCAGATAGGGGTTGTCGTCTACGCGTTCGTAGAAGGCCTGCCACTTGAAGTAATCGCTCAGCACTTTGGTGAGCGAGCTTTTGCCCGCGCCGATGTTGCCGGCGATGGCGACGTATTTTTTGCCCGGAGGCTGCGGCTCGAACGAGGAAGCCATGCGCGTGGTGGTATTGCTCTGTTTCGAGGGAGTCTCGGGCGGAAAATACGCACGCGGCGCCTGTTGATTTCTCAATTCTTGCGGATTTTTCTGAAAGAGCAGAGGTTATATTTCCAGGGTTGATGTGTCTATACTATTAAGGGAAGGATGTGCAAAGCGATAGTCTCGCTATGATGCGTTGAACGCAGGATTACCGCAGAGCACGCAGAGTTCGCTGAGAAGGCGACAGTTTTATCCGCGACCTCTGCGCTCTCCGCGGTAATGATAATTCGCTCCTTCAGACTTCAAAGACTACAATCAATCTCCACGAATGCCATGATCTTCCGAATGATACTTTTGACAGCGCTGGCCCTGGCCGGCCTCGGGTGTGGGTCTACGCAAGACCTGCTCTACCCCGAAGCGCCGCCCCTCGACCTGACGACCATCGGCGGCGATCCCATCGACGCGGATGAGTACGCCGGCAAGGTGGTCTTCGTCGAGTTCTGGGCGTCGTGGTGCGGCCCCTGCCATCGCGCCTTTCCCCACATCCAGGAAGCCTACGATACCTACAAAGACAACCCGGACGTCGCCTTCCTGCTGATCAACACCAGTTGGGGCGATACCCGCGAGCAGGCAGCCCTCTACCTTTCGCTCAAGCAATACACGTTCCCCACGGCCTGGGACGACGGCGGGCGCCTTGCCAAAGCCTTCCGCGTCAAGAGCATCCCCACGACCTTCGTCCTGGGTCGCGACGGACGCATCCGGTACAAGAAAGTCGGCTTCAACCCGGCCTTCGGCAATGCCAAAACCTACAGCAAACACATCGAAAAAGAACTGCAACGACCCCGCGAAGCCGAGGTGGTGCAGATACAATAAGGCCGGGGCGCGGTTGATTGGCTGTGTGAATTTGCTAGGAAGACTTTCTCCGGGGCGCGACGGTAAAAAAGAAATTTTTTGGCGGATTGACGGTCTAATCTGCGCTTTAATAAGTAAGTGGGTGTCTGGGACACGGCAAAATCGGGGCGAGGGTCTGCTCCATTTAAGGATGTCCACGAGATGCTACTACACTCCACCATCCACTAATATAAACGGTATAGGTCATGAACGAACACTCTAAGCCGTCACCCAAGCCTGGTCGGAACAGACGGGGTACACATTCCGAGCCGTCGCGCCTGGAACAAATCGAAGACGCCTTGCACAGGCTGTCGAAAAAGGTTGGAAAGCTCAACAGAGAGCGTAAAGACATGAAGGTTGATTATGAGAGCGAACTCGCCGCGCTGAAAGAGACCCGTGCCGCTCTCGCCGCTGAAGTCACGGCCTTGCGGAAGATCAGGGCCGCCCTCGAAGGCGAAGTGGGTAAGATGGGCGAGCAGGTCGAGGCGATGGCCGGCGATGACGACCCGGACAAGCGTGACCCTCCTGATTGATGGATCAAGTGCCGCAGACTCAGGGAACATGCATCCTGGCTCCCGAGGTTGTTTTTAGTTTTCCGTATTACGGAGGGCTGGCCCTCTGTTCGATGTGTTTGAACGGGGGCGGCCCCTCCGTATTTTTTGCGTTTGTTTTTTTCCCGCGCTTGAAGTATGGTTTATAAGGAGCCTGTCGTCGGGTTGCTTTTGGCCGAAAAACCCGATGTGCTCCATCGAACCATTTCAACCATAAACGCGTGGAGGTGTATTATGATAGTCAAGACAGGCATCAGAGCAGGAGGAGGGGATGATGATACCGGCAAAAAAGAGGATGATCCCTGATGAATTCAGTGATCTTAGGATAAGAAAAGAGTGTCGCGTTATTGCAGACCTGTGAGGAAGCGAGGCCTCGTCAGTCAATGAGAGAGTCCGGTGTGCCCTGCCGGGCTCTCTTGTTGCCTGTTATTTTAGCTCAATCACTTCTGTTACTTCATCTCATTTGAGCTTGCTGCGATACTCTTCAGCTTGCTCCGGGCGATTCCACGATTCGTACAGCGTCACCAGATGCTCCAGCGCTTCCTGCGTGCGTTGGTCGGTTTCTCCCCGCTCTTCCAATAAAGTCTGATAGCCTCGCACCAACAGTTCTTCGGCCTCTTCGAATTGGCTTAGCCGGCTCAGACACCCGCCCAACGCCACTTCCACCTCGGCCCTGCGCAAGTCGCGCTCCTGCGCGTGCTCCTTGCGAAGCGCCAGCGCCTCCTCAAACAACGGACGCGCCGCTGCCGGCCTTTCCTCGGCCATGCGCAGGCGTCCATACGAGAGCAATGACAGCGAGAGACGATGCCAGGTCTCCGGCATCAACGAGCGCTGGATGCCTATGGCTTGCTCGAAGCGACGCTCCGCTTCATCGAAGTTGCCCCGGTCTCGTTCGAGCCGTCCTATGCGCACCTGATCGTACGCTGCTTCTTTACTTGAAACGCCGTGGGTTTTCTGATGAATGTCGAGCGTCAGATGGTAGAACATAGTGGCCCGGTCATAGTCTCCTTGATCGTGATTGACCAGCGCCAGGTAGGTGTATGTTTTCGCGAGCGTGGGATGATCCTCACCGTATCGTTTGCGCTCAATGGCGAGGGTCTGCTCGTAGTAGGATTCGGCGGTGTCCAGTTGACCCTGTCTGTATTTGAGGTAGCCCAGTTCGTAGAGGGTGGTACCGACGGATGGATGTTCTTCTCCCAGGACCTCACGGAGGATAGCCAGAGACTTCCGGAGCAGTGAGTCAGCCACTTCATATCGTTCTTGGTCTACTTTGACCATACCGAGGCTATACAACGTAAGCGCCGTCCGCGGGTGCATCTCCCCCAGCAGGCGCCGCCTCATCTCATACGTCGCCGTATACAACGATTCGGCCAGGGCGTAATTACCCCGTCGACGCTCGATCACTCCAAGGTTTTTCAGGGTTTCGGCAATGTTCTCGTGATCGCTCTGCACGGCCCGGCGTTGCAACACCAGGGCCTCGTTGTAGCGCTGCTCGGCTGCATCGAGATCGCCCGTCAGGCGCAGCAGCACACCCAGGTTGTTCAGGCTTTCAGCCTCATCTAGAGCGTGGTCAGGCAGATCCCGCCACATCGCAATCGCTTCCTGCAAGAGTGTTTCAGCGTTTTCATACTCACCCCGCAGGCGCCGTAACGAACCGAGTTCGTTCAAGGTAGAGGCGATGTCGGGGTGCGGCGTGCGCAGGTGGGAGCGGCGTAGGTCCAGCGAGGTTTTCAGGTAGGCCAGGCTCTCGTCGTAGAGACCGAGTCCTTTGTAGGTCTTGCCGAGGGCATAGAGCAGATAGGCTTGCGCGAGAGATTGGCCCGGCAACTCGGCTTCGATGCGTTCGATACTCCAGGCATTGAGGAGTTCTCGGACGGTGACGTCGGGGCCTGGTGCATTGTCCGGATCCGGGGCTTCGAAGACCTCGACGAGCATGTCTGTGATTTGCTCTTTCTGCGCCAGCGTCCGTTGTATCTCCTGGTTTTTGAGCGTTACGGTGCCGGCATACCCGATGAGCAGCAGCCCCACGAGGCACGCAGCGGCCACCCCGAAGCGGTGCCGCCGCACGAAGCGGCTGGCCCGATACCGCACCGTGGCCGGGCGGGCTTTGACGGGCATGCCGCGCAGGTGCCGCCGGAGGTCGTCCACGAGTTCGGCGACGGTGCCGTAGCGGCGCGCGGGTTCTTTGCGCAGCGCCTTCATCACAATTACGTCGAGGTCGCCGCTGAGCTGGCGGCGCAGGCGCTCGGTGTGCGAGGTGCGCGTCGTAGAGGTCGTCCCGTTCGTAGCAGATCCGGTCGTGGCGGTGTCCTGGGCCGGCGCGCCCTGGCCGTTGCGGCCCACGGCCCACGAAGGCTTCTTCGGATAGACCTGGCAGACGATCTGTTCGATCTGCGAGGCGCTTTTTCCGGCCAGATCAAAAGCGCGATGGCCCGTGAGCAATTTGTAGAGCAGCAGCCCCAGCGTGTAGACATCCGAGGCCGTCGTCACCGGCTCGTTGCGCGCCTGCTCGGGGCTGGCGTACTCCGGCGTCATCAGGCGCATCCCCGTGCGCGTCGTCGGGATGCCGTCGGGGCGGTCCTCCTCGTCGAGCAGCTTGGCGATGCCGAAGTCGAGCAGCTTGACCTGCCCGCGTTCGGTCACGAGGATGTTCGAGGGCTTGAGATCGCGGTGGATGACGAGGTTTTGATGGGCATACTGGACGGCCTCGCAGACGGCAAAAAAGAGGTTCAACCGCGCCTTCAGCGTCAGGTCGTTCTCCTGGCAATACTCGTCGATGGGCACGCCGTTGACGTACTCCATGACAAAGTAGAGCAGGCCGCTCTCGGTGATGCCGCCGTCGAGCAGGCGGGCGATGTTGGGATGCTGGAGGCGGGCCAGGATCTCGCGTTCGAGCAGAAAGCGGCGGATGGCCTCGTCGCTGCGTTTGCCGTGGCGGATGAGCTTGAGCGCCACGCGTTGGCGGTACTGGCCGTCGGCGCGTTCGGCCAGGTAGACGGCGCCCATGCCGCCGCGTCCGATTTCGGCCAGCAGGCGGTAGGCCCCGATGCGTTCGCCGGTTAGCGGCGCGGTCTCATCGGGTGTTTCGGGCGCCAGACCCGGTATCAGCGGGATGTCGGCAATCTCGCCCAGGCCGTCGACTTCGGCTAAGTCAGCTAATTCCTCCAGATCGTTGGGAAACCAGTTGGTGGGATCATCGAAAAGGCCCTCGGAGGCGTCAAAAGACTGAAGGAGGTCGTCCACGGCGCGGCGAGCGTCGGGGTCGTCTTTGCAAGCCTCTTCGAGAAAGGCTTTGCGTTCTTCGGGAGACAGATCGATGGCTTCGGAAAAAATATTATCGATATACCACCATCGTTCATATGCATCTTGTGCCATGTGGAGTCACCTCAAGTTAGATACAGCACGAACTGCCATGATACGCTACCGCATGACGATACCCTATATAACAATAATATTTCGAACACTTTTGCAAGAGGGGCCTTCATTCTAACAAGCGATGCGCGCAGGCGCTGGCCTGCTCTGGTTGCCGCGGTCGTGCGTTGGTTTATGGGTCAGGAGTCTTCTTTAAGCGCCTGGTGCAAATAGGCGCGGGCGCGTTTCCAAAGCCGCTCTACGGTCCGGACGGAGGTGTCGAGCACTTCGGCGGTCTCTTTCGTAGAGAGCCCGCCAAAGAACTTACACTCGACGACCTTGCCGAGCTGCGGATCCAGGGCCGAGAGCCGTTTGAGGGCTTCGTCGAGATCCAGCAGGCGTTCACTGCGGTCTTTAGACATATGCAAGGCCTCGTCTAACGGGACCTGGTCTTTGCGCCCGGCTCGTTTGCCGGCGTTGCGACGTCGGGCATAGTCAATCAAGATCCGTCGCATGATCTCACAGGATAAGGCGTAAAAATGCGCCCGATTCCGCCACGTAATCCGTGTATGATCAACAAGTTTGAGATAAGCTTCATGGACGAGGTCTACGGTGGCCAGGGTATGGCCTTTGCGTTCGCCCTGCAACTCGCGATGGGCGATCTGTACCAGTTCCGCATAGACGACGACCCAGAGCCGATCCTGGGCGTTGGTGTCGCCGCTGCTGGCATCCATGAGGGCCTGGGTAAGGTCGGATGCTTCTTCCGGGCGGCGTCGCCGAGGGCGAAGCATACGGCCTGGCCGGGGCGTTTCAGCCGTTTCCTGGCTTTCGACGAGGCGTGCCTGCACGACACGGTGTTCTTTAAACATGCCTGCTTCGATAGCCAGGTGTAAGGCTTCGGCCTGAGCCGGAGACATTTCGAGCCTCAGCTTTACACTGCCGGGTCCCTTATGCATAATTCGTATCTCCTTCTTTGTTTTGAGAAACGCGTGGATAGCCTCCATTAATTGATCTTGTTCAGCATCATCGAAATCATTGAAGTCCCTGTCAATGGTGATTTCTATTTCCGCTTTCTTCTCAGATGTCTCAGCGGTGGTTTGTAAGGCCGTGTCCAGAGAATCCAGAAGACGTTGCAGACCCTGAGGACGATGCATTTCCGGGAATAAATCAACATAGTCAAAATCCCTCAAGTTTCTGATCTCATCGATTTCCACATCAGGTATTTCGCACGCTGAAAAACGAACAGGAATTAAAAAAATCTCCCCGGGCCTGTATTGTTGATACTTTTTGATGGCATACCGCGCTTGCGGGAAAATGCCTGCCGGTTTTTTTGATACAGCTTCGTTAGAAAGACATAAGACAAACGCCCCGCATCGATCGATGGCCAAAAGCACCTCGGACTCCCGAACCTGACCGGGCAAGATATCATGATCCCACCAAACAGAAATGTTGTTCTGTTGAAGGTCTTCTCGTAATCGCTCGGCTTCGGCCTTGTTCTCGTGATAGTAGGAAAGGAATACTTGTTGCGTAGACATCGTAACCTTCCTCTTCGTGTTCGTCTGTTGATCTTTGATTGTGGTACGTAATCGACGAGGCAGCCTTGCTCGGCCAAAGCAGGGGCTCAGCGTTCCCGTAGTAAATCAGGTAGAGTAGGGGCCGTTACTAAAGACGTCGCGGACCGTTGCGTTATCGTTCATCAAAACAATCCAGGATGGAACACATAGATTCGATAACCACAGAAGTTACAGTTTTTTGTCCTCTTTTTCCTCTTGCTTCGGTCTTCAGGCTGCGGGTGTAGGTGGTGTAGGGAGGGAGCCTACCTCGGAACGCGTCTTTTTCCTACGGGCAAACAGGGGTATTCCTTGTCAACATAAAGGCGCCGGGGGCTGCACTCTTAGACTATCAATAGGCGTCAGATCCCCGTTTTAGGCGTCATGTCCCCGTTGCGTCTCTCGTGTTTTTGTGGATTAACAACATTTGGAGGTGAGGCTATGAAACGGTCGTTACTATGGATTTTCAGTGTACTGGCCCTGGGTACCTTCCTCGCGTTACTGCCTCTGAGCGCCGCCGCCCAGACCCTCTGGACCAGCCCGGATCAGGGCAGCAACCTTGCCCTGGAATGGCTCCGCCCCGAATTCGATGAAGGCGACGACCTGTCGTTCTTCACTTCGGGGCTTTTCCTCTCCGGACGCGCGATGCTTTCGGACAATGTGGCCCTCGTCGCGGATCTGCCCTTCGCCTTCGTCGATGCCGACTTTGAATTCGGCGGGAGTGAATCGGACGTGACGATGGGTAACCCCCTGCTCGGTCTGGAAGTTCAGCGGGGGTCTTTCTGGCTCGATACGGGCTTGCGTGTGCCGCTGGCGCCCTCGGACAACGCCGCCGTCTGGTATGGCTTCTGGTCGGATTATGATCGCTGCGAAGCCTTTATGCCCGACGTCCTGTCGGCCTTTGGGGCGATCAATTATCAGTTCCGGCGGCCCGATTCTCACTTCAGCATGCGCCTCCGGGGCGGCCCGCTGATGCTGGTGGAAACAGAGGAAGACGTGCTCGAAGACAACACCGAATTCTTTGCCATCTACAGCCTACAAGGCTGGTACGACACGCCGAAGATGCGCTTTGGCGCCGGCTTCACCGGGCGTCTGTGGGCCACCGAAAGCGACCTCGACTTCGGCGAGCGCTCGGCGCACAGCCTGGGGCTGACGCTGGCCGGCAAGTTCGGAGGCGTCGAGCCGGGCCTGCACTTCCGGCTGCCGCTCGATGAAGATGTGGATGAGGTTATGGACTACTCCATCGGCCTCAACGTGACGGTGCCTTTCGGGCAGCGCTAAGGCTGGTTGCTAAGCCGGTTGACTCATGGGGTGCCCGGCACTTTTATGACGATTGATTACTTACTTCGGTAACGGCAGAACCGAAAGTCCCCCTTCGAAGGTAATGTCATCAACTTAAGGAAAATCGACTGCGGGTGCGTATCATCCCTCTAAAAACCACCTTGATCATGCAAAAAAAACCTCCGCATCCTCGAAGACCTCAAGACGACCCTCCACGATGAGGCTTTCAAGCAGGTCTGCAAAATGAACCAACTTCGATGTGATCAACCAGATCACGCTCGATGCGCAGTTGGTGCCCTACCAAAGCGACGAGTGCGTCTTGGCGCTCGACCATCTACAGCGTTTGGCGCAAGTTGAAGAGCGGGCACGCCCCGAGATTTGGCTAATGGATATGGGCTATCCGGCCTTTTATTGGATGGCGCTGCTGCTGCACTACAAGCGGGAGTTCGTCATTCGGGTCTATCCGGGTTTTTGCACAGAAGTCGATGCGTTCTTGGCCAGCGGGGCCTCGGAGGGTCTCATCGAGATCGATGTCTTTGCCGAAGGCCGGGGGTCAACCCGAAGTTTAGGCAGTATCTGCCTGCTGTCGAGGCCTGTGTCTTGCGCCTGCGCATGGTGGTGCTGGGCCCGGGGGTAAGCCGTTGCTGTTGTTGACTTCGTTGCTGGATCCGGCGGAGTTTTCCTCGGCTGATCTGGGCTCTCTCTACCGGTGTCGTTGGCCGGTAGAGACGCACTTCGATCTATGAGGATCTCAGGCAGCAGATCAAGCGCAACAAGGTGCCGATCCGTCCGGGTCGTCGCTTTCGGCGCAAGCGACGACATCACTCCAAGTACAGCATCAATAGGAAGAGGGCGCTGTAGCGCCGGTTCCCTTAAGTTGATGACATTACCTTCAAAGGGGGACTTTTCTGTAGTGCCAGTACCGAGGTAAGGAATCAAGCTTCATCAAAGTGTTGAGCCCTATCCCTCTATCCTGAATCAACAAAGCCCTATTCCGGCAGACCCGGCTCGACAAGCAAGACCTCCTCGCGCTCGACGACGACGGCGCCGGGGGCGGCTCCCTTCGGCTTACGAACGTACTTGCGGGGCGCTATCATTACAGGCACGAGGCTGCTGCCCTGCGCTTTGCTGAAATAGGCGGCAATGGCGGCGGCGCGTTCGAGTAGCGGCTTGCCGGGCCGGGCGTCGCGGTTGGGCAAGCGCAGCACCGCATGCGAGCCGCTGACGCCGCGCGCGTGCATCCACAGGTCGTATTTGCGGGCGTGGCCGAAGGTCAGCGCATCGTTTTGCCGGGCGTTGCGGCCCACCCACACTTCGTAGCCGTCGTCGAGCAAAAAGCGACGGAACGGGAGGCGTTCGGCAGCGCGCGCCGGGCCTTGCACAAACCCGGCCAGCGCCTCGGCCTCGGTCTTTTTGAATTGTTTGAGGGCCGAAAAAGTATCGATGGCGCGCAGCTTTTCGAGGAGGGCGGAGGCCTGTTCGGCGCGGGCTTCGGCGTCGAGAAGGCGGGTTTCGGCATGGGCGCGGGCCTGCCGCGTCCGGCGGGCTTTGTCGTAATACCGCTCGGCATTTTCGACGGCGTTCAGCGCCGGGTCGAGCGGGATCGTGACGGGGGTGTTATCGGCGAAGAGATCGGGCAGCGTCACCTCGTCGGCGCGGGGCGGCACGGCAGAAACGGAGGCCATCAGCAGGTGGCCCCAGTGTTCGTAGCGTCCGGCGCGGCTCTCGTGGGCCAGCTCGTCGAGCATCCGTTCGGTGCGGCGGCGGAGGTCGGCGTGGGCTTTGGCGAGGGCTTTTTCCAGCGGATCGTACGCGGCGCGGAACCGCTGCTGCCCGAGTGTCCGCTGCACAAAAACCCGGACCGCGTCGTCCATTGTGTCGAAGCTCTCTTCCCGCAAGTCACCGAGGTGATGCAGCGGCGCCAGGGCCAGCGTCTCGGCGAAACGGCCCCGCCAGTAGATGCGCGGCGCGGGATGCTCCAGTTCATACCGCAACGCAGCGGCGGCCTCGAAGAGGGCGCGGCGTTCGGATTCGGTGCAGGCAGCGGGCGGTTTTTCGGCGACGGCGGCCCGGTGCATCACCTCGGCGGCCAGCGTCCGGTCGAAAAGCGGCAGCGCAACGGCGACGGCCTGTGCGGTCTTTTTGCGATCCACACGCCAGCGCGCCTCGAAAGCCTCGAACGTCTCGACCCTCGGCGCCGGACGCGGCGCGGGCGCCGGCTGCCCCGCCCACGCCGCATCGCCCTGAAACGCCTCGGCGACGACCCCGGCGGCATCGACCCAAAACACGTTGGCGCGCGCCCCGAAGAGCACGGCCTGAAACCGCGAGCCGTCGTCGAGATCCAGCATCAGCATGCGGTCGCGCTCGGCGGTGCGGACGGCCTCGACGCGCCGGCCCAGCGCGCCCTCGAAGACGGCGGCGACGTTGCGCCGCGCCTTGCTGTAGCCCGGGCTGCGGAAGACGTAGTAGAACGGCGCCTGCGTCGAGATCCGCAGCATCCACTCGCGTTCCGGATCGGCTGCCGCGATGGTCAACTCGCCGCGCACCTGCGAGAAGACATCGCCGACGACGCATCCGGCCAGGTCTTCGGCCCACGCGCGCGCGAGGGCTTGCAGCGTGTAAAAATTGTTGACCATCAATAAAGCCATTCCGGGTCGAAGACGTTGAGTAGGGGCTGCCCGGCCAGGAAACGGCGCAGGTTTTCGCAGAATAAGTCGGTCAGGCGGCTGTTTTCGCGGTCGCTCGTGCTGCCGGAGTGGGGGCTGACGAGCACGTTGGGCAGCGTCCACAGCGGGCTGTTTTCGGGAAGCGGCTCGCGTTCGAAGACGTCGAGCCCGGCCCCGCCCAACCGCCCCGACCGCAACGCCTCGACGAGCGCCGGCTCATCGATAAGCCCGCCGCGCCCGACATTGATGACGATGGCGCCTTCGGGCAAGAGCGCCAGTTCCTCGGCACCGATCATCTTCTCCGTCTCCGGCGTGTGCGGCGTGATCAAAACCAGAAACTCGGCCTGTCTCAGCACGGCGTGCAACGCCTCCGGCCCGTAGAGTTCATCGAGATGCAGCGAGGCCGGATCGACACCCGCCGTTCGCCGCTTGACGCCCAGGACGCGCATCCCCAGCGCCTGGCCCAGCCGCGCCACCTCCCGCCCGATAGCGCCGACGCCGACGACGGCCAGCGTACGCCCGGCCAGGTCGGTGCCGGCGAAGCGTTCCCAGCGCCGCTGGTGTTGAAGATCGAGCATCTGCAAAAGCCCCCGGCTGAAGGCCAGTATCGCCATCAGGCAAAACTCCGCCAGCGGTTGCGTGTGGACGCCGCTGGCCGTCGTGAAAATCGTCTCGGGCATCCGCCGGGCATAGTCCGTCTGCGCCATATACTGGCCGATGCCGGCACTGGTGGTCTGGATCCATCGCAGGTTGGGCGCGAGGTCCGGCAGGTCGTGCTTGTACGTGCGGTCGAAGTCGAAGAGGATGTGGGCGTGGCTGAGCAGGTGTCGCCAGCGCGCGTCTTGCTCCGGCGCGCGTTCAAACGGGTCGCCTACGTGATCGGCGGCATAGCGCGGCGGCGGCACCAGATCCGGCTCGTAGAAGACCGCGACCCGGTCATCGACTCGGCGGATGGTTTCGACGTGGTCGGGTTCGAGGTAGCTGGCGAAGAGGAGGTTGTACGGGGGCGGATCGATGGGCATGAAGGTGGCAATGGTTGCGATGCGGTTCGGGGAAGATACTGTTTCGTATTGCGTACTGCGTATTGCGTCAAGGTATTTTTGTCACGCAATACGCAGTACGCAATACAACCGGGATCTGTTGAGGGCGTGAATGGGTAGACGGCTTTCACCCCGCCCCCAAGAATGGTCTATGCCGTGGAAGACAAGAAGAAGAAAAAGCCCCTGAGCCTGGCCTCGACGTGGCGCGAGGCGCGGCGGCTGATGTGGACGCACCGCAAGAAACTCGCCTTCGGCCTGGTGTTGATGATCGTCAACCGGCTCAGCGGGTTCGTGCTGCCGGGTAGTTCTAAGTGGCTCATCGACGAGGTCATCGGCAACAACCGGATGGAGTTGTTGCTGCCGCTGGCGCTGGCCGTCGGCGTGGCGACGGTGGTGCAGGCCATCACGTCGTTCTCGCTGTCGCAGGTGATCAGCGTGACGGCGCAGCGGGCTATCATGGATATGCGCAAACGCGTCCAGTACCACGTCATCCGCCTGCCCATCCGCTTCTTCGACGACACCAAGAGCGGCGTCTTGATCTCGCGCATCATGTCCGACGCCGAGGGCATCCGCAACCTCATCGGCACCGGCATCGTGTTGCTCGTCGGCGGGGTCTTTACCGCCGTGCTGGCCTTCGGCGTGTTGATCTACCTCAACTGGCAAATCACCGTGGTGACGCTCTTGATCCTGGCTGCTTTCGGCGGGGTGATGGCTTATGCCTTCCGCAAGCTCCGGCCCATCTTCCGCGAACGCCAAAAGATTAATGCCGACGTGACGGGGCGCCTCGGCGAGACGCTCGGCGGCATCCGCATCGTCAAAGCCTACGGCGCCGAAGAACGCGAACAGCGCGACTTCGGCGACGGCGTCGAACGTCTCTTCAAAAACATCGCCAGCAGCATCACCGGCGTCTCGGCGACGACGGCCTTCGCCACGTTCATCATCGGCGTCATCGGCGTGGTGATGATCCTCATGGGAGGCCGCGCCATCACCAGCGGAGCGATGACGCTGGGCGACTTCGTGATGTACATCTTCTTCGTCGGGGTCCTGGCTGCGCCCATCGTTCAGATGGCGAATATCGGCACGCAGATCACCGAAGCCTTTGCCGGCCTCGACCGCATTCGCGAACTCTTGCAGATGGACACTGAAGACGAAGAAGACCAGAATCGCTCAGCGCTGAAGAACATCGAGGGCGACATCGTCTTCGAGAACGTTCACTTTGCGTATGAGGAAGATGTGCCGGTGCTCAAGAACGTCTCGCTCACGGCCAAAGCCGGCACCACGACGGCGCTCGTCGGGTCGAGCGGATCGGGCAAGAGTACGCTGGTGAGCCTCGTCATGGCGTTCAACCGTCCGGACGCCGGGCGTATTCTGGTCGATGGCAACGATCTGGCCGGCGTGCGCCTCAAAGACTTCCGGTCGAATCTGGGGGTGGTTTTGCAGGAGAATTTTCTTTTCGACGGGACGGTGGAAGACAACATCCGGTTTGCGCGTCCGGATGCCACGCGCGAGGAGGTCGAACGCGTCAGCCGCATCGCCAACGCGCACGGGTTTATCGAAGGGTTTCCCGATGGCTACGATTCGATTGTCGGGGAGCGGGGCATCAAGCTTTCGGGCGGGCAGCGGCAGCGCATCGCCATCGCCCGCGCCATCCTGGCCGACCCGCGCCTGCTGATCCTCGACGAAGCCACCTCCAGCCTCGACAGCGAGAGTGAGGCGCTCATCCAGGAGGGCTTCCGCAACCTGCGCCAGGGCCGCACCACCTTCGTCATCGCCCACCGCCTCTCGACCATCCGCAGCGCCGATCAGATCCTGGTGCTCGAAGACGGTCAGATCGTCGAATGCGGCACGCACGAGGAGCTGATGGCCCTCAACGGTCGCTATCGCGAACTGCACGACCAGCAGTATCAGTACGAGCAAAACCTGTTCATCAATCCGGGCGAGGATTTCACGCCCGCGCCGGAGCCTGTGCCCAAGGCCGAGCGTCGCCAGAGCACCCGCATCAACTGGCGGACGTGAGTTTCGTGAAACGTGACACGAGCCGAAGGCGACTGACGTAGTAAACGTAAAACGTGAGGGTGCCTTTAAAAACGCCGGTGCGAAGCGCCCTCGCGTCTCACCTCCCTAACCCAACTGGCGAGATCATGAAGAAGCAATATCTTGTTCTCATCCTTCTATTCGGCTTGATGGCTGTTGCCATAGAGGCGCAGGCGCAGCACCATCCGGCGGACGCGGACGTGGCGCAAAGTGAACTGGTAGCGCAGGCGCTGGACGAAATCGATCTGTCGCTCAACGCCTATTTTCAGTTGATCGACGAGGAAGACCTGCTGCTCTTCGTCACGGCAGTGAGCCACGCTGCGCGCGGGCGGCTGCTTCTGGAACAGTATCTGGGCGATGATGTCGACGCCCACTACTCTAGCAAATCGGACAGCACATATGGCCTTCGCCATTCGTTGCAAGACATCGCCCGATATGCAAAGAAGTTTACGGGCGAAGAAGCTCGCGAGATGTGGCGACGCGACCACGCTTTTGATCACTTTGAGAATGCCAAGATGGAATTGGCCGTGTGGGATGTGACCGTGCAAGGGATGAAGAAGCAACTCGCCAGTATGAAATAGAGCGTTTTGCAAGGGTCTCCCCTCTATCACGCTGGGCCGGCCTCGGCTTCAGTATGAGAGAGGATGGAGTTGTGGGAATGATTCGGCAATTGGACATATGACTCATCCCGAATTTTGCAGCCCCGTAGGGGCGTCCTGTTTGTAGCACAAAACTGCTAAAAAACAAAAAGCTCCGTAGGAGCGACCTGTTCAAAAAATCTGCTGCATCGGCTTTGAACAGGTCGCCCCTACGGGGCTCATTTTTTAGGAAAGGGCTGTTTTCTACAAACAGATCGCTCCTACGGGGCTAAAATACGAGAGGACTCATGTTCCGCCCTGACCAGACGTTCAAGCAGCGCCGACCGGTGCGGGCTCGCCCTGCCGCCGCCGCGCGCCGAGCAGGACACCGGGGACCAGCAGTGCCAGGAAGATCAGGTGATACCACACCGGCATCACGTCCCAGAATTGGATCTGGACGAAGATGCCCACGGCCAGCAGCAAAACGCCGAGGATCCACGCCAGCCGCATCGGCTTCTCGCGCGCCAGCTTCACACACAGAGAGCCGGCGACGACGGAAAACACGACGCTGAGCACCAGAAACAGCACCAGGATCGCGGCGTTATCGGTTGCGCCGTCGTCGCCGAAAGCGCCCGGCACGGCGGCGGCTATCGCCGCGTTGCTGGCCAGCCACAAGACCGTCCACACAGCAAAACCGGCCAGGACGGATAGGATATTTCGAATCATGAGGGGGCCTCCGTTTGGGGTTGAGAGAGATTGTTTTTCTCAAGAAACGAAGGCGGCGTGACAGCCATGCGTCATAGCAGATTTATTACCCCTGGCAAAAACGCCCGTCTGCAAAATCATTAATCAACTGCCGCGCGCGTTCTATTTGTCGATCCATTTTATCCTGGCCCCACTGTCCCTCGACCTTATAACGGCCCAGGTCATACCCGATGATTTGTTTACCGGCGCCGAGGCAAAATAGGATGAGTAACAGCGATGGATCCGCTACTTTGGGATAGCCGTGCCGGGCGCTGCAGGCAGCCTCAAATTGATCGAACAACGCCCGTGTGATCCCCCAGAATTCTGACCGGACGCGGCTGATGGTGGGATCGTGATGCGGAAACCTGCTTAAAAGCAAACGGCGCACTTCGGCTTCAATATGTTCTTTATTGTGATTGGAACTCACATAATTGCCGATGACCAGCCGTTCCTCCTGATCATTGTGTGAGAGCACACGCAGCATCTGGCACAGGGTGCCGGGATGCGCCACCGTGTTGTCCTCCGAATCCTCCCAGCAGACGTCGATAGGGTAGTACAAAACGCTGTTGACGGAGGGCGAAAGATCGAAGGCGCGGCGTACGCTGGCATACCACCAGTGGGCCATGCCTTTGTCTTCCCGTTGCTGCTCCGACATGCTGTAGCTTTTCAAGTCAATGTTTTCATAGCTGTCGAGCATCCCGGCCTCGGCCACGCTATACACATCGACGATGGCTTTTTTCACGACGATAGGAGGGCCGGTTTGCTGACACGCTTCGTTAAGCAGCGAGATTAACCGGCTCAGCCTTTCCGTATACGGATTAATGATCTCTGCTCCCGCCCAAACGACGGGCGTGGCAATATGGATATGCTTTTCCAGGGCTTTCCTGTTCACGGGCGTGGTAATTTTTCCTAAATAAATCGTTTGCTTTCCTGGAGTTCCGCTCTTAACGTATCGTACTCATGAGGGGCCAGGAGTTGATATTTACTCTGACTCATTTGAGGTTCCTCCTGCGTCTGCTAAAGCTTTATCTTTTCTAGCACATAACAGGCAGGCAAGTTCCACCGCGCACACGAAGAAGCCAGGCCCCATGCAACGCTATAAAAACGGCGGGCGCGTGCCGCTGATCGTTTTGTTGATGGTGTGGACGGGGGCAGGCTGCAGGCCGGCGCAAACCGCCGAGGGGCCGGCCGAGGCAGCGCGTCCTGCGCCCCGCGTGGTCGAAGCGCCGCCGCCGGAAGAAATTCCCGACGGGATGGTCTACGTGCCCGGCGGCGTCACCCACGTCGGCTCGGAGAACGGGATGCCCCACGAGCGGCCCGTCTTCGAAGCCGAAGTCGCGCCGTTTTTTATGGATGTGCATCCCGTCACTGTGGCGCAGTTCCGCGCGTTCGTCGAAGCCACCGGCTTTGTGACCGAGGCCGAGCGCTTCGGCAACGCAGGCGTCATCGACGAGCGCACGCGGCAATGGACGCTCCTCGACGGCGCCACGTGGCATCACCCGCTCGGCCCGGACGCCCCGGCGGCGCCGGACGATCACCCCGTCACGCAGGTCTCGTGGAACGACGCCGCGGCCTACGCCGAGTGGGCCGGCAAGCGGCTGCCCACCGAAGTCGAGTGGGAGCACGCCGCGCGCGGCGCCACCAACGACCGCCGCCGCTACGCCTGGGGCGACTCGCTCGTCGAAGGCGGCCGGCACCGCGCCAACACCTGGAACGGCGCCTTCCCCATCCGCAACACCGGCGAAGACGGCCACTTTTACACCTCGCCCGTGGGCGCCTTCGGCAAGACACCCCTCGGCCTGACCGACATGGGCGGCAACGTCTGGGAATGGACCCAGGACTGGTTCCGCTCCTACGCCGACCGCGACAGACCCTTCACGCCGGCGCCGCAGAGCGAGAAAGCCCAGCGCGGCGGCAGCTTCCTCTGCGAGCCGGGCTGGTGCCATGGCTACCGCGTCTCAGGCCGCAGCCACTCCACCCCCGAAACCTCGCTCTTCCACGTCGGCTTCCGCTGTGTGATGGATGCATAGGTTTATTGCGTCCTTCGTACTGCGTGGGGGTAGAGTTTATCCTTCATCCTCCGGCTCGTAGAAGATGCGCAGCCCGTTCAGAAGTTTGTCGAATTGCGTGTCGAAGGTGGTGGCGTCCTGCCACTGTGAGAAGTCGAGGATGTGGTACTTTTCGATCTGTTGCCGGAGGCGGCCTTCCCAATCACACGCTTTCCACGAATCATCGAGCGCCACCGGGCAGAGCACGTCGCGCTTCAGTTCCGTCTCTAGATTCCGCGCTTTCTGCGCCTCGTACTCGACCCAATCGCTCTCGACGGACTGCTCCGATAAGACGAGCAGCACCGTCGGGTTGTGGCGGATAGCGCGGTCTACTTGTTTCTCCAACCGGCCCGCCGTGGCATGGTGGATGTCTCGCCAGAAGCGGATGCCTTTTTCGTTGAGCTTCTTCTCGATGCGATCAACGAAGGCGCTGTCGGCATCGATGAGAATCGCCCTGCTGAAGTTCGCATCGATGAGAATCGCCCCTTGAAGGTTCGCCTCTTCGAGACTCGTCCCGAAGAGGTCTGCTCCTCGGAAGTCCGCCTCCTGTAAATCGGCCTGCCGCAGATCCGGTATTATCTCCCAGTTTTTTTCCTGCCGCCACGCATTCCACACATCTACGCCTTGTTTGAGGAGGGCTAGCTGTTCGGGATCGGCCATGACCGGGGCTTCGGGCAGTGCGGCTGGTGTCATCGAGACGATGGCGAGGGGGAAGGACCGCCGTCGTTAAAATAACGAGCGGTCGGGTGAAGCAGAAGACTTTAAATCATTAGCGTTTTCGCACTTACCAAACAGTTTCTCAGTAGCCCAAGGACGCTGAAGCGCCCTGTTTTAGCCCCATCGGGGCTTGAGCCGGTGAGCCCGGTCCTTCAGGGCCGGGCGACGGTGTGGTTTCACCATCTTGCGCATACCTACTTCTTCTTTTTCCCCCTTTCTCCCATTCCCCCTTTCTCCCTCTCCCCCTCTCCCCCTTTCCCAAAATTATCCAGCGCAATCCGCACGTTCCGTACGAAGCCCTCGAACTTGGCGCGTTTGACCGAGTTTTTGCGGAAGGTCTTGCGGAAGGCTTCCAGGTCTAGTTCGATCCACTCGCGCAGGGAGGTGTCCGGCAGGCCGGGGCGGGGCATATAGCGCGGCTCGTTGGTGGCAAACTTGAACTTATTCCACGGGCACACGTCCTGGCAGATGTCGCAGCCGAAGATCCAGTTTTCCATGCCGGGGTGGAGGGCCGTCGGGATGTCGTCGCCCCGGTGTTCGATGGTCAGGTACGAGATGCATCGGTTGGCGTCTACGGCGTAGGGCTGGTAGATGGCATCGGTGGGGCAGGCGTCGATGCAGCGGGTACACGAGCCGCAGTAGTCGGGGATCGGCCCATCGGGCGGCAGCGGCACGTCTACGATCAACTCGCCGATGAAGAAAAACGAACCCATCTGCCGGTTGATGAGGTTGGTGTGTTTGCCGATCCAGCCGAGGCCGCTACGCTGCGCCCAGACCTTGTCGAGCACCGGCGCCGAATCGACGAAAGCGCGCCCGGCGATGCCGCCCACGCGGGCGTCGAGCCAGTTGTAGAGTTCGTAAAGTTTTTCTTTGAGCACGTAATGATAATCGTCGCCCCAGGCGTAGCGGCTGATCTTGCCGGCCTCACGCCCTTCGGCGTGGGCCACGGGCTGATAATAATTGTGCAGCACCGAAACAACCGACTGCGCGCCCTCGACCAGCCGCGTAGGATCGACCCGTTTTTCGAAATGATTTTCCATCCATGCCATCGACGCATGGCGGCCTTGGGCGAGCCATTGTTCGAGGCGGCGCGCTTCGTCGTCCAGGCGTTCGGCCCGCGCAATGCCGCACGCGTCGAAGCCCAGCCGCGCCGCCTCGGCCTTGAGGTCGCGCGCCAGTCGTTCTCTCGCCTGTTCGTCGAAGCCAGGCATGGACGATTTTGGATTTTAGATTTTGGATTTTGGATTGGTCTGAGAGGGCACCCTCATCTCAATCGAAAAAGTCGCGGCGTTCCTGACCGTCGCGACTTTTTCGGTTATTGGATCATGTGGAAGTAAACAATCCAAAATCTAAAATAAAAAAGCAGGTCTTCCTCCGGGAAGACCTGCTTTTTTTGATGCACGGTAAAAGGGTGGTGATTTATCTGATCGGGATGGTATCGGCGCGGCGGAAGCCACTGGCTTCGCCTTTGCCTTTGCCCCCGCCAACAGCACCATTGCCGACGGCTGTCAGGCGGCTGGCCGCGATGCCGTTGTCGATGTAGAACTGCATGACGGCGCGGGCGCGGTCTTCGGAGAGCCGGTCCGGGTTGCGCTCATCGAGCGAGGCAAAGCCGTCGATGCGCGCGTTGAAGTCGCAGTTTTGCAGGATCTCCAGGTTGTCGCGGAGGATCCGGCGGTCGTCTTCGTCGAGTGTGCTGTCGTTGCGGTCGAAGTAGACCGACCCCATTTGCGCAACGTCGCAGGGGAAGCAACCTTCGTCGTTGACCGTCACGGTCATGGTTCGGCTGTCCGAGCCGCCGGCGTTGCTCAACGTCAGCGTGACGGTGTAGGTGCCCACGTTAGCGTAGGTGTGGGTGGGGCTGGCCTGGTTGCTCGTGGGCGTGCCGTCGCCGAAGTCCCAGCGATAGGTCAGCGGCGCATCGCCGCGCACGTTGGCGCTGAAGGTGATCGACGGATCGTCGTCGCAGGTGCTCACGGTGGTCTTGTTGGCCGTGATCGTGACGATCTCCGGCGGGGCAATCACGCGCACGGTGCAGGTGCCCGAATCGGTCGATCCTTCGTTGGTGGCCGTGAAGGTGACGGTGTAGGTGCCAGACTGGCTGTAGCTATGCGTGACGCTGTTGCCCGTGGCCGTGTTGCCGTCGCCGAAGTCCCAGCGCGCCTCCACCGGCTGCGTGGCGTCGGCGTTGGTCGTGGCCGAGAAGTTGCCGCTCTGGCCCACCGTCAGCGTCTGCGTCGGGCACGTCACCGACGTGACCATCACCGGGGTAAAGGCCCGCTTGAAGTTGATCTTGAAGCCCAGTCCCCAACCCGTGAGCGCGTCGATGCTGCCGAAGCCGTTGTCTTCGTTGGCATCGAGTTCTTCATCACCGAAGTGCAACCCG
The DNA here is from genome assembly GCA_028278205.1 of Rhodothermales bacterium. Classification (GTDB taxonomy): domain Bacteria; phylum Bacteroidota; class Rhodothermia; order Rhodothermales; family Bin80; genus JANQES01. Next base: position 58,072 of record JANQES010000130.1, read on the forward strand.
GAGTTGAGTTCGAGGAAGAACGACGACCGGTCGTTGAGGGCGATGTCGAGGCCGGCGCCGAGCAGCGGGCCGAAGGCGCTGCCGCTTTCTTCGGTGCGCCGGTCCTGCTGCAAGACGTCGCCGAAGGAGTAGGCCAGGCCGAAGTTGAGGTAAGGCGCTATTTTAGACCGGGCGTTGGCGAACGTGTAGCGTCCGAAGAGTTGAATGGAACTCCGCGTGGACGGGTCGTCCTCGACGTCGTCGAGGATGGGGGGCGGGGGAAACTGCGTGATGATCGGGTAGTCGGCGAACTGGTAGGCCAGACTGATCGAAAAGGGGACCGAGAACTGGTAACCCAGTTCGAGGGCCAGGCTGTACGGAAACCCGTTATCGAACATGTCGCCGTTGAAGTTGAACGGAGACTTCTCGTTGTCGCCCAGGTAATTCGAAAGGCCGATGCGGGGTTTGATAAAGAAGGTGTCTTCAGGTCGCAGGTCTTGTGCCGTAGCGCTGCTGGCCGTCAAAATAAGCGCGGCGCAGACGAGCGAAAAGATCGGTAGCAATCTCTTGCTCATAATGGTTCCTCCTTGCAGAAAAGCTTGTAGGGGGTGGTAGTTCGAACTTGGGGGGGCAGAGCCCGGTGCCTCGCAGGCGAGGCGCACAGCTTCGGCGTGTTGCCACATGCCCCGTTGGGTGCAACGCGGTTGCTTGAAAAACACATGCCAAAGACACCCAGTTTGCCTAAGTAAACGAAGCGACCTGTTAAGAGCAAAAGGCGTGCTCCTACGTATGGTCAAGAATTCGTTCATTTTTTTAGACAGACCTTACTCACACGGCGCAAAATAGCAATCTAGCCCTTCAATGCAAAACGCCGGAAACGCCGAAACGTGATTAAATCAGGATGAAAAAGATCCACCCCCGGAGGGCATGTCGCATAATCGTGTCGCATAAGCAGACAGTCTGCTTCGCTGTTCAGATTTGAAACACAACCCCTCGGGCCGATCTGCCCTTTGGAACAGGCCCGCCCGAGGGGTTGCCAGTCGATGACCGCCGTGGTCTGGCGTTACCAATCCTGTCGTTGTTGCTCGATGGCGGCGTGTCTTAGCATTGCGTAAGGGCCTGGCCCCGGCCCCCCTTGGTGGCAGGGCTTATGACGACCCCGTACCGGCCCAACTCAGGCAAGAACGTGATACGGTCCGGGGCGATGCCGTTGTCGATGTAGAACTGCCTGATGGCGCGGGCGCGGTCGTCGGCCAGTTCCTGAGCGTTGATCTCGTTCTCCTGGGCATAGCCCGTAACGAAGATGGGGTAGGGCGCCCCCGGATCGCGGAGGAAGACCTCCAGGTTTTGCTGCAGTTGCCTGCGTCCCTCGTCTGTGAGCACACTCTCGTTGCGGTTGAAGTCAACCCCGAAGAAGGCCGCCGGCCCCTGGCCTGCGAACGGACAGGCCGTGCTGCACTGCTCAATGTTGATCGGCACCGAACACGTGGCCGAACCGGCGGGGTTGGAAACCGTCAGCGTGGTAATGCGCGTGAGCGTCGTGGGCTCGGCGTCGGTGCGGGTGTATCGGTGCGAGGGTTCGGTCAGGGTGCTGGTGTTGCCGTCGCCGAAGTTCCAGTTGTAGACGAGTTCCGGCGAGCCGGTAACGCGCGAGCGGAACTGCACCGGCGGCAGCGGTCGCTCGCACGTGTCGAGCGACGGCGGTGTGGCCGTGATCTGGCACGTGGGCGGTTCGAGCACCACGACCGGGCACGTCGCAGAGTCCGAGCCGTCTCTGTTGGTGGCCGTGACGGTCACTTCGTAGGTGCCGGGGCTCGAGTAAGCGTGCTGCATGATTAGCCCGCCGGACTCCCGCGTGCCGTCGCCGTAGTCCCAGCTATAGTCGACGGGCCGCCGGGCGTCTTCGTTGATCGTCGCGACAAACTCGCCCACCTCGTCGGGGATCAACGTCATGTTTTGCATCGGGCCGCCACATTCGACGTTGATAGGCGGCCCCGGCGGCGCCGAGAAGTTGAAGCGAATCCCGGCGAGAAAATGCGTGAACGCGTCGAAGTCTGAAGCGTCGATGCCCTCCGGCGTGTCCGGGGTGCGTTTAGACCGCGTGTCGGCGAGGTCGAGGGCGCGGTCGTTAAAGGCGAAGACGCCGTCGAGTTCTACGAAGATGCCGATGCGCGGGGTGGAGTAGACGTCGAAGCCGATGCCGGCCATCGGGCCGATGGCGGTTCGCAGATCGTCGTTGATCCTGCCGAAGGAGACGTGAAGGCCGTAGTGGCCGTAGGGCGTGAATCGCCGTTCGGGCCACACGTACGAACGGCCCACGAGCGCGAGGTGGTGTCGCGTCTTGCTGGTCGTCGAAGGGTCAAGGGGAGCGCCGCGCGAGTCGCCGTAGGAGGGCAGCTCAAAAGGCCCGTCTTCGCCTACGATGTCTTCGATACGCGGATAGCGGCTCAAGTAGTACTGCAAGCTCAGGCTGAAGCGGTTGGTAATGCTATACCCGGCTTCCCCCAGGATGGTCAAGCCAATGCTTTCGACATACGATTGGAAACTGTTTCCTACGTTAACGTCGCGGTCGCCGCCGTAGAAGTTGGGGCCGGCACCGAGCCGCACGAACCAGGTGCCATGAGCCCGGTAAGCCGGGAAGCGACCTTCTTCGGGGGTCAGGTCTGTTGTTTGTTCCTGTTGCCCATACGCCGAACTGGCCAACAACAATGCGAAGCAGCCCAACAGGAATGAACGCAACAGGCGTCGGATGGTATCGTTCGGTCTCATATTTTCGCAGGCTTCGTGGTTAGGCTGCAACGCGGCTGGGGACGCTGCATTTTCGCGAGGTACATGGTTTGAAATCGGATGAAAAAAACAACGGAGCCTGCGCATCAATTCAACAGGTATATCCTCCCTAACAGGCTCCTGGGAGAGCATGTGAAAGTCTTGGAAAGACCTCCGACCCTCCGAGTATGCAAAATTATCACAGGAATCGCAATAAATCTACCTAAAGTATTTACAGAACAGACCATAAAAAAAGCTCAAGTGACCAAAAAATAAGGGTATTAATTCAAATAATTAATTTTGCGATTTTCTCTGATGGATTTTCATGGGTGAAATTCGATGCCGCTAAGGCCCGGTCAACGGGCGGCCTCCCCGAAAAAAACAAAAGCCTGCCCCTATCGCGTGAGGCAGGCTTCAAAAGGGCGAAAGGGGTCCGTTTTAGCCGAGGGCGTTGACGTGCCGCTCAAGCTCACTTTTGTAGTTGGCAGCCTTGTTTTTATGGATAATTCTTTTGGTGGCAAGGCGGTCGAGATACGCCTTGACCTCGCGCAGAAGCTGCTGCGCCTGCGCCGAATCTTCGGTCTGGCGAAGCTTTTTTATCATCGTGCGCATCCGGCTGCGGTGAAGACGGTTGCGGGCGCGGCGTTTGGCGTTTTGACGGACGCGCTTGGCGGCTGATTTATGCTGCGGCATCGGGGTCGTTAGTGTTGATGGTCGGACAAATTCCAACGCATAGACGCTCCAGCGAATACGCTGTTCCGAAACAGCTTATAAATATACGGCGACAAAGCGCCGGTGTCAAGCTGTTCTGTACCCTATGGAACTCGCACTGCCGCCTCCTCGTTTGCGCGCATACTCTTCTGAAACGCTTCACGACGCTAACCCCTTCAGTCCGATGTGGTCTTTCTTTGGCGAGTTGCTTCGCCGCACCGACGGCCCCTGCACACTCATCGTCATGGATGATGAGTACCGCGCACAGCCGCGCCAGTATCAGGTCTATCCGAAACACATCCTGATTTTTCTGGGCGCGGCGGCGCTGACGCTGGCGCTGCTCGTGGTGAGCCTGATGGCCTTTACGCCCCTGCGCGACCTCATCCCCGGCTACGGCACTACCGAGCTTCGCAGTAATACGCGCCGCACCGCCATGCGCCTGGCCGCCTTGCAAGACTCGCTCGAAACCCAACAGCAGTACATGGCCCAACTGCGCCACATCCTGACCGGGCAGTTCGATACGACGCTCGTGCGCCCGGTCTACCCCACCGATGAGGGCGTCTCGATCTCAGGCGAACTGGCCGAAGTGGCCGCCGAGCCGTCTTCGGAAAACTGGGCCGATCACGAACAGCCGGCCCTGCCCGTGACGCGTATGCCGGTAGCCGCCGAGGTCCCCTTCAAGGTGATCTCCGAAGGCGAGCGTTATCTGTCGAGCTTGCAGTTGCCGGCGCTCTCGCCGGTGGGCGGTTTTCTTACCCGCGGCTTCGACGCCCGCACCGGCCACTACGCCGTCGATATTGCCGTCGAAGAAGGCACCATGGTCCGCTCCGTCGGAGACGGCTACGTGATCTTCGCCGACTGGACGCAGAAGGGCGGCTATGCCATCATCGTCCAACACGCCGACGGCTACGTGTCGGTTTATCAACATAACCAACGCCTGCTCAAACGCGTCGGCGACCGGGTGCATACGCGCGAGGCCGTGGCCGTCAGTGGCAACTCCGGCGAGTTCACCACGGGGCCGCACCTGCATTTTGAATTCTGGAACAACGGCCTGGCGCAGGACCCGCGCCCGTATCTCGTGGGCTTGTAGCATCTACGCCGGGGCATTGCTACATTATTATTACACCCACCTGGTTCATTTTGGATTTTGGATTTTGGATTTTGGATTGTGATTCATCACCACATCCAAGAACCCGAACCGCCGCAACGGCCAGAATCGCCTGGGTTGTTTTCGTTGAGCAGACCCGGTCGAATCCGACCAATCCAAAATCCAAAATCCAAAATCCAAAATCCAAAATCGGAAGATGGCTTTTTTCGGCACCAGCAAAGACAAGGAGCAACCCATGGCGAAGCAAGTCAGCGCATCGACGCCCAATCAGGTCAACATCATCGCCGTAGGCACGGTCTTCGAGGGCACCTTGAAGGCAGACAGCGACGTCAGTGTCAGCGGTCGTATTATCGGCAAACTGGAGGTTACGGGGCGGGCGGTTGTGGCGCCGGAGGGCGCCGTCGAAGGCGAGATCACGGCCTCCAACGCCAACATTGCCGGGACGGTACAGGGCGACCTGATCATCGGAGAACGCCTGCTCTTGGGCAGTTCGGCGCGCGTCGAAGGGACGATCAAGACCGGGCGGCTCATCGTCGAAGAAGGCGCTACATTTAACGGGGAGTGCCAGATGGGCCAGACGGGGCAGATTCGTAAGAAGGCCGGCGCCGTGCTCAAGGATCCCGTGCCGGCAAGCCGCCCCAACGTGCCCCACGACGACCAGCTTGACACCAAAGGCGCCAACAACGCCAAGACGGCCCCCGCCGAACAACTCTCGCCTAAATTCTAGAGAGTAAACAGGCAAAGGGGCAAAAGGCAAATCGGCAAATGACATAACGGGACTCCTTTGCCGATTTGCCCCTTTGCCCTTTGCCATCCGCCATGGAAGACGATCCCAAAGGCCCTGCCCCTCCCCGGCGACCGGTATCCGGGAGCTGGCAGCAGAGCCTGCATGAAGCCTCTTCGTATATCAGCCTGGGGATGCAACTGGCGCTGACGATGGTCTTCTTTGTGGCGGGCGGCTATTTTCTGGATCGATGGCTCGGCACCGAGCCGTGGCTGTTGCTGGCCGGCGCGGTGCTGGGCATGACGTCCGTCTTCGTTCACCTCTTCCGCCTCGTGGCCCAGCTCAACAAAAAATCGGAGGCGCGTCGCAAAGCCAGAGAGGCCGCAAAGAAGGCGTCTTCCGATGTCTAGAACGGTTTTAAGTTGGGGATGTCAGCACGCGAGATCGAAAGGGGAAAGGGAGAGAGGGCGAAAGGGTGAGAGGGCGCAAGAGGGATCTGTGAGTTTTTCTCCCTCTCGCCCTTTCGATTCAGGCAGGGCATAAACGCAACTCAAAACCGCTCTACGACCCCAATCGGGCAGGCGTACTGAGGATAAATCCCTCTTCTTCATTCTTTCTTTTTTTCCGCAGGAAAAATAGAATTTCATTCATTTAGAATTCATTGCTGTTGGCCCATCCCCCCGGCTCTTTCTGCTTAGTTTAGCGTTCCACGAAAGGTTTGCCATCGCCCGGTATGCGTTGTTTTTCGCTCTTCTTGCTGCCTGCCCTGACGGCGGTGTGGTGGTGGAGCGCCGGGCTGGGCATCGGGATCGGTCTGCTCTACAGCCTGGCCAGTCTCGTGACCAACCGTATCGCCCTGCGCCAGGAGCAGCGCTTGTTTATGGTGATTGTACTGGGAGGCATGGTCGCGCGGATGATGGCAGCGCTTCTGGCAGTCGTTTTGATTTTGTGGCTGGTCCCGGTCGAGCAGGCCGTGTTCGTCGGTTCGTTCCTGGGAGTTTTCATCATCGGGATGATGGTGGAAGTGTGGAGTTTGCATCGCAAGCTCTCGGCAAAGCGCGATCCATGAATGGCTGCCTTGCACGCGTTGTACTTCGCCAGGGAGTTTTACGCTGAAGAACGAAGCTTATGGGGAAGTTATTTAGAGCCCTCGTCATCATCTTGTTGATGGGCCTGATAGGCACGCCCGCCGCGTTGGCCTCGGGCGAGGACGACGATTTCGATCCGGTCCATCACACGGCAGACGGATACTATCTCGATTTTCAGCCCATCGGCAAGGTGGAACTGCCGCGCATTTTTCTGATGCGCGACGCCAACGGCTCGATAGGCGTCGATTTCTTCGGCGGCACGGCTTCGGCGCTGCGGTCCGGGCGCTACGTAGCCGAAGTTGACGAGAGCCACGGCGACGAAGCGCACGAAGGCGACGCGGCGGAAACCGGCCACGCCCAGGCCGGCGACGTCGAAGCGCTCATCGCCAGCGGCGCTCACCTCGACGCGCACCTCGTGCCCGCCGCCGGCAGCGTCATCATCGACTTCTCGATCACGCGGCATCTCATCTTTTCGCTGCTGGGTGCGGGCATCGTCTTGATCATCTTCTTGCGATTGGCCGGGCGCTACAAACGCGGCATCGGGCGCGAGACGGCGCCGCAGGGGCTCTTCCAGAATCTCTTCGAAACGCTCATCGTCTTCATCCGCGACGACGTAGCCCGGCCCAACCTCGGCGACGAGCATTACAAAAAGTTTTTGCCCTACCTGCTGACGGTCTTCTTCTTCATCCTCGTTTGCAACTTGCTGGGGCTGGTGCCCTTCGGCGCCACGGCTACGTCCAACCTGATGATCACGTCGGTGCTGGCGACCTTCACGTTTTTCTTTACGCAGATCAACGGCTCGAAAGATCACTGGAAACACGTTTTCTGGCCGCCGGACATGCCGATCCTGGTCAAGTTTTTGTTGATCCCGACGGAGATCATGGGTCTCTTTACCAAGCCCATCGCGCTGGCTATCCGACTTTTTGCCAACATGACGGCGGGGCACCTTGTGATCCTCAGCCTCGTGGGTTTGATCTTCACGTTCGGCGGGCTTTTCGGCCCCATCGCGGGCTACGGTGTGGCGCCGGTGAGCATCGCCTTTACGCTGTTCGTCAACTTGTTGGAAATCCTGATCGCCTTCATTCAGGCGTACATCTTTACGATCCTCTCGGCGCTGTTCATCGGTATGGCCGTGGCGGAGCATTCGCACCACGATCATGAGCATGAGCACGCGCACGAGCCGGCAGCCCTGGCGCACGGCACCGCCCCGGCGATCATCGGCGACGGTGCTGCCGAAACGGCGGAGCAGGCCCCCGCGCTTGCTCCGGCCAGCTAAGTTTCAGCTTCTGTGACCAGGGGCTGTTTACACCGATCACCCTCCCTACAAACGCAAATACAACGGAGCTATCATGGATCCAACCGCATTGGCATGGCTTGGCGCAGGTCTTGGCGCAGGTCTCGTGGCCCTGGGCGCCGGTCTCGGCATTGGCCGTCTGGCCGGCCCGGCGATGGAAGGCACGGCGCGTCAGCCCGAAGCCACCAACGATATCCGCACGACGATGATCATCGCCGCCGCGCTTATCGAGGGCGTGGCGCTCTTTGGTCTGGTGATTGCCATCATCCTTGCCTTTAAATAAGGTTTGAGACACGGCCTCGGAGACGGCTCCTTGGCAGACGCGACGTCTGCTGAGGAGCCCGTGAGCCGCTATGGGCTCACCCCTCACGCTGTCTCGAACCGTTTGCACAGGTACCGTCGATGAAAATCATTATTGCTGCCGACCTCCTCAACGCCAACTTCGGCCTCGTCATCTGGCTCGGGATCATCTTTCTCCTGCTGCTCATTATCCTCAAGCGCTACGCCTGGGGACCGATTACCAGCGCGCTCGAAGATCGAGAACGAACCATCGGCGAGTCGATGCAGCAGGCCGAAAAGGCGCTGGCCGAGGCCCGGCAACTTCAGGCCGACAACGAACGCGCCCGCCGCGAAGCCGAGCAAGAGGCCCAGCGCCTCCTGCGCGACGCCCGCGAAGAGGCCGACCGCCTGCGCGGCGAAGAAGTGCAGAAGACCCGCGAGGCCATCCAGCACATGCGCGATCAGGCCCAGGACGAGATCGAACGCGAAAAGGATAGCGCCCTCGACGCCCTGCGTGCCGAAGTCGCCGACCTGGCTATTCAGGCCGCCGAGAAGATCTTGCAGACTAACCTCGACGCGCCGAGCCAGCGCCGCCTCGTCGAAAACTTCATCGACGACCTCCCGAAGAATTAATGTTTGAGGTTTCAAGTTCAAGGTTCAAGGTTTCTCATACCGCGAACTTTGAACCATGAACCTTGAACCTTGAATCATGACCAACCAGACCGTAGCACGGCGCTACGCGCAGGCGCTCTATGAGGAGGCCGCGCGCGAAGGGCGCGTCGAAGGTATCGACGAGGATATGGCGTTGATCCGGGAGGCGCTCGAGGCCTCGCGCGACCTCGTGCTGTTCTTCGAAAGCCCGGTGGTCTCGCGCCAGAAGAAACACGATGTGGTCAAGGCGCTCTTTGCCCAACGGGTACAACCGACGACGATGAACTTCCTCGGGCTGCTCATCGAGAAGAAGCGCGAGGATCTGTTTCCCGACGTGGTGCAGGCCTACCGGGCGCTGCGCGATGAGCAACTCGGCGTGGTCGAGGCAAAGGCGCGGGCGGCCTACCTGCTCAGCGAAGACGAGCAGGCCCGGCTCACCACCGTGCTCGAAGCCAAGACCGGCACCCGCGTTCGGCTGACGGTCGAGCAGGATGCCAGCCTGGTCGGCGGTCTGGTCGTGCGTATCGGCGATACGGTCTACGACGGCAGTGTGCGGCATCAACTGGCCACCCTCCGCGAGCGCATGGAGATGGGCTCCTACGCTGGCAACGGCGCGGGGTAGGCGCCTTCGGCGGGTCATTCGTTGTCATTTGCGTGCTTCGCACGCGTCAAGTGCGCCCTGCGGGCGCGTCATTCATTGTCGGGGGATGAACGTGACAATGAATGACGCGAGCGAAGCGAGCTAATGACCGCGAAGCCAATGACACGAGCGAAGCGAGTAAATGACCCTCTAGCTAAGCTTTCAACCTTCGAATAGAAAAACTATGGCAACGGCGATTCGACCCGATGAGGTAACCTCGGTCTTACGACGCGAACTGGGCGGTTTCGAGGCGGAGACGGATGTCTATGAAGTGGGCACCGTCTTGCAGGTAGGCGACGGTATCGCGCGCCTCTACGGGCTCTCGAACGTGCAGGCCGGCGAGTTGATCGAGTTCCCCGAGAGCAAGGTCACCGGCATGGTGCTCAACCTCGAAGAAGACAACGTCGGCGCGGTGCTCTTCGGCGAAGTCCACGAGGTCAAAGAGGGCGACGAGGCGCGGCGCACCCGGCGTATCGCCTCGATCCAGGTCTCGGAAGGCATGCTCGGGCGGGTGATCGACTCCCTCGGCGAACCCATCGACGGCAAAGGTCCGCTCACGGGCGAGACCTTCGAGATGCCGCTGGAACGCAAGGCGCCTAGCGTGATCTACCGCGAGCCGGTCTCGCAACCGCTTCAGACCGGCATCAAAGCCATCGACTCGATGATCCCCATCGGGCGCGGCCAGCGCGAACTCGTCATCGGCGACCGCCAGACCGGCAAGACGGCGGTCTTGATCGATACGATCATCAACCAGAAATCGACGCACGAGACCGACGAGCCGGTCTTCTGCATCTACGTGGCCATCGGCCAGAAGGCCTCGACGGTGGCGCAGGTGCGCCGGGCGCTCGAAGAAAACGGCGCGATGGCCTACACGGTCATCGTCAACGCGCCGGCGTCGGTGGCGGCGCCGCTGCAGTTTATCGCGCCGTTTGCCGGAGCCTGCATCGGCGAATACTTCCGCGACACGGGCCGCCACGCCCTCGTGATCTACGACGACCTCTCGAAGCAGGCCGTGGCCTACCGGCAGGTGTCGCTGTTGTTGCGCCGCCCGCCGGGGCGCGAAGCCTATCCGGGCGACGTCTTCTACCTCCACAGCCGCCTGCTCGAACGCGCCGCCAAGGTCACGGCCAGCCAGGAAGTGGCGGAGCAGATGAACGACCAGCCGCCGTCGCTCAAGGGCAAGATCAAAGGCGGCGGCTCGCTCACGGCCTTGCCCGTCATCGAGACGCAGGCCGGCGCCGTCGATGCCTACATCCCCACCAACGTGATCTCGATCACCGACGGCCAGATCTACCTCGAACCCGACCTGTTCAACGCGGGCGTAAGACCGGCCATCAACGTGGGTATCTCGGTCAGCCGGGTGGGCGGCAATGCGCAGATCAAAGCCATGAAATCTGCCGCCGGTATGTTGCGGCTGGATCTGGCGCAGTATCGCGAGTTGGAAGCCTTCGCCAAGTTCGGCTCGGACCTCGACCCGGCCACGCAGCGACAGATCCGCCGGGGCGAACGCCTCGTCGAGATCCTCAAACAGGGCCAGTTTACGCCGGTGCCTGTCGAAGAGCAGGTCGCCATGATCTTCGTCGGCGGCGAAGGTTTGCTCGATACCATCCCGGTCGATCAGATCAAGAAGTTTGAGCAGGAACTCGCCGACAACCTGCGCACCCGCCAGGCCGCCGCGCTGGCTTCGATCCGCGACACGGGCAAGCTCGGCGACGAGGCCAAAGACGCGCTCCGCGAAGAAGCCAAACGCTTGGTCGAACTCTATGGGAATGCCGGGTGACGATTGACGCGCTCCGCCTCATTCGTCATTCGTAATTCGACATTCAACCCTTCCCTATGGCTACGCTACGGGACATACGCAACCGGATCAGCTCGGTCAAAAATACGCAGCAGGTGACGCGGGCCATGAAGATGGTGGCTGCCGCCAAGCTGCGCCGCGCGCAGGAGAATATTTTCAAGACGCGGCCCTACGCCTTCAAGATTGGCGAGATCATCGGCCACTTCAAAAGCCAGGGCCACTTCGACCCGAACTCGCACCCGCTCTTTGTCGAACACGAACAGGTCCAGAGCGTCCTGCTGATCATCGTCACGGGCGACCGGGGGCTGGCCGGAGCCTTCAACAGCAACGTCATCAAGATGGCCGAGCAGACCATCGAGGCGGTGTATGCGCGCCAGCAGGCCGCCGGCAAGCTTCACCTCGTGGGCGTCGGACGCAAAGGGCACGAGTATTTCAGCAAGCGGGGCTATCAGATGGTGGGCGACTTCCGGGGCGTCTTCCGCGATCTGAGCTTCGGCACGGCGCAAAAAATCGGAGATCTGGCCGTCGAAGGTTTCCTCGATGGCCGCTGGGACGAGGTCAAGGTGATCTACAACGAGTTCAAGAACACGATTGCGCAAAACCGTATCGTCGAGCCGTTCTTGCCGATCCCCGAAGAGCATTTCCTGACGCCGGTGATGGAAAGCGAGGGCGTCCACGAACCGGAGTTCAAGGAAAGCCTGATTGCCGATTACATCTTCGAGCCGGACGCCCGGGCCATCCTCGACGTGCTGGTGCCGCGCTACCTGAACTATCAGCTCTGGCGGTCGCTCCTGGAGTCGAACGCTGCCGAGCAGGGCGCGCGCATGGTGGCCATGGACAATGCCACCTCGAACGCCGACGAACTGCTGCGCACGCTCCGCCTGCAATACAACCGCGCCCGCCAAAGCGCCATCACCACGGAGATCCTCGAAATCATCAGTGGCGCCAACGCGCTGGAAGCGTCCTGATTTTGGATTTCGGATTTTAGATTTTGGATTGTTGAGCGCCACCGGCTCGAATAATCGAGGAAGCCGCGACCTTCTCAACCGTTGCAACTTCTTCCTAAAAAGATGACGGTGTCAGACAAGACCAATCCAAAATCCAAAATCAGAGGACCGGCGGGAAACGATTGGGCTGTTGCGCGTTCTATAGGGCAGCGTGTATATTAATCGCCCCGTTTTTACCAGACTCTCGGAGAGGTGGCCGAGTGGCTGAAGGCGCTCCCCTGCTAAGGGAGTATGGGTCAGAAGCCCATCGTGGGTTCGAATCCCACCCTCTCCGCTCTTAAAAAAGCCGAACTTTTGTTCGGCTTTTTTAATTTAATATCTAAATCTGCTGTGCAGATTTAGGAGGGGTGCCTGAGTGGTTTAAAGGAGCAGTCTTGAAAACTGTCGTACCCTTTGCGGGGTACCGGGGGTTCGAATCCCTCCCCCTCCGCTTTGATAACTGACTAAGCGGGCAGAAAGAAGTGATGAGTCAACCCTGTGTGTCTCACGTTGCAAGAGCGTCGGCGTTGGTCATGGGTCACGGGTCATGAGTCACGGGATTTTTACTCATGACCCATGACTGCGAGCGCCAGCGAGCGTAATGACTCATGACCGTCGCCTTGGGTCGTCTGAAAAGCCAGCCTTGTACATACGACAAAAACGTTAAGTCTGCCTGCTTATGGCTAAACTAGCGCTCTCGGGCGGCGAGCCCGTCAAAAAATCACCTTTTCCCGCCTGGCCTTATTTCGACGAGAATGAACGCGCGGCGTTGATGGAGGTGCTCGAAAGCCGCCAGTGGTGGCGCACGCCCGGCACGCGCGCGCTGGAATTCGAGCAGGCCTTTGCCCGGTATCACGGCGCGCGGCACGGCATCGCCGTTACCAACGGCACGGCGGCGCTGGAGGTGAGCCTGGCGGCCCTCGGCATCGGTCCGGGCGACGAGGTGATCGTGCCGGACTACACGTTCGTCGCCACGGCCAGCGCGGTGCTTTTCACCGGCGCGTTGCCGGTATTGACCGACGTGAGCGCCGATACCTACTGCCTCGACCCGGACTGCGCCAAAAACGCCATCACCCCGCGCACGAAGGCCATCATCGTCGTGCACATCGCCGGGCATCCCGCCGACATGGACCGCTTCAAGGAGATCGCCAGCCGGCACAGCCTGTACTTGCTCGAAGACGCCGCCCACGCCCACGGCAGCGAATGGCGCGGGCAAAAAGTAGGCGCCCTCGGCGATGCGGGTACGTTCAGCTTTCAACAAAGCAAGCTGATGACGGCGGGCGAAGGCGGCATCATCATCACCAACCGCGACAGCATCGAACGGCAGGCCCGCTCGGTGCATGATTGTGGCCGCATGCCCGGCGAGTGGTACTATTCGCACTTCATCTACGGCAGCAACTATCGCCTCAGCGAATGGCAGGCCGCCGTGCTGCTTCAGCAACTCGACCGCCTCGATGCACAGGCGGCCATCCGCACGCGCAACGCCGCCTATCTGAACAAGGCGCTCGCCCGGATCGAAGGCATCACGCCGCAGGCGCAAGACCGGCGCTGCACGCGCAACGGTCATTACGGCTACCTCTTTCACTACGACCGGCAGGCCTTCGGCGGCACGCCTATCGATGAGTTCATCGAGGCGCTCAACGCCGAGGGCATCCCGACGCAGGCCAGCTATCCGCCGCTGCATCAGTTAGACCTGTTCCGCAGCGGCGCCTACCGGCAACGCCTCAGCCCGGACCAGCGCGACCAGCAGCACGCCTTCCTCGATGCCCCTTTCCCCAACACCGAACGCGCAGCCTGGGAGGGCGTCTGGCTGATCCATCAGACACTCCTCGGCAGCGAAGAAGACACCGCCCTGATCGTCGAGGCCGTGAGGAAAATTCAGACGGCGTTTAGAGGGTGAGGCGAATGGCTCTTGGGGATTTTGGGAAAGGGGGAGAGAGTGAGAGGGAGAAAGGGCGAATAGCCAATGGGATGTGGCCAAGGGTGATGGGCGAAGGGCGAAAAGCGAAGGGCGATGGGCGAAGGGTGAGAGGGAGAAGGGGAAAAAGAAAAAAAGAAAACAAAAAAAGGCGACCTTAGCCGGTGGGCCGCCCGGAACGGAGCGCAGGCACGCGAACAAGGAAAATTTGCTGTCTGAGCTTCGCGTAGCGGAGCAAAGCGAAGCGAGTTTCAAATTTTCCCGCGTGCCGGAGCGTAGTTCAGGCCCAGCGGGTAGCGTCTTGATCTTTTGGTCCTTTTGGATCAAGCCAAAAGGACAAACAAACACGATCATGCCATCACGCCGGGATCAAGCTAGAGAACACAGACTTCAAATATCTAGAAAGGCCCTATAAATTTATTTTCATTGCACTTAGAACACATAATACGTCACAAAAATAAACGCCAAAACACCGAGCGCCCACAGCTTCAGATTGTGCCACCATCGCCGCCTTTCAAGGCCCGCATAGATATACTCGTTCGGGATCATCAGCACGACCAGGCCGATGACGATGAACAGCACTAGAAACACCCACCTGGCGGCCCCGATGGGCACGTCGGCTAACCAGTCGAAGTTCAGCATGGCTCCGTGTGTTTAAATTGCAAAATGGCAAATGGGCAAATGGCAAAATGTGATTTGGTTGCTCATTTGCCGATTTGCCGATTTGCCATTTTGCCCCTTTGCTCATTTGCCTATTCGAAAAACCAGCCCGCCGAGGCGCGCGTCCGGGTGCGGTTTGGTGAACAGGCTGACCGTGATGGTGAGGACAAACCCGGCCACGAACGACCACCACGAGACGTAGAGAAACGGGTCTTCGATAGTAAACAGCGCGCCTTTGAACGCATAGAGCAACGCCGAGACCGTGATGCCGCCCACCAGCCCGGCCAGCCCGCCCCACGGCGTGGCGCGTTTCCAGAACATGCCCAGCAGCAGGACCGAAAAGACCGGCCCCTGGAAGAACGACAAAAACGTCTGCACCGCCACGTAAATGCCCGGAAAATTGCTGCTCACCGGCGAGGTCGCCACGCCGAAGAGCAGCAACGCCACCGTCGCCAGGCGCCCGACGGTGAGGTAGTGCTGATCGGAGGCGCCTTTTTTGATGAATCGCTCGTAGAGATCCTTCGTCCAGAGCGTGGCCGTGGAGTTGAGCATCGAATCGATGCTCGACATCAGCCCGGCCAGGAAGGCGGCGAACATCAGCCCGCTCAGCCCCGGTGGCAGCAGCGTGCGGATGAGCATCGGCAGGGCCTGGTCGCCGTCTTCGAGATCGGGCAGCAAGACGATAGCCATCAGGCCCGGAAACAACACCAGCACCGGGATGAACATTTTCAGGAAAGCGCCCCAGATCATGCTCGCCTTGGCGTGCCATTCGCTCTTGGCCGCCAGGCACCGCTGCACGATGGCCTGATTGCCGATCATGTACGCGTTCGCCATCACGAACGTCAGGCCGAACAGGATGCCCGTCCACGGAAACGGCGTCTGGGTATCGACCGGGAGGATCAGGTCGAAGTGGTTTTCGTAGGCTGGGCCGCGCGCCGTCACCTTTTCGACGAGGCCGTCCCAGCCACCGACGTGCTCGAAGCCGATGATCACCAGGATGGCGCCGCCGCCGAACATGACGACCATCTGCACGACGTCGGTCATGACGACGGCAGCGAGGCCGCCGAAGATGGTGTAAAGCCCCACGATGGCCGCCGTCAGCAGGATCGACACCCAGATGGGCCAGCCCATCAGCGCGTTGAGCAGCACGGCGCTGGCCCAGAAAATGATGCCCAGGTTGAAGGCGAAAAAGATGATCCACGTCACCGAAGCGACCACGCGGACGGCGTCGTTGTAGCGCCGGCCCAGGTATTCGGGGATCGTGTAGAGCCCGGCTTTCCAGAAGATGGGCACGAAGATGAACGCCGCCAGCAACATCGCCGGCACCGACCCGATCCAGTCGAAATTGCCCACGGCCAGCCCGTACCGATAGGCCTGCCCGGAAATCCCTACAAAATCGAGCGCGCCGATGTCGGAAACGACAATCGACATGCCGATGGCCCAGAACGGCAACGTCTTGCCGGCCAGAAAAAAATCCTTCGATGAATGAACGAATTTCTTGAAATAAAACCCGAGCAGCATGATGCCGATCAGGTACACGATGACGACGACGTAATCTATTCCGGTCAGCATGAGGGCGGTTCTTTGTTAAACCGATGCGTAGCGCTTCGTAAAAAGGGTCATTGGTCATTACGCTCGCCTTCGGCTCGCTGTCATTGGCGCCCTGCGGGCGCGTCATTTATTGTCATTCGTTGAAACCAACAATGAATGACGCACGCGAAGCGTGCCCATGACGTGAGCGCAGCGAACGAATGACCATCAATGACAGCGAGCCAAAGGCGAGCACCTACAACCCATTCCGCGCTACGTCTTCGATGGCGTGGGCGAAGGCGTCCACTTCGGCCAGCGTCGTAAAGACGTTGGGCGTCACGCGGATGCCTTCCCATTCGTCCGGCACGAACCGGGGCCGCACGTGGATGCGATATTTTTTCTGAAGATGATCCGTCAGCGCCTGCGCGCCGATGCTGTCGATGCGCATCGTGCCGATGGCGCAGGCCTGCGCAGGATCGGACGACGTCAGCAACTGGACGCCCGGCAGGTGGCGTACTTGCCCGGTCCAGCGTTCACGCAGATAGCGCAGCCGGGCGGCTTTGCGGTCGATGCCAATGCTTTTGTTGAACGTGATGGCCTCGCCGATGGCGTTGCGGTTGGAGACCGGATGCGTGCCGATTTGCTCGAACTTGCGGATGTTGTCGTCGAGCGAGGGCGGGGCGGCCATCAACGGCCAGACGCCGGGAATCTTGTCGCGGCGGACGTAGAGGAAGCCGGTGCCGAAGGGCGCCGTGAGCCATTTGTGGAGGCTGGTGCCGTAGTAGTCGCAGTCGAGGTCGTCGCGGGTGAAGGGAAAGTGGGCGAAGGCGTGGGCGCCGTCTACGATGGTCTCGATGCCGCGCTCGCGCGCCATCCGGCAGATTTTTTTGACGGGGAAGATCTGCCCGGCGGTGTAGGTGATGTGGCAGAAATGTATAACCCGCGTGCGCGGCGTGATGGCGCGCTCGAACAGGTCGTACAGTTCGTCGATGTCGTCTGGCGGTGTGGGGATGGGGAAGGTCTTCAGGACGATGCCGTCGCGGCGTTCGCGCTGGCGCCAGGTGGTGAGCATCCGGGGATAGTCTTGCGTGGTCGTCAAGACCTCGTCGCCCGGTTTGAGCTTGAGGCCCAGTTGCACGATCTGCAACGCCTCGGACGTGTTTCGGGTGACGGCGAGTTCTTCCGCGTCGCAGCCGAACATCCCGGCCAGACGCTGGCGAAGCGCCTCCTGCTGCGGAATCAGCATCTCATCGACCCACAACGATGGGCTCATGTGGACGATGGTGAGGTACTGTTTCATGGCCTCCTGCACCACGCGCGGGGCGGGGCTGACGCTGCCGCTGTTGAGGTTGATCTGGTTGCGATCGATGGTGAAGGCGTGGCGGACCTGGAACCAGAAGTCTTCGTCCCGCGCCACGTCTTCCGCCGAGCGCCCCGTTCGGGCCTGAGACGCCGCCCAGATCCGTTCCACCGCATCGGGCCGAAGCGAGGCCGCAGCCACACCCAGGCCCAGCTTGCTTACGAAGTGTCGTCGATCCATAGCAGGTGCAGGGTTTAGGGGGGCAGGGGAAGCGAAAACGGCAAATGGCAAATGGCAAATGGCAAAAGGGATTTGATTGCTCATTTGCCGATTTGCTCATTTGCCCATTTGCAATCCAAAGGTATTAAGCGCGCGCCGGGCGTACAAGGGTGGCGTGACGATGATGGCGGATCTGTTTTTTTGGCAAAGGCGAAAATAATTGTGAAGATTTTTTGACGGCTTTTTTGTAGACTTCGGTTCAGCAATTTCGCCGCGCGTACCCACTTGCCCTCGTGCCTGCGGCACATCTCCCCCCGGCGGCCCTGCGTCCCCCACGAGATCATCCAGGGCCGATCTGGCAAAAGCAGCGATTTTGCTTCGTTTATTTCCCTTTTGAAGGTCGAGACGCCCACCCTGTCGCCCTCGTACGCCCTGCCCTGAGGCAGCGCAAAACCTGAGTCGATGCTATGAGAAGTTCTGCTATAGTCCCCCGCAAAAGCTGGTTCGCTATTCTTGCGCTCATCCTGATGATGGGTTTGACGGCGACGCAGGCCTACGCCCAGCCGACGCTTTCGAAGGTCTTCACGCCCAATACCATCGGGCCGGGCAGCGTCAGCACGATCACCTTCACCATCACCAACGGCAACGAGGCTCCGGTGACGGACCTCGCGTTCACCGACGTGCTGCCCGCCGCGATCACGATCGCCGACCCGGCCAACGCCTCGACCGACTGCGACCTCGGCATCAGCGGGAGCCTCAGCGCTCCGGACGGCGGCACGACCATCACCCTGAGCGACGCCCAGATCGGCGGTGTGGAGAGTTGCACCATCACCGTCAACGTGACGGCCAGCACGCCCGGCGTGCACACCAACCCGGCCGTTACGCTCACGTCGAGCGCCGGCACGAGTATGAGTTCTCCCGTTGACCTGACGGTCGTCACGACCCTGCCCGGTTTCAGCAAGAGCTTTGCGCCGAGCTCCGTCCCGCTCGGCGGCAGGAGCACGCTGACGTTCACCATCGATAACTCGCTCAACCCGGCGCGGGTGGGCAACCTGGACTTCACCGACAACCTGCCGACGGGCCTGGTGATCGCCGACCCGCCCAACGCTTCCACCGATTGCGTCAGCGCAAGCTTACCGGCCACCGACCTCATCGCCGACGCCGGGACCAGCGTCATCATCCTCGCCGCCGATGGGAATACTATTTTACCCGGTTTTGAGGTGCTGCCCATCGGGGCGACCTGCACCGTCACCGTCGACGTGGTTGCCACCGGCATCGGCTCGCTCACCAACGTGACGGGGGATTTGCTCGCTGATTTTACGTCGGCGGGCAAGGCGACAGACGAACTGGAGGTGACGATCACTCCGATCGCGCTGACCAAGATGTTCACGGACGACCCGACGCCGCCCGGCAACACGGTCACGCTGGAATTCACCATCGATAACTTGGATCGGTTTGACGCGGCCACCGGTGTCGGCTTCACCGACGACCTGTCGGCCATCCTGCCGGGCACGCCGGACATCACTTTTGACAGTCTGCTCTCGAATGACTGCGGCGGCACCGTCGCGGGCGTCGGGACGTCCATGATCACGTTCTCCGGCGGCACGGTGGCGGCGGAGTCCTCGTGTACGATCCGTGTACGTCTCTCTGTGCCGGCCGGCGCTACACCCGGTCAATACACCAACACCACGGGCGCTATCAGCGCCACCGTCGGCGGCTCTCCGGTGACCGGCAACATGGCCAGCGACGACATCTTCGTCGAGCCTGTGCCGATCCTGACCAAGGAGTTTCTTGAGGTTGGGACGCTGGCCCCAGACCCGGTCGTCAACCCCGGCGACGACGTGGTCATCCGGTTCACCATCACCAACACCAGCGCTACCTCGGGCGCGACCGACGTTGCCTTCGACGATGAGTTGACGGACGGTAGCGCCAGCTTCCCCCCGGACCCGACGACAGGCTTCCTGCCCGTCCCGGTGACGATCGTCTCCCCATCGCTGCCGGCAGCAGCGTGCGGCGGTACGCTGGCATTATACTCCCCCAACAACGACGCCGAGAGGCAGGGCTTGCGGTTGACCGGCGGTACGCTGGCAGAAGCAGGTATGTCGGGAGACGCCTGCACCATCGACGTGACGGTGACGATACCTGCGGATTTCGAGCCCGGCATCTACACCAACACCACCGAAGAGATCACCGCCACCGTTGACGGCGCCACCCGTATCGGCGAGCCCGCCAGCGACGACCTCACGGTGATCGCCGCGCCAAGCTTGACCAAGGAATTCACCGATGATCCGGTGGCGCCCGGCGGCACCGTCACCCTCCAGTTCACCCTTGAATACTCGCCCAACGCCCCCGGCGACGCCACGGCCATCACCTTCACCGACGACCTGACCGCCCTCGTGCCGCCGCTTGCCGGCCTGACGGCGTCCGGGCTTCCGCTCATGGAGGCCTGCGACCCGGACGGCGTGGGCGGAGATCCCGGCACCGGCACCCTCAGCGAATCGAGCGGCGTGCTGACCTTTATGGGCGGCACCCTGTCGCCCGGAGAGATCTGCACCTTCAGCGTCACGCTCGACGTGCCCGCAGGCGCCGCCCCCGGCACGTACACCAACACCACCAGCGGCGTCAGCGCTACGGTGGAGGGCCTGACGGCGACCTCGGCCGCAGCCTCGGACGACTTCAAGGTCTCCGGCCTGATCT
Source organism: Rhodothermales bacterium (assembly GCA_028278205.1). Lineage (GTDB taxonomy): Bacteria > Bacteroidota > Rhodothermia > Rhodothermales > Bin80 > JANQES01. The sequence goes on from JANQES010000130.1 coordinate 78,420, forward strand.
TCACCAAGGAGTTTCTCGACAATCCGGTCATCGCCGGCGGAACCACGACGCTGCGCTTCACGATCCAGAACGTCCACCCGACCGAGGACGCCACCATCACCTTCTTCACCGACAATCTGCAACTCGAACTCACCGGCCTCGCCGCCACCGGCCCGCCGTCTCTCGACGAATGCGGAGGATCGCTGAGCGGGACGACTTTTCTGATCTATACCGGCGGGAGCGTGATGAGCGGAGAGACATGCAACATTGAGGTTGAGGTGCTGGTGCCTCTCGGGGCGGCGGACGGCACCTATACCAACATCACGAGCAGTCTCACGGCTAGCCAGGGCGGCGCGGTCATAGTCGACCCGGCGCAGGACGAGCTGATCGTCAACAACACCCTGCTAGAACTGACCAAGGAGTTCACCGACGACCCGGTCAATCCCGGCGACCCGGTTACGCTGGAGTTTACGCTGACTAACCTCGACGGGACCAATGCCGCCTCAATGATCGATTTCACCGAC
>JANQES010000131.1 GCA_028278205.1 Rhodothermales bacterium
CGTAGAAAGGCACAAAAGGCGCTCCCCCGAAGGAAGAGCGCCTTTTTTCAGAGCAAGTTGTTAACTCAGTTGTAAACTGCCGATTTTGACTTTTCGCAAAGCTCGACAAGTCGGCGACTTACAACAAACAACTAGTACCGGGAGCGGGACTCGAACCCGCACGGCCCGAAGGCCAACGGATTTTACGTACCACTACAGCTTTCACTGCCGCATCTGCGTAGGCGCGTTTGTGGTCTGGACCATGCCTTTACCCTATCTCGACGGGGTCGAGACGTAGGCAGGGACCGTCTGGCCTCTACACCTTCCCCGACGCTGCAAAGACAAGCATCGGGGCTTGGCTCGGCGTTGCCATCAGCGTGACCTGTTAAGGGTTCACCGAGTTTGATCCCTTTCTTACCCTCGCGTTTCCCCGAGGGAGACCCAATCCTTGAGTCCGTTGCGTCTACCTATTCCGCCATCCCGGCGTGTTGATTTAAAGCTATCGGTTTGCGATAGAGTATGCAATCCCATGCTGGGAAGTTTCACCATCTCTTACCCATTACGCAGGCTTTTTGAACTGCGTTCCATGAAACTTATCGGTACTTGAGGCCATAGGAGGCTTCCTGTGATTGTTTTTCAGAACCTGGATCGAATATGTGACGTGCCTGAAGGACCCGACAGGCTCGCCCTGCGGCGCCTGCCACCGTTGCTGGCGGAACTAGCACCGGAGGCTACAGTTTGGATGGACAGAGGCGAAGCGCCTCCGGAATCCGCTTCGCCGGCGCGCCTGTTACCCGGCGCTTTCCACAGACAGACCCTCACGCGTTCTGTCTCGTGATGGTGTTTGCGTGAACGGGTGTTATCGTGTTTAAGTTAAAGGAGAACTAAAACACTGAAACACCTTAACACTAAAATACTTTACGCCCCCATATAACGCGGTTGACGCCTACAACGCGTTCAACCTTTCATATAGATTATTACCAACACCGCATGATCTGGCAACTGCTGATTTTCGCCGGTGGGCTGGGTTTGCTTTACCTCGGCGCCGAATGGCTCATCCGAGGCGCGGCGAGCCTGGCCTTGAAATACGGCATTCGTCGCCTCGTCGTCGGCATCACGGTCGTGGCCCTGGGTACGTCGATGCCCGAGTTCGTCGTGAATTTTTTCGCGGCGCTCTCGCGCCAAGACGGCCTCGCGCTGGGCAACGTCGTCGGGTCGAACATCTGCAACATCGCATTGATTCTCGGCGCCAGTGCGCTGATCTTGCCGCTGACGGTCTCGCGCAACACGCTTCGCAAAGAATACGTCATCATGATGGGCGTGATGGTGTTGTTCTACCTGATGGCCCTCGACGGCGTCATCAGCCAGGTAGACGGGTTCTTCCTGATCCTGGGGCTGGTGGCTTTTCTGGTTTTTCTGGTGATCGACTGCAAACGGCACGCGCAGAAACTCCCTACCGAAGAAATCTCTGACTTCGAGCGCAAAGACCTGTCGGCGCCTGCGTACAAGAAAATCACCTTGTTGATCAGCGGAATCGTTTTGCTGGCCGTCGGCGCCCGGCTGATGGTCTATTCCGCCGTCAACATTGCCGAGTGGCTCGGCGTCAGTTCGATGGTCATCGGCCTGACGGTGGTGGCTATCGGCACGAGCCTGCCGGAGTTGGCCGCTTCGCTGATGAGCGCCTTAAAAAAGGACCCCGACATGTCGATGGGTAATGTGTTGGGCAGCAACCTGTTGAACGTGCTTTTTGTCATCGGCTTCGTCTCGGTTATCCATCCGCTGTCGGTCGAGACCGAGTCGCTGTCGGTCCATTTTCCGGTGATGCTGGGCTTCTGCGTGCTGTTGCTGCCGCTGGCCTGGACGAGCTACCGCATCACGCGTCTCGAAGGCGGTGTGCTGCTGACGGGATTCGTGGGCTACATGGTGTATCTGGTGCTACCCTATTTATCAGCGTGATTATGGAACCTGGGAAGCGACGCGTATTGCGTACTTCGTATTGCGTAGGGGCGTTCAATAATACGCAGTACTTGAAACGGAAAGCACGATCTTTGCTTCAAACGCTCCAGAATCACTCATCGTCCCCCTACTCGCCGAAGTACCGTTATGAAATCGGTTCGTACCCCCCGCATCCTCCTTCTGGCCGGCCTTGTGCTGGCGTTCGCTGCCGGGCAATCGGCCCTGGCGCAATCCGCCCCGGAGACCAAATATTGGATCTTCCTGAGCGATAAGCTCGACGACGCCGGCAAAACGATGACGGTGGAAGCCGGATACCTGACCGAACGCGCCCTTCAGCGCCGGCTCAAGCGCGGCACCGGGCAGTCGTCGATGGCCGATGCCCCGCTCTCGCCCGCCTACCTCGCGGCGCTCGAAAAGCTGGGCATTACGCCGTTCCATCAAAGCCGGTGGCTCAACGCCGTCAGCGCCCGGCTCTCCGACCGGCAGGCCGAGACTGTGCGCGCCCTCCCGTTCGTCCGGGAGATTCGTCCGGTAGCTCTGCTCGCCGCAGCGCCGGAGCCCGACCCTACCGCACCGCCGACTATCGATCCGCCTGCGGCTGGCAAAAGCACCAGCATCGATTACGGCCAGTCGCTGGCGCAACTCGAACTCGTCAACGCCGTGCCGGCCATCGAACGCGGCATCAACGGCGACGGCGTAATTATCGGCTTCCTCGACACCCGGTACGACCTCGTCACCGGGCAACACTTCGACCACCGCGCCTTGCGGCATATCCCCGATTCCGGACGCCTCATCGAAGTGCGCGATTTCACGGCGACGGATCAAGCTGCTTACGGTTCCAATCAGACGAGCCGCCACGGGATGTCGGTAGCCTCGGTGGCCGTCGGGTTCGAAGAAGGCCACATTGTCGGGCCAGCTTATGGGGCCGAGGTGCTAGCCGCCACGACCGAATTCGGCCAGTCTGACTATGAAAAAAATAGCGAGGAAGACAACTTTGTGGCCGGTCTGGAATGGTTGGAATCGCAGGGCGTCGATGTGGTCAACTCGTCGCTGGGCTACAGCGAGTTTGATGCGGGCCAGCACAGCTACACCCAGGCCGACCTCGACGGCGACACCGGCATCACGACCGTGGCTTTCGATCATGCGGCCTCGCTGGGCGTGGTCGTCGTGTGCAGCGCCGGCAACGAGGGCACCCGTTCCTGGCGCTTCATCACCACCCCGGCAGACGGCGACTCGGTAATTGCCGTCGGCTCGGTCAATAATTTCGGAACGCGCAATGGCTTCAGCGGCGTCGGCCCGACGGCGGATGGACGCACCAAGCCGGACGTCGCCGCACAGGGATCGAGCATCTACCTGGCCTCCACGTCCGGAGCCTACAACAGCCGGGGCAGCGGCACGTCGTTTGCCAGCCCGATGGTGGCCGCCGTCGCCGCGCAGATGCTTCAGGTCAATCCCGATCTGAATCCGATTGAAATTCGCGACATCCTGCGCGAAACAGCCAGCCAGGCCAATAATCCGGACAACTTCCTCGGCTGGGGCATCATCGACGCCAACGCCGCCATTCTGCGCGCCGAGAGCCTCGTCACCGCTACCGAAGACGAGGCTACGATTCCGGAAGGCTTCGAGGTGCGCGCCCCGTATCCCAATCCCTTCACCGACGAGACGGTCATTGAAGTCCGGGCGCCGGCCCAGGCCGGGTCTGCGCGGATGACCATCTACAACCTGCTCGGCCAACGCGTCGACGTGCCTTTCGAAGGCGCCTTGAATCCTGGCGTCAATAAGATCGTATTCCGGGCCGCCTCGCTGCCGGCAGGCCTGTATCTCTACCGGCTCGAAGGCGACGGCGTCTCGCGCACGGGGAAGATGGTGTTGATTCGCTGAGGTGCCAGCACGGGGCGGATGAAAAAGACTACGCAAGGGGGCATAATCGCCCCTCCCCATTCGTTAGACCTTATACGGAATAAGGGTTGTATAGGGATCGGTGACGTATCTTCCCGCCATGGCAAAACTACGCTACACCGACCTCAGAGAGAACCCCAAGGCC